>JBIIEH010000044.1:0-30216 GCA_044237945.1 Sphingobium sp. | reverse complement strand
GATCCTCTCCTCCGGTCTTTTCCCGGCGGGGCGGGCGGCGCACCGCCCGCCCCCGTCATTCATTCGCCGAAGCGATAGCGGACCTCGATGCCATAGGTGCGCGGCGGCCCGTAAAAGCCGCTGAACACGCCCAGCGCCGCCGATCCGACATTGCTCGACGCCAGATAATCCTTGTCGAACAGGTTGCGGACGAAGAAGCTGACATCCGCCTTGCTGCCGCCGACCGCGTTCAGGTCCAGCCGGGCGTTCACCAGGTCATAGGCCGGCAGCACCTGGTCGGACGATCGCACCGAGCTGGAATGATAATAGTCCAGGTTGAACACGGTCTCGGCCAGGCTGGGCGGCACCGGCAGCGTCCAGCGCAGGCCGGCGGTCAGCGTCGTCTTCGCCACCAGGTTGAACGGCACGCTCAGCGTGGCGAGATAGGATTGCAGGTCGGCCGGCACGCTCAGCGATCGCGACTTGAGGTCGAGCAGGGTCGCGCCGACGTCGAGCGACAGCGTCGATGTCGGCCGGATCCGGGTGGACAGGTCGATGCCCGCGACGCGGGTCTTGCCGGCATTAACCAGCAGCGTACCGCCGCTCGGGTCGTTGCTGGCGTCGCAATCGCCGTCGGGCGACTTGGGCGGGTTCGTGCCGCCCGGCGCCGTCGTGCTGCAACTGGCTTGCGTGTTCAGGCCCGAAATCGGCACCTGCACATTATTGTACCAGCCCACGAACGGCGACGCGTTGAATTGCAATTTGACGTCGCCCACCGTGAAGTCGGAACGGATGCCGACTTCCACGTCCGTCACCTTTTCCGGCGCGAAGGACTGGAACGGCGCCAGGCGCCCGGCCAGCGTCGGGCTGTTGATGCCGCCCGCGCGATAGCCGCGCCGCGTGACCGCATAGAGGAAGATCGCGTCGGACGCCTTCCAATCGACGCCGAACTGCCAAGTCAGCGCCTTGGATGACGTCTTGTTGACGCTCGAATTGCGGATGCTGGCTGCGCCATCGTCGCATTCCTCCGGCGAAACGACCGGCTGGTTGGTTAGGCCGCCGCCGACGCAGGCCTCGATCTTGTCCCAGGTATGTCGCACGCCCAGGTTGACGCGCAACCCGTCGGCAATCTCATAATTGACGTTGCCGAACAGGGCGCGGCTCTTTTCGGTGTAGAAGCTGTAGTTGAACCGCGCGTCGGTGATGCCGGGCAGGATGAAGACCGGAATATAGGTGCCCGATGGGCCCATCGGCTTGCTGTCCAGATAGAAGGCGCCGACCAGCCAGTCGAGCCGGTTGCCCAGCGCCGATCCCTTCAACTGCACTTCGTCGCTGATCTGCCGCACGTCGGACGTCTGCCGACCGCCGACGATCGTCACCGGCAGCCCGGCCGGAATGGCGCCGCTGCCATCGGCGATCAGCGTCGGCAAACCGTCGACGCTGGAATAATAATCCACCTTGGTGCGGCGATAGCCGAAGATGTTGAGCAGGGTGAAATCGTCGGACAGGTTGATCTCGGTGCGGTTGGTGATGCCGAACCGCTTGACCTTTTCGAAACCGTCGACGTCCGAATTGATCACGCGCGGACCGCGCGCGCGCTGCGCCGCCAACTGGGCCTGCGCCGCCTTTTCGGTGCCCGTCGCCGTCAACCCGTTGGGGCCGGGCAGCACGTTGGTCAGGACGGATGCGCCGCCGACCGCGTCATTATGATAATAGTCGACGATCAGGCTGTTGTGGAACGACGTCCCCGGCTCGAACAGGATGGAGCCACGGATGGACTGCGTGTCCAGGTCGTCGGGATTGCCGCCGACGCCGATATTCTTGGTCCACCCGTCCCGCTTCTGAAGCTGCCCCGCCACGCGGATGGCCAGCGTGTCCGACGTCAGCGGCACGTTGACCGCCGCTTCCAGCAGCCGGGCGTCGTAATTGCCATAGGATGCCTTGGCATAGCCGCCCAGATGATAATCCGGCGCCGCCGGATAATAGAGGATGGCGCCGCCGGTGGTGTTGCGGCCGAACAGCGTGCCCTGCGGCCCCTTGAGCACCTGGACCGAGGACAGGTCATAGGTCGGGATGCTGGAGCCGACCGTGGGCGAAGGCACCTCCGCGAAATAGCTGATCACACCCGGCGCGCTGTTGCCGGCCAGCGCCTTCGACTGACCGCGAATGGAGAAATTGGTGTTTTCGCGGCCGCCGGACCCGGCCAGGAACACGCCCGGCGTCTTGATCAGCAGGTCCTGCGTGTCGCGGATATTCGCCTGCCTCAGGGAGTCCGCGCCGAAGGCGACGACCGAAACGGGGGTTTCCTGAATATTCTCCGCGGTACGGCGCGCCGTCACCACGAT
The DNA here is from genome assembly GCA_044237945.1 of Sphingobium sp. Classification (GTDB taxonomy): domain Bacteria; phylum Pseudomonadota; class Alphaproteobacteria; order Sphingomonadales; family Sphingomonadaceae; genus Sphingobium. Next base: position 27,892 of record JBIIEH010000044.1, on the reverse strand, counting down.
GTCATTGTCGGTCGCGTCCTGCGCCATTGCCGCTCCGGCGAAGGCAATCTGGGACGTCGTCAACAAAAGGCCCAATGGCATTATGGTGCCGCGCAAACATTTCATCCTTCTTTCTCCCTGGTCGCGGACGGTGCCCATCCGCTGCTAAAGCCGATCTGTCGTCGGCGTACGGCGCTGGGCGATCGGATCGATCGGCCCGCCCTGGTTCCTGCTTGTCCTGAATGGTGCGATGCGGCGGCGGCGACGCTTCACCGATGCGGCATCGGGATAGGCGAATTGCCGCCTGACACGATGTCTCAGCCGATGCCTTTGCGCATCATGTCGTCATCCTCTCGATCCTTTTGGCCCCGATCGGGCGTGTCGCGGGTATGACGGCGATTCCCCGGTCATTTACCTGTCGAAAGGCGGGGCCGACGCGCGATTATCCGCCTATCTGGAAAAATCAGCGGACCGCGTGCTGGCGATGCCGGCGACGGATGCCGACCCGGACAGAGGGGGAGAGGACGACATGGACTGTTTCGCGACCGGATTGCTGCTGCCCGAAGGTCCGATCGCGCAGCCTGACGGCGGGCTCCTGTTGGTGGAGGTTCTGGGTGGCCGCCTGTCCCGCATCGCCCCCGACGGCGGACGCAGCACGATCGCCGATCTGGGCGGCGGCCCCAATGGCGCGGCGATCGGGCCGGACGGACGCATCTATGTCTGCAACAATGGCGGCTTCGGCCAGATGCGCCTGCCCGATGGCGGGCTGCTCCCGCTCGAAGCGCCGATCGACACGCTGCCCGGCATGATCCAGGTGGTCGATCCCGCCACCGGCGCCTTCGAAACCCTGTACGGGTCCTGCGGCGCAACGCCCTTCTGGGGGCCCAATGATATCATATTCGATGCGGACGGCGGCTTCTGGTTCACCGACTTCGGCCGGGATCGCGGCGCGGCGCGAATGCGGGGCGCGCTCTATTATGCCAGGGCGGACGGGTCTGAGATCAGGATGGCGGCGGGGCCGCTGGACGGGGCCAATGGCGTCGGTCTGTCTCCCGACGGCCGCACCCTCTATGTCGCGCTGACCTACGAAGCGCACCTCATCGCCTACCGATTGTCCGCGCCGGGCGTCATCGACACGGGCGCATCGCCCATGCCCGACGGCCATCGCATCGTCGGCCGGGCAGGTCCCGGCCAATATCTCGACAGCCTGGCGGTGGACAGCGCGGGCCGCATCTGCTGCGCCTCGCCCGGCGGCGGCGCGATCCTCATCTTCCCGCCTGAAGGCGGCACGCCCGAAATGATGGAAACAGGCGATTTCCTGACCACCAATATCTGCTTTGGCGGGACGGACAATCGCACCGCCTATATCACGCTGGGCAGTTCGGGCCGGGTCATGCGCCGCGACTGGGACGTCCCCGGCCTGCCCCTGGCCTTTGGCTGAGGCCCCCGCCTGCCTTCGGGCAGGTCACCCCCGCGCCCATCCGGTTGATACCGCTCAGGATCAGGAAAGAGCCCCGATGCCGGCCAGCAGCTATGACTATATCATCATCGGCGCGGGTTCGTCCGGCTGCGTGCTGGCCAATCGCCTGTCGGCCGATCCCGCCTTCACCGTCCTGCTCGTCGAATCCGGCCCGGACGACAGCAGCCCACTGATCGCCATGCCGCGCGGCATCGGCAAGCTGCTCGCGCCCGGCAATCCCCATGTCTGGGACTATCAGGTGTCGCCCGCCGGCAACGCGCCGGCGGAAACATGGCTGAAGGGGCGCGCGATCGGCGGGTCCAGCTCGGTCAACGGCATGGTCTATGTGCGCGGCGCGCCCGCCGATTATGACGGCTGGGAAGCGGCCGGCTGCACCGGCTGGGGCTGGCAGGCGATGGGCCGCCATTTCGTCGCGCTGGAGGATCATGCCTTGGGTGCAAAGGCGTGGCGCGGCGCCGGCGGCCCGCTCAAGGTCAGCGTCCACCCGTCCGGCGATCCACTCTGCGAAGCCTTCCTGGCCGCTGCCGAACAGGCCGGGACGCAGCGGGTCGACGACATGAACGACATGCCCGCCGTGACCGACGGCGGCATGGGCTATCAGCCGACCTCCACCTATCGCGGCAAGCGTTTTTCCGCCGCGCGCGCCTTCCTGAAGCCCGTGCGCGGCCGCGCCAACCTGCATGTCGCGCCCCGGACCGACGCCCTGCGCATCCTGTTCGAAGGACAGCGCGCCCGCGCCGTCCTGCTGCGCGACGCCGATGGCGAGCGGCAGGTCACGGCCCGGCGGGACATCATCCTGTCGGCCGGCTCGATCCAGAGCCCCAAGCTGCTCCAACTCTCCGGCATCGGCCCCCGCCCGCTGCTCGAAGCGCTGGGCATCCCGGTCGTCGTCGACGCGCCGGGCGTGGGCGCGAACCTGCGCGAACATCGCTATCTGGGCTTCTCCTTCAAGGTGCGCGGCAACAGCCTGAACAGTCGATTCTCCGGCCTTGGCCTCCTCGCCTCGGTCCTGCGCTACCTGTTCCGCTCGAAAGGCCCGCTGACCCACGCCGCCCATGAGGTCGGCGGCTTCGTCAAGACGCAGCCGCAGCTCGATCGCCCCGATGCGCAGGTGGGCGTGGGCCTCTATTCCTTCCACACCGATGCGCAGGGCACGGTCGCGGTGGACCCCTTCCCCGGCGCCACGGTGATCGCATATTATATGCGCCCCGACAGCCAGGGCGAGGTGCGGATCGCCTCGGCCGATCCCGACGCCCCGCCGGTCATCAACGCCAATCATCTGTCCAGCGACACCGACCGGCAGCATTTCGTCGCCCTGTTCCGCTGGCTGCGCGCCTACGCGCGACAGCCCGCGCTTCGGGACTGGATCGTCGAGGAAACCGGCAGGACCGTGGGTCTTGAGACCGACGAGGATATTCTGGCCAATGCCATTGGCCTGGGCGGCACATCCTTCCACATTTGCGGCACCTGCCGCATGGGGGCGGACGCAGGCGCCGTGCTCGACCCGCAGTTGCGCGTGCGCGGCGTCACCGGCCTGCGCGTCGTCGACACCTCCATCATGCCGACCATCGTCTCGGGCAACACCAATGCGCCCGCCATGGCGATCGCCCTCAACGCCGCAGAGATGATCCTGCGGCCCGATCAGGAACCCCGTCCATGAGCGTCCCCTTCACCACCATCGACAAGCTCTATATCGACGGCGCGTGGGCCGATGGCGGCGGCGATCGCGACGACATCATCAATCCCGCCACCGAAGCGGTCATCGGCCGCGCGCCGGTGGGCCATGCCGCGGCGACGCTGGCCGCCATCGCCGCCGCGCGCGACGCCTTCGACACCGGCGTCTGGCCGCGCATGGCGATGGCCGAACGCGCCGCCTATCTGCGCCGCATGCACGGCGCGCTCGACGCCCGGCGGCAACAGATTGCGGACCTCATCATCGCCGAAGTCGGCTGTTCGCAGGGCATCACCCACGGCATGCAGGTCGCCAGTCCGCTCGACCATCTGCTCGCCGCGCTCGATCATGCCGGCCGCGACGACAGCGTGCGCCTGCCGATCGACATCACGCCCGATCCGTTCAATCCGGGCGGCCCGCAAAAGATCGGCGGAACCACCGTGGTGCGGGAGCCGGTCGGCGTCGTCGCCGGCATCACCGGCTATAATTTCCCTTTCCTCATCAACCTGGCGAAGATTGTGCCCGCGCTGCTGGCAGGCAACACGCTGATCCTCAAGCCCTCTCCCTTCACGCCCTTTTCCGCCCTGCTCTTCGGCGAGATCGCGGACGAGATCGGCCTGCCGCGCGGCGTGCTCAACATTGTGACCGGCGGGCCGGAGGTCGGCACCCTGCTGACCAGCGATCCTCGCGTCGACCTTGTCACCTTCACCGGGTCCGAAGGCGTCGGCGCTGCGATCATGACGCAGGCCGCCCCCACATTGAAGCGCGTGCATCTGGAACTGGGCGGCAAGTCCGCGCTGATCGTCCGGCATGACGCCGATGTCGCCCGCGCCGCCGCCATGGCGGTCGCCGTGCTGTCCGTGAACGCCGGACAGGGCTGCGCACTGCTCACCCGCCTCGTGGTGCACAACAGCATTCGGAAGGCGTTCGTCGAAACCGCCTGCGCCGTCGCCAGCCAGTTCAGGATCGGCGATCCGGCCGATCCCTCCGTCGCCATGGGGCCGCTGATCCGCGAATCCCAGCGCGGCAAGGTCGAGCATCTGATCGCCACCGGCCGCGACGAAGGCGCGCGGCTGGTCCATGGCGGCGGCCGCCCGACGGGGCTGGACCGGGGCTTCTTCACCGAAATCACCCTGTTCGACGATGTCGACAACAAGATGACCATCGCGCAGGAGGAGGTGTTCGGCCCGGTCGGGTCGATCATCGGCTTCGACACCGACGATGAAGCCATTTCGATCGCCAACGACTCCCGCTTCGGCCTCAATGGCGGCATCGAAACCGCCGACGCGGCGAAGGGCTATGAAATGGCGATGTGGATCCGTGCGGGCAGCGTCATGCTGAACGGCGGCACCGGCCGCATGAGCTACGCGCCAATCGGTGGCTACAAGCGGTCAGGTGTGGGTCGGGAATATGGTCCGGACTGGCTGCACGAATATCAAAATCAGAAATCGGTCTTCTATCCCATTGGCGCTTAGCTGAAACTCAGCGGAAGCGGAGTCGAGCCAGTCAGGAACGCGCGCAGCCGTTCGGGAACAGGTCCACCACGCCCTTTGCGGACGCGCGCGGATTGCGGTAACAATCGGTGCTGGCGGGTTCCAAAATCACATTGTTGGTGAAGAAGGTGGCCTTCATGAAATGGCGCGTCAGGAAGGACGCACCTGCTCCTCCCAATGTCCCGCGATCCATCATGTCCTGAAAATAATCTTCCAGCGGCGCGCCTTCGTCATATCGCAATATGTCGAGACAACGGCCGCTGATGTCAGGGTGCGTAATCGACGCGCTCAACAACACCCTGACAAATTGATAGAATGGCCGCGTGCCGAAGACCGGCTGCAACATCCGCCGGATATGCTGCTAGGCAAAATCAACCAGCACGTCGCGGACGGGCCGGTCCCGCCGCAGCAGGGTCCGGGTCTGCACCGCATTGGCTCTGGCAACATCGACTATGCATTGCGCAAACAGTTCCAGCTTGTCGCCTAATATCTGGTAGATCGCGACCTTCCGACGCCTGCCCCTCGATCGGACAGAGCGCATGCGCCCTTGCTGTCGCGCGAAGACCGGAAAACCCGAAAGGATGGACGGCATTGCCAGCGCAATGGCCAGAAATCGCCGCCGACTCAACCACCCACTCCCGTGCTGCCTTCAGTCTCGCCATGCTGCAAACTACCCGTCAGCCCGCCATCGACAAGGATGTCCGTCCCTGAAATGAAGGATGCCCTGTCGGATGCCAGAAATTCCATGACATTGGCAATCTCCAGCATCGTCCCCTCCCGCTGGATCGGAGTCGCGGCGAACAAGCCATATTTCATCGGCTGCTTTTCGAATTCCAGCGCACCCATGGGGGGAGCGATCAGACCGGGCGACAGCGAGGCTATCCGCACGCCGCGCTGCCCCCACGCCTTCGCCCGTCGCTTGCACATGCGGATCAGCGATGCCTTGGAAAGAAGATAGGCATCGGATGAGCTGGCTTCGGCGCCGATCAACTGCACAAGCCCACCGACCATGCCCTCCTCAAGTGGAAGGTCGAGCAGGGCCTGAGCCTCCGGATCGAGCGGCTTCATATGCCCCGCCATCGACGAGACGAAGATCGCGCAACCGCCATCGTTCATGATCGGCAGGAACGCCTCCGCGATACGGGTCGCACCGACGATATTCACGCCGATCACGCTGCGGAAATCGCCCATGTTGGGCGACAGGGCTACGACATTGACAAGGGTTCGGACCCGCCCTGTGCCTCGCGCGGCGACGGCGAGCGCGGCGACCTGCTGCGCATCGGTGACCTCACATGGGAAGGGCTGCGCATCATGGCCGTCGCCGCGCAGCGCAGCGGCCATATCGGCGGCGGGATCGAGATTGCGGTCGGCAAGCAGGGCGCGATGGCTCTGCCCCAGGCGGCGCGCAACCGCTATGCCCATGCCACCGGCCCCGACGATGACAGCCAGAGGCCAGCTCGGGCGCTCGCTTGTGCCGATCTTCACCACCCTGCCCGCTCCCCCCGTGCCATACTTATCCGGCTTCCCATGTTGCCATGATGCAGCCAGGACATGGTGGCGCAGACGCATTGCAGCGAGAACGCGCTGAAACTCGTCGGTTTTGTCGGGTGGACGGACGGCTTTTCACCTGGGTCCATCATGATGGAAGGCGTGCCTTCCGCCTATGTCGCGATTTCGCGCAATGTCAGGCGTTGCTGCGCAATTTCAAGGACTTTTCCAGCCTGAAATCGATGGGCCTGCCGATGATCAATTATTCCGACCCGCCAGACCATACCCGTCGGCGCAAGGTCGTGAACCCCGCCTTCACGCCGAAACGCACGCAGATGCTCAATGACAATGCCGTAATCCTCATCGATTCGCTGATCGACGGGATCATGGCGAATGGTGGCCCCCAGCCGCGCCGCTCATGAACATCGCCAGGAATCCGGACGTCGCCGAACGCGTCCGCTGCGGCTCCGGGCTTGCGGCCAACTTGCTGGAAGAAAGCATGCGCCTCGCCGCTCCGGTCTCGCTGGCATGCGCTTTGCAACGAACGATGTCGAAGTCGGTGACAAGATGATCCCCTTGCTGCTTCGCAAGGTCGTGGAGCGGATGCCATATCTGAAGCTGGCGGATCGCCCAGACGCCGTGCAATAGGATGCCGCGACCCCGCGCGCGCATCACATCGGCAAGCTCTATCTTGAAGCATGAGGAGTGTGGTTACCCGGCGGGATGGCGCCGACGCCGACGCGTCCCGCAAGGCTTATCCGCGCCACCTGATCAGTCGCGCAGCTGGATGGTCGTGCCGCCCGCCAGTCCATGACGAATGAAGGGCGAGGCAAGGAAATCATGCGGAAAGCCGAGCGGCGCCCGGCTCGCCGCATCCAGCCGCTCCAGTTGGCCCGCATTCAAGGTCACGCCCAGCGCAGCGATATTGTCCATATATTGCCGCATGGTCCGCGCCCCCACCAACGGGGATACGACCGCCGGGTTGGCCAAGGTCCAGGCAATGGCGACCTGCGCCGAGGTGACGTTCATCTCTTCGGCGATCGCCTTCACCAGATCGGCGATGGCGATCACGCGCGCATCGACGCGGCCTGCCGCTTCAAGCAGGACGCCTCGTCCGCCCGCCTCGCCCTCATGCGCGCTGCCGCCGGTCGTATATTTCCCTGACAACATGCCGCTCGCCAGTGGCGACCAGGGCATGACGCCGATGCCCAGCGCCTTTGCGGCCGGGATAAGGTCGCGCTCCGCCGTGCGTTCCACCAGATTATATTCCACCTGCAACGCCGTCAGCTGGGTCCAGCCACGCAGTTCGGCCATGGTTTGCAACCGCGCCACCTGCCACGCGGGAATGTCCGAGAGGCCCACATACAGGATCTTGCCCTGCGTCACCAAGTCGTCAAAGGCGCGTAGCACCTCGTCGACCGGGGTCATATCGTCCCAGGCGTGGAGGAAGAACAGGTCGATCCGGTCGGTCCGCAGGCGCTTGAGGCTGGCTTCGACCGTCTGCACCATGTTCCGGCGGCTGTTGCCGCCCGCATTGGGATCGCCAACCGACCGGGTCAGCGAATATTTGGTCGACAGAACCAGACGCTCGCGCTTGGCTTCCGCGAACTTGCCGGTCAGCGTTTCCGACACGCCATCGGCATAATAGCCCGCCGTATCGATGAAATTGCCGCCCTGATCGACATAGGTATCGAATATCCGGCGGGATTCGCCTTCATCCGCACCCCATATTTCGCCGAAGGTCATGGTCCCCAGCGCTAGCGGCGAAACGCGCAGGCCCGATCGTCCAAGCAGGCGGTAGGTATCGAGCGTGAGCGGTTGCATGTTCGTCTGTTCCATGGATGTCTTCCAATCTTTCGCTGATTCCGCGACAATCCAGTGCATCATCCTGCGCACTGGTCTTCCCCCGTCGTGCGGCAGGCTGCCGAATTTTCAGCTGTTGATATGGACGAGCGCGACGATGACGTGCGGAATCGAGCGCCTTGCCCACCTTTGCAAGAAATCGACGTTCTTCGCGATCAGCGTGTAGAAGGCGGAGTCTGGCTGGCTGCGCGACCGGATCAGTCAGTCCAGTTCGATGGAAGGGATCTTAGCCGCTGTCCGGCATTGGCCCCAGTGGGCGGCGTGTCTATTGAGACATCATGAAATCCTTCGATGATTATCCTGCGTCAGCGCAAAAGCTCATTCTTGCGGCCGAATATCTCGTGGCCGAGCGCGGGACGGAGGGAACATCAGCTCGCGAAATCCTGCGTCGCGCAGATCAGGCCAATAATTCGGCGATATACCATCACTTCGGATCCAAGCAGCAACTGATCGAAACAGTATATAGCCTACGTCAGGCGGAGGCGGATGACGCGCGGGTCGCGTGGTTCGCCCGTCGCGATCAAGCGCCGCAAGACCTGCCGGAAATATTGGATGCCATCCTGCGCCCGCTGCTGGAGGCGCTTCACGGATCACGCCGCCGGACCTTCGCGAAATTCATCCTTCATCTCATTCTGGCCAATCCGGAGAACGAGGTCCTTGCAGAGGAAAGGCAACCATGACGCGACAGCTCAACCTGCTGCTGCGCCGCCATTGCCCGCATCTTGACGATCATCTGTTTCGCCAGCGCTACACCCTCGCCATTCTTCATTTCCTCTAGGCGGCCGTCGATGCTGAGCGCTGCTTAAGCCTGACCAGCGCCTGCCTCCGGCGTCCAGTCACACGTCCAAATGCCAATTGGATTATGATGCGGCAATAGTGTGGCAGACACTGGTCGATCTCGGCGTTCCTGCGCCACATGTGCCCCTGAACTGAAATGCTATCGCTGAGTGCAGCCGATCGGTCTCAGGTGGAGGAAGCAGGGCTTGACGTCAGTTGCGACGCCTTTTGCACCTGTGCCGGTACGGCACGAGTGATCACAAATGATCGCTCGCCACTGCTTCTGACCGTCAGCCCACTGCTGGCAATTGAACTGATGCGGTAGATGCCTCCTTTCATCGGGCAGTAAAGCGTCCCGGGTTTTCCGGCGGCTCCTATCTGTGAGAAGGAGATACGATGAGCGCTACAAGAAACAAGTTTTCGCCTGAGTTTCGCGACCGCGCGATGCGGATGGTTGAGGATTTTGACGTCCCCCCCGATTTCCTCCGCCTACGCGCTGAAGCAGGCGGAGACAGGAACGCCGGTTGCGGAGGTGCTGCGCCGAATGGGGATTTCGGAGCAGACGTTCTACGCTGGAAGAAGCTGTACGGCGGGCTTGGCGTAGGGGAGCTGCGCCGGCTGAAGCGGCTTGAGGACGAGAACCGGAAGCTCAAGCAGCCGGTGGCAGACCTGAGCCTGGACAAGCATATCGTTCAGGACGTTCTGTCAAAAAAAGTCTGGGTCCTGCTCGGCAGCGCGAGATTGCCCAGTATGTGCGGTCGGCCCATGCGGTCAACGAGCAGCGCAGTTGGGCTGACCTGACGTTTGATCGGCGGAGTGTGCGATACCGGTCCATTCGAGCCGATCAGACGCCTTTGATCATGCGCATCCAGGACATCGTGCAGGCTCGGATGCGATATGGCTATTTCAAGACCTTCATCCTGCTTCGCCGTGAAGGATGGATGGTGAAACACAAGCGGGTCTGCCGACTATACCGAGAAGATGGCCTGAGTTTAGCGCTCAAACGGCCGCGCAGGCATGTCAACGCGGCGCGGCAAGCGAGCGCCGCCCCTCAACGAGATGTGGTCGATGGACCCTTCGGCAAGCTCAGGACAGGCTTTGTCTCGGACGCCTTGTTCGAGGGTTGGCACCTGTGTGCGCTGGCCGTGGTCGATGCCTATGCCCGGGAAGCGCTGGCGATCGACGTCGATCAGGGCATTAAGGGGGAGCAGGTGGTCGAGACCATGAATCGGATTGCATCCCTCCGTGGCGCCCCTCGCGCCATCCGGGTCGACAATTGGTCCCGAGTTCATCTCGAAGGCGCTGGATCGCTGGGCCTATGAAAATGGCGTCACGCTGGACTTCTCGCGGCTCGGCAAGCCGACTGACAACGGCTTCGTGGAATCGTTTAGAGCCTCGAGCCTGAAATCTGAGTCGTAGGGATTCCCGTTTGGTTGAAATTGTGATTCACCGTTGTTGGAGGTGGATCATGGGGAAAGCCTATTCGGGAGACCTGCGCGAGCGGGTGTATGAAGAGATAGCCGATGGCCAGTCTCGTCGAGGTGCAGCGCGGCGCTTTGGCGTGAGTGCGAGCAGGGGCGTGCGTCTGGCGCAGCGGATGGCGCAGACAGGATCGCTTGCGCCTGCGCGGCAAGGGCGTCCGCCCGGTGACGGCAAGCTGGCGCCCTATCGGGCTTTGCTGGTCGGCTGGGTCGAACAGGATGGGGACATCACGATGCCCGAACTTGCGACCCGACTGCTCAATGAGGCGCAGGTTGTGGCGCATCCCGCCTCGCTGTCGCGCTTCCTCAGAGCGTGCGGCTTCACCTTCAAAAAAAACACTGCTGGCCAGCGAAGCCGAACGCGCTGATGTGATGCTGGCGTGCAAGGTCTGGCGCGAAGACAGTCTGCCGAGGATGCGGCGGGAGCCACACCGCCTGGTCTTTGTCGATGAAACCGGCACGACGACGAAGATGACCCACCTGCGCGGCCGGGTGCCGCGCGGCTAGCGGCTCAAGGCCAATTCGCCCTTTGGGCATTGGGGCACGCAGACCTTCATTGCCGGTCTACGCTGCGATGGCCTGACCGCGCCATGGATCATTGATCAGCCCATGAACCGCCACCTCTTCGAGACATGGGTCGAAACACAGCTCGCGCCCACGCTCCAGCGCGGCGATGTCGTGATCCTCGACAATCTCTCCAGCCATAAAAGCCCAAAAGCTGCCGCCATGCTCAAGGAACGCGGCGCATGGTTCCTGTTCCTGCCGCCCTACTCGCCAGACCTCAATCCGATCGAAATGGCCTTTGCCAAGCTCAAAGCCCATCTGCGACGCATCGGCGCGCGAACAATCGACCAACTCTGGCGTGCACTCGGCCACATCTGCAACCTCTTCTCGCCAGACGAATGCTGGAATTTCATCAAGGCCGCTGGATATGCACCAGATTAAACGCTCGATGCTCTAATGGCCGGTTTCGCGATGAATACCTGAACACCCATTGGTTCTTTTCTCTGGCCGGAGCCAGGAGAAAGATCGATGCGTGACGAAGGGACTATAACGAGTGCCGTCTTCACACCTCGCTTCGCTGGCTTACGCCAGTCGAATTTGCTTCATCCGCCAGGGTTGACCTCGACAGATGAAGGCCGGAGCCTTCACATTGTTACCGGAAATGAAACCCGGGGCCCCTCACCTACGATAGCCAGATTGGCCGCGCTGCTACGCAAGCTCGCGCAGCTCCAACCGAAGGTGAGCATTATCTTTCTTGTCTGCCGCGCGACGGACATGCGTAGCTGCGACGCAGGCATCATGTGCACGACGCAGTGGACCCAGTGCATCTACGTCGAGAAGCTTTTGCGTGTTTTTTTTTCGCGTGAAGTTGGCTCGATTTGGGTGAAAATATTGAAAATTGGACGAGGTTTAGATGTCGAAAAAGCGCAAAATTCCATGGTTTTCGCTCTGATTCTGCGTTGACATCGCAGGGGTCGCAAGTTCAATCCTTGCCACGCCCACCATGGAAAAGCCCGCCGGTCATCAACCGGCGGGCTTTTCTCTTCCCTTTCAATCAGATGGTTACCCCAATATGGGATACAAAGCCGTCGCGACGTCCAAGTCTTCCTGCGTTTTGATGACATGCCCCGCCATCCGGCCTACCGGGAAATAGCCGACCCGGCCCGAATAGGTGGCGCACTGGCCCGCCTCGGCTGCCGCCAGGAAGGTTTCGCGCCGCCATGCGGTCGCAGCCCAGACGATGCGCTGGATCGGGACCAGGTCCTGGCTGTTGGTCTTTTCCGCGAAGGTGAAGTTCACCGGCTCGCCCTTGAACACGCATTCCAGATTTTCGTCGACCACGCTCATCAGCGCGTCGCATTCATCCTTGCGCATTTCCTCGACAAAGGCGGTCAGGTCCGCCTGCGTCAGCAGCGGCGCGATGGAATGGACCTGATAGAGGACGGTGCAGTCATGCGCCTTGAGGAACTCGGTGATGAACTGTTCCGATGTGGCATTGTTGTCGCCCAGCTGCTCGGGACGCTGGTGGAACTTCGCGCCCTCGGCCTCGGCGATCGGGCCGAAATCGGGATGCTCGCTGTTGACCCAGACTTCGTCGAACAGGCCGGTGTTCAGGCATTTGCGGATGGCGTGAACGATCAGCGGCACGCCGGCGAGCGGCGCCAGATTCTTCTTCGGCAGGCGCTGACTGCCCATGCGGGCCGGGATCATGGCGATATGGGTCATGACTTGGTTTTCCCCTTCTTTCCGGTCTTTTGCGTGATGTCGATGCTGTGCAGGCCGATGCCGAGCTGGCGCGCGTCGGCGACCTTGCCGTCTTCCAGCCGATAGGGCGTGGGATTGTCGATGACGATCTCGATCAGCAGCTCGGACCGTTCCCCGTCCTCCGGCGCAGGCAGGTCGAAGGTCATTTCGAAATGCGTCTCGTGGATCGGCAACGCATAGGCCGCCACCCCCTGCCCGTCCGCGATCAGCCGGACGAAGCGCAGGCCCTGCTGCCCGGCGACATTGGTATTGCCGAACAGCCGGAAGGACAGCGCCGTCGCGACGGGATCGAAGACGAGATGCAGCCGCGCATAGGGGCCGTCGCTCCACGATCCCCAATGCTCCATATGGCTCCAGCCCGGCCCCATGCGTTCGCCCGGCGGGACCAGCGCGGCGGTGGGGTTTGCACCGCCGGTGACGACGCGCAGCGGCCGGGTCTGCCATGTCGCCGCCCGCTCCTGATAGAGTGCGAGGTCGGGCAGGTCGGTCAGCGCGATGGTTTCCGACGCGCCCGGCGCCGCCAGCGCCAGATGCTCCCACGCCTCGCGGGCGAGCAGCGGGTCCTGACGCTTGACCGCGATGTCGATCAGCCGGGCGAGCGCCGGCAGATCAGCGGGATCAGAGGCGATGGCGCACAGGGTCTGGTGCTCGGCATCCTGCAAGTCCTCGGCCGCCAGCGCCAGTTCCGCGTCGGCTGGATGCACGTCCGCCTGCCGCCGCAGCAGCCGGCTGGCCATGCCCGCCTCCCCCATGGACAGCAGCGAGGACAGCAGCTCGCGCGCGCCGCCCTGCGCTTCGGGCAATCCGGCGACGATCGCGCCGACATCCTCGCCTCGGTCGAAGCCATAGGGCGCGCGCGGAGTCGCATGACGCTCGCCGATGCCCTGGTCCCAGCCCATATGGCGGTCGAGCGGGCCGTAGATGGTGCTTTCCGAGAAGCGCTCGGCCGCCAGCGCCAGCGCGGACGCGCGCATCGCGCTCCAGTGCTGGTGATCGGTCAGCAGGCGGATGCAGGCGGCGGCGAAGCCCTCCGGCTCGCGCTCCAACGCGCAGAAGCGGTCCGCCATGTCCTCCAGCCCCTCGACCGCGGCGGGCAGGCAGACGCTGGGCACACCGGCGCAGATCGCCTCCACCGTCTTGATCTTGAGGCCGGTGCCCGCCAGCGTCGGGTTGATCGCGACGGCGCTGGTCCCCAGCAGTTCCATCATCCGGTCGCGCGACACGATGCCGTGCGTTTCCAGCCCCGGTACGCCGCCGACATGGAAGCTGATCGCGCCGCACAGCACCAAAGTCGCGTCGGGGACGGCGCGGCGGACTTCGGGCCAGCAGTGCTTCACGAACCAGTCGATCGCCGCCTTGTTCATCGGATTGCCGCTGGCGTGGAACAGCAGGCGGCGGCCGGCAAAGGCGGACGGGACGACGCGATAGCGGTCGCATTCCAGCAGCCCGTCATATTCGCACAGCTCGACCGGATTGCGCACGCCGATGTCGCGGAAATAGGCGCATTCGCTTTCCGATATCGCCAGCACCACCGCGCCCGGCACCACGTCCAGAACGTCGCGCTCCATCTCCGGCGAGCAGAGGCGATAGGTCGTGTCGAGCGGCTTGCCGTCGGTTTCCAGCGGCAGGCGCGACAGCGCGTCATGGGTGACGATGGCGACCGGCGGCAGGCTGCGGATCGCCGCCAGTTCATAGGCGACGCGAACCATGTGCGTGTAGTTGCAGACGATCGAATGATAATAATGCCGACGATAGAGCGCGCGGGCCACCCGGATCAGCGCATCGGGCACGATGAAGAAGGGGTGATAGGTCATCGCGTCGCGCAGCAGCTTGCGGAATTGCGGCGAACTGGCGACTTCCGGCGGGGCGGCGCGCAGTTCCTCGACGATCTTGCGGCGCACCGGGACGGATGGCTCGGCGGTCCATTGCGGGAAGGACCACAGGAACACGCGGACGCGGTCGCCGAATTCCTGATAGATGCGTTCCGGCGCGACCTGGCCCAGCAGCAGCAGGTCGACGTCGAAGCCCAGCGACACGAGATGCCTGATGAGATTCCGGGTGACGATGCGGTTGCCCTGATCGGCCGGGTCGGGCGGCACGATCGAGGCGAACAGGACACGCGGGCGGTCGTCGACCGGCGCGGCGGCGACCGGAAGCTGGGTGCGGCGATAGCTTTCCAGCAGCGGCGCAAGGCGGCCATGGCCCGGCGCGGGGGTGAGCGAGGGACGCGCGAACTGGCGGGCGGCGAAGTCGAGTTGCTCCTCGACCGTGGCGAAGCGGATCGACGAGGGGACTGGGACGGCGAGGTCCAGCAGTATCCAGACGCCGTCCGCGTCCTGATCGACGGCCTGCACAATGCGCAGATCGCTGTTGTTGAATATCAATATGTCGCCGGCATTCAGCTGCGCGCCGGGGGGCATGCGCAGCATCCGGCCGCCGGCGTCGGCGGCGATCCATTCGGGCGTGGACGGGCCGCCGCTTTCCGCTTCGCGGGGCAGGATCGTCAGGCCGGCATTGCGGGAGGCGCGCACGAACGGACCTGGCGCGTCGGCGCCGATCGGCGAGGCGAGCCAGGCGACATGGTGGGACAGGCCAGCGCCGATGCGCTCTACCGCGATCTCGCGGCCCTGCGCGTCGAGGATCGCGAGGTCGGCGCCGCAGGCGGCGATCGCTTCGTCCGGCAGGGGGATGCAGCGGCCGGCGAACGGTCCCTGATCGGTCCAGACGCCGTCGTTCCAGACCAATGCGCTTTCCGCTTCGGCTGCCGGGGCAGCGCGCGCCACCACGGTCAGGCAGGCGGGCCAAGCGTCGGTGCGCGGATCGACGCCTTCGGCGAAATGCAGGTGGATGATCCGGTCCTTGTCGATCACCTGCGCAATCGTTGCCAGGCGGCCCGATCCCAGACGGACGGCATCGCCCGGTTCGGGCATGCGGGCCGGGCGCAGGCAGGCGATGACCGCCGTCCCGGGCTGGTCCGACACGCGCAGTACGCCGCGGTCCCAGGTGAAATCGGTGAAATTCAGGATGTCGATGCGGCAGTTGCGCAGGGCGCGCTCGATATCGACGACGGGTTCCGGGCCGGCGACCGGCGGGCAGCCGGACAGATAGTCGATGACCTGACCGTCGTGGAACAGGTAGAGCCGCAGGCCGCCGGCCTGTGGATCGACGCCATCGAGGCGGACATCGATGCTGCCGTCCTGCGCCTGCGCCTCGACCCAGTTGTCGCCGTCGCCGCTGATGAGGATGCTGACGAGGCCGGCATCCTCGCTGGACACCACTTCGAAGCGGAGGTCGCTGCCCTGCGCGTCGGTGCGCAGGTCGGACATCTTCACTGTGTGTCGCGTGCCAGGCGCGGGTTCTGTCAGCTTGAGCGATACGGACTGGAAAGTCACGCCGGCGCCGTCGCGGAGCGACAGGGTCAGGGGCTGGTCGGGGTTCGGGCGTATTGATAACCGTCCGGTTATGGACCAGCTTGCGCCATGCTGGACGATGCAGACATCCTGCAGGCCGTCCTCGATCCCTTCCAGCGCGACCGATGCTGGCGCGTCAACGCAACCGAGGCGCACGGACAGGAGATACTGGTCCCAGCCGGTGCGGCGGAAGCCGGCGAGGACCGGCGGCAGCAGCGACAGGGCCGGAGCGGCGGGATCGGGCGTGTCGCTTTCGAACGGTCCCCACAGGGCGGTTCCGGCAATGTCCGGCATCGGCGGCACAGAGTCCAGGCTGCGCAGCAGGATATCCGCGATCCGCTGCCCGACCCGGTCGATGTCCACCAGATCGGCTACCGCCTCGTGCAGTCCTTCGCGCCGTTCGGGTCGGGCCAATGCCTCTACCAGCGCTTCGCCGAAAGCGGCGACATCGTCCACCGGCGCGCTGTGCGCTACGCCGCCGACCGTCTCGGCCAGCGCGGGCAGGTCGTAGCAGACCGTTTCCGTGCCCATATAGGCGGCCTCTACGGGCGGATAGCCGAAGCCTTCGAAGCGGCTGGGGAACAGCAATGCCTGCGCCGCGCCGATAAAGGCGAACTTGGCTGCGTCGCTGACCGCCGAGTGAAATTCCAGGGTCACGCCGGCCGGTGCGTAATGTTGCTCCAGCGCAGCGCGGAAATCGGGATCATGATCGCCCCCGGCGATGATCCGCAGCGTGCGACCGGACAGGATCGCCGGGTCGATGCGCAGCAGGTCGCCGCCGCCCTTGTGGATGTCGGTCGAGCGCACGAAGGCGACGACCGAGCCGTCCTTGGCGACGTCGCGCGCGGCGTCCGCCGCGACGCTGTTGATCGGCGGGCCGCAAACCTCGAACCGCAGGGTGGCGGGATCGATCGCCGAGTAGAAATCGCGCGCATGGCCGTCGCTGACGCGCAGGCTGGAGAGGACGAGGCCGCCGGTGGCGACGGCGCGGCGCCAGTAGTCCCACAGGCGCGGGTCGCGCTTGACCGGGGCGACCGCGTTGAACCAGTTGCCCGCCTCGAAATTGATGAGCGCCATGCGCGCCTGCGCCCGGCGGGCGAAGGCGAAAGCGGCTTCGTAGAAGCGGGGCAGGAAGATGCCGGTGGGCACCAGCATCACATAATCGAACGCGCCATCGGGCATCGAGTGTTCGAAGTCGGGCGTGAAGACATAGTCGATCGCGCCCGCCGCCAGCCCGTCCAGATCATCGACGAAGCGCGGCCGCTTGTTGGTGACGAAGGTGACCTGCGCGCCGGTGCGCGCCAGCGCATAGGCCAGGATGAGCGCATGATAGCGCCCGCCCGAATACATCGTGTCGTTATTGGTCCCGACGACCGCGATGCGCAGAGGCGTGGAAAGGCGCATTATCGGCTGTTCTCCAGCGCTTCTTCAAAATCGATACGGTCGAACACATGCATTTCGCCGCCATGGGTGGCGTTGCGGATGAAGCCGCCCTCCGCCGCCATGATCGCGCGCGCGCCCATGAAGGAAGACAGGATGTTCTCGATCGCGGGCGGGCACCAGGCGGCCCCGGCGCGATAATTGGCGATGAAGTGATTGCCCTCCCCCGTGGCGGAGCGGAAGGCGTCGGTCCCCTGCGCAGGCGGGGTGAAGCGGAAGGTGAAGTCGGAGCCGTAGAGGTAGAAGCGCCGGATGCCGAGGAACCAGGCGATCTGCATCGCGACATAGACCGACGATCCGCCCGGCGTCACCAGCAGGTCGGCGTCGAAGGAGAAGAGCGAGGGGAAGACGCTCATCTGCCGGATCCAGACATAGTCGCCGACCAGCGCCGGCGCGGCAGCGTCAGCCACGAACACCGTGCCGCCGGACTGATCGACGATGGTCTGGCCGAAATCCTCGATCATCTGGCTGTCGCCGGTGACGGTGAACTGCGGCCGCAGGCGGGTGACGTCATGCGCCAGATGGAAGCGGTTGAACGCGAAGCACAGAGCGCCGGCATCAGCGAGCGCGTCCAGATCCTGCGTCCGCACGCTGGGGCCATTGCCGATCAACCAGGCGGTGCGCCCGGCCAAACTGTCCCGCATCGCCCCCAGCCGCGCGGAGGTGGGCCGCAGGGGCGTGTCGAACAGGCGGAACTGGGTGAAGCGCTGGCCGACGCCCTGCCCTTCCGGCGGTAACACGGTCAGCGTCTCCCGGTCCAGCGGATAGGGCGTCGCGGCGCGATAGGCCGCCATGCCGCGCGCGTCGGTGACGAGCGGGGCCGGCCCCATGCGCTTGCGCCCGAACTGGATGTCGGTCCCCTGCTCCACCGACCAGTAGGTCGCTTCCGCGCTGCCGCCATCGGGCGACAGGCGCAGGCCGGCAAGCCCGGCCACTTCGGTCTCGATCGCCTCGTTGCCGGTAAAGCGCGCAATCGGCCAGCCCCAGAGGTGCAGGTCGATCACGACATCGGCGGGGTCAACATTGTCGCCCAGCACGGCGGTAGCGCGCAGCCAGCCATCCTTGCCGGCGGGCGGATTGACGTTTTGCACCCAGGCGTTGACCAGGCCCGCATCCGATCCATCGGTGCGGCGGATGGCTCCGCTGAGACTGCCGGGCGGCACGCTGCCGCGCACCTCATATTGGCAATGCAGCAGCCGCAAATGCGGATTGAAGGTGGCGCGGGCGATGACGACCGACAGGCCGAGATTGCGGGCCACCAGCGCGCCGGTGGCGGCGTGATCAGCAGGCGGCGGCGGCAGATCGGCTTCCCCGATCAGGCGCACGCCCCGTGGCAGGGCAGCAGCATCGATCGTTGCGCCAGCTACCGGCAGCACGGCTTTCGCACCGCTCTCCGCGATCAGCGCGCGCAGGGCGTCGTCAGCCTGCCCCACTTGCGCAAAGCGCGAACGGGCGGACCAGCTGCCGCCCGTCCACAGATTGAGGCGCCACGCCTCCGCGCTCTGGCACAAGTGCCGCCAGAGCGCATCGCACCGATCCGCAGCGGGACCGGGCGACGCGGCGTCGGGACCCGCGACAAGGACGATCGTTGGAAAATCGGCCAAGCCGCGCGTCCCCCGGTCGATCAGTTGACCGAATATTCCGCCTGACCGACGACCATGTCGACGACCGTGACCATCCACAGCATGTGGACGGATTCGACGACGTTGTACGCGGCCGAACCGATCCAGAAGTTGATGTCGCCCTGAGCCTTCAACGGGTTGTCGGCCGACTTGCCGGAGAAGGTCACGACCTTGAGGCCACGCTCCTTGGCATATTTCGCGGCGTTGACGACGTTCGGCGAGGTGCCGCTGACCGAGGTCAGCACGACCACGTCGCCGTCATCGGCATAGCAGCCGAGCAGGCGCGCCAGATAGTTTTCGAAGCCATAGTCGTTCGAGAAGGCGGTGATCAGGTTCGGCTCGTTGAAGTCCATCGAGCGGACCTTGCCCTGCTTGGTGAAGTCGACCGAGCCGTGCGAGGAGATGGAGGCGCTGGCGCCATTGCCGGCGAAGATCATCTTCTTCTTGTTGTCGCGGGTTTCGATCGCCAGGTCGCGGAACGCGATCAGCGGCTCGTAGATCTCGGGCTTGAAGGCCGGCTCATAGCGCTTGTAATAGTCGTCGAGCCATTCGTTCCAGTTCGTCATGTCACCTAACTCCATAGAATATAGATAGTTTTACGTGCGCGGCCCTAATATTCCGACGTGGCGATCCGGCGCCCGGCAGGGTATGGATCGCTCGTCGCCATGTTCGTTCTATGCCCGGTCGCTGCTGTCCATGCGGCAGTCGATCTCGACCGCGCCGTCCAGCCTGACGACCGCCCTTTCCCCCGGCGCGAAGCCATAGCAGGGCGTTATCCCGCCCGTCGAGACCCATTGGCCGGGCGTCGGCGCGAAGCCGTACCGGCGCGATACGGTCATGAATTCGCGCAATATCTCCACCGGATCGGCGACCAGCGCTTCGTAACCGGCTTCGCCCAACTGTTCGTCGTCACGCGACAGGGTGAAACGCGCGGCCGACAGGTCGGGCAACGGCCCTTCGCGCACCGGCCCCAGCAACAGCGCGCCCGCCGCGCAGCGATCGGCCACCAGGGCGGCGACGCCGGCGTCGGGCAGATTGGCGATGGCGGAGGACGGCATTTCCAGCGCCACGGCCCAGGCGTCATAGCCCACGCCATCGGCGGCGATGCGCAGCGCGATCTCGACCTCGCCCTTGAGTTCAGCGGTGGCGTAATGCGGCGCGCTGGCCGGCTCGACGAAAATTTCGCTGTCGTGGAGCGCGCCGAAATAGCCTTCCTCGACGGCGAAGGCCGCCTTGGTCGCGTGATTGGTGCCGCCCAGCTTCCACGCGCCCCAGACGCCCGGCTGCTGCTCCATTTCGCTGAGGATCGCGGCATAGCCTGCACCGATGCTCTCGGGCGCGTCTTCGGCCTCCAGCGTGAACTGGCCGACCGGGCGCAGCATCCTGCGTCGCCAGGGGCGCAGCGCCGTTTCCGTCTCAATCGTCATGCCCGTGCCCCATGCCCTTTTACCGATCCGTCAGAATGGCTGCGCCGCCCTGCGGAACCGTTCCTCCCCGTGCAGCACCTTGCGCTCGGGCGTTGCGGCCAGACGCACTACGGTGCTGTCCACCAGCATCTGCAAGCCCTCTTCGCTGAGCAGGCCGCCGCGCACGAGGCACTGGTCGATCAGCACGCGGCGGAAGGCGGAATAGAGGCCCATGTCCGGGGCGTGGGCGCTTGACCAGAAGTCGTCGAGCGAGCCTTCGTGAACGATGCCCGGCACCTTGTAGACCGCATGACCCAGCACCATCACCGGCCGTCCGCTGTTGAGCGCCAGCGTGCCGACCGTGCTGTTGACGGTGACGACGCCCTGCGCCTTGCGCACGACCTCCGCAATGTCCCATTCGGCGAGGTAGAAGACGCGGTCGGCGATGCCGTAATCCTTCGCCAGCTTGCGCGTCAGCCGCCGCCAGGAGACGATGCCGGCGTCGAGCGGATGGCGCTTCACCACCAGCGAAAGATGCGCGGGGGCCTGTTCGGCGAAGCTCTTGATGACGAAGCGCAGGGCGGCGCGCATGTCGCCGAAGGGCGAATGGACGCGGATCTGGTAATCGGAGTTGAGCTGGAGCGGGAGGGTGAAGAAGGGCTTGTCCTTGACCCGGTTCCATTCCTCGGCGGAGCGCGCAATGTCGCGGTTACGCATCGTCAGTTTCGCGCACCAGGACACCGATTCCAGCACGAAACTGTGCGGGCGATGCGTGCGGTAGAAGGGGAAATACGGCCGGTACAGGCTGGAGGCGAGGCCGTTGCGCATGGTGTTGCGGGCGCGGGCGCGGAAGGTGGAGGGCACCTGCGGCAGATCGGCGAGATCCGGCAGGCCGCGCGACTGATCGAGATACCATTGCGGGTCGAGCGGCAGGGTGGAATTGCCGTTCACGCCGTCCTTTTGCAGGGTCATGAAGTCGGGGCGGATATAGCCCTCCTCCATCACATGCACGCGGATGCCGCGCAGCCGCGCCATGCCGTGCGCCGATGTGTGATAGGGGCGGCAATCGCCGTAGAGGATCAGGTCCGTCACGCCGTGCGCGACGACGAAATCGTCGAAGAACAACGGCCAGTTGCGGAAGGTGCCGCGATAATCGGTCGCCTCGCCCGGCCAGTCGATCTTGTCGCCGCCATTGACGTTGATGCGCAGCGCGCCGTGGCCGCGCGCGATGAGCGCCTGCGCCAGCATCCCGAAGAAGGGGCCATGGGGTCCCTGAAGGAACAGGAAGGTCTTCATGCGATCAGCCATGAAGCCGCTCTGCGGACAATGTCATAAACCTGCGCAGCTTCCCCTGCCATTCCCGTAGCCTGATAAGCCATGACGTAGCCGGCGTCGAGCCATCCGTCATCCTCTCTACCATCAATTCGGGTCCACATGGCAAGCGCGTCTGGGGATCGAGATAGCGAGGATAGAGAATGAGCGCGCCCGCCACAAGCTGATCGAGGGTCAGCGCCCGCCCGCGGCGGCCGGTGGGGCTGGCCAGATCGCGCGTGAGGCCCCAGCCGGCGTAGAAGGGCATGCCATGCACGGTCACCGGACGATCGCGCATCAGCGCCTCGAACCCCGTCAGCGAGGAGAGCACATGCACCTCGTCCACCGCCTGGACCAGCGCCATCAGCGGCGAGCCTTCGTCGATCGCGTCGGCATGCGCGAGGACGGCGGCGCGGGTCAGATGGCCCTTGCGATGGCCGGCGGCGACGTCGGGATGAGGGCGGTAGATGATCCAGGCGTCGCGCTCTGCGGCGCGCACCCGCTCCAAAAAGTCGAGATTGCCGCCAATGCCTGCGCCGCCCCATTTGACCGAGAGGTCGTCGTCCACCTGCCCCACCGCCAGCACCACCCGGCGGCCGGCGGGCACATCGATCATCGCGTCGCCGCTCTGGCCATATTTGGTGACGTTGCGTGCGCAGATGCGCTGGCGCAGGCGGCGGGCGCGCTGTTCGATCTCCGGCGTGAAATCATGGCGCGCGAGCAGTGTTTCCAGGTCGTTGGCGCCGCGCGCGTCATAATAGATGCCGCTTCGGTCGACGACGACGGAGCCGGGCGGAACCAGGGCCGCGCCCAGCCCCTTGGAGCGCAGGAAGCCGTCCTCCACTCGCGCGATGGCGACGCCCTTTGCCTTTGCCGCCACGGGCAGGGAGGGCGGCACGCGGGAGGGCCAGACGGCCAGTGATCCGCCGGTTCGTTTGGCGCGGCGCAGGCCGCGTGCGGGCGGCAGGAAGGGCGGCGCGGCGCTGCCGTCCCACAGGAACCGGCCGATCGCCTCGCGCTTCCAGAAGGCCATGCCGCTGGCCGCCGCGATGCCGCGATTGCCGTCGATATGCCGCCGCCAGTCGGCCAGCAGGGCGATCGCTGCGGCGTCGTCGATCTCCTCGCCGGTGAAGCAGTTGCGGTAGCGGGCGGCGGCAATCCGCGCAGTGACCTGCGCACGTAAATCATCTGTGCTGACGGGGACGCCGCTGGGGGCGAAGACCGGCTTGTCGAGCAGGGCGGCGACGAGGGCCAGTTCGTCGTCGGGGGATGCGCATATGATATGCGCATGTTCGACCAGCGACCAGGGATCGCTGTCGGCGGGGAGCAGCGGGCCGGCGATGCGGCGCGCGCCGGTCTGGCGCGTGGCGACGATGCCGATGTCGGCGCGGGGGACCGTGGCGAAGTCGGCGGGCATCGTCGCCCCTTGACGCATCACCACGCGAAAGCCGCCATGTTGCCGCCCCCAGAAGCTGCCGCCGACGCGGGCGGCGACCAGTTGCGCGAGCAAGGCGTCGCTCGCGGGGTCGCCTTCTGCGGAATTAGGATGGCTGATCGCGGCCTTGTTCGGCGCGATCCCCGGAAATGGCGGGGAACGCAGGAAAGGAAGCTCGGGCGTGACCACGGCCGTCATCCTTGGGCGCGCTATCGGGGGCCGTCAAGCGACAGGAATTGTCACCTCGTCAAGCAATTCCGTTACGATATCGAAATAACCGTGCCATGTCGGCGCTTTCCAGCCAGAAAGCCGCTGCAACTGCGCGGCGCGTTCGGGCGATCCCTCCGCCGCATAGGCCGAAATCATGCGCAGCCAGCCGAGGCCATCCAGCGGATCGATATAGTCGGGCACGTCGCCGCCGACTTCGCGATGGGCGTCGATATCGCTGCACAGGACCGGCACGCCCGCCGACAGCGCCTCGATCACCGGCATGCCGAAGCCTTCGGCAAAGGACGGCATCAGCAGCGCGCGTGCGCCGGCGATCGCCTCCTCCATCTGCCGGTCGGACAGTTCGCCCGCCTCGATCACATGACCGCGCAACGCTTCGGCGCGTTCGAGCATGTCGATGACATTCTCGTTTTCCCAGCCGCGCCGGCCGACCAGCACCAGCATCGGCGCGGCGTCGCCCAGTTGTTCGACCAGCCGCCGCCAGACGTTGAGCAGCAGGAGATGGTTTTTCCGCGGCTCGATGGTGGAGATGTAGATGAAATAGGGCCGTTCGGGCGCGGCATAATGCTGGGCGTCGAAAATGTCGGCCGCGTCCGCGCCGAAATGGGCGACGCGCACGCTGCGTCCCTCCAGCCCGCGCGTCAGATGCGGGACCAGCGCGTCGATGGTCGCCTGGCTATTGCCGATGATGCCGGTGGCGTAGTCGTCGATCGAGCGGACCCGGCGCAGATGCTCCTCCGCCCCCTGCTGCCGCGCATATTCGGGGTGCGAGAGCGGAATGACGTCGTGGATCAGTGTGACGAAGCTGGCCCCTTCCGCCCGCAGGATCGCGCCGACCTGCTCATGATCGTCCAGATGATGCGGCGAGACCTGGAGATAGACGCGCGGGCGCTGCTGCTGCCTGGGCACCGGGCGCGGGCGCAGCGCGATCAGGTGGCGGATGATCGCCGCCTTGTTGCTGCGCTGGTCGGGCGCTTCGACATTGCGCCATTTCGCGGTGGTGAAGGCGAGGAACTGGCGCACGGCGGAAGTGTCGAGCCGTCCGTAATAGCCGCCGGCCGGATGCACGGCGGCGAAGGACAGCCGTTCGGGCATGCGAGTCAGCAGTTCGCGGGCGTAGACATATTCGACCCGATCGATGCCGGTGGGCGTGGGATGGAAAGAGCGTGAAAGCAGGCGCGAGATGTCGAGGATGATCTCCGCCTTGCCGCCCTCCACACGCCGCAGTTCGGGCTTCGCCAGCAGCGCGAGACGCGCGCCGGGGGCCTTGAAGGGGCGCAGGGCCATTAGTGCGCTGCCTTCGGAGCGGGTGCCACGGAACGGAAGTCACGCGCGCTCAGAGCCTTGCGCACCAGATATGATCCGTTCGGGCTGAGCGAAGTCGAAGCCTTTTGCTGAGCGAAGCGAAGCAGCTTCGCCTGCGGCTCAGCAGACCCCCTCGACTTCGCTCGGGGCGAACGGGTTATGAGGCGATCCCGATTGAACGCTGCCCGCTCCAGCACTGCCCGCGCAAGCCGTTCGCTTCGCGCGTGGTCGAGACGCCAGCGCGAGGCTTCTCGACGTAGTTTATCCTGAGCGGCGGCTGCAAGCAGCCAGCCGAAGGGCTCGAAGCGAACGGAGGTGGGGAGATACCGCCTGTCCATCATCGCTCAGAACGCAGCGCGGATCCGTTCGGCGAGGTCAGCGAGTTCGGCCGGATCCGCCTTCGGCGCGCCGCCGTGCATCGCCATCGCCTGGCCGTGCCAGCGCGGGATGATGTGGACGTGGAGGTGGAACACCGTCTGCCCGGCGTCCGATCCGTTGAACTGCATGATCTGGATGCCGTCCGGGTTGAGCGCCGTGCGGATGGCCCCGGCGATCTTCTGCACGCCGGCCATCACCTGCGAGAGCGCTTCCGGCTCCATCTCCAGGATGTTGCGCGCCTTCGACCATTTGGAGATGACCAGCGCATGGCCGCGCGATTGCGGCATGATGTCGAGGAAGGAGAAGATGTTCTCGTCCTCGTAGATCTTCGTCGAGGGCAGCTTGCCCTGGAGGATGAGGGCAAAGACATTGCCCTCCTCATAACTGCCCTCGAGGCTCATGATCCGCCCTTCAGCTTACATAATGGGCGGTCGTCTTAGCCGCGACCTCGTCCGCCGTCACCCCCGGAGCAAGCTCGATCAGCTTGAACGGGCTGTCATGATCCGGGCGCTGGAAGACGCAGAGGTCAGTGATGATCATGTCGACGACGTTGCGGCCGGTCAGCGGCAGCGTGCATTCGGGAATGAACTTGGGGTCGCCGCCCTTGGACGTGTGCTCCATGACGACGATGATCTTCTTGACGCCGGCGACCAAATCCATGGCGCCGCCCATGCCCTTGATCATCTTACCGGGGATCATCCAGTTGGCGATGTCGCCATTTTCCGCGATCTCCATCGCGCCAAGGACGGTGAGGTCGATATGGCCGCCACGGATCATCGCGAAACTGTCGGCGCTGGAGAAATAGGCCGATTGCGGCAGTTCGCTGATCGTCTGCTTGCCCGCGTTGATGAGGTCAGCGTCCTCCTCGCCCTCGAACGGGAAAGGCCCGATGCCGAGCATGCCGTTTTCCGACTGGAGCGTGACTTCGACGCCCTCGGGGATGTGGTTGGCCACCAGCGTCGGGATGCCGATGCCGAGATTGACGTAGAAGCCGTCCTTCAATTCCTTTGCCGCGCGCGCGGCCATGTCGTCACGAGACCAGGGCATCAGTTCGCCTCCTTCTCGGCGGGCGGCGCCCACCTTTTATTCATGGGAAACACATCGTCGAAGCCGCCCTTGAGGCCGCTTCCGTAGACCGGGTTGGGCAGCACGAACCAGCCATTGCCCCAGAGCCGCGCGACCGTCGGCGCGAGGGTCATGGCGCGACGGGGGGCCGGGGACGGCTTGTTGAGGTTGAACAGGTCGGAGAAATCGCCAAGCTGGTCGCCGCCCAGCGCGATCACGCAATAGCTGTCGGAAATGCGCCAGCGGCGCGCATCCTTCATGCTCCCCGTGTTGTCGTCGCCCTGAAGGAACAGGGTCTGGCCGTGCACGGCGTCGCCCAGCCCCGCCGCCTTGAGCGCGGCGACGGTCTGCGCGGCGTTGGCCGCCGAGCGGTTGGTGTTGAAGATCACGGTCACGCCCATGGCGCGCAGGGCGTTGACGCCCTCGATCGCGCCGGGGACCGCTTCGACCGCGCCGGCGCCGGTCTTTTCCCAGGCGTCCCAGAGCGCGGGGTCGTAGCCTTTGCCAGAGGTCGCGTCATGATATTCGAAGCCGGTGTTGAGCATCACCGTTTCGTCGACGTCGAAAACGGCGGCGAAGGGTTTGGTTGCGCAGGGTTCGAAGGCTGGGGTTTCCAGTGTCGCGTTTTTGGCCAGCACGACGCTTGCCGACGGGCGCGTTTTTACTGTGGTGGCGGCGTAGGTGGTGAGCGCGTGCCACGCCTGGACGGAGAGCGCGGCGGCTTCGCCCGAGCCGTAGAGATATTGCATGCCGGCTGGGGGATTGGCCGGGGGGGCTGGGGTTGCTGCTGGGGGCGCTGCGGGCGTGCAGGCGGTCAGCGTCAGAGACGCCGCCGTCAGTGCTGGGAGGGACCGTTGCATGGCTCGCTTCGCTCGCCACCCACCCCCGGCCCCTCCCTTGGAAGGGAGGGGAGATAGTTTCACGCCGCCTCGCGCGTTCGCACGGTGCGGAACTCGATCTTCTTGTCGTAGGGCGCACCGATGATCATGCGCTTGACGTAGATGCCGGGCAGATGGATCGCGTCGGGATCAAGGCTGCCCACCGGCACGACTTCCTCGACTTCCGCGACGCAGATCTTCGCGGCGGTGGCCATGGGCTGGTTGAAGTTGCGCGCGGTCTTGCGGAAGATGAGGTTGCCGCTTTCGTCGGCCTTCCAGCCCTTGATGATGGCGACGTCGGCGAAAATGCCGCGCTCGAGGATATAATCCTGCCCGTCGAAATTCTTGACTTCCTTGCCCTCGGCCACGGCGGTGCCGACGCCGGTCTTGGTGTAGAAGCCTGGAATGCCCGCGCCGCCGGCGCGGCAGCGTTCGGCCAGCGTACCCTGGGGGCAGAACTCGACCTCCAGTTCGCCGGCCAGATATTGCCGCTCGAACTCCTTGTTCTCGCCGACATAGGAGCTGATCATCTTCTTCACCTGCCGCGTGCGCAGCAGCTTGCCCAGCCCCTCGCCGTCGATGCCGGCATTGTTGGACGCGATGGTCAGTCCCTGGACCCCGGAGTCGCGGATGGCGTCGATCAGTCGTTCGGGAATGCCGCACAGGCCGAAACCGCCCGCGCACAGATGCATGTCGTCGAACAGCAGGCCGTCGAGCGCAGCTGCGGCATCGGGGTAGAGCTTGTTGACCATCGGCGCATCTCCTCAAACTGTTGGTTCACGCATAGGCAGGCGCGCGGAGTCGGTCAATTTGCCGCAAGCGCGAAAGTGTCATTGTCTGGAATGCGCGGAAGAGCGCATTCCAGAGCCGCACCGGCCCGCACCCCCACCCGACCTCCCATTCAGGATACACT
>JBIIEH010000054.1:0-13504 GCA_044237945.1 Sphingobium sp. | reverse complement strand
GGGGCGCGGCGGTGGATTTTTCCCCCCGCCCCCCCGCCCCCCCCCGCGAACCTGTTTCAGGAACCGGCGGTCGTGGTTTTGACGACCTTGCCGGCTTCGTCCAGAAAGCAGATTGACGCCGCGCCATCGGCTTCGACTTTCAGCACCAGTCGGGGGCGACCGGCGGCATCGCGCAGTGACAGTTGCGAACTCCTGTCCTCCTGACTGCCCAGATAGGCGCGCTGGACGCCGCCGAAATTGGCTGCCTTCGCCGCCGCGTCCCTGGCCGGGCCGGCCGGCATGGCGCGGATCGCCATCGCCTGGTCGAAGTCCATCGGACCGTCCGGCCGGTCGTTGACACGGAAGCCGGCATAGCGTTCCGCGCCGTCTTCATGGGTGAACATCTGGATCGTCTGGTCCTGCCGCCAGCGGTCGAAGGTCAGGCTGCCGGCGTTGACCGGCTTGCCGTCCTTCATCGCGCCGTCGAAGAC
The DNA here is from genome assembly GCA_044237945.1 of Sphingobium sp. Taxonomy (GTDB): domain Bacteria; phylum Pseudomonadota; class Alphaproteobacteria; order Sphingomonadales; family Sphingomonadaceae; genus Sphingobium. Next base: position 13,034 of record JBIIEH010000054.1, on the reverse strand, counting down.
CAGACCGCCATTTTCCACGCCCTCGTCATTGAAGAAGATCATCCCCGCTTCCTGCCGGTTGGGATGGCGATATTCCCGGTCGCCGATGATGAGGCCGCCAATATGGTCGCGCCCGGCGATGATCATGCGCAACGTGCCGTCATTTTCGCGAATGTTGATGCGTTTCACGTCGATGCTGTCGAATGATTGGGCCAATGATCCGGCCGGTGCGCTCGCCCCACCTAGCATGGCCCAGCCGGCAAGGGCCGTCATCACCGCCGCGTAGCCGCCGATCGCGCTTGACCTGTCTATTCGCATGGCTTTCTCCCTTCGCATCGGACAACCGCGCAGGGGGCTTGTGGGTCCATTGCGGATGCGATGGGCTTTGGGGGACTTTGGCGGGCTGTGAAACTGTGGTACACAGTGGGTCATGAAGAATGTCACCATCTCGCTGGATGATGAAACCCACCGTCAGGCCCGCATCCGCGCGGCTGAACTGGGGACGTCGCTGTCGGCGCTGGTGCGGGACTATCTGCAGAGCCTGTCGGTGTCCGAAACGCCGGTTTCCAGTGGAGTACGCGAAATGCCGATGGCTTATGGCGCTCCGCCGCTGGAGCCGAAGAAGGACGGGCCGCCCTGGCTGGTGGACGGCAAATGGGTCTACACCCGCGACGGCAAGCCGCGTCAGCCCGGCGCGCTGCGGGGGATGTGGATGGCGGATGACTGGGACGAGTGGCCGCAGGATATGCTGGAGTCGTTCGGGCGTTGGGACCATGACGATCCCAAGCCGGAATGAAGCTGCTGCTCGACACCCATGTCGTGCTCTGGTGGCTGCGCGACGATCCCAGGCTGGGGCGTCGCGCACGCTCCATGATCGCGGGCGGCAATGTCGAGGTTCTGGTCAGCATCGCTACGCCATGGGAAGTTGCGATCAAATATCGCATCGGCAAGCTCGGCGAGACCAGCGCGCGGGTGCTGGACGCCATCGGTCAGGCCGGCATGACGATCGTCGATATCCGCGCCCCGCATCTCCATGCCGTCGAGGCGCTGCCGAAGGGCCATGGCGACCCTTTCGATCATCTCATCCTGGCACAGGCCATCGTTGAGGGAGCATCGATCATGACGCAGGATCGTCAGATGGGCGATTATGGCGTCCCCTGCATAGGCGTAAACTGACCATGGCCATCGACCTCTCCGACTTCGAAAAGGGCAAGCCGTACAAGGGCGATTATGACGCGGCGCTGGCGGCGTTGCAGGAGCGGCTGGCGAAGATCCAGGTCGCGCATATCCTGCACGGCAAGCGCAGCGTGATCCTGCTGGAGGGCTGGGACGCGGCCGGCAAGGGCGGGGTCATCAAGCGGATGACGGCGGAGATGGACCCGCGATATTACAGCGTCTGGCCGATCGCTGCGCCGTCAGAAGAGGAGCGCGACCGGCATTTCCTGTGGCGTTTCTGGACCCGCCTGCCCGCCAGCCGGCACATCGCGATCTTCGACCGCAGCTGGTACGGGCGGGTGCTGGTGGAGCGGGTGGAGGGCTTCTGCTCCAAGGCCGAGTGGAAGCGCGGCTATGACGAGATCAATGCGTTCGAGGCGCAGCAGGTCGAGGCCGGGACCAACATCGTCAAGCTGTTCGTGCATATCAGTCAGGAAACGCAGGACGAGCAACTGGCGCAGCGACTCGACACGCCGTGGAAGCGGTGGAAGACGGGCGCGGACGATTATCGCAACCGGGCCAAGCGCGCCGACTATCTGGATGCGATGCACGACATGTTCGAGAAGACCGACAAAAAGCATGCGCGCTGGCGGGTGATCGACAATAATCACCGCAAGGCCGGGCGGATCGCGGCGCTGACCTATGTGGCCGACCGGCTGGAGAAGCTGGTGCCGATGGATTTCCCGGAAGCGGACCCGGAGGTGGTGAAGCTGGCGCAGGCGGCGTTCGGTTATGAAGCAAGGACAAGCGGCTGAAAAACTGCCATCTGTCATCATAGTGTCATCAAATCCTAACGCGGCGTTTACCGTTGAGGCGTTAGCAATTGCGGCATGAACGCCGTGTCGCCCATCGCCCCTTCGGCTCCCTTCGACTTCGCAGGTGCGGGGACGGGCCGGACCATCCGGTGCGACCGGCCGCTGAGCGAGGCGGTGGACGCCTTTCAGGATGATCCCTCGCTACGGGTGCTGCCGGTGCTGGACGCGGACGACCGGCCGGTCGGCGCGATCTATGAGCGCGACATGCGCAGCATATTGTTCAATCCCTTCGGCCATGCGCTGCTGCGCAATCCGAGTTTTGGCGGGCGGCTGGACGCGCATGTGCTGCCCTGCCCCACCATCGACAGCGCAGCCAGCGTCGAGGCGCTGGTCGATCGCTATGCGGCGGAGGGCGCGGGCTGCGAGGCGCTGATTTTGACGCGGCGGGGGCGCTATGCGGGCATATTGAGCGGGGCGATGCTGCTGCGACTGACGGCGGAGCGGGATGCCGAGCGGATCGGCAGGCTGACGCGGGAGAGCGCGGGGTTCCGGCGGGACGTCGCGGCGCTGATCGCGGGGCTGGTCGACATGGTCGACAGGCTGTCGGCGCTGGCGGCGCATTCGGCCGAGCGCGCCGCCGGCAATGGCGCAGCGGCGTCCGGCATGGCGGTGGCGGCGGCGCAGAGCAACGAGACGCTGGCCGCGCTGATCGCCGCGAGCGAGGAGCTGTCCGGGCTGTTTCAGGGCATGGACCGGGATATTCATGTCGCGCGCGACGCCATTCGGGTGGCGGTGGACCAGACCCGGCTGGGCGAGGCGCAGACGCGCCTGCTCAGCGTACAGGCGCAGGAGATCGGCGAGGTCAGCGCGCTGATCGACGCGGTGGCGCGGGCGACGACGACGCTGGCGCTTAACGCCAGCATCGAGGCGGCGCGCGCAGGCGCAGCAGGCCAGGGTTTTGCGGTGGTCGCGCGGGAGGTAAAGTCGCTTGCGGGGCAGACCCGCGACGCGGCGGCCGAGATCAGCCGGCGGATCGAGCATATCCGCGCCGCCGTGGGTCAGGTGGCGCAGGGCCATGTGCTGATGGACCGGGCGATCGCGACCGCCGACCGGGTGTCGGGCGCGGCGTTCGAGGCGGTCGGCCGGCAGGCGGCGTTCAGTCGCGTCATCGCCGGCAGCGTGGCGGAGGCGGGCGCGGCCAGTGATCATGTGCGGGTGCATGCCGACCAGATCAGCAGCAACGCGGCGGCCGCCGTACATGGCGCGCAGGACATGCGCGATGTCGCCGCGCGGCTTTCCGACGAGGCGCACCGGCTCGACGCGCGCGCAAGCGGATTTTTGAGCGCGATCGAGATGGATTGAGCGGTTGGGGGCTGACGTTTCGGCGCGCGTGGGTAGGTTTGGACCGGCCGCTAAAGATCATAGCGGACAAAGGTGACACTATACGGAAGGGCATTTCGGGCAAAAATGGGCCGATAGTACCGCCGACGAGACTGTGACGCGCCTGTCGGGGCACGGCAGGGTCACAGGCAGGTCTCATATGGGTCACCGCCAAGCTACGGCCAAGGTGCCGGGAAGCGCCGGTCGGGTCACTGTCGCACGACGGCAGCGTTGCGGCTTGTCGGAAGAGAGGCGGACGATGGGAAAGAGCCGGGAGGCCGCATCATGACATGCGGCTGAGCCGGTAGGACAGTCCATTCGGATGGGCTGAATGGCCGAATTTGATGAGAAGCGGACGCTCAACGCCAGATCGCCAGAAAGACTTGAACATGTCGCTGGCGTCCATCTTCGGCAGCAGTCGGCCATCGCCGAGCTTGAAGCCCGACCGCAACCTCGCGCATTGTGACCCCACTTTTCTTCAAGTAGTCGAGCACGCCGAATGCTCGCCTCCTTTGCAGATCAGGGGAACCATCCTCGGGAGGGTAGCTCTCGATCAGCATCTCACCGCCGCAATGTTCTGCTTCCGAACGGACCATAGCAAGCACTTCTCTGTGCCATCTCGTAAGCTCTGCCGAACCTCGCTCGAATGTAAGCACGTAAGGACCCGCGAGGCAGTCATCATGTGGCGCAGCGGCACTAGTTTGAGATGACGTGACGTTAACCGCGCAGGCTGCGACAATTGCCAACCCAGTGCAAAGCGCGTGCGTTTTCGTCCTCATAGCTACGAGTCTATCACAGCCGCGAATTGTCCGTTACTGGGCGATTATCGTCGAATGCTTCTTCACGGTGCAGAGCCGATCATTTCCCCAAATTCACCCACGCCGCCCCGGCACCGCACGCTTAGGGACTGGCGCATCGCGCAAAGGGCGCTAACCTCTCCGCCCAACTATAAGGAGAGGCATCATGCTCGTCATGTTCGTGGGTGCGGATCGTACCGAGACCGCCATCAACGCTGCGCAGGTCACCTTTGTCTCGTCGGTGACAGAGGGGACGCGCATCCGCTTTGGCGAGGGGCGCAGCGTGACGGTGACGGAGCCGATCGCCGAGGTGATGGAGACGCTCAATCAGGCGTTGCGACCGCACGAATAGAACGTCAGCGGTCGCGTTGACGGGGTGGAGAGGAACGAGAATTGGCCATGCCCCCACCCCATGATTTCGGCGCTTACGATTATGTCATCGCGGGCGCGGGGAGCGCGGGGTGCGTGTTGGCGAACCGGCTGAGCGCGGATCCGCGCAATCGGGTGCTGTTGCTGGAGGCGGGCGGGCGCGACGACTGGCACTGGATCAAGGTGCCGGTCGGCTATCTCTATTGCATGGGCAATCCGCGCACCGACTGGTGCTATGCGACGGCGGCCGAGGCGGGTCTGGGCGGGCGGGCGATCGGCTATCCGCGCGGGCGGGTGCTGGGCGGGTCTTCGTCGATCAACGGCATGATCTATATGCGGGGGCAGGCGGCGGACTATGATGGCTGGCGGCAGGCGGGGCATGTCGGCTGGGGGTGGGACGACGTTCTGCCCTGGTTTATACGCGCGGAGGATCATCATGCCGGCGCGAGCGCCATGCATGGTGCGGGCGGCGAGATACGGGTGGAGCGGCAGCGGTTGCACTGGGACCTGCTGGAGCGGTTTCGCGCGGCGGCGGGGCAATATGGCGTGCCGCCGGTCGCGGACTTCAACGGCGGCGACAATGAAGGCGCGGGCTATTTCGAGGTGACGCAGAAACGCGGGCGGCGCTGGAGCGCGGCGGACGCCTTCTTGCGGCCGGCGATGGGGCGGGCGAATCTGCGCGTGGTGACGGGGGCGGTGATCGACCGGCTGGTGATCGCGCAGGGCCGGGTGACGGGCGTGCTGTTCGAACTGGACGGCGCGCGGCATCTGGCGCGGGCGGCGGGCGAGACGATCCTGTCGGCGGGGTCGATCGGGTCGCCGGCGATCCTGCAGCGGTCAGGCGTGGGGGATGGCATGCGGCTGAGCGAGGCGGGCGTCGAGGTCGCGCATGATCTGCCCGGCGTGGGGGAGAATTTGCAGGATCATCTCCAGATACGCTGCGCCTGGCGGGTGACGGGGGCGGTTTCGCTCAACACGCGGGCGGCATCACTGCTGGGCAAGGCGTGGATGGGTCTGGAATATCTGGCGCGGCGGTCGGGGCCGCTTTCCATGGCGCCGAGCCAGCTGGGGATGTTCGTGAAATCCTCGCCGCGTTTTGCGACGGCGAACCTGGAATATCATGTCCAGCCGCTGAGCCTGTCGGCGTTCGGCGGGGCGCTCGATCCGTTTCCGGCCTTTACCGCGAGCGTGTGCAATCTGCGGCCGGAAAGCCGGGGGAGCGTGCGCATCGCCAGCGCCGATCCGTTTGCGCCGCCGGTGATCGCGCCCAATTATCTGGCGACGGAGGCTGACCGGCAGGTGGCGGTGGAGGCGGTGCGGGTGACGCGCGCGATCGTGGCGCAGCCCGCGCTCGCGCCCTTTTGCCCGGAGGAGTTCCGGCCTGGCCCGGAACGGGAGAGCGACGCCGAGATACTGGAGGGCGTGGGGATGATTTCCAGCAGCATCTTCCATCCGGTGGGGACCGCCGCGATGGGCCGCGTGGTGGATGCGCAGTTGCGGGTCATGGGACTGGACGGGCTGCGCGTGGTGGATGCGTCGGTGATGCCGACGATCACGTCGGGCAACACCAATGCGCCGACGATGATGATCGCGGAGAAGGGCGCGGCGATGATATTGGCGGCGGGGCGGTAGCGGGTGATACCATCAGCCTGAAATCGTCATTGCGAGCGAAGCGCGGCAATCCACGGGTGCGCCATTGGATTGCCGCGCTTCGCTCGCAATGACGAAGTGGGTTATCAGATCAGCGCCGCCAGCGCGCCCAGATGGCGGTGGGGAGGAGGAGGCCCCTCGCCTCTTCGCGGACGGTGAGTTCGCCGGCTTCGACGGTGCCGGGCAGGTCGGCGAAGGACTGGCGCAGCAGTTCGCCGATCGCCAGCGCGGACATGCGCACGGCGTAGACGGTCAGGAACAGGAAGCGGCTGTCGGCGTCGAGCAGCGCGCGGCAATTGGCGATGAGGGGCGCGATGTCCTCCTCCAGCCGCCAGACTTCGCCATCGGGGCCGCGGCCATATTTGGGCGGGTCGAGCAGGATGCCGTCATAGCGGCGGCCGCGCCGGACTTCGCGGGCGACGAACTTGGCGGCGTCGTCGACGATCCAGCGGACCGGCTTGTCCGCCATGCCGGAGAGCGCGGCGTTCTCGCGGGCCTGCGCCACTGATTTCTTCGACGCGTCGACATGGACCATCTGCGCGCCGGTCGCCGCCATGGCGAGGGTGCCGACGCCGGTATAGCCGAACAGGTTCATGACCTGTGCGTCGGGCTTGTCGGCGGTGGCGGCGCGCATGAAGTCCCAGACCGGGGCCATGTCCGGGAAGAAGCCGAGATGGCGGAAGGGGGTGCAACTCGACTGGAAGGTGACTTCGTTCCACTTGAGCGGCCAGCCTTCGGCGGGGACGGGCTTTTCATAATACCAGCGGCCGCCGCCATCCTCGTCCGATCCGGGGATGAACTCGGCGTCGGCGCTCCAGTCTTCCTGCGCGGGCGCCCACATCGCCTGCGGTTCGGGGCGGATGAAGCGGTAGCGGCCGTAGCGCTCCAGCTTGCGGCCATTGCCGGAGTCGATCAGGCCGTAATCGGGCCAGGGTTCGCCGATGAGGCTGTGGAGGTCCATGCTTTTTACCCGTTCTGGCTGAGCGAAGTCGAAGCCGTCGCCTGAGCGCAGCGAAGGCACCTCGCTACGCTCGGTGGATCCCTTCGACAAGCTCAGGGCGAACGGAGATTGATTATCCCCGTGGCGTCGCGCGTTCCGCCACATAGGCCGTGATAGCCTCGAACGTGGCGGGCAGCTTGGCGTAGCTTTCCTCGCGCGCGAACAGGTCGCCCATGCGCGGCGGCAGGCCGGGGCGCATGCCGGTGGCGCGCTCGACCGCGTCGCGGAACTTGGCGGGATGCGCAGTCGCCAGCGTGACGATGGGAATCGCGGGGTCGAGCGCCATGTCGCGCGCGGCGGCGAGGCCCACGGCGCTGTGCGGGTCGATCACCTGGCCGCCATGGTCATAGGCCCAGCGCATCGCCATGGTCATCGCGTCGGCGTCGATCCGGGCGGAGCGGAACAGGCCGGCGGCCCCTTCGCGCTGGCTGTTGGTGAGGCGCATGGCCTTGCTGGTTTCGAAGCCGCGCATCTGGTCGGCGAGCGCAAGGCCGTCGCGGCCGCCGGCGTCGAACAGCAGGCGTTCGAAATTGGAGCTGACCTGGATGTCCATGCTGGGCGTGGCGGTCGGCACGACCTGGCCCTGGCTATAGTCGCCCTCCGACAGGGCGCGGTGCAGGATGTCGTTGACGTTGGTCGCGACCAGCAGCTGCGCCACGGGCAGGCCCATGCGCGCGGCGACATAGCCGGCGAACACATCGCCGAAATTGCCGGTGGGGACGGAGAAGGCGATCGGGCGATCGGGCGCGCCCAGGCGGACGGCGGCGAAGAAATAATAGACGACCTGCGCCATCAGCCGCGCCCAGTTGATGGAGTTGACCGCCGACAGGTTGAACCGGCCGGAGAAGCCGGGATCGTTGAACATCGCCTTCACCAGCGCCTGCGCATCGTCGAAGCTGCCGTCGATGGCGATATTGTGGACATTCGGGGCGAGGACCGTGGTCATCTGCCGGCGCTGCACGTCCGACACGCGGCCTTCGGGGTGCAGCATGAAGATGTCGATCTTCTCGCGTCCGGCGACCGCGTCGATCGCGGCCGATCCGGTGTCGCCCGAGGTCGCGCCGACGATGGTGATGTGGGTGTCGCGGCGCGAGAGGAAGCGTTCGAACAGCTGGCCGAGCAGCTGGAGCGCGACATCCTTGAACGCGAGCGTGGGGCCGTGGAACAGTTCCAAGAGCCAGTGCTGATGGTCGAGCTGGACCAGCGGGGTCACGGCGTCATGGCTGAAGCGGCCATAAGCGGCGGTGCAGAGGTCGCGCAGCTCGTCTTCGGTGAGGCTGCCCGCGACGAACGGGGCCATGACGCGCACGGCGGTTTCGACATAGGAGAGGCCGCGCATCGCCGCGATCTCTGCGGCCGAAAAGCTGGGCCAGCGTTCGGGCAGATAGAGACCGCCATCGGACGCCAGTCCGGCCAGGGTGACATCCTCAAAACCGAGCGTCGGGGCGCTTCCGCGGGTGCTGACATACTGCATAGTGGGCAAGCGCGGTAATGGGGTGCGGGCGCTGGGGCAAGGGAATTGCGCTTTGTCCCGGCTCTGCGTCGCTTTTGCTTCAGGCGGGCCGGGCAGCCTGCCGCCGCCGCAGCGCGAGCAGGTAGATCACCACCGCGATGCCAGCGAAGAAGAACCATTGTACGGCATAGGCCAGATGGTTGTTGGGGACGTTGTCGGCCCTGGGCGGGGCGGCGGGTTTGAGGCCGTCGGGGGCGGTCCTGGCGATCAGCATGGGGCGGAGCGGTGTCGCCTTGCCGGAGAGGCGGGCGATGAGGGGGCGGTGATCGGGTTCTTCGGCGATCCAGCCGGCGATCTGGCCGCCGGTCCATGTGGGCGTGACGTCGGGCTTGTCGGCGATGCCGATTTCGACCAGTGCGCCCGGCCCTTCCGCGCCGGTGGCGCATTGGGCGATCAGGCGAAAGCCGATGGAGCCGTCGGCGGCGCGGCCGGCTTCATTGGTCCAGCCGACGACGCGCAGGCAGTGGACCGACGAGGGGCGGAACAGGATTTGGGGATCGACCGGGGCGAGCGCGGGGAAGGCGATGGCGGGCTTGGCCGGATTGGCGGCGGCGAGGGCCAGCATCGCGGCTTTCTCTCCCCGGCGGTCGAGTTGCCAGATGCCGAGACCGATCATCACCAGCGCGGCGGCGGCGACGATGAGGGTGGGGATCAGCGGCAGGCGGAATTTGCCGTCTGGCACAGCATCAGGCATTGCCGATGCACCAGGGGTCGGGCTTGTGATCGAGCGGAGGGCCGGCGCGGTCGGGCGCGGGGAAGCGGGCCTTGAAGGTGAATGCCTGTGGGCAGGGGCCGAAGCGTTCCAGCAGCCACAGGCGCGACAGGCCGTCATGCACGGTCGGGATCGTGCCGGCCGGTATCCACCAGAGCGCCTGATAGGGGCCGTCGAACCGCTCGAAATAGTCGCGGCGCTTCGCCATGACGGGCGTGTGGGCGCTGCGGTAGACGAAGTCGAACAGGGCGTCGGCGTCGGTCCAGACCGACATGTTGGGGATGGTCAGCGGATCGGGACCGAAGGCGAGGTCGGTGGCGTTGCCGCCGTCATCCTTCAACCGCCAGACGAAGCCCGGCGAGGCTTCGGCCAGCGCGTTGATGCGGTCGAGCGCGTCGAAAAAGGGCTGGACGCGCGGGTCGCCCTGTGGCGCGACCAGGCGTCCGATGTTGATCTGGGCGAGATGCCACTCGCTTTCGCGCATGACGCCCTGCCCCGCCCGGTCAGCCGCCGTGGACCGGCGCGCCCCAGCCGCCCCAGACATAGATGGCGACGAACAGGAACAGCCACACCACGTCGACGAAGTGCCAGTACCAGGCGGCGGCTTCGAAGCCGAAATGCTGGCGCGGGGTGAAGTGGCCCTTGTAGGCGCGCACCAGGTTCACGATCAGGAAGATCGTGCCGATCAGCACGTGGAAGCCGTGGAAGCCGGTCGCCATGTAGAAGGCCGAGCTATACGGGTTGCCGCCGAAGTCGAACGGCGCATGGGCATATTCATAGGCCTGGATGCACGAGAAGATCGCGCCCAGGATGATGGTGCACCACAGGCCCTTGATCAGGCCGTCGCGGTCGCCGTGGATCAGCGCATGGTGCGCCCAGGTGACGGTGGTGCCCGAGCAGAGCAGGATCAGCGTGTTGAGCAGCGGCAGCTCGAACGCGCTCATCACCTCGATGCCCTTGGACGGGAACAGTCCGTCGATTGGGGCGAGTTCGCTCGGGAAGAGCGAGAAGTCGAAGAAAGCCCAGAACCAGCCGACGAAGAACATGACTTCCGAGGCGATGAACAGGATCATGCCGTAGCGCAGATGGAGCTGGACGACCGGGGTGTGATCGCCGGCATGGGCTTCGGCGATGACGTTCGCCCACCAGCTGAACATCGTGAAGAGCACGCCGCCAAGCCCCGCGAAGAAGACGAAACCGCCATGCGCGGGCATTGCGTCGGGATGCATCCACATGATCGCGCCCATCGCCATCACGAACGCCGACAGCGAGCCGAAGAGCGGCCAGATGCTGGGCGGAAGAATGTGGTAGTCGTGGTTCTTTGCGCCGGCCATGTGCTTCTCTTCCCTGTTCGCGCTCTAGCGTTGCGTTTACCTAGCCTTAGCCTGCCTTACCGTCCTGCTCAACAGGATAGAAAGTGTAGCTCAGCGTGATTTCCTGCGTGTCCCGGTTGTCGGGATCATTCAGGATTTTCGGATCGACATAATAGATCACCGGCATGCGGACTTCCTCGCCGGGCTGGAGCGTCTGCTGGGTGAAGCAGAAGCACTGCACCTTGGTGAAGAAGCGGCCGGCCTGGGTCGGGGTGACGTTGAAGGCGGCGGTGCCGGTGACGGCCTTGTTCGACATGTTCTTCGCGAGGAAGATCGCCATCTTGCGTTCGCCGATGGTGATCGTCTGCGTGGGATGTTCGGGATGGAATTTCCACGGCATGCCCGGCTGCACGTTGGAATCGAAGCGGACCGAGAGTTCGTGGCCGGTCGCGACCTGAACGTTGGTGGACGCTTGCGCGCGCTGGGTGGTGCCGTTGAAGCCGGTCTGTTCGCAGAAGATGCGGTAGAGCGGGACCGAGGCGAAACCGAGGCCCAGCATCGAGAAGCCCACAACCGCCATGGTCAGCATCGTGCGGCGGTTGGCGCGATCCCGATCGAAGGGCGAAGGCGGCAGCGCAACCATGGTCAACCGCCCATCTTGGCGATGGTGATGCAGTAGAACAGGATGACCAGCGCGCCCAGGATGAGGCCGGTCACGACGGCGCGGCTCTTTTGCCGGGCGCGGACCTGATCCTGCTCCTCCGGGGTCATGCGAACACCCAGCGGTCGACGACGGCCGCGCCGAAGATGATGAAGAGATAGAGGATCGAAAAACTGAACAGCCGGCGTTCCGGCTTCATCCGGGCGATGTCGGTTTCCCGGCTGCGATAGACCTGGAAGGCCAGCAGCGCGAAGATGCCGGTGCTGACGAGCGCGGTGATACCGTAAATGAGGCCCGTCAGCTTCAGCAGCACCGGGGCCAGTGCGGCGACCGCCATGATCGCGGTGTAGAGCCAGATCTGGCGGCGGGTGGCCTGCTCGCCGGCGACCACGGGCAGCATCGGGATGCCGGCGGCGGCGTAATCGGGCCGGACGAACAAAGCGAGCGCCCAGAAATGCGGCGGCGTCCAGAAGAAGGTCAGCATGAACAAAGCGACCGGCAGCGCGCCGATATCGCCCGTCACCGCCGCCCAGCCGATGATCGGCGGGAAGGCGCCGGCCGCGCCGCCGATGACGATGTTCTGCGTCGTGCGGGGCTTCAGCCAGATGGTGTAGACGATGACGTAGAACAGGATCGACACGGCCAGCACGGCGGCGGCGAGCCAGTTGGTCGCCATCCCCATGATGATGACCGAGGCGAAGGAGAGGCCGACGCCGAAATGCAGCGCCGACTGGCGGTCCATGCGGCCGGCGGGCAGCGGGCGGCGGGCGGTGCGCTTCATCTTCGCGTCGATGTCCGCTTCCCACCACTGATTGAGCGCGGCGGCCGCGCCTGCGCCGAGCGCGATGCACAGGATCGCAGTGAAGGCGAGCACGGGATGGATGTGGCCGGGCGCGGTCAGCAGGCCGCAGAGGCCGGTGAACACCACCAGGGTCATGACGCGCGGCTTGGTGAGCGCGACGAAATCGCGCCAGTCGGCGGGCATCGGGGTGGCGGTGTAGCTTGCGGTCGTCATCATGGTTCCGGCCCCGTCATGATGGGGCGTCTTGTAAAAGCCTGCGGGGGCGGGCTTTGCGGCCCGCCCCCGGCGAAGGTCACCTGGCCTTAGTGGTGGTGCGGATCATCCTCGATCACCGGCAGGGTTTCGAACTGGTGATAGGGCGGCGGGCTGGTCAGCGTCCATTCCAGCGTCGTCGCGCCTTCGCCCCAGGGATTGCCTTCCGCCTTCTTGCCGGCGAACAGCGACCAGAAGACGTTGATGAAGAAGATCAGCACGCCGACGGCCATGATCTCGTAACCATGGGTCGCGACCGAGTTCCACTTTTCGAAGGCGGCGGGATAGTCGGGATAGCGGCGCGGCATGCCCGACAGGCCCAGGAAGTGCATCGGGAAGAACAGCAGGTTCACGCCGATGAAGAACACCCAGAAGTGCAGCTGGCCCAGGAATTCGTTGTACATGCGGCCCGACATCTTCGGGAACCAGTAATAGAAGCCCGCGAACAGCGAGAACACCGCACCCAGCGAGAGCACATAGTGGAAGTGCGCGACGACATAATAAGTGTCGTGCAGCACGTCGTCGACGCCGCCATTCGCCAGCACGACGCCGGTGACGCCGCCCACGGTGAACAGGAAGACGAAGCCAAGCGCCCAGACCATCGGCGTCTTGAAGCTGATCGACCCGCCCCAGATC
>JBIIEH010000050.1:0-16734 GCA_044237945.1 Sphingobium sp. | reverse complement strand
CACGGCGATGACCATGGTCGCGGCGGTGAAGTACATCTTCACGTTCACGCTCATGCCGGTGGTGAACATGTGGTGCGCCCACACGACGAAGCCGACCACGCCGATCGCGACCATGGCGTAGGCCATGCCGAGATAGCCGAACACCGGCTTCTTCGAGAAGGTCGAGATGATCTGGCTGACGATGCCGAAGCCCGGCAGGATCATGATGTAGACTTCGGGATGGCCGAAGAACCAGAACAGATGCTGGTAGAGTTCGGGATCGCCGCCGCCGGCCGCGTCATAGAAGGTGGTGCCGAAATTGCGGTCGGTCAGCAGCATGGTGATGGCCGCCGCGAGAACCGGCAGCGCCAGCAGTAGCAGGAAAGCGGTGACCAGCACCGACCACACGAACAGCGGCATCTTGTGCAGGGTCATGCCCGGCGCGCGCATGTTCAAGATGGTGGTGATGAAGTTGACCGCGCCCAGAATGGACGACGCGCCTGCGATATGCAGCGACAGGATCGCCATGTCGACGGCGGGGCCGGCCGAGCCGGTGGTCGAGAGCGGGGCGTAGACCGTCCAGCCGGTACCCGCGCCATTGCCCGTGCCGCCGGGCACGAAGGTGGACCCCAGCAGCAGCAGGAAGGCGGGGATCAGCAGCCAGAACGAGATGTTGTTCATCCGCGGGAAGGCCATGTCCGGCGCGCCGATCATGATCGGCACGAACCAGTTGCCGAAGCCGCCGATGATCGCCGGCATCACCATGAAGAAGACCATGATCAGGCCATGCGCGGTGATCAGCACGTTCCAGAGGTGATAGGCCTGATCCATGGTGGCGTCGGGGCCATCCATCATCCTGGCCCAGTCGTGCAGATACTGGATGCCCGGATGCGCCAGTTCGAAGCGCATCAGGCCCGAGATCGCGCCGCCGATGACGCCGGCCAGGATCGCGAAGATCAGATAGAGGGTGCCGATGTCCTTGTGGTTGGTGGACATGAACCAGCGCTGGAAGAAGGCCGGCTTGTGATCGGCATCGTGGTGATCATGATCATGAGCGTGATCGCCGTGATGATCTGCGGTGATGGTGGTCATGGCGGTCCTACCCCTGGATCAGCTGTTCTTGTCGGCGTTATTGGCCGAGGCGACGGCCGCCGTTGCGGCCTTGGGAGCGGGCGCGGCGTCAGCCGTCTTCTCCGCTGCCGTGGCCTTGAGCGTGCCGCCCTGCGAGAGCAGCCACTGGTCGAACTGCGCGGGCGGCAGCGCCTCGATCGCGATCGGCATGAAGCCGTGGCGCGCGCCGCACAGTTCCGAACACTGGCCGTAATAGACGCCGGGTTCCTTGATGGTGACGCTGGTTTCGTTGAGGCGGCCGGGCACCGCGTCCAGCTTCAGCCAGAGCGAGGGCACCGCGAAGGCGTGGATCACGTCCGCGCCGGTGATGATGAGCTTGACCGGGCGACCCACGGGCAGGACCAGACGATTGTCGGGGGCCAGCAGATAGGGTTCGCCGTTCGCCTTCGCCTTGTCTTCCGGCAGCAGGTTGGAGACATATTCCGACACGCCGTTGTCGGGATATTCATAGCCCCAATACCATTGATAGCCGGTGATCTTGACCGTCAGCGCATCCTTGGGCGCGGGCTTGAACTGGTCCGCCAGCAGGCCGATGGAGGGCACCGCGATCGCCAGCAGGATGAGCACCGGGACGACCGTCCAGACGACTTCGATCGCCGTGTTGTGCGCGGTCTTGGACGGCACCGGGTTGGCCGACGCGCGGAACTTCACCATCGCGTAGATCATCAGCAGCAGCACGAAGACCGAGATGATGATGCACAGCGGCAGCAGCAGCTTGTCGTGCATCCAGCGCGCGGTCTGGCCGTTCTTGGTGAACTGTTCCTGGAGCGTGAATTCGCCCGGCTTGGGCATGCCGATGCCCTCGGTCGGCTTCATGCGGGGCGGCGCAGCGACGGCGGGAGCCGCTTCGGCCGCGTTCGCTTCGGTCGCATTTGCGGCGGTAGCCGATTCGGCGGGCGCTGCCGCGTTGTCGGCAGCCGGTGCGGCGGCCGTCGCATTTTCCTGCGCCAGCGCGCTTCCACTGATTGCTGCGGCCGGCGCGAACGCCAGCATAGTGGCCAGAACAAGCGATTTCACGATGTTCATATCTGTTCTTACCCTGTCACCCCTAGTCGCCGTTCTGACAGGAAAGGACCAAGGCCCCCTCTCCGCCGATCGGTCTGCACCGGGCTTATAGGCATGGTTTTTCCATGCCTCAAGCATGCTGGACCAGATTTTCTTCGCTGTTGCAACGTGTCGCGCGCCCGCCTATCCCGCTCGCCGTGCGCCGGGTGGGGCGCAAACTCGGTGATATGGCGTGGCAGGGACGACCCCGGCGCGCTGGTCGCAGGACATGGACAAAGATGACCGACGAAGAAGTATTGGCGGAATTCCGGGCCGCGGGGGCGCTGCTGGAAGGGCATTTCATCCTGTCGTCCGGCAGGCGCAGCGGCAATTATCTGCAATGCGCGCGGGTGCTGATGAACCCGGAGCGCGCGGCGCGGCTGGCGCTGGCGACCGTGCAGAAGATGCCGCGCGAACTGCGCGCGGAGATCGACGTGGTGGTTTCCCCGGCGATGGGCGGCATCATCATCGGCCATGAGGTCGGCCGCGCGCTGGGCAAGGACGCGCTGTTCCTGGAGCGGCCCGAGGGGACGTTCGAACTGCGCCGGGGCTTCGCG
This sequence comes from Sphingobium sp., assembly GCA_044237945.1. Taxonomy (GTDB): domain Bacteria; phylum Pseudomonadota; class Alphaproteobacteria; order Sphingomonadales; family Sphingomonadaceae; genus Sphingobium. The sequence goes on along the minus strand of JBIIEH010000050.1, from coordinate 14,023 downwards.
CTCCAGCCGGGGCAGAAGGTGCTGATGGTCGAGGACGTGGTCACGACCGGGCTTTCTTCGCGTCAGGCGATCGACGCCGTCGCGGAAGCGGGCGGCATCGTCATCGCCGAAGCGGCGCTGGTCGATCGGTCGGCCGGCGAAGTGGAGCTGGGCGTGCCCTTCTACCCGCTCGTGTCGATCAACTTCCCCGTCTATGACGAGGACAAGCTGCCACCCGAACTGGCGGCGATCCCGGCGATGAAGCCGGGCAGCCGGAAGGCGTGAGCGCGCATATGGTCGACAAGCTGCGCCTGGGCGTCAATATCGACCATGTCGCGACCATCCGCAACGCACGCGGCGGCGCGCATCCCGATCCGGTCAAGGCGGCGCTGCTGGCGGTGAAGGCCGGCGCGGACGGCATCACCGCGCATCTGCGCGAGGACCGGCGGCACATCCGCGACGAAGATATCGCGACGCTGATGGCGGCGCTCAATGTGCCGCTCAATCTGGAGATGGCGGCGACGGGCGAGATGCTGGAGATTGCGCTGCGGCACCGGCCGCATGCCGCCTGTATCGTGCCGGAAAAGCGCGAGGAGCGCACGACCGAGGGCGGGCTGGACGCCGCCGGGCAGTTCGAGACGCTTGCGCCGATCGTCGATGCGCTGGGCGAAGCGGGCGTGCGGGTCAGCCTGTTCATCGAAGCCGACGCCGCGCAGATCGACGCTGCGATCCGGCTGGGCGCGCCGGTGGTGGAGTTCCACACCGGCCGCTATGCGCATGTGACGGGCAGCGAGCGGGCGGAGGAACTGCGCCGCATCGCCGACGCCGCAGCGCTGGCGGCCAAGAACGGCATCGAGCCGCATGCAGGCCACGGCCTGACCTATGACAATGTCGGACCGATCGCGGCGATCCCGCAGGTGGCGGAACTCAATATCGGCCACTTCCTGATCGGTGAGGCGATCTTCGACGGGCTGGAAGGCGCGATCCGGGAGATGCGGCGGCAGATGGATCTGGCGCGGTGAGTGAGAAAGCGCAGCCCGATGTGGCAGCGCGTCTTGACGCTTTGCGCGCGCATCTGGCGGAGGGCGCTGTCCAAGCTCGGCAAGGCATATTTGTCGAGGGCTTTTCCATCGATCGCGTTATCCGCGCGTTGGATGAGGAAGAGTGACGCCTATATATGCGGGGCGACAGCCTTTTTCGGAATAGGGTCGGCGGCAGTTGAACCCTATCCTTTACAGGCCCTCCCCTAACCCCTCCCGCAAGCGGAAGGGGGATTTGAAGCAGGTAGCCTCATGATCATCGGCCTGGGTTCCGACCTCTGCAATATCGAGCGTATCCAGAATTCACTGGATCGGTTCGGCGCACGTTTCGAGAAGCGCGTGTTCACCGATGTCGAGCAGGCCAAGGCGAACCGGCGGCCCTTCACCAAGGCGGGGACGCTGGCGAAGCGCTTTGCTGCGAAGGAAGCCTATTCCAAGGCGGTGGGCACCGGATTTCGCGCGGGCGTGTTCATGAAGGACATCGGCGTGGTCAATGCGCCGTCGGGCGCGCCGACGCTCAAGCTGACCGGCGGCGCGCTCGCGCGGCTGGAGGCGATCGTGCCGGAAGGGCACAGACCTGTCGTTCATCTGACCATGACCGACGATCATCCATGGGCGCAAGCATTTGTAATTATCGAGGCTATCCCCCAAGGATGACTCCCGACGATGGACCAGCGTGATGACGGTAACCGGAATGACTGAAGAAAGCCCGGCGCCCGCGCCGGAAATCGCCAAGCCCGGCGTGAACTGGTGGCATGAGGTCAGGAGCATCGCGCTGCTGATTCTGGCGGTGCTGGCGTTCCACAGCTTCGTGGCCAAGCCCTTCTACATTCCATCCGAATCGATGATGCCGGTGCTGCTGAAAGGCGACCGGCTGGTGGTCAGCAAATATCCCTATGGCTGGTCCTATGTGTCGCCCAGCTTCCACCCGCTGCCCTTTCTGAAGGGGCGCATCTTCGGCAGCCTGCCCGATCGCGGCGACATCGTCATCGTGTCCCCGCAGAACAAGCGCGAGGATTATATCAAGCGCGTCATCGGCCTGCCCGGCGACATCATAGAAGTGCGCGGCGGGCAGATCGTGCTGAACGGCGTCGCGGTGCCGCAGAAAGTGCTGAAACCCATCGCCATTCCGGTCGACGGCAACGCCCCCTGCCCGTCCATGCAGTTCCCCGGCGCGCTGGTCCCCGGCCGCAACGGCAAGGATATGTGCGTGCTGCCTGTGCGGCAGGAAGTGCTGCCCAATGGAAAGACCTATCGCATCATCGACGTGGGGCCGAGCCAGCTCGACTGGTACGGGCCGGTGCGGGTGCCGGCGAACCATGTGTTCCTGATGGGCGACAATCGCGACAACAGCGCGGACAGCCGCGCCCCTCTGGAAGAGAATGGCCTGGGCGGGCCGGTGCCGTGGGAAGCGATCGGCGGGCGGGCGGAGTTCATCACCTTCTCCCTCGACGGCGATTCGAGCTGGAACCCGGCGACCTGGCTCACTGCCTTCCGATCCGGCCGGGCGGGGAACAGCCTGCGCCCGCAAAGCGTTGCGCCCCCGCAATAGTCTTTCCAGCATAGGGGGTTCCGGGTTTTGAGCGAGCGGCATATCGAGGAACCCGGCCCCAGCGAATTGCGCAGCCCGATCGTCCAGCAGGAAATAAAGCGCGCCGGGGTGTGGTTTGCGATGGCCGCCGCGCTGGCGATGGTGGTGCTGCTGGCGCAGCCGATCATGCTGATCCTGGGCGCGCTGGTGCTGTGTACGATGATGGACGGGGGCACGCGGCTGTTGAAGCGCGTGCTGCCGATCGGGCGGGGCTGGCGACTGCTGATCGTGCTGCTCGCGGCGGTGGCGTTCATGGCCTATACCTTCTACCTCACCGGATCGTCGCTGGCGGCGCAGGCGCAGGCGATGCGCGCCATCGTCGAGGCGCAGGTGACGCGGATCGGCGGCTGGTTGCAGCAGCTGGGCGTCACGACCACGCCCGAGGACCTGAAAGGGCTGGCCAGCCAGGCGATGAGCAGCATGGGCCGGGTGACGGCGGCGGTCGGCACGGCGGTGGGCGCGGTGACGAGCGGCGTCATGATGCTGGTGCTGGCGATCTTCATCGCGATCGAGCCGAAGCTGTATGAGCGCGGCGTCGCGTGGATGCTGCCGATGGACAAGCGCGCGCATTTCTATTCGATCGCCGACAAGATGGGCTGGACGCTGCGGCGGCTGATGTTCGGGCGGCTGATCGGCATGGCGGTGGAGGGCGTGGGCACCTGGCTGCTGCTGTGGGCGGGCGGCGTGCCGATGGCGGGGCTGCTGGGCATATTGACCGGGCTGTTCGCGTTCCTGCCGAACATCGGGTCGATCATATCGGGCGTGCTGATCATCCTGGTCGGCTTTTCCGCCGGGGTGGATGCGGGGCTATATGCCTTTGGCGTCTACATGGTCGTGCAGATCGTCGACGGCTATCTGATCGTGCCGATGGTGGCGAAGCGCGCCACCGATCTGGCGCCGGCGCTGGTGCTGGGGGCGCAGATATTGTTCGGCGCGCTGTTCGGGATCATGGGGCTGTTTCTGGCGGACCCGATCGTCGCGATGATAAAGGTCTATCTGGAGGAACGGTCCAAGGGGCTGAAGGCGAAGAACGCGCCGCAGTTGATCAGCGGCTGAGCCGCTCCACCAGCGCGCGGGCCGCTTGCGCCACGTCGCCCCAGGTCACGTCGAAGCCGGCGTCGTCGCCATAATAGGGGTCGGTGACGCCACTGCCTGCTCGGCCGGGGACGAGGTCCATGAGCAGCATCAGGTCTGCTATGCCGTCCGAGGGGCGGATGCGGCGGAGGTCCTTCAGGTTCTGGGCGTCGAGCGCGAAGATGTGGGTGAAGCGGCGGAAGTCGTTCGCGCTGACCTGTCGCCCCTGATAGCCCGATATGTCGATGCCGTGCTTTTTCGCGACGGCCTGTGCGCGGCGGTCGGGCGGGTCGCCGACATGCCAGTCGCCGGTGCCGGCGGAATCGATTTCTGCCGTCAGGCCCGCTTTGGCCGCTTCGGCGCGGAAGGCGGCTTCGGCTAGGGGCGAGCGGCAGATATTGCCGAGACAGACGAAGAGGACGGAGGGGGTCATACCGCCCTACCCTGCCGCCGCCGTGGAAAGGCCGAGGCCCGGCACGCCGATCGAACGCTTGCCGGAAAAGTCGGTGCGGGCCACGATAAAACCCTGTTTTTCCATATAGTCGATCAGGCGGCGGACGCGGCCGGACGAGGCGGTGCCATAGGCGCGGGCGAGTGCGCTGTCGTCGGGACAGGGCGCGCCGTCCATTGCCGCGCGGGCGATCATCAGGAAGGGCGCGAGCATGTCTTCGGGCAGGCCCGTGCCGGCGCGCAGGGCATCGGCCCAGCGCGGATCGTCGGCGTCGGCCATGCCGGCCAGCGCCATGGCGAAGCGTTTTCTAAACGCCGGCAGGTCGATGGGCGCCTGCTTCAGGCCCTTCATGCGGCAGCGGATACCGAAATCCTGATAGAGCGGGCCGGGCGCGGGCAGGACGTCGTCCATTTCCGCGACCATTTCCTGGAGCACGGCGACGGTCACCGGCTCGCTTTCGCCGAAGTCGAAATGCGGGGCTTCGGGCTTGGCCATCGGCGTGGCGGCCAGCTGTTGCAGCAGGGTTTCGGTGGGGACCGGCGGCGGTTCGGCGCGTGGCGGGGGCGGCGGCGTGTCGTCCTCCGCGCGGGCGAAGAGCAGGTCCTGGAAATCCTCCGACGCGGCGACGGGGGGTGGCATCAGCTTGTGCGAACCGCCGCGCGTACCAGTCTTTACCGCGCCGATTTTTACCGCGACGGGGCGGCGGGAGATCGCCGGGCCGAGGCCGAGGAACCGGCCGCGTTCGAGGTCGCGAATCTGTTCGGCCTGCCGCCGCTCCATGCCGAGCAGGTCGGCGGCGCGGGCCATGTCGATATCGAGGAAGGTGCGGCCCATCAGGAAGTTGGAGGCTTCGGCCGCGACATTCTTGGCGAGCTTGGCAAGGCGCTGGGTGGCGATGACGCCGGCAAGGCCCCGCTTGCGGCCGCGGCACATGAGGTTGGTCATGGCCGCCAGCGACAGGCGGCGGGCTTCGTCGGAGACTTCGCCGGCGGCGACGGGGGCGAACATCTGCGCCTCGTCGACCACCACCAGCGCGGGATACCAATGGTCGCGCGGCGCATCGAACAGGGTCGAGAGGAAAGTCGCGGCGCATTTCATCTGCGCTTCGAGTTCGAGGGATTCGAGGCTGAGCACCACAGAGGCGCGATGTTCGCGGATACGCTGGGCCATGCGGACGATGTCGTGCTCATTATAGTCGCCCGCCTCGATCACGACATGGCCATATTCGTCCGCCAGCGTGACGAAGTCGCCCTCGGGATCGATCACCACCTGTTGCACCAGCGGCGCGGATTCCTCCAGCAGGCGGCGCAGCAGATGCGACTTGCCCGACCCCGAATTGCCCTGAACGAGCAGCCGGGTGGCGAGCAATTCCTCCACGTCCACGGCGATGGGTTTTCCCGCGCCGTCCGTGCCTATGGTGATGGTGGATGTCACGGGGGGCTTTTGGCGCGGGGGACGGGGGAGTGCAAGGGCAGCGACGCCGGATTCGCGGCGGTTGGAGGGGGATGGGCCGGCTGGCATGAAGCTGGAGGTGACGCTACAGGTGACAAGGGTGACACTATGGCGCGAGATGCTGACGCAATTCTGCGGATTTTGACGCGACATCGCGCGAATAGTCGCGGTGAAGACGCGGCGGGGCCACAAGGACGCGCCTGTCGGGTCACGGGAAAGTGACGGTTGGGTCACAGCCGGGTCACGGCTGGAGGCAGTCCGGTATGGAGGGACGCTGGTGACGCAGGACGATTGCATCCGACAGGGTGGATCAGACGAAATCCTATTAGGACAGGAAAAAATGAGCTGTCGGCGACTTGTTTGCGCGCTTCTGGTTGGAGGCGGTCTGAGGCCGGTCACATCATGAAGAGGTGGGTCAGGCCCGCGACGAATTTTCTCGGCTGCCTGCTGGTGCCTCTGGTCATTCCCGTCTTTCTGATAATTCTGCCATTGCAGTGGCTGGGCATATTGAAATCTACCGCGGACAGGTCCGCAGATGAGGTCGCGCGTTATCTCGAAAATGAGATCAACGAGACATCTGGCGACTGGGACTGGGATGATTTCACGAGTGTTCCCATAACTGATCCGTTCCTGGATGATATGCGCGCGATGGCTTCGCTCGTGGACTATCCGCCCGATGAAGCAGGAAAGGATGAGTTGCGAGCGCTGCTTCGACAAGTTCTTGGCGGGGAAACATAGCTGCTTCTTCCCCTTGACCACACTCATGCCGCAGCGCAGCATTGCCATCATGGCGACTCCCCTCCCCCCGCCCGCTCCTGCGATCTCGCAGAACCCCGACATCCGCTATCTGGGCAAGCTGCTCGGAGACGTGATCCGGGCTTATGGGGGGGAGACGCTCTACAAGCAGACGGAATATATCCGCTCCGCCTCCGTGGATCGGGCGCGCGGCATTCAGGGGGCGGATGTCACCGATACCGGGCTGGACGCGCTGAGCCTGGACGACACGCTGAATTTCGTGCGCGGGTTCATGCTGTTTTCGATGCTGGCCAATCTGGCGGAGGACCGGCAGGGAGTCGCGGCGGAGCCGGGCGCGGATGTCGCGTCGGCGGTGGCGCGGCTGGAGGCGGAGGGGATCGGCAAGGATGCGATCCTGGAGTTGCTCAACCATGCGCTGATCGTGCCGGTGCTGACCGCGCACCCGACCGAGGTGCGGCGCAAGAGCATGATCGACCATCGCAACCGCATCGCGGACCTGATGAAGCTGCGCGATGCGGGCCGGACCGAGACCGACGATGGCGAGCAGTTGGACGAGGCGATCTGTCGGCAGATCGCTTTGCTGTGGCAGACGCGGCCGCTGCGGCGCGAGAAGCTGTTCGTTCAGGACGAGATCGAGAATGTCCTGACCTATTTCCGTGATATCTTCCTGCCGGTCTATCCGGCGCTCTATGCGCGGTGGGAGCGGGTGCTGGGGGCGCGGCCGCCCAGTTTCCTGCGCGCGGGCAACTGGATCGGCGGGGACCGGGACGGCAATCCCTTCGTGCAGGCGCCGCAATTGCGGTTCGCGCTGGCCAAGGGGTGCGAGGCGGCGCTGGGATATTATCTCGACGCGCTGCACGCGCTGGGGGCGGAGCTTTCGCTATCCACCGAACTGGCGCAGGTGCCGCAGGCGGTGCTGGAGCTGGCCGAGGCGAGCGGGGATGCATCGCCCAGCCGCAAGGACGAACCTTATCGCCGGGCGCTGACCGGCATTTATGCGCGAGTGGTGGCGACTCTGGCGGCGCGCACGGGGAAGGCGCCGATGCGGCCGTCGCGGCTGACGGGTGAACCCTATGACAAGCCCGCCGACCTGCGGCACGATCTGGTCGTGGTGGCGCAGGCGCTGGCGAGCGAGGGCGACGGCGCGCTGGCGACCGGGGGAGCGCTGGGGCGGTTGATCCGGGCGGTCGAGACGTTCGGTTTTCACCTCGCGACGCTCGACATGCGGCAGAACAGCGATGTGCACCAGCGGGTCGTGGCCGAACTGCTGAAAGTCGCGGGGGTGGAGGCGGACTATGCCGCGCTCGACGAATATGCGCGGATCGCGCTGTTGCGGAAAGAGCTGGCCAATAACCGGCCGCTGGGCGCGCCCTTCTCGCATTATTCGGAGGAGACGGCGAAGGAACTGGCGATCGTCCATGCCGCGGCGGAGGCGCATGCGCTCTACGGGCCGCAGTGCATCACGCATTACATCATCTCCAAGGCGGAGAGCGTGTCCGACCTGTTGGAGGTGAACATCCTGCTCAAGGAAGCCGGGCTGTGGCGCGCGGCGGACGGCGCGGAGGGCGCGAGCGCGGCGATCATGGCGGTGCCCCTGTTCGAGACGATCGGCGATCTGGAGGCCGCGCCCAGCATCATGACCGCCTATTTCGGGCTGCCGGAGATCGCCGGCATCGTGAAGGGGCGCGGCCATCAGGAAGTGATGATCGGCTATTCCGACAGCAACAAGGATGGCGGCTATATCACGTCGACCTGGAGCCTGTTTCAGGCGAGCAAGGCGCTGGCCCCGGTGTTCGAGGCGGCGGGGACGCGGATGCAGCTGTTCCACGGGCGCGGCGGCGCGGTGGGGCGTGGCGGCGGGTCGAGCTTCGCCGCCATTCAGGCGCAGCCGCGCGGGACCGTGCAGGGGCGCATCCGCATCACCGAGCAGGGCGAGGTAATCGCCGCGAAATTCGGCACGCGCGACGCGGCGATGACCAATCTGGAGGCGACGACCAGCGCGACATTGCTGGCCTCGCTGGAGCCGGAGGGGATTTCAGCGAAGGACGCGGCGCGCTTTGCGGGCGCGATGGAGACGCTGTCGAAGAGCGCGTTCGCGGCCTATCGCGACCTGGTCTACGGCACCGAGGGGTTCAAGCTGTTCTTCCGCCAGTTGACGCCGATCCAGGAGATTTCGGGCCTGAAGATCGGGTCGCGGCCGGCGAGCCGGACGAAGAGCACCGCGATCGAGGATCTGCGGGCGATCCCGTGGGTGTTCAGCTGGGCGCAGGCGCGGGTGATGCTGCCGGGCTGGTATGGCGTGGGGCATGCGCTGGACGCCTTCGAGGACAAGGGCCTGCTGGCCGACATGGCGCAGAACTGGGCGTTCATGAAATCCGCGCTCGGCAATCTGGAGATGGTGCTGGCGAAATCCGACCTCGGCATCGCGGCGGAATATCTGCCGCTGGTCGAGGATCAGGAGAAGGGCCAGGCGATCTTCACGCGCATCCGCGAGGGCTGGCAAATGGCGCATGACGGGCTGCTCGGCGCGACCGGACAGGCGCGGCTGCTGGAGAAGAACCCGGCGCTGGATGCGTCGATCCGGCTGCGGCTGCCCTATATCGAGCCGCTGAACCTGTTGCAGGTGGAGTTGCTGAAACGCCATCGCGGCGGCGAGGATGACGCGCGGATCAAGGAAGGGATCGAGCTGTCGATCAACGCGATTGCTACGGCGCTGCGCAATAGCGGGTAAGGATTGTCCTCAATGCCGGTATCAACCGTTCGTGCTGAGCAGGGACTGAGCCTGTCGAAGGCCGGTATCGAAGCATCTGCACCAAGCACCAATCCTTCGATATGCCGCTTCGACAAGCTCAGCGGCTACTCAGGACGAACGGGATTGATGGGAGCCTGAAGCTATCCGCTCATTCAGGCCGCACCACACGCATGCCCTTGGTGCGGCTGGTGAGGTGCCATTCGCGGCACAGGGCGCAGCGATAGGGGCGGAGCGTTATGGCGGCGTGGCGGACGGCTTGCTCCGCTTCCTCCAGCGAGGGGTAGCGCTTCTTGCGGGCGCAGATGCCGGGGGTGGTCCGCATGAGACCGGAATAGAGAAAGACGGGGACGGCCGGCAGTCCTAAAACGACCGCCCCCGGCTCCGGTCCCGAAGGACCGGCGAGGTAAGGACGGGCTGACCCGTCCTTACCCGTAAGGCTGTAGCCTGATATTATGTCAGAATTTCACAACCGCGCCGGCCATCGGGCGGATCGAGTGGAAATCGCCGGTGGTGTCCGCCTGCACGCGCAGGCGGACGTTGCTGCTGTCCTTGGAACTGCCGAGGTCGGCGAGCGAGACTTCCGCGCCGGCGCCATAGGTCATGCCGTGATAGTCGCGGCTATCCTTGCCGAGCGCATCGAAATTGGTCCACTGATAGCCGACCTTGCCGAAGAACATGCTGTCCTTGCCGGCCTTCACGCCGACCCGGCCGGCCGCGCCATATTCCCAGTCGATATCGCCGCTGACGCCCTTCGACGCGGTGCCTTCGACGCCCAGGACGACGGGACCCGCGACATTATAGTTCACGCCGGCGACGCCTTCGACCATGCGGCCCTTGTAGCCGACGGGGGGAATGCCCTCCTTGCTGGTTTCGCTGTCGTAATTGTGGACGCCGCCCATCACGCCGACATAGGGTTCGATCTTGCGGCTGGAGGAAGCGGCTTCGTCCTGCGCCATGGCGGCGGCGGGCAGGAAGGACGCAGCGGCAACCGCCGCGAGAAGCAGTGTCTTCATGGGTAAAACCTTTTCAAGTCTATGATTATGTTCCGGGGTTTGGACGCCCGGCTGGTCCGCGAGCTGCTCAGCGGACAGGAGGCTCAATGGCCGACTCGACGAGAAGGTTGCGCCGCAGTGCGACAAAAGCCGGGAACGGGTGAAAATGCGGCACAATTACAACGGTTTCTGTCGCCCGGATGAACGGGACGGCCCGAATCTGAACGGCGGATAAACCGTTGAGCTTCTTCATCTTTCATTCACAACCAATTCAACCGGGCCGCGTTATCCATCGCATCACGAGTTTCGAGGCATGAGGAGATAAGGCGATGTTGGGGACCGGACGAAAGTTTCTGGCCGCGATCGGCCTTGCGGGTGCGCTGGCGCTGGGCGGATGCGCCTATGACGACGGCTATGGCTATGGCGGGGTGAGCGTGGGGACCGGCTATTATGGCGGCGGCGGCTATTATGATGACGCTTATTATGGCGGGCCGGGATATGGTTATGGCGGCGGCTACACCGGCTGGTATGACGGCTATTATTATCCGGGCAGCGGTTACTGGGTCTATGACCGGGGCGGCCGGCGGCAGCGCTGGAGCGACGGGCAGCGGCGTTACTGGGAAGCGCGGCGGGACCGCTGGCGCGACCGGGATCATGATGGGCGGCCCGGGTGGGGCAATGGACGGCCCGGTGGCGGACGGCCGGGTGATGGCAGGCCCGGAGACGGGCGGCCGGGCGGTTGGCGCGACAATGACGGGCGACCGGGATCGGGCGATGGACGGCCTGATCGTCCACGCTGGAGCAACGGGAACGACAGCAGCCGGCCGGATCGGGGCGGCTGGAGCGGACAGCGGCCCTCCCGAGAGTCCGGATCGGATCGCTGGCAGGGCCGGCGTGACGGCGGCGAACGGGCGGCACCGGCTCAGCGCGCGCCGCGCATGTCTAGTCCCCGCATGGGCCGCGAAGGTGGCCCGCGTCCTTCCACTCGCCGGCAGCGTGGCAATTGAGGGGGGCGGTCCGGGTTCCCGCCGCTCTGGGGTTTATGTTTCTTCTGACGCTCGCCGGTTGTGACGGGCGGGAGGAGAATGCGCTCGACAAGCTGGCCAATGGAGCCAGCACCACATCGGTCGGGCGCGACCTGAAGGCGGAGGCGCAGGCGGTGATGGAGCCGCTGGCCCCGCCGCCTCCAGGGTCGCCCGGCGGTCTGCCGATCGACGCGAAGCCGGTGGCGGAGAACGCCGTCGACCCCGACAGCGTGCAGGCGGCGGCGCAGGTGGTGCAGATCTATTATGGCCTGCTGGAGCAGCGGCTGTTCGGCGACGCGCAGGACCTGTGGCGCGACGACAGCGCGATCGGCGAAGAAAAGGACGACCGCTTCGCGGCGCGCTTCCGCGGGTTCCTGGAAATTCACGCCAATGTCGGCGCGCCGGGCAAGGCCGAAACGCAGGAGGCGGCAACGGACGACGCTATGGCCGAGACGCTGGTGACCGTGCCGGTGCAGGTCTATGGCCGGCTCGCGCTCGACGGCAAGCCCTGGTACGAGCTGCGGCAGGTGACGCTGCGCCGGGTCGCGCCGGAAGCGGGCAAGCCGCACGAGGACCGGCGCTGGCACATCGTGGCGATCGGCCCCTATGTCGCGGCCAGGCAGACGACGGCGATGATGATCACGCCGACGGATGGGATGGCTCCGTCGCGGTGACATAAGCAATAAAAAGCCCCTCCCCTTCAGGGGAGGGGTTGGGGTGGGGCCTATAACGACCTCTCGGTGAGACATCCCCCACCCCCGGCCCCTCCCCTGAAGGGGAGGGGTGATTAAGGCTTACGAAACGGTCGCCTTCTCGATCTTGCCGGGGGCGCGCGGCGGCTCGCCCTTGGGCAGGGCGTCGACATGCTCCATGCCGGACGTCACTTCGCCCCAGACGGTGTACTGGCCGTCGAGGAAGGTGGCGTCGTCGAAGCAGATGAAGAACTGGCTGTTGGCGCTGTTCGGGTTGGACGCGCGCGCCATCGAGCAGACGCCGCGGACATGCGGTTCGCGGCTGAATTCGGCCTTGATGTCGGGCAGCTTCGATCCGCCCATGCCGGTGCCGGTCGGGTCGCCGCCCTGCGCCATGAAGCCGGGGATGACGCGGTGGAACACGACGCCGTCATAGAAGCCTTCCTTGGCGAGCGTGGTGATGCGCTCGACATGGCCGGGCGCGAGGTCCGGGCGCAGCTTGATGACGACATCGCCGCCGCTGTCGAGGGAAAGGGTGAGGGTTTCGTCGGCCATGGAATATCCTCTCTGTGGTGAGACTGTGGGAAGGGGACGTTGGCCGCCATATAGGCGCTCTGGCGTGTGATGGAAGTTATTCCTCCCCGCGCGGGGAGGATTGCAATTCGTTGCTGCATGCGCGAAAGCATTGCGATGCTTCAGGAACCGGACAGTTGGGAACGCGATGAGCGAGCGAGCCGATATGGCCGATTCCCTGCTGGAGGAAGAGGCTCTCGATAACAGCGAGGCTGGCGACAGCCATGACGAGGACGACCGGCTGAAGCCCGAGTTCGTCACCGCCGTGCTGGACGCGGTGGAAGAAGGCGACAGCGAGACCGCGCGCGAGCTGGTGTCGCCGCTGCACCCCGCCGACATCGCCGACCTGCTGGAGGTCATCCCGTCCGAATGGCGCGGGCCTCTGGCTGCCGCATTGGGTGATCTGGTCGGCGCGGAAGTGCTGTCCGAACTCAACGACTATGTGCGCGACGACCTGCTCGATTCGCTCGCGCCGCAGCAGCTGGCGGAGTTCGCCGCCGAACTCGACACCGACGACGCCGTCGCGATCATCGAGGATCTGGAGGAGGCGGACCAGCAGGCGGTGCTGGACGCGCTCGGCCCGGAAGATCGCGCCGCGATCGAAAATGCGCTGTCCTATCCGGAGGAATCGGCCGGCCGCCTGATGCAGCGCGATCTGGTCGCGGTGCCCGAACATATGACCGTGGGTCAGGTCATCGACTATCTGCGCGACGGATCGGACTTCGCCACCGACTTCTGGGAAATCTTCGTCGTGGACGAGGGGCACAAGCCGATCGGCACCTGCCAGCTGAGCTGGGTGCTGACCTGCCCGCGCGCCATTTCCATGTCCGACCTGATGAAGCGCGAGCAGACGCTGATCCCGGTCGACATGGACCAGGAGGAAGTGGCGCTGCGCTTCCAGAAATATGCGCTGATCTCCGCCGCAGTGGTGGATGCGTCGGGGCGTCTGGTCGGCATGATCACGGTGGACGACGTGGTCCACATCATTTCCGAAGAAGCGGGCGAGGATATTTTGCGCCTGTCGGGCGCGGGCGAAGGCGACATCAACGAGCCGGTGATCGACAGTTACCGCGCACGGGTGCGCTGGCTGCTGACGAACCTGATCACCGCTTTGGTCGCCTCCACGATCATCGGCATTTTCGAAGGGACGATCCAGAAGATGGTCGCGCTCGCGACGCTGATGCCGATCGTCGCGGGGGTGGGCGGCAATGCCGGCAGCCAGACCATGGCGGTCACGGTGCGCGCGCTCGCCACCAACCAGATCACCGGCACCAATGCGCGACGCACGATCATCCGCGAGCTGCGCGTGGCCTTGCTCAACGGATCGACCGTGGCGCTGGTGCTGGGGATCGGCGTGTCGCTGGTGTTCTGGAACGCGCAGCTCGGCGGCGTGATTGCCGCCGCGATGCTGACCAATATCGTGACGGCGGGCATGGCCGGGGCGGCGGTGCCGCTGCTGTTCGATCGGTTCAACCTGGACCCGGCGATCGCGTCGTCCATCTTCGTGACGATGATCACCGATTCGATGGGGTTTCTGGCGTTTCTGGGTCTCGCCACGGCGGCGGGATTGACGGGCTGAACGGCGCGCCCATTTAGAGTCTTTGTCCGCCTTCCGGCGGGAACGGTACCGGCCCACACCCCCACCC
>JBIIEH010000043.1:0-30565 GCA_044237945.1 Sphingobium sp. | reverse complement strand
CACACCAACGCGCTCGACGAAGCGATCGCGCTGCCGACCGACTTCTCCGCCCGCATCGCGCGCAACACGCAGATCGTGATCCAGGAAGAGACCGGCATGTGCAATGTCGTCGATCCGCTGGGCGGCAGCTATTATGTCGAGGCGCTGACCCAGCAACTCGTCGATGCCGCGCAGGAAATCATCGACCGCGTCGAAAGCGAAGGCGGCATGGCCAAGGCGGTCGCCGCCGGCTGGCCCAAGGCGATGATTGAAACCGCCGCCGCCGCCCGCCAGGCCCGCGTCGATCGCGCCGATGACGTCATCGTCGGCGTCAACAAGTACCGCCTCGCCAACGAAGACCTGCTGGAGACGCTCGAAGTCGACAACACCAAGGTCCGCGAGGCGCAGATCGCCCGCATTAACAAGATGAAGGCGGAGCGCGACGAGGAAAAATGCCAGGCCGCGCTCGACGCCCTGCGCAAGGCCGCCGCCGCGCCGCAGTCGATCGAGACGAACCTTCTCGCCCATGCCGTCGAATGCGCCCGCGCCCGCGCGACGCTCGGCGAAATCTCCCACGCCATGGAGGAGAGCTTCGATCGCTACGGCACCCAGCCGACGCCGGTGAAGGGCGTCTACGCCGCGCCCTATGAAGGCGACAGCCGCTGGCAACAGGTACTCGACGGCGTGCAGGCCGTCGAACGGCGCCTCGGTCGCAAGCCCAAACTGCTCGTCGCCAAGATGGGGCAGGACGGGCACGACCGGGGCGCCAACGTCATCGCGTCCGCCTTCGGCGACATGGGCTTCGACGTGGTGTCCGGCCCGCTGTTCCAGACGCCCGACGAAACCGTGGTGCTCGCGCTCGACAATGGTGTCGACGTGGTCGGCGCGTCGAGCCTCGCGGCAGGGCACAAGACTCTGATCCCCGAACTGATCCAGAAGCTGCGCGAACAGGGCCGCAACGACATCAAGGTGATCGCCGGTGGCGTCATCCCGCCGCAGGATTATGACTACCTTCGTGACGCGGGCGTTCAGGGCATCTATGGTCCCGGCTCCAATGTCGTGGAATGCGCCGCCGACGTGCTGCGCCTCCTCGGCCACAACATGCCCCCCGCCGGGCTGGAGGAAGCCGCTTGAACTTCGATTACGCCTTTTCGGTTACGCCAATGTCGTCTAAAGATTTCGTCAGACAATCGGAGGATGCCCATGTTTGACGCCCGCACGGACTGGACCCGTGAAGAAATCGCCGCGCTGTTCGATCTGCCCTTCAACGACCTGATGTTCGAAGCGCAGTCGATCCACCGTGCCAACTTCCCCCGCAACGAGGTGCAGCTTTCCACGCTGCTCTCGATCAAGACCGGCGGCTGCCCGGAGGATTGCGGCTATTGCAACCAGTCCGCCAGCGCCGAATCCGGCCTGAAAGCCAGCAAGCTGATGAGCGTGCAGGCCGTGATGCAGGCCGCCGCGCAGGCCAAGGACGCCGGTTCCTCGCGCTTCTGCATGGGGGCCGCCTGGCGCAACCCCAAGGAGCGCGACATGCCCGCCATCGTCCAGATGGTGAAGGGCGTGCGCCAGATGGGCATGGAAACCTGCATGACGCTGGGCATGCTGGACGAAGGGCAGGCGAGGCAACTCGCCGATGCCGGTCTCGATTACTACAACCATAATATCGACACCTCGCCCGAACATTATGAGAAGGTCATCACCACCCGGACCTTCGACGATCGCCTGCAAACGCTGGAAAATGTCCGCAATTCTGGCATCAACGTCTGCTCGGGCGGCATCGTGGGCATGGGCGAGACGCGCGAGGACCGCGTCGGCTTCCTGCACGCGCTCGCCGTGCTGCCGCGCCATCCCGAAAGCGTGCCGATCAACGCGCTGGTCCCGGTCAAGGGCACGGTGTTGGGCAATATGCTGGCCGACACGCCGCTCGCCAAGATCGACGAGATCGAGTTCGTCCGCACCGTCGCCGTCGCTCGCATCGTGATGCCGCGCAGCATGGTGCGGCTCTCTGCGGGTCGCGAAAGCATGTCCGACGCCTGCCAGGGCCTGTGCTTCATGGCCGGCGCAAACAGCATCTTCACCGGCGACAAACTGCTCACCACCGCCAACGCGGGCGACAATGCCGACGCCGCCCTCTTCGCGAAGCTTGGCGTCGTGCCGATGCAGGCGGAGGTGAAGGTGCATCTGGAGGCGGCGGAGTGATCCAAGCCCCTACCTCCGTCACCCCGGACTTGATCCGGGGTCCCGCTTCTTCTCTGGCGCTGCGCTGGAAGAAAGCGGGATGCCGGATCAAGTCCGGCATGACGGAAGTAGGAATGTCGACTGTTTTTGCTGCCTTTGAGGCAGCCGAGTGACCTACCATGCGGGCGGACGGCTGACCTTTGGTCGGATGGCCGCCTTGGCGGGATGGACAGCTTTCGTAGCCATCCTCGCCAGCGCCACACTGTTCCTTTTCACGTTCGGCGACTGCGCTGGTGAAAAGGCCTGCGAGGCTAGTTCAAGTCGAGCAGGCAACATCATTATCTGGACGACCTTCGTCATCTATTGGGCCGGGTTCATAGCCATGGTCCACAACTGGAGCCGCAAGTGACTATCACCAAGATCCTGATCGCGAACCGTGGCGAAATCGCGTGCCGTGTCATGCGCACGGCCAAGAAGATGGGCATCAAGACCGTCGCGGTCTATTCCGATGCCGATGCGCGCGCGCCGCATGTGCTGATGGCGGACGAGGCCGTGCATATCGGCCCGTCGCCTGCCGCCCAGTCTTATCTGATCGCCGACAAGATCATTGAGGCGTGCAAGAAGACCGGCGCTGACGCCGTCCACCCCGGCTATGGTTTCCTCTCCGAGCGCGAATCCTTCCGCAAGGCGCTCGACGCCGAAGGCATCATCTTCGTCGGCCCCCCGGCGGGCGCCATCGCCGCCATGGGCGACAAGATCGAGTCCAAGAAGCTCGCCATGGAAGCGGGCGTCAATGTCGTCCCCGGCTATGTCGGGGTGATCGACGACACCGAACATGCCGTCCGCATCTCCAACGAGATCGGCTATCCGGTGATGATGAAGGCCTCGGCCGGCGGCGGCGGCAAGGGCATGCGCCTCGCTTATTCCGAGCAGGACGTCCGCGAAGGCTTCGAAGCCACCAAGCGCGAGGGTCTCAACAGCTTCGGCGATGATCGCGTCTTCATCGAAAAGTTCATCGAAAGCCCGCGCCATATCGAAATCCAGGTGCTGGGCGACCAGCATGGTAATATCGTCTACCTCAACGAGCGCGAATGCTCGATCCAGCGCCGCCACCAGAAGGTGGTCGAGGAAGCGCCGTCGCCCTTCGTCAGCCCCGAAATGCGCAAGAAGATGGGCGACCAGTGCGTCGCGCTTGCCCGCGCGGTCGGCTATTTCA
Source organism: Sphingobium sp. (assembly GCA_044237945.1). Lineage (GTDB taxonomy): Bacteria > Pseudomonadota > Alphaproteobacteria > Sphingomonadales > Sphingomonadaceae > Sphingobium. Next base: position 27,189 of record JBIIEH010000043.1, on the reverse strand, counting down.
GCGCCGGCACGGTCGAGCTGATCGTCTCGGGCGAGGACAAGACCGGCGACGGCTTCTACTTCCTGGAAATGAACACTCGGCTTCAGGTCGAGCATCCCGTCACCGAGGAAATCACCGGCGTCGATCTGGTCGAGCAGATGATCCGCGTCGCCAACGGCGAGAAGCTGTCGTTCACCCAGGACGAGGTGAAGCTGAACGGCTGGTCGGTCGAAAACCGCGTCTATGCCGAAGATCCCTATCGCGGCTTTTTGCCCTCCACAGGCCGCCTGATCCGCTACAACCCGCCCGAAACCGGGACGGACGAGACCGGCGCGCTGATCCGCGTCGATGACGGCGTGCAGGAAGGCGGCGAGGTCTCGATCTTCTACGATCCGATGATCGCCAAGCTCATCACCTGGGCGCCCACGCGCCTCGAAGCCATCGACAAGCAGATCGAGGCGCTCGACAAGTTCGAGATCGAAGGCCCCGGCCACAATATCGATTTCGTTTCCGCCCTGATGCAGCATGAGCGCTTCCGCTCGGGCAACATCACCACCGGCTTCATCGCGGAGGAATATCCCGAGGGCTTCCAGGGCGCGCCGGCCTCGCCGGAACTCGTCAAGCGCCTGTCCGCCATCGGCGCCTTCGCCGCCATGGCGCAGGCCGACCGCGCCCGCCGCATCGAGGGGCAACTGGGCAAGCGCCTCGCCCCGCCGACCGGCTGGCAGGTCAAGATCGGCGACTCCATCCATGACGTGGTGATCGACGGCGACGATGTCACCGTCGACGGCGAAGAACTCGACATGGCGCTGGAATACACGCCGGGCGACCGCCTGATCGAGGCGGAGTTCGGCGAGGACGCGCTGGCGGTGAAGATCGCCCCTGTCCGCTCCGGCTTCGTCCTGACCGCGCATGGCGCCAGCCACAAGCTGCGCATCCTGCCGGCCCACGCCGCGCCCTACGCCAAGCACATGATCGAAAAGATCCCGCCGGATCTCTCGCGCTTCCTCATCTGCCCGATGCCCGGCCTGCTGGTCGCCCTCAACGTCAAGGAAGGCGACAAGGTCGAGATCGGCCAGCCGCTCGCCGTGATCGAGGCGATGAAGATGGAAAACATCCTGCGCGCCGGCAAGGCAGGCACGGTCAAGTCCGTCTCCGCCGCGCAGGGCGAAAGCCTGCCGGTCGACGCGGTGATCCTGGAACTGGAATAACCGCCTTTCGCCTCCCGCCATCCCGGCTTTCGCCGGGATGGCGAATATGGTGTCATCGGAACATGCACCTCACCCACGACCCCGCATCCCCCGCCGCGCCTGAAATCAGCTTCGATGATTTCCTGAAGGTCGACATCCGCATCGGCACGATCCTCTCCGCCGAACCCTATCCCGAAGCCCGCAAGCCGGCCTTCAAGCTGCTGATCGATTTCGGCCCCGCCATCGGGCGCAAAAAATCCAGCGCCCAGATCACCGAAAACCACGCGCTCTCCGATCTCCCCGGCCGCCAGGTCGCCGCCGTGGTCAACTTCCCCCCGCGCCAGATCGGCAAGTTCATGTCGGAAGTCCTGACCCTCGGCTTCGCGGACAACGCCGGTGCCGTCACCCTCTTCGCGCCCGACAAGCCCGTCCCCAACGGCTCCCGCCTGTTCTGACGGGGCTGGACATCACCATCCCGCCTCTCTAAAGGCCCGCGCCGGACAAATTCCATTTCCTCGCGGCTCGTTGAGACCGCAGGGGCGCGGGCGGTGTACCGATGCCGTGTTCCATGGAAAATGCCCACCACGCTCTTGGTAAGAGCACTGGTTTAGGGAACCAGCTGTTGGATAGCTCAATCGGGTAGAGCAGTAGACTGATAATCTACGTGTCGGAGGTTCGAGTCCTCCTCCAAACCATGCCCTTGCACGGCATTCTCATGATGGGAAGCCGGCGGGGCGTTCAGGCCGAAGGACAAAGGGCAGGGGCCACCCCGCCCGATGCCGGAGGCGCCCTTTGCGGGGCCAAGCGCCGGAGCGGATACCGGCGGCATTCGAAGCGATACCGCGCCCGTCCCGCCCAGTGCCGGACCGGCGGCCGATCGCCGACAACGCCGCCTCAAGCCCCGGCCCGCCACCGCGAAGCGGGAACGCCCCGCCGGCCGACCTGCACGAAAGCCTCTTGCCATCCCCCTGATTCGCGTCTAACTGCCCCCTCCCGCACGGCAATGGTGCCGCGCGACAATCAGGGCTGGTGAGACTTTGGCGCACCCGACTTACATCGCTGGACTGCGCAAGCCCCAGGGGACCATGCCCGCAAGCATGTGACCCGACCGGCGAGCCGCTTTTCAGCACGGCACGCCGGACGATCGTCGGCCCTCACAAGAGGAGGGCGACAATGTACTACAGCTTCATTGTTTCCGAAAAGCAGCGCGGCCTCCTCATCCGGGATGGCCGCTTCATCCGCATGCTCGATCCGGGCCGCCAGCGTATCTTCGATCCGCTGGGCCGCCACGATTTCGAGCTTTTCGACGCGACCGGCATCTTCGCCTCCCCGTGGGCGGAGCTGATCGCGAAGGCGCACCCGGAGATCGCTGAAAATTATTTCACGACCGTCCGGGTGGACGAGGGCAAGGTCGCGGTGGTCCGTCAGGACGGCCGCGCCAGCCTGATCGTCCGGCCGGGCGAGACAGTGCATGTCTGGAACGTGCTGAAGGCGGTGGAGGTCGAAACCTTCGACATGCTCGCCGATCCGCGCCTGACCCGGCAGCAGCTCGTGGCGTTCGAAAAGGCCGCGCCGGCGATCCCGTCGCCGGTCTCGGCCATCGCGATCGTCAACGTGGCCGAGGCGGAATCCGCGCTCGTCTTCTTCGATGGCGAGTTGGTCGAAACGGTCGGCCCGGGCCGCTACGGCTACTGGCAGGTCGGGCGGAAGGTGACGCAGAAGACGGTCGACATGCGCCCGTTGCCGGTCGAGGTGACGGCGCAGGAGATCCTGACCCGGGACAAGGTGTCGCTCCGCGTGACGCTGACGTCCTTCGTCAAGGTCGTCGACGTCCGCAAGGCGGCGCTCTCCACCCCGGACTATCAGGCGCATGTCTACAAGCTCGTCCAGTTCGCCGTGCGGGAGGCGGTGGGCGGCCGGACCCTCGACGAAGTGCTGGCCGATCGCGTGTCGGTCGACCGGCAGATCGCAGAGCATGTCCGCGCCGCCATGGGCGACATCGGTGTCGAGGTCACCGACCTCGGCATCAAGGACGTGATCCTGCCGGGCGACATGCGCGACCTCATCAACAAGGTCGTGGAGGCGGAGAAGCTGGCGCAGGCCAACGTCATCCGCCGCCGCGAGGAGACGGCCGCGACCCGGTCCCTCCTCAACACGGCGAAGCTGATGGAGGACAACCCGACGCTGATGCGCCTGAAGGAGTTGGAGGCACTGGAGCGGGTGACCGAAAAGGTCGGCCGCATCGACCTCCACGCCTCGAACGGCGAGGGGCTGAACGCGGTCCTCGACCGGCTGGTCAGCCTGAAGCCGCGGGATTGAAAAGGGAAGGGGCGGCGCCGGAAGGCGTCGCCCCTTTTCGTGAGTGTGCGAAATTGCGCGACTCTGTCCCCCTCGCGCTTGCGGGAGGGGTTAGGGGAGGCATGTGGCGCCACGCCACGCCACGCCACGCCATTCAGCCCTCAGTTTACGCCTCCACGCTGTGCGTATCTCCGCACCACCCGGCTCAAGCCAGCCGAAACCCGCGCCAGCCGATCATAGTCCAGTCTGTCGGGCGTGTCCTTGGCCGAATGATAATAGGGGTAGCGGAAAGGCGCCGTATCCGTGACCATGACCGACGGGATACCCATCTGCGCGTAGGACCAGTGGTCCGACCAGTCGATCCCCTGAACAAAGCCCGGCGCAGTCCCGCCGACGCTAGGAAAGGCTGTCGTGGCGCGAAAATCCGTAACCAGATCCCGCACAAAACCGCGTGACGAGACCAGGCCAACGAACGCAATGAAGTTTCCGGTGTCAGGATACAGGCTCGACAGCGGAAAGGGATAATGCTGACTGCCGGGCGTATCGCTGTAATAGCCCATCGTCTCCAGCGACAGCATACCGATCACCTGCTCGCCGGTCGCTTGAACAGCCTTTGCGTGAACCATGCTTCCCATATTGGCCGTCTTGAAGAATGGCGGCTCCTCGTTGGTGACCGCGACGAAGCGCAGGCGCAATTTCGATCGTCCATGCAGATCAGCGAGACGCTGGGCCATGTCCAGCAGCACCGCGACGCCTGACCCATTGTCGTTTGCGCCCGGCATATCGCCAAAGCTGTCGTAATGCGCCGCGATCACCAGCGTCGGCGCGTTTGGTTCGCCAGGCGCCAGCATGGCCTCCAGATTGTCCAGCGTCATACCGCCACTCGGAACGGCCCGCCGTTCCACAGCATAGCCCATGCGCGTCAGCCGATCCTCGATATAGGCGGCCGCAGCAAGCATCGCTTTGCGATGTCGCGCATTATGCGGGACACTGGCGATGGCTTCCACGTCACGGCGCATGGTGATGGCCGACCGGGCCTCATCGTTCGTCAGGGCCGACAGCGGTCCCGCATGGCTCCGCCCCGGCACTGCGGTCGCCCAAAGGATGAACGCGACAGGCGCAAGCATCAGCAGAAAGATGAGCAGGGCAATGACGACCTTGTACCTGCGTTCGATCATGTCCGCTGTCCTTCCCTGCGACATTCAGCATAGCGTCGCACATTCCTCGTGACAGGGCTGCGCCATTCTTTGTCCGCCAATCCGGGAGAAAAGCCGAGGCGCGATTTGCTTTCTTCCCCGAGCCATGAAATGCCGCATCCGGCGGGAGCATCGTGAACGGATGAGGGGGCAGGGGTGAGCGAGTCGGTCGGCAGCGACTACATCATGGACGCAAAGCGCGATCGCCTGGTCATCACCGCGTCAGCACTAGGCACCGTGTTCGAATGGTATGATTTCTACATCTACGGCGTCCTCGCGCCGATCATCGGCCGCACATTCTTCCCCACCGACAATCCGACCGTGGAGCTGCTCTATTCGCTCGCCGGCTTCGCGATCGGCTTCGGCTTCCGGCCGATCGGCGCCGCCCTGTTCGGCTATCTCGGCGATCGACTCGGCCGCAAATATACCTTCCTCGCCACCATCATCCTGATGGGGCTGGCGACGGCGGGCGTCGGCCTCACCCCCTCGGCCGCAACCATCGGCGTCGCCGCGCCGATCATCCTCATCGCGCTGCGCATCGCGCAGGGCCTGGCGCTCGGCGGGGAATATGGCGGCGCAGCGATCTATGTCGCGGAACATGCCCCGGCCAGCAAGCGCGGCTTCTACACCAGTTTCATCCAGGCCGGCGTCATCGGCGGCTTCATCCTCTCACTGATAGTCGTGGTTGGCACGCAGGCGATCGTGGGCAAGGCGGTGTGGGACGACTGGGGCTGGCGCATTCCCTTCGTCTTCTCGCTCGCGCTGCTCGGCATCTCGCTCTGGATGCGGCTGATGCTGCGCGAAAGCCCGGTCTTCACCGCGATGAAGGCGGCCGGCGAACAGGCGAAGAACCCGCTGCGGGAAAGCTTCACCTATCCCGGCAACAAGCGTCGCATGCTCGTCGCCATGCTCGGCATCGCGGCGGGCTTTACCGTCATCGCCTATACCGTGATGTTCCAGGCGCTCTATTTCCTCCAGAACGGCCTGCACGTCTCCGCCGGCATGGCGCAGCTGCTGGTCGGCGGCAGCGCGTTTCTCGGCATGGCCAGCTTCGTCTTCTTCGGCTGGCTGTCCGACCGCATCGGCCGCAAGCCGCCGATCGTCATCGGCTATGCGCTGGTGCTGGCGCTGCTCATCCCGATCTATCAATTCATGGGCGCCACCGCGAACCCGGCGCTTACCCAGGCGGCACAGCGCAGCCCCGTCATCGTCACCGGCCCCGATTGCAGCTTCGATCCCTTCGCCAAGGTGCAGCCCACCGCCTGCGGCAAGCTGCTCGACCATTTTTCCAAACGCGGCATCTCCTACGAAAAGCGGGCAGGGGATGCGCCCGCCGTCAGCATCGGCGGCGCCCCGGTTCAGGACCTGACACCCGCCGGCCTCGACGCCGCGCTCGCAGCCGGCGGCTATGATCCGACGCCCGTGACGCCCGACTGGCCGCGCGCGCTGCTGCTGTTCGGCGCGATGCTGCTGCTCTGGACCCTGTCGGGCGCGACCTACGGCCCGGTGGCGGCACTGCTGTCGGAATATTTCCCCGCCCGCATCCGCTATTCCTCGCTATCGATCCCCTATCATATCGGCACCGGCTATTTCGGCGGCTTCCTGCCGCTCGTCAGCCAGTATATCATCGCGCGCACGGGCGATCCCTATGCGGGGCTGTGGTACACCATCGCCATCGTCGCCATGGCGCTGGTCACCTGCCTGATCGCCTTGCCGGAAACCCGTGGCCGGCCCCTCGACGCCTGACGCGCCAGCGGCTATCGGCTCGCCGATGACCGGCTTTCCCGCTCCGCTGCGCCTGCGCCTGGATGGCGACGCGCTTCTTTCCAACTGGCGCTGGCTGGCGGGGCAGGGCGGCAACGCGGCCTGCGGCGCCGCGATCAAGGCGGATGGCTATGGCCTTGGCGCGGCGCAAGTCATGCGCCGCCTCGCCGACGCCGGTTGCCGCGATTTCTTCGTCTCCAACTGGAATGAGGCGGCGGCGCTCGGCCGTCCCGACGATGGCGTGACCATCGCCGTGCTGCATGGTGTGCGCGAAGAGGACATGGCTCGTGCCCGCGCCGGCCTCGCCCGCCCGGTGCTTTCCACCCCACACCAGATCGCCCGCTGGAAGGCGGCCGGCGGCGGCGCCTGCGACGTGATGATCGACACCGGCATGAACCGCCTCGGCCTCGACTGGCGCGCGGATGTCGCCGCCCTGACGCGGGGCCTCCAGATCGACACGCTGATGAGCCATCTCGTCGCTTCGGACGAAGTCAGCCCGCTCAATGCCCTCCAACGGGATCGCTTCGCGGCCATCGCCGCCACCATTCCCGCGCGCCGCTACAGCCTCGCCAACAGCGGCGGCATCTGCCTGGGGCAGGACTACGCCTTCGACCTGACCCGCCCCGGTCTCGCCCTCTATGGCGGCGTCCCACGCCCCGGCGTCACCGCGATCCGCCCGGTCGTCACCCCGCAGGCGCAGGTTCTCCAGCGCCGCCGCGTCATCGCCGGCGATACGATCGGCTACAACGCCACCTTCACCGCCACGGCGGACATGGAGGTCGCGATTCTGAACCTGGGCTATGCGGACGGCTATCTGCGCGCCTTTTCCGATCGCGGCGCCGTGTTGCTGGACGGCGCGCGTCTGCCCGTCATCGGCCGCGTCTCGATGGACCTGACCGCCATAGACGTGACCGCGCGCCCCGACATCGAGGAGGGCGACTGGCTCGACATCGAATACGACCTTACCGCCGCCTCCACCGCGACCGGCCTGTCGCAATATGAACTTCTGACTGGTCTGGGATCGCGTTACGATCGCGTCTGGTCCTGACATCCGCGCCATCACCGCCGAAACCCTGCCCGAAGGCGCGGCCTCGCAGCGCGTCCTGACCCGCAACGGCTTTATCCGCACGGGCGAGCGCGTCGATGACGAGGATGGCCTCGTCTGGTGCTTTCGCTGCGACGTCTGACACGAAAAAGGCCGCCGATCCCTTGGACCGGCGGCCTTCCCTAAATCACTCGCAGCTGATCAGGCCGCTTCGACGCACATGGCAACGCCCATGCCGCCGCCGACGCACAGGGTCGCCAAACCCTTGCCACCACCACGACGCTTCAGCTCATACAGCAGCGTTGTCAGCACCCGCGCGCCCGAAGCACCGACCGGATGGCCGATGGCGATCGCGCCGCCATTGACGTTGACCTTGCTCGGGTCCCAGCCCAGCTCCTGACCGACCGCCAGAGCCTGCGCCGCAAACGCCTCGTTCGCCTCGATCAGGTCCAGCTGGTCCAGCGACCAGCCCGCCTTCGCCAGTGCCTTCTGCGACGCAGGTACCGGGCCGATGCCCATGATCGCCGGATCGACGCCGCACGTCGCAAAGCTCGCGATCCGCGCCAGCACGGTCGCACCGCGCCTGGCCGCCTCGTCCGCGCTCATCACCACCAGCGCCGCCGCGCCGTCATTGATGCCGCTCGCATTGGCGGCGGTCACCGTGCCGTCCTTCTTGAACGCAGGCCGCAGCGCCTGCATCGCCGCGATCGTCGCGCCGGTGCGGATATACTCGTCTGCATCGACGATCGTGTCGCCCTTGCGACCCTTGATGGTGAAGGGCACGATCTCCTCGACGAACTTGCCCGCCGCGCGCGCAGCCTCCGCCTTGTTCTGGCTGGCGACCGCGAACTCGTCCTGCGTGTCGCGGCTGATCTGATATTTGTCTGCCAGATTCTCCGCGGTCATGCCCATGTGATAGTTGTGGAACGCATCGGTCAGCCCGTCATGCGTCATCGTGTCGATGAAGGACACCGGCCCCATCTTCACGCCGCCACGCAGATATTGCGCATGCGGCGCCATCGACATGCTTTCCTGTCCGCCCGCGACCATGATGCGCGCGTCGCCGGCGATGATCGCCTGCGCCGCCAGCGCCACGGCGCGCAGGCCCGATCCGCACAGCTGGTTGATGCCGATCGCCGTGCGATCGACCGGAATGCCCGCGTTCACTGCCGCCTGCCGCGCCGGGTTCTGGCCCGCGCCGGCGGTCAGGATCTGCCCCAAAATGACCTCGTCCACCTCGTCCGGCGCGACGCCCGCCTGTTCCAGCGCGGCGATGATCGCGGCCTTGCCCAGGTCATGCGCCGGGACCGATCCAAAGGCGCCCATGAAGCTGCCAACGGCGGTCCGCTTCGCAGCGGCGATAACGATATCGGTCATGATTATTCCTTAGTTGCACCCATCTCTTTCGCGGGCGCACATAACATCATCCGCCATGGGTGCAAAGCCATTGCGACAGCGGCTCGTGCAGCAGTTTTGGCCCATTACGACCCACGATCATGCCGACATGCCCGGCCTGCAACAGCAGCATCTGCGCCGCGCGCGGCGACGCTGCGGCCGGCACGATCCGGTCGCTCGCCGACTGGATCGACAAAGTCGGCACATTTTCAGGCGTTTCGCTGACCACGACGCCATCGACCGACCATTGCCCCGCGCCCGTCGCATTGCCGGCATAAAGGCGCTCGAACAGATCGCGCCCCGCCGCATGGGTCAGTGGCGGCCCCTCGTTCGCCCAGTCCTCCACGGCAAGAAATGCCGCCTCGTCATCCGATCCTTCTACCGCATCCGCGAAGACCGCATATTTGCTGATCGTCCGCCGGGGATCGAGTTCCCAGAAGCCCGACTGCATCACTTCCATGGGGACATAGCCCAGCCGCTCGCAGGTCGGCGCCGCGCCGCTCCACAGCCGCGCGATGGCCTCCCGCTCCGTTGACCCGAAAGCGTCGAAGCGCCAGGGCGCAGCGATCGTCGCTACCGCCCGAACCTCCCGCACCGCCGCCAGCCCCAGCGCCAGCGTGCCGCCCAGGCAATAGCCGACCAATATCGGCGGCCGCGCGAATCCGGCCAGCAGCGGCACGAGCCGCGCAGTGACATGCGCGGCCAGATCCATCGCGCCGTCAGCCACGTCCGGCGCGCCCCAGTCGACCAGATAGGCGTCATGTCCTGCTGCACTCATGCGGCGCAGCATGGAACGCTCTTCGGACAGGTCCAGCACGCGCGGCGGGTTGATGAGGGACGGCACGAAAACAACCGGATTTCCGTGACTTGCGCCCGGATAGTGCAACAATCGCGCTGGCCCTGCCTGCGCCACGCAGGGGGCCTGCGGCATCGTCTGAACCCGTGCGCTTTGCTGGTATCGCCGCAACCCTGCGAGCGCCTTGCGGCGAAATTCAGCATCGCCCTCCGTTTCGCGCCATAAAATGTTGAGAAACAGGGGTAAAGGGCGCGGTCCATGTTGCGGTGCCGCAAGCCCCTGTGCTATTGCACCAAAAACAGGTGTGGGAGAGCTGGTCATGGCAAGGTCGAAGACTGCGAGCGAATCCGAAGCGGTGGTTATCAAGAAGTACGCGAACCGCCGGCTCTATAACACGGAAACATCGAGTTACATCACGCTCGACCTGCTTTCGCAGATGACCCGCGAAGGCCGCGAATTCATCGTTGTCGATGCGAAGACGGGCGAGGACATCACGCACAATGTCCTCACGCAAATCATCATGGAAGAGGAACAGCGCGGCAAGAACATGCTGCCAGTCAACTTCCTGCGCCAGCTGATCGCGATGTATGGCGATTCCATGCAGGCCATGGTGCCGCAATATCTCGAAGCCTCGATGGAGGCGTTCCGCAAGAACCAGATGCAGTTCCAGGAAGCCATGAAGGGCGCGTTCGGCGGCGGCCCGCTGGCCGACATCGCCAAGCGCAACATGGAGATGTTCGAAGCGGCGACCAGCGCCTTCAAGGGCGGCATGCCCATGCCCGGCATGCCCGCCGCACCCGCCGCTGCGGAAGGCGACAAGGATGACGAGATCGCCGTGCTGAAGGCGCAGTTGGCGGCTCTCAATGCAAAGATCGACAAGCTGGGCTGATGGCCTGACCCGGATTGGGTCTGACGAGAGCGGGGGTTGCGTCCGATAGGGCTTGACCCCGCCGGACGGCTGTGGCCTCAACGCGCCGACGACAGCAGCAGGGGTAGGCCGGAATGATAAAGAAGGTGCCGGACGACGTCCTGGATTTCCTGCGTTCGCCCGACAGCAATCGGTTCAAGGCGGACCTGATTCGCCTGATCCATACCCGCGGCTGGAAACGGGCGGCCAGCTTCAACGAGCTTCTGCGCTATTTCCGCATTCTCTTTCCAGCCAGCCCGGAACTGCGCACGCTGACCGACTATCGCATGCGCATGTCCGGCCGCTTCGCGAAGGGCTATCAACTGCTGCCCGAACTGCCGCGCCGTGGTGAACTGCATATCGTCACGCCTGACATCGGCCCGGGCTTCTACATCGCCCATGGCAATGGCAGCTGGGTCAACGCGGCCGCGATCGGCGCGCATTGCCTGGTCAACCAGAACGTCACGCTGGGCGCCGATGGCAAGACCGGGGCGCCAACCATCGGCAACCGCGTCATGATCCGCACCGGCGCGATCGTCGTGGGCAAGGTGACGATCGGTGACGACGCCGTCATCGGCGCCAACGCCGTGGTCAATTTCGACGTCCCCCCGCGCGCCCGCGTCTACGCCGCTCGTTCGGTGATCGTGATGCCCAAGGATGTGCCGAAGGATATGGTAGGCGAGATCATCGTCGCCGACTGAGAGTCGACAGCCGGGGCGCGCATCGCCTATGCGCGCCCTTTCTCACTTTACAAAAGAAGCGACCCACCCCGTGAAGCACGCCCTCAACGTCACCCGCGAACAGGATTTCGCCGCCTGGTATCAGGCCGTCGTCTCCGAAGCCGATATGGCCGAGGAATCGGGCGTACGTGGCTGCATGGTCATTCGCCCGTGGGGCTATGGCATCTGGGAACGCATGCAGAAACTGCTCGACGCGCAGATCAAGGCGACGGGGCATGAAAACTGCTATTTCCCGCTGTTCATCCCGCTCTCCTATTTCGAGAAGGAGGCCGAGCATGTCGACGGCTTCGCCAAGGAAATGGCGGTCGTCACCCATCACCGCCTGATCCAGCAGGACGGCCGGCTCGTGCCCGATCCCGAAGCGAAGCTGGAGGAACCGCTGGTCGTGCGCCCCACGTCCGAAACGGTGATCGGCGCAGCCTTCTCCCGCTGGGTGCAGAGCTGGCGCGACCTGCCTGTGCTGATCAACCAGTGGGCCAATGTCGTCCGCTGGGAAATGCGCACCCGCATGTTCCTGCGCACCACCGAATTTCTCTGGCAGGAAGGACACACCGCCCACGCCACGGTCGACGAGGCGATGGACGAGACGCTCAAGATGCTCGAAGTCTACCGCGCCTTCGCGGAAGACTGCGTCGCGCTGCCCGTGATCGCTGGCGAAAAGCCGGAGAATGAGCGCTTCCCCGGCGCCGTCGCCACCTATTCGATCGAAGCGATGATGCAGGACGGCAAGGCGCTCCAGGCCGGCACCTCGCATTTCCTCGGCACGACCTTCTCGTCGGCGCAGAACATCAAGTTCCAGAATGCCGAAGGTAGCCAAGAACTCGCCCAGACCACCAGTTGGGGCGTGTCCACCCGCATGATCGGCGGCCTCATCATGACGCATGGCGACGACGACGGCCTGCGCGTGCCGCCCCGCGTCGCGCCTTATCAGATCGTCGTCGTGCCGATGCTGCGCGAAACGGACGAGGATATCGCGATCCTCGATTACTGCATGGACCTCGTCGCCTCGCTCAACGCGCTGGACGCTTTCCGCGAACCCGTCCGCGCCCTGCTCGACAAGCGCCCCGCCAAGGCCGCGACCAAGCGCTGGGGCTGGGTCAAGAAGGGCGCGCCGATCGTCATCGAAGTCGGCGGCCGGGATGTCGCCGGCGGCAATGTCTCGGTCATCCGCCGTGACCGCCTCTACCGCGAGGATGGCAAGCTCGACAGCTCCATCGTCGCCAAGGGCGACTTGGTCGCCGGCGCGGCGGCCATGCTGGAGGACATCCAGAACAGCCTGTTCGCGCAGGCCAATGAACGCCTGCACGGCCAGATCGACGGATCGATCACCACGATCGACGCGCTCAAAGCCTATTTCAACGCCAGCAAGAAGCCGGGCTGGGCGCTCGTCCAGTGGAGCAAGCCCACCGGCGAGGCGCTGGAAAAGGTCGTGCAGTGGCTCAAGGGCGAAAAGCTGACCCTGCGCAACGTGCCGCTGACGGCGGAACTGGCGGACGGCGCCTGCATCTTCACCGGCGACAAGGCGGTGGAGCGGGTGCTGGTCGGGCGGAGTTATTGAGGGCTGTTGACGGAACGTGCAGCATATCTGAGAACCTGTTCAACAGCAGGACTTAGATATGAAAATAAACGCTCCCATGGCTATAATTTCAGTCGCTCTCCTGAGTATGCCTGTCGTTTATTTTTTAACTGAGCCTCAACCGAAAATTGCCCCTATCAATACTTCTCCTCCTGAGCCAACGCCTCAGGTTTTGGAAAGCCAATCAGTGAATGAGCGTCTGCCCAATGCAGATTTGCAGACAGCCCGAATGAGCGCGTTCGCTGGGCAACCGGAACAAACTGTGATCCTTGTACCAATGATGCGCGACAATGAAAAATATGCGCTGTTAGCCCAGATGATTCGAGATTCAGGGTTAACCTGCAATGGCGTCGAAAATGCTTACACTTTAAAAGACACGAACCGTAACGATCTTCCAATTTATAAAATAGATTGCGAAAATCACATCTCTGTCCAAGCTACAGAATTAAATAACCGCCTATTTCTGAAGCCCTGGACGGGATCTCTATTCAAATAGGTATTGATCTACGCTCTCAACACATATTTGTTCAGATTTGTATCCCGCGCCATAGCGCGGGGCTGAGTTATTGAGGGCGACCTCGGGAGGGAGCCGGGCCATGAGCGAAGCGAAGGAGCTTCGCCTGCGGCTCAGCCGCCCCCTTCGACTTCGCTCAGGGCGAACGGGGGATAGGTGATCCCGATGTAGCACGCGATGTTTTAAGCCGCCTCACAACACATATTTGCTCAAATCCGTATCCCGCGCCACGGCACTCAGCATCTTGTCCACATAGGCCGCGTCGATCAGCAGCGTCTCGCCGCGCCGGTCCTCCGCCTCGAAGCTGACATCCTCCAGCAGCTTCTCCATCACCGTCTGAAGCCGCCGCGCGCCGATATTCTCGACCTCGCTGTTCACTTCCGCCGCGATCTTCGCGACCGCGCGAATGCCGTCGCCGGTCAGGTCGATGGTCACGCCCTCGGTGCCCAGCAGCGCCTTGTACTGCGTCACCAGGCTGGCCTTGGTGTCGGAGAGGATCGCGACGAAATCCTCTTCCGTCAGCGCCTTCAGTTCGACGCGGATCGGCAGGCGGCCCTGCAACTCCGGCAGCAGATCGCTCGGCTTGGCCACATGGAACGCGCCCGACGCGATGAACAGGATATGGTCGGTCTTGAGCGGTCCATATTTGGTCGACACCGTCGTGCCCTCGATCAGCGGCAGCAGGTCGCGCTGCACGCCCTCGCGGCTGACGGAACCACCGCGCACATCGCTCACGGCGATTTTGTCGATCTCATCGAGAAAAACGATGCCGTTCTGCTCGGCGCTGTTGATCGCCACCCGCGCGACATCGTCCTGGTCTAGCCGCTTGTCCTGCTCTTCCTCGACCAGCTTGTCCCACGCCTGCGCGACCGTCATCTTGCGGCGCTTCTTCTGCTGCTGGCCGAACGCCTTGGACATCATGTCGCCCAGGTTGATCATGCCGACATTGCCGCCCATGCCGGGGATCTCCATCGGCATGCTGGGCGCATCGGCCACTTCCACCTCGACCTCGACCTCGTTCATCTGGTCGTTCTCGATCCGCTGGCGGAAGGACAGGCGCGTCGCCTCGCTCGCATCCTTGCCGGTCAGCGCATCCAGCAGGCGCTGCATCGCAGACTCAGACGCAGCAGTCCGCACCGCCTCGCGCCGACGGTCCTTTTCCAGCCGGATCGCTTCCTCGACCAGATCACGCACGATCTGCTCCACGTCGCGGCCGACATAGCCGACCTCGGTAAACTTGGTCGCCTCCACCTTCACGAAGGGCGCATCGGCCAGCTTAGCCAGCCGCCGGCTGATCTCCGTCTTGCCGCAGCCCGTGGGGCCGATCATCAGGATATTCTTGGGCGTCACCTCGTCGCGCAGATCGGCGGGCAGATGCTGCCGTCGCCAGCGATTGCGCAGCGCCACGGCGACGGCGCGCTTGGCGTCCGCCTGCCCGATGATGTGCGCATCCAGCGCGGAAACAATAGCTTTGGGGGTCAGATTGTCGTTCATCTTCTTCTTTCCCCCCTCCCGCTTGCGGGAGGGGTCGGGGGAGGGCGTGTAAAAGAGGCGAAGATCTAGGAAACGCTCTCCAGCGTCTCCAAGGTCAGCTGATCGTTTGTATAGACACAGATATCCGCCGCCACGGCCATCGCCTTGCGCACCAGCACCTCCGCATCCTCCTCATAGTCGAGCAGCGCGCGCGCAGCCGCGAGGGAATAGTTCCCACCGGACCCGATCGCCGCCACGCCGTTCAGCGGCTCCAGCACATCGCCATTGCCGGTCAAAATCAGCGTCACGTCCTTGTCCGCGACGATCATCATCGCCTCCAGATTGCG
Organism: Sphingobium sp.; assembly: GCA_044237945.1. Taxonomy (GTDB): domain Bacteria; phylum Pseudomonadota; class Alphaproteobacteria; order Sphingomonadales; family Sphingomonadaceae; genus Sphingobium. Next base: position 11,969 of record JBIIEH010000043.1, on the reverse strand, counting down.
CAGGTACTTGTCCGTCCGCCAATCCTTCGCCAGTTCGACCGCGGCCCGCATCAGCTGCCCGTTATGCCGCTCCAGCTTCGCCTCCAGCCGCTCGAACAGAGTGAAGGCGTCCGCCGTAGCCCCGGCAAAGCCGCCGATGACGCTGCCGTCATGCAGCCGCCGCACCTTGCGGGCGTTGGGCTTCATCACGGTCTGCCCCATGGAAACCTGCCCGTCGCCCGCAACGACGACCTTCCCGTTCTTGCGTACCGATGTGATGGTGGTGCCGTGCCAGACGGGCATGGCGCTGGAAGTGGAATTGCTCATGGCGCGCATATGGGATTGCTTGATCCATGTGACAAGCAGGATGACGCTGCGACGAAACGTTGGATTCCGTCGATACGTTATAGTCTGAAGCCCGGATTAACGCCCGCTGTTAATTGACATTGTGCGCCGCAACATCGAACATGTGCGTTCAACAGAGGGGGCAAGCATGTCGCTCAAGGCCAGGGCACAAGAAAAGGTCGAACGGGCAGGCATCTCGAACTACAGCTTCGACCATGACGTTCTGGTCATGTGCGGAGTGCGCTACGCGATCGAGGCATGCAGCTGCGGCGAACCCGATTGCGACGGCGTGCGCCTGAAAAAGACCATCGGTCGCGGGCCGATCCTCCAGTAGTTCCTTCACCGGCGCATCGCTCCGCGCTTGACAGGCGCGGGCCGCGATGCCAATGGCCCGCTTCCGCAAAAGCGGGCGCGTAGCTCAGTGGTAGAGCACACCCTTCACACGGGTGGGGTCGTAGGTTCAATCCCTACCGCGCCCACCACGGCCCCGGGCCGTGACGCTGGAAAAACCCCGCATTGATCTCCCCGCCGACAACGCGCTAAACCGCGTCATCAGCCCGGCCGACCGGCCGCAGGAGACATCATAATGCACTCGCTCACCAAGACCGCTATCAGCAGCGTCGCGCTGCTGTTCGCGGCTCCCGTCCTCGCCCAGCAGGCCCCGCAGCCCCTCACGCTGGAGCGCGTCTTCGCCAGCCCCGACCTCGCCGGCAGCCAGCCCCGCGCGATCCGGCTCTCGCCGGACGGCAAGCTCGTCACCCTGCTGCGCAACCGCCCCGACGATCGCGAGCGCTATGATCTGTGGGCGATCGACGCCAGCACTGGCCAGGAACGTATGCTGGTCGACTCGCTGAAGGTCGGCACCGGCGCGGAACTCTCCGAAGCGGAAAAGATGCAGCGCGAGCGCGCCCGCATCGGCGACCAGCGCGGCATCGTCGCCTATGACTGGGCGCCGGACGGCCAGTCCATCCTCGTGCCCCTCGACGGCGACCTCTATCTCGCCAAGCTCGACGGCACGATCACCCGCCTCACCGATACGCCGGACGGCGAACTCAACGCCGTGGTCAGCCCCAAGGGCGGCTATGTCTCCTTCGTGCGCGGCGGCGAGTTCTTCGTCGAACCGCTCGGCACGAAACAGGAGCGCCAGCTCACGAAAGGCGCGTCCGACACCGTCAGTTGGGGCGTCGCCGAATTTGTCGCGCAGGAGGAAATGGACCGCACCACCGGCAATTGGTGGTCGCCCGACGACAGCCTGATCGCCGTCGCCCGCGTCGATGAATCGCCGGTCGGCATCGTCACCCGCACCGCGATCGGCGGGGAGGGGACAAAGACCTATCAGCAGCGCTACCCCGCCGCCGGCACGCCCAACGCCATTGTCGAACTCTACGTCATGAAGCCGGATGGCAGCGGCCAGGTGAAGGTCGATCTCGGCAAGGACGCCGACATCTACCTCGCCCGCGTCAACTGGGCGAAGGACGGCAAGACGCTCTACGTCCAGCGCCAGACCCGCGACCAGCAGCGGCTCGACCTGCTCGCTATCGATCCCGCCACCGGCGCGGCCCGCATCGTCCTCACAGAAAACGCGAAGAACTGGGTCAACCTCTCCAACAATTTCCGCGCCTTGAAGGACGGCAGCATATTGTGGTGGTCGGAAAAGTCCGGCCACGGCCATCTCTACCGCGTCAAGGGCAACAGCTGGACCGCGCTCACCAGCGGCCCGTGGGAAGTGCGCGATGTCGTCGCCGTGGATGAGGACAAGGGCCTCGTCTACTTCACCGGCAACCGCGAAACCCCGATCGAACAGCAGCTCTACGTCACCTCGCTGACCAAGGCCGCCACCGCCCGCCGCCTGACCGACGCCGGTTGGTGGAACGAAGCGACGATGGACGGCAAGGCGACCCGCGCCATCGTCACCCGCCAGAACAGCGACCAGCCCAAGCAACTCTACCTCGCCGACGCCGAAGGCAAGCGCCTGCAATGGCTCGCCGAAAACGCGCTCACCGGCAGCCATCCCTATGCCCCCTATGTCGCGGGCCACGCGAAAACCACCTTCGGCACGATCAAGGCGAAGGACGGCTCGCTGCTCTACACCAAGATGCTCACCCCGCCGCTGGAGCCGGGCAAGCGCTATCCCGTCTTCATGATCCATTATGGCGGCCCCGGCGCCGGCCGTCAGGTCACCAATCAGTGGAGCGGCGCGCTCAACCAGTATCTCGTCGATCGCGGCTGGATCGTCTTCGCCATCGACAATCGCGGCACGCCGGATCGCGGCAAGGCGTTCGAGGACCAGCTCTATCGCGCCATGGGTACGGTGGAGGTCACCGACCAGCTCGCCGGCGTCGACTGGCTCAAGACGCAGAGCTTCGTCGATCCGAAGCGCATCGCCACCTATGGCTGGTCCTATGGCGGCTATATGTCGCTCAAACTCGCCGAAAAGGCCCCGGGCGTCTTCTCTGCCCTGGTCTCGGGCGCGCCCGTCACCAACTGGGAACTCTACGACACCCATTATACCGAGCGGTATCTGGGTAGCCCCAAGGACAAGGTCAGCGCCTATCCCGCCTCCGGCGCGATCGACGAAGCGGTGAAGATCAGGGACCCGCTGCTCCTCATCCATGGCATGTCCGACGACAATGTCGTGTTCGACAACAGCGTCGCCGTCATGGCGAAGATGCAGAACGCCGCCATACCCTTCGACTTCATGGCCTATCCCGGCCAGACCCACCGCGTCGGCGGCGGTAAGATCAGCGTCCACCTGTGGAAGACGATCGAAGACTTCCTCGCCGAACATGGCGGCCCACCGGCGGAGTGAGAACGGCGACCATCTGCCGACCACCAAGTTCCCCTCCCTTCAGGGAGGGGTTAGGGGAGGGGATGTAAGGGAGTAGGCAGCGACGTCGCCCCACTCATCGCTGCCCCAATCCCCCTTTGTCGCCGATCCGCTCGAGACCAGTCATGACGGCTGTAGTCCCGTCATCCCGGGCTCGACCCGGGATCCCGCTTCCTTCTCGCAACGCAAGGAAGCGGGATGCCGGGTCAGGCCCGGCATGACGAAAATGCTAGGGCAGGTCGCGACCATTTAGGGACAGTTATTCGCGCCTTGCGCTTGCTTGAGAGCGGGCGCTCGGCCACGCTGATGTCATGTTTAAACGAACCACATTTACGGTCGGGATTCTCTTGCTCACAGCATTGCAATTGAGAGCATGTGATGAGCGTCATTTTGTGATGCTGCCAGATAAGGAAACTTCGGTTAAAATAGGGTCAATCCTTAGTTTCGATATGAGGCATTGGACTGTCTCCGTGAAAAATAAATATGGGAGAGCATCAGATAGTTATTTTGCTGTTAATGATAATACCCGATCAAACATCTACACAACGCCGTCAGGCCAGCTTGTTGTCATTGACAAAGGTGGTGAGGACGCATTTTTTCTAGTTCCAAGGAACGCCGCGCCGGTGCCCCTCAGCGGGCCACAGGCTAAATTGAGAGATAAGCGTTCAGAATTATGGCATTACGTTGGCGTTATTGAAAATGACGTTTTAACGCATAAGGCGGAGTGCATCCCTTTAATGGGGGAAGGTAGGTCGCCCTATCGCAAACAGTTTCAAAGCGAAAGTTCCTGCTAAATGATGCTGTAGCGTCAGCTTTTCGTGGTTTAGTTTTTGTAACCCGACATTCGCCTAACCACCCGTTTCCACTCACAGCGTATGCCCGCAGCGCGCCCAGCCCACCAAAGCCTGTCCTACATACCAGCGGCCATGATAGCCCGTCCACGCCCCATGCAGGCGGATCGATCGTCGCGCGAAAGGCTCTTTCCTATCGTCCGTCCTCCCACCTCATCCACGTCAGGACTGTCGCGTCGCTGTGACCCAGGCGTGCCCCAGGCGTGACCTGAAAGGGGCGTCCCCGTGACCCTGCCGTGCCCCGACAGGCGCGCAGCTGTCGCGTGACAGGCGCTTCGACGCAACTATTGGGGCTTTTTCGACCGCAAGCACGCAAACATAGTGTCACCTATGTCCGCTGTGACCCTGATCATCAGGCCGGCGAATGGGTGCCCAACCCTCCCACGCACCCTCGCTACGATGGTGCAGGACGGGTCCCACCCTCCACGTCACCACCCCAAAACAAACCCCTGTCCTACAGTCTCGCCCCCATGGTAGCCGAATCACGTCGGGAGCGGACGGGTTGATCGCCACCGCCGACGGCCCGGTCACGGCGGGTTTTGCTCGTCGGGCTATGACGCGACAGGCCGGATGTCCTTTCGGAGGACATGGGCGGTCGCAAGGCAAGGATAAACGTCAGCGAATGCCGGGCAAACACATCCGGATCCACTCGAACCGATCGACAAAGCCCGGCAGCGCCGGCCTGAAAACAGTCCTCCGGGGACGCCCCGGAAAACTTTTCCCCCCGTTCGGCGTCACCATCGCCGAACGGGCCTTTTCCGTGCCCAGCGCACAGGCGCGCTGCCCCCATCCGCCCGCAAGCGCGACCTCGCCGCCACCCACGCGCAACCTTCCGGCCCGGCTCCGCACCCCAGCAGCAACCTACCCGTCAACAGTCTGTGACCCGACAGGCGCGTCGCCGGCGCGTCAGCGCCCCTTCGCCGCACCTATTCGCGCCATTTTCGGCGGAAAACCGCAACCCTGGAACGGTGTGAACTTCGACCCCGACCTGCTCTTACCTCCAAGCGTGAAAGATCGCGCGCCTATACGCATCCTGCCGCCGGAACGGCCGCGTCCATTTGCGCCAGCCAGCATTGTCCAGCGCCTCGGGCAGCACCTGAAACCGCGTAAACCCAAAGCGCCGGCACATCTCCCGCAGCGCCAATATGTTGGGCGCCCAGAAATTGGTCGGGTCCTTGTCCAGCTCCAGTTCGGTAAACAGCCGCATCGCCGGCACCGCCTCGTGCCGCAACGCGGTCACCGTCTCCACCACCAGATGGTCGGTACACATCGCCGCTGCACTCTCCAGAATGCGATAGGGGTCAGTCACATGATACAGCACGCCCAGCAGCAGCACCGTGTCGAACGTCCCCAGCGCCGAAACGCTATGATCGGCGATATCCAGGTCGAGCGATCGCACCTTCGATCCGAAGCGGGCATGCGCATGGTCGAAGCCGCGCTTGTCGCCCCAGCCGGGGCCGGACCAGCAGAAATGATCGGTCGCCAGCACCTCCGCCGAGCCGCGCCGTTCCGCCTCGAACGAGAAGAAGCCATCCCATGCGCCGATGTCCAGCACCCGCTTGCCCGCCAGCGGATCGGGGAAGATCAGGTCCGCTTCGCCTTGCAGCACCTCCAGCTTCTTGATGCCGGAAACGCGCGTTCCGTCGGGAAAGGCGAAGCTGTGGAACCAGTGGTCCGGCTCGGGGGGCAGGGCGCCCGGCGCCGGGCGGATGGCAGTCTCTTGTGCAGTCGCGGTCATAGGGGGCCGACATCTAGGGCAAGTTCAACTACCGGGCGAGTGATTTATGCTATGCCGCGCGGCCCTGCATATATCTGGACAAATGCCGCGCGCTCGTACATGCGCCGGCTCCCGCGATATTTCGCAATGGAGTGGAGTTAAGAGTCATGGGTTACAAGGTCGTCGTCGTCGGAGCCACGGGCAATGTGGGCCGCGAGATGCTGACCATTCTCGCCGAGCGCGAGTTCCCCATTGACGAGATTGCCGCCGTCGCTTCCTCCCGCTCGACCGGCGTGGATGTCGAATTCGGCGACACCGGCAAGACGCTCAAGTGCAAGAATATCGAGCATTTCGACTTCACCGGCTGGGACATCGCCCTGTTCGCCGCGGGCAGCGGCCCGACGGCCGAATATGCGCCCAAGGCCGCCGCCGCCGGCTGCGTGGTGATCGACAATTCGTCGCTCTACCGCATGGACCCGGACGTGCCGCTCATCGTGCCCGAAGTGAACCCGGACGCGATCGACGGCTATACCAAGAAGAACATCATCGCCAACCCCAACTGCTCGACCGCGCAGATGGTCGTGGCGCTGAAGCCGCTGCATGACGCCGCGAAGATCAAGCGCGTCGTCGTCTCGACCTACCAGTCGGTCTCCGGCGCGGGCAAGGCGGGCATGGACGAGCTGTTCGAACAGTCGCGCAACATCTTCGTCGGCGACCCGGCCGAGCCGAAGAAGTTCACCAAGCAGATCGCTTTCAACGTGATCCCGCACATCGACGTCTTCCTGGATGATGGCTTCACCAAGGAAGAATGGAAGATGGTCGTCGAGACCAAGAAGATCCTCGATCCGAAGATCAAGGTGACCGCGACCTGCGTGCGCGTGCCCGTGTTCGTCGGCCACTCCGAGGCGATCAACCTGGAGTTCGAGAACGAGATTTCGGCCGAGGAAGCGCAGAATATCCTGCGGGAAGCGCCCGGCATCATGCTCGTCGACAAGCGCGAGGACGGCGGTTACATCACCCCGATCGAATGCGTCGGCGACTTCGCGACCTTCGTCAGCCGCGTCCGTGAGGACTCGACGGTCGAAAACGGCCTGGTCCTCTGGTGCGTCAGCGACAACCTCCGCAAGGGCGCGGCGCTCAACGCCGTGCAGATCGCCGAACTGCTGGGCCGCCGTCACCTCAAGAAGGGCTGATCGGATTTCTTGCCATCATGCTATCATCTTGTTAGCATGATGGCATGGGACAGGTCTTGATCCGAAATCTTGACGAAGAGGTGATCGCCGCGCATCGCGAGGCGGCGGCCCGCAACAGACGATCGCTGGAAGCGGAATTGCGCGCGGTGCTGACCAGGGCGGTTCCGCTCACAGGGGAGCGTCTCTCGGTGATACGCGATCGGCTGGAGGCGATACGAGCGATGACGCCCGCAAATATTACCCAGACCCCGGCGGAATATCTGACGCACGACGACGCTGCTGATCCAGCCTGATGCTGGTGGTCGACACCAGCGTCGCGGCGCGATGGGTCATCGGGTCCACTACCCCGCAACTGGCCGAGGAAATGAGTGTTGCCCTGACGCTTCTGCCCTGCGGGTTGGTCGCGCCTGACCTTCTGGCCGCCGAATTTGCCAATGCCATGCTGAACAAGGTGCGTGGCAAGGAAATCGACCGATCGCAGGCGCTGGAGGCCATCGGCGTTCTTCCCGACATCGTCGATTTCCTGCCCACCGCGCGCTTTGCCAGCCGCGCGCTTGAAATCAGTCTGGAACTGACCCATCCGGCCTATGACTGCTTCTTTCTTGCTGCCGCTGAAACGCTCGATACGCAATTGGTGACAGCCGACAGGCGGCTGGTGAACCGCTGCGCAGACACAGCCTATGCGCCATTGGTGGCTGCATTGACGAGCAGGACAAACTGGAGCGAATGATGCGATCGGACATGCGGCGATGACGGAAGTGAAGACGGAACGACTGGAGATCAAGGGCTTCGACGGCACGCCGCTGGCCGTGCATGTCGCCGGCGAAGGCCGCGACCTGGTGCTGATCCATGGCTATTTCTCCAACGCCTTCACCAACTGGATCCGCTACGGCCACGCCGAAAAGCTGATCGCCGCAGGCTTCCGCCTCATCATGCCGGACCTGCGCGGCCATGGCGAAAGCGGCAAACCACACGACCCCGCCGCCTATCCCCGCGACGCGCTGACCGACGACGCGCTCGGCCTGATCGAGCAGATGGGCCTCTTCGACTATGACCTCGGCGGCTATTCGCTTGGAGCACGAACTTCATCGCGCATGTTGGCCCGCGGCGCAACGCCGGGCAAGGTGATCTTCGCCGGCATGGGGCTGGACGGGCTGACCGTGACCCAGGGCAATGTCGGCTATTTCACCCGCGTCCTCAACAATCTCGGCACCTTCGAACGCGGCACGTCCGAATGGATGACGGAGGCGTTTCTCAAGACCACCAAGGGCGATCCGATCGCCATGCTGCGTATCCTCGACACCTTCTGCGACACGCCGCTGGACGTCGTCAAAACACTATCGCAGCCGGTCGCCGTGATCTGCGGCGCGGACGACAGCGACAATGGCAGCGCCGTCGAACTCGCCGAAACGCTGCCCCATGGCCGCTATTACGAGATACCCGGCAACCACATGGCCGCCGTCACCAAGAAGGAACTGGGCCAGGCGATGGTGGACTTCCTCACCGCCTGACGCCGGTCACCTGAATGGCGGTTCGTTGAAGGCCCGCAGCTTGCGGCTGTGCAGCTTCGGCCCTTCCTCGCGCAGCAGTTCGCAGGTCATCAGGCCCACGCGCAAATGGCTGGCGATCGCTTCCTCGTAGAAGCGATTGGCTTGGCCGGGCAGCTTGAGTTCGCCGTGGATAGGCTTGTCCGATACGCAGAGCAGCGTGCCATAGGGGACTCGGAAACGATAGCCCTGCGCCGCGATGGTCGCCGACTCCATGTCGATGCCGACCGCGCGCGACAGGCTGAACCGCAGGGCGGAGCGTGAGTAACGCAGCTCCCAGTTACGATCGTCGGTCGTCACCACGGTGCCGGTACGCAGGCGGCGCTTGAAGTCCTCGACATCGTCGCCGCCCAGGATCGCCTCCGCCGCATTGGCGAGCGCAACCTGCACTTCGGCAATGGCGGGCACGGGGATTTCCGGCGGCAGCATGTCGTCCAGCACCCGGTCGTCGCGCAGATAGGCGTGGGCCAGCACATAGTCGCCGATCCGCTGGCTGGGGCGCAGGCCACCGCAATGGCCGATCATCAGCCAGGCTTCGGGGCGGACGACCGCCAGATGGTCGCAGATCGTCTTCGCGTTGGACGGGCCGACGCCGATATTGACCAAAGTGATACCGCTGCGATCCGGGGCGATCAGATGATAGGCCGGCATCTGGTGCTTGCGCCAGGCGCTGTCGGCGATCATCCGCGCGGGATCGGCCGTCTCACCCGTCACATAAACGCCGCCGGCACCCGACAGAGCGGTGAAGCGGCTGCCTTCGCGCTGCAACTCGGCGCAGCCCCAGGCGACGAATTCGTCGACATAGCGGTGATAGTTGGTGAACAGGATGTAGCGCTGGACATGCTCCGCCGGCGCGCCGGTATAGTGCTTGAGCCGGGCCAGCGAAAAGTCGGTGCGCAGGCCGTCGAACAGCGCCAGCGGGCGGTCGCCGTCAGCGTCCGGCATGAACAGACCGTCGGCGATCTCGTCGCCGATCTCGGCGAGTTCGGTCGCCGGGAAATGGCGGGCCAGTTCGGTCGGCGGGATGCCGTCGAGGACGCTCATGTCCAGCCCGTCGAGGACATAGGGGAAGGGGATCTGCTGTTCGCTGGGTCCCACTTCGACGGTGACGCCATAGTCGCGGACCAGCAGGTCGATCTGTTCGGCGAGATAGTCGGCGAACATCGCGGGGCGCGTGACGGTGGTTACGTATCGACCGGCGCGGGAGAGGCGGGCGAAGGAGCGGCCGGGGGGCGGCGTTTGGCCATCGTCATGATGGGTGATGCACAGTTCGGGGTAGCAGAACAGGCGGTCGCGCACGGCTTCCGGGCCGGGGGTGCTGCCGTCGCGGGCGTAGGCGTGCATTGCCTCCCGCAGATTGTCGATGGACTTGCGATAGAGGTCGTCGAGCTGGGCGACGATGTGTTTGCCAATGCTTTCTGTCATGCAGTCCGGGTTAACGGAACTGCATGACAGATGATAGGTGTCGCTTACAGCTTGCCGAGCATGAAGTCGGCCGAAGAGACCGAGAAGTCGCCCGGCGCTTCGACGTTCAGCATGTCGACCACTCCGTCCTTGACCAGCATCGAGAAGCGCTGGCCGCGCATGCCCATGCCGAAGGCAGTGCCGTCCATCTCCAGGCCGACCGCTTTGGCGAACTCGCCGCTGCCGTCGGCGAGCATCGTTACCTTGCCGTCTGCACCGGCTGCCTTGCTCCAGGCACCCAGGACGAAGGCGTCGTTGACGGCGGTGCAGGCGATTTCGTCCACGCCCTTGGCCTTGAGCGCCTCGCCCTTCTCGATGAAGCCGGGCAGGTGGCGGGCCGAGCAGGTCGGCGTGAACGCGCCGGGGACCGAGAAGAGGGCGACGGTGCGGCCAGCGAAATAGTCGGCGGAGGCGACCTTTTCCGGTCCGTTCTCGGTCATCTTCGTGAAGGTGGTGGCGGGCAGGCGATCACCGATGGCGATGGTCATGGGGCAGACTCCTTGGCTGATGTCGTTGCGCGCCCCTTCGCCAGACGAGGGGGACTGTCAAGCGGGAAGGCGCGAGCCGGGCAGGATGTGCGCTGCGCCGGATGGATGCGATGCGCCATTGGATCGGCAGCGACAGGCATTATAACGGAGGACATGGAAGAACCCGAAAGTTTCGTTGGCCGTTTGCTGCTGGCCTTGCCGGGCATGCAGGACGACCGTTTCAGCCATTCCGTCATTGCCATGTGCGTCCACGACGCGAATGGCGCGCTGGGCATCTCCATCGGCGAGGAGATGGAGGGCGTCGACCTGCACGGCCTGCTCGAGAGTTTCGATCTGGACGGATCGCGGGTCGAAAACCGGCCGGTGCTGCGCGGCGGGCCGGTGGAGCCGCGGCGGGGTTTCGTGCTGCACACGCTCGACTGGCAGGGCGGCGACATGGTGCAGGTGACGGGCAGCCGGGGGCAGCGATGGGGCCTGTCTGGTTCGCTGGAGATATTGCGGGCGATCGCGCGGGGGCATGGACCGCGCCGCTATGCGGTGGCGCTAGGCTATGCCGGCTGGGCGGCGGGCCAGCTGGAGGCGCAGATGGCCGGGGACAGCTGGTTTCTGGGCGAGGCGGACGAGGCGCTGCTGTTCGACGTGCCGACGGAGCGGAAATGGTCGGCGGGCTTTGCAGCCTCGGGGATCGATGCGTCGCATCTGGTGAGTGGCGGCGGGACGGCCTGAGATGGAGGGCCACATAAAGAAAACTTTATATTGAGTTGCCTTGGACGGCGACGGTTGGTAATGCGCGCTGCATTCGCCGCCATTCCGGCTGCCCCGTAACTGCAATATGGAGAATTCCCCTTGGCCTCCGCTCCCGCCAGCCTGACCCAGGACCATGTCATCAAGGACATCAGCCTCGCCGCCTTCGGCCGCAAGGAGATGGACATCGCCGAAACCGAAATGCCCGGCCTGATGGCGCTGCGGAAGGAATTCGGCGCCGAGCAGCCGCTGAAGGGCGCGCGCATCACCGGGTCGCTGCACATGACGATCCAGACCGCCGTGCTGATCGAGACGCTGACCGCTCTGGGCGCGGAAGTCCGCTGGGCGACCTGCAACATCTATTCGACGCAGGATCATGCCGCCGCCGCCATCGCCGCCGCCGGCATCCCGGTGTTCGCGATCAAGGGCGAGACGCTTGAGGAATATTGGGACTATGTGATCCGCATCTTCGACTGGGGTACGGACACCACCGCCAACATGATCCTGGACGATGGCGGCGACGCCACCATGTTTGCCCTGTGGGGCGCGCGGGTCGAGGCGGGCGAGGAACTGTTCACGCCGTCGAACGAGGAAGAGGAAATCTTCGTCGCGACGCTGAAGCGCTTCCTGGCCGAACGTCCGGGTTACCTGACGAAGACCGTCGCCACCATCAAGGGCGTCAGCGAAGAGACGACCACGGGCGTCCACCGCCTGTACGAACTCAGCAAGAAGGGCAAGCTGCCCTTCCCGGCGATCAACGTGAACGACAGCGTCACCAAGTCGAAGTTCGACAATCTCTATGGCTGCAAGGAAT
>JBIIEH010000042.1:0-31513 GCA_044237945.1 Sphingobium sp. | reverse complement strand
ATTCTGGCCGGCGTGCTGTTGAAGATGGGCGGTTACGGCTTTATCCGCTTCTCGCTGCCCATGTTCCCCGATGCGTCCGCGCAACTGGCCTGGCTTGTCTGGGGCCTGTCGATGGTCGCGGTGGTCTACACCTCGCTCGTCGCGCTGGTGCAGTCCGACATGAAGAAGCTGATCGCCTATTCGTCGGTCGCGCACATGGCGATCGTCACCATCGGCCTGTTCGCCTTCAACCAGGCGGGCATCGAGGGTGCGATGATGGTGATGCTGGGCCATGGTCTTGTGTCGGGCGCCTTGTTCCTGTGCGTCGGCGTCATCTATGACCGGCTGCATACCCGCGAGATCAACCGTTATGGCGGCGTCGCCATCAACATGCCGCGCTACGCCACCTTGTTCCTGCTGTTCACCATGGCCTCTGTCGGTCTGCCGGGCACCAGCAACTTCGTCGGCGAATTCCTGGCGCTGATGGGCATTTATCAGGCGTCGAGCTGGGTCGCGCTGGTCGGCACGACCGGCATCATCCTGGGCGCGGCGTACATGCTCTATCTCTACCGTCGCATCTGCTACGGCGAGCAGAAGAATGCGGACGCAGCCGCCATGCCGGACCTGGACATGCGCGAGCTGTGGCTGCTGGCCCCGATCGCGGCGGCCGTGCTGTGGATGGGCGTCTATCCGGAGAGCTTCCTGAAACCCATGCGCGCCGACATCCGCGCGCTGGAAGCCCGCCTCGCACCGACGGCTCCGGCCGGCGATTCTCACATCAAGATGGGTGCGCCCAAGCCGGCTGGCGAGGCTATCCATGAAGAACAAGCGGCGCACGGGGAGGCGCACTGATGATCGATTCCGCTTCCCTGCTCGCGGTCCTGCCCGAGCTGATCCTGACCGTCGGCGGCATTGCGCTGATGCTCGTTGCCGCGTTCAGCGGTGACAAGAGCGCCCATCTCGTCAACTGGCTCGCTGTCGGCGTGCTGGTCGCCGCTGGCGTCACGTTGCAGACGTCGCTCAGCTTTGGCCCGGACGCCTTTGACGGCCTCTACCGCGCCGACGCCTTTTCGGTCTTCGCCAAGGCGCTGATTTATGGCGCGGCTGCTGCCGCCATCCTGCTTGCGCCGCGCTTTTTCAGCGCGGACAGCGCGCCCCGGCCCGAATATCCCATCCTGATCCTGTTCGCGGCGATCGGCATGGGCATGATGGTGTCCGCCGGCGACCTGCTGACGCTCTATGTCGGCCTGGAGATGAACAGCCTGGCGTCCTATGTGCTGGCGAGCTTCATGCGGCAGGACGAGCGTTCCTCCGAAGCGGGCCTCAAATATTTCGTGCTGGGTTCGCTGGCGAGCGGCATCCTGCTCTACGGCACCTCGCTGCTCTATGGCTTCACCGGCACGACCAGCTTCGACGGCATCGCGGTCGCGCTGGCGGACGGCGTGTCGAAGGGCGAACTGTTCGGCATGGTGTTCCTGCTGGCCGGTCTGGCGTTCAAGATGAGCGCCGTGCCGTTCCACATGTGGACGCCGGACGTTTACGAGGGCGCGCCGACCCCGGTCACCGCCTTCTTCGGCTCCGCGCCGAAGGTCGCCGCCATGGGCCTGACGGTCCGCGTCGCGATCGAGGCGCTGGGTCCGGCGGGTCTCGACTGGCAGCAGATCGTGATCTTCGTGTCGCTCGCGTCCATCCTGTTCGGCGCGGTCGCGGCGATCGGGCAGACGAACATCAAGCGCCTGATGGCCTATTCGTCGATCAATAACGTCGGTTTCGCGCTCGTCGGCCTCGCCGCCGGCACGCCCGCCGGCGTGGCTGCGACGATGAGCTATCTCGCCATCTATGTCGTCATGACCATCGGCGGCTTCGCCTGTGTTCTCCAGATGCGCGATGCGGACGGCAAGCCGGTCGAGACGATCGCCAGCCTGGCGGGCCTGTCGCAGAGCCGCAAGGGTCTCGCGGCCGCGTTCGCGATCACGATGTTCTCGATGGCCGGCATCCCGCCGCTCTTCGGCTTCTGGGCGAAGTTCCTGGTGTTCGATGCGGCGGTGGCGGCGAACCTGACGGCGCTGGCCGCCTTCGGCATCGCCATGTCGGTGATCGGCGCCTTCTATTATCTCAAGATCATCAAGACGATCTATTTCGACGAGCCGGCTGCCGCCTATGAGGCGAAGGGCGGCGCGATCGAGAACATCATCATGGCGGCGTGCGCCGTCGTGCTGGTGTTCGGATATCTGCTGAACGGGCTGCTCGATCACTATAGCGCGGCGGCGGCGGCGTCGTTGTTCTGATCCGTTTCGTCGCAGAGACGGGGTCCACCAACGCCGACATGGCTTTGTCGGCGGGGGAGGGCGCTCCGGAAGGAAGCTGGCTGCGCGCTGCATGCCAGACCGGCGGGCGGGGGCGGTTAGGCCGCAGCTGGGAAAGCCCGCTCGGCAATCTCTATGCGTCCACGCTCGTGCGGCTCCAGTCGCATGATCCGCCGCCGCATACGCTAGCGCTGGTTGCGGCCGTTGCGGTGCATGCGCTGATAGCGCCGCTTTGCGCCGGGCAGGCGCGGATCAAATGGCCCAATGACGTGCTGGTCGACGGTGCGAAGATCGCGGGCATCCTGCTGGAGCGCAGCGGCGATGCGATCGTGATCGGCATCGGCATCAATGTGGTGGGGCACCCGACAGGTCTCGATCGGCCCGTCACCAGCCTGGCTGCGCAGGGATCGGACGCGCAGGCCGACGCTTTGCTGGAGCGGCTGGCGCAGATATTCGGGCACTGGCTGGCGATCTGGCGCGCGCAGGGTGTCGATCCGGTCCGTACACACTGGCTGCTCAACGCCTACGCCGCCGGCACGCCGGTTCGCGTCAATCTGCCCGATGGCGGGACGGTGGATGGCGCATTCGATACGCTGGATCACAACGGATCGCTGATCCTGCGCTTGGCGAATGGCGACACCCGTGCCATTCACGCCGGCGACGTCCACCTCCTCTGACAGGACCCGCCATGCTGCTCGCCATCGACGCCGGCAACACCAATGTCGTTTTCGCGCTGCTCGACGGGCGGGACATCCGCGCGCGCTGGCGGATCGCAACCGATCCGCGCCGGACTGCGGACGAATATGCGGTGTGGCTGTCACAGCTGCTGAGCCTGGAAGGCTTCGCGCTCAAGGATGTGAGCGCGGTCATCATCGCGACGGTCGTGCCGCGTGCGCTCCACAATCTGGAGGTGCTGGCCGACAAATATTTCAAGGTGACGCCGCTGATCGCGGGGCAGGGCGCGGCCGAGTGGGGGATCGAACTCGATGTGGCGGAACCGGCTTCGGTCGGCGCCGACCGAGTTGTAAATGCGATCGCGGCGCACCACCTCTACGAAGGTGACCTGATCGTCATCGATTTCGGCACGGCGACGACCTATGACGTGGTCGATTATCGCGGGGCCTATAAGGGCGGGATCATTGCGCCGGGTATCAACTTGTCGCTGGATGCGCTCGTCGCGGCGGCGGCCAAGCTGCCCAAGATTGCCATCGCGCCGCCGGAAAGCCGGTCAGTGATCGGCCGCACCACCGAAGCGCAGATGCATATCGGCGTGTTCTGGGGCTATGTGGCGATGATGGAGGGGCTGGTCGCGCGCATTCGCGCGGAAATCGGTCGCCCCGCAAAGGTAATTTCGACGGGGGGCCTCGCGGTCCTCTTCAACGACAACAGTGATATTTTCGATGCGATTGCGCCGGACCTGACCATCCTGGGTCTCGCGCTGCTGCACGAACGGAGTTTAGAACAATAATGACACCCGGAAACGAGCTGCTCTTCCTGGCCCTTGGCGGGTCCGGCGAGATCGGCATGAACGTCAATCTTTATGGCTGCCAGGGCAAATGGGTCATGGTCGACCTGGGCCTCACCTTTGCCGACCCGATGTACCCCGGCGTCGAACTGGTGCTGCCCGACCTGTCCTTCATCGAAGAGCGGCGCGATGACCTGCTCGGTATCGTGCTGACGCATGGGCATGAGGATCATATCGGGGCGATCCCCTATCTGGCCGCTGACCTCGGCGTGCCACTTTATGCGACGCCCTTCACCGCCGGCCTCATCCGGCTGAAGCTGGAGGAAGAGGGGCTGAGCAAGGACGTGAAGCTGCACGTCATTGAGAATGAAGGCAGCTTCAACCTCGGCCCCTTCGGCTTCCGCTATGTGCCGCTGGCGCATTCGATCCCCGAAGGCAATGCCGTCCTGATCGATACGCCACATGGCCGCATCTTCCACACCGGCGACTGGAAGCTGGATGACCAGCCGCTGCTGGGCGAGCCTTCGACGCCGGAGGAACTGACCGCGATCGGCGATCAGGGCGTGCTGGCGCTGGTGTGCGACAGCACCAATGTCTTCAACGACAAGCCCAGCGGGTCGGAAGCGACCGTGCGCGAAGGGCTGATGCAGACGGTCGCAGGCGCGAAGGGGCGGGTGCTGGTCACCACCTTCGCCTCCAACGCGGCGCGCGTGCAGACGCTGGGCGAGGTCGCCGCGGCGATGGGGCGCAAGCTGTGCGTTGCCGGGCGCTCGCTCGACCGCATCATCACCACCGCGAAGGCGGCGGGCTATCTCAAGGATTTCCCGCCCGTCGTTGACTGGGACGACGCGATGGACCTGCCGCGCAACGAGGTGATGTTCATCGCCACCGGCGGGCAGGGCGAGGCGCGGGCCGCCTTGTCCCGGATCGCGTTCGACAGCCATCCGATCAAGCTCTCCGAAGGCGACATGGTCGTCTTCTCCTCCAAGCAGATCCCCGGCAACGAGATCGCGATCGGCCGCATCCAGAATGCGCTGGCGACCAAGGGCATCATCATGGTCACCGACCGCCAGGCCGAAGTGCATGTGTCGGGCCATCCCGGCCGGCCGGAACTGGAGGCGATGTATGGCTGGATTCGTCCGGACATCCTGCTGCCGGTCCATGGCGAGCGCCGTCATATGGCGGAACAGGCGCGGCTGGGGCTGGCGTCCGGCATCGGTCACGCCGTGGTGCAGTCCAACGGCGATCTGCTGCGACTTGCGCCCGGTGCGCCGCAGATCATCGGTCATGAGGATACCGGACGCCTGGTGCTGGACGGTGACGTGATCCTGCCGGCCGACGGCTCCACCATGAACGAGCGGCGCAAGGTTGCGCTGCACGGCCAGATCAGCGTCGCCGTGGCGCTGGACGGCAAGGGCCATGTCATTGGCCAGCCGGCGCTGCGCACGCAGGGCGTGCCGGTGGAAGAGGACAAGGCGGCGTTCCTGACTGAAGCGGCCGAAGAAGCCGCCGCCGTGGTGCCCAAGGGTAGCCGGGACGAGGAAGCCCTGCGCGAGCGCATCCGCCTGGCCGTCCGCCGCACGGCGACGCGCTGGACCGGCAAGAAGCCGATCGTCGACGTTCTGCTGATCCGGGCTTGACGCGGCGGCCCTGCGCCGGTCTTGTCCGGGACCGGCTGGGGAGTTTTGTAACTGTGATGTATCGTCGGGATCAGATCGCAGGCTATGTCGGTCGGCGGGTCAAGCGATTGCGCCGCGCCCTGCGTCCGGCGGACGAGCGCCCCTATGCCGACCGCAACAGCCGCAGAACCTGCGTCTGCGGCCGGCCGCGTCGGGCGGTGGCGCGCAATATCTGGCGGGTGATCCGCACGCAGGATCAGGTCAACGCGCAATATTGCTATCGCTGCGGGGACTGTGGGACGTTTTCCGCCGTGAACCTGCGGTTCGAGCCGAACAGCTACAGCCGCCATCCTATCGACGCTTATTCCATTCCGCCGCTGAAGGTGGAGGTGAACGACCTGCGGGTTGCTTTCATGCGGGAGCGGGTGACGCTGCCCTCCGACCAGCCGGTCATCTATGATCTGGGGTCGGGCGAGGGGGCGTTCACCGCCGCCTGGCGTCGGGCGCTGCCGCTGGCCGAGATCGTCTCGGTCGAGGCGGACGAGCGGATGCTGGACAAGTTTCATGCGGAATATGCCGGGAGCCGGTTCGTCCGCGCCTATATCGAGGATTTTCTGGCCGAGGCGGTGCTGGAGCCGCGTGCGGACGTTCTCCTGCTGACCGATGTGCTG
Organism: Sphingobium sp.; assembly: GCA_044237945.1. Lineage (GTDB taxonomy): Bacteria > Pseudomonadota > Alphaproteobacteria > Sphingomonadales > Sphingomonadaceae > Sphingobium. The sequence continues at coordinate 25,473 of JBIIEH010000042.1, read as the reverse complement.
GAGCATGTCGTCGACCCGGACGGCCTGCTCAAGCTCATGATGGGGGCGCTGCGGCCCGGCGGCGTCGCCTATATCACCCTGCCGACAGCCGCCTCCTTCGCTGCGCCAACACCCTGTCCGCCGGGCGAGGTGGACTGGGCAATCGCCAATGTGACCTGCCAGCATCTGTGGTTGATGGACCCGGCGCTGCTGGTCGCCATGATGCGGCGGCATGGCGAATTGCTCGATCATAGCGATCGGTTCGAGACCGACCTGCGGCGCGACGCGGTGTACAGCACATTCCTGTTGCGGCGACGGGGATAGCGCCCCTTTGCGCCTGCACCGCGATGGTCTAGGACAGATGCATGAACTGGTACGCCATCGTCGCCATCTACATCCTGTTCTGGGTGATCAGCGCCTTCATGGTGCTGCCCGTCGGTTTGCGCACGCCGCATGAGGCGGGCGAGGCGGTGGTAAGCGGCCATGCCGACAGCGCGCCGGTGAATTTTCGGCCCGTCGTGGTGGCGTTGCGCGCGACGATCCTGTCGGCGATCCTGTTCGGCCTTTATTACGCCAATTACAGCGAAGGCTGGATCACCGCCGAGAGCATGCGCGCCTTCATGGGCGTGCCGCGCTGACCTGATGCACATTCGCCCGGCCACGATCGACGATCTCGACCGCTGGGCGGAGATGCGGGCGGCGCTGTGGCCGGACGAAGATGCCGCGGCGCACCGAAAAGAGGTCGCGGCGATGCTGGATCAGCCGGATCTCGCGAATTTCATCGCCGTGGATGGAAATGGCATGGCCGTGGGTTTCATCGAAGCGGCGCTGCGTCATGATTATGTGAATGGCTGCGACACCAGCCCCGTGGTCTTCGGCGAGGGCCTCTATGTTCGCGACGAAGCGCGCAGAGCCGGCGTTGCGCGTGCGCTCGTCGACGCCATCATGCAATGGGGGCTGACGCGGGGATGCAGTGAAATGGCGTCGGACGCGGACATCGCCAATATCGACAGCCATGCATTTCACGCGGCGGTCGGTTTCGAGGAGACGGAGCGGGTGGTGTATTTCAGGAGAGAAATAGGCTGATCCGAGCAGTTGAAGTCTGGTTTTGAAATACAGTGCCGTTTTCCCTTGGGGCAGCTTCATCTCGTTAAAACGTGGAGACCTGTTATAACCATCCGATGAGCGAAACAGGTTTTGATGCGCTAATGCACACTGCATGTGTCGTCTGGGGCTTTTGTGGCTGCATGAAGCAGGGCAGTTTGCTTCATGTCACCATGCTGATATCGGAAAAAGGTCCCGTACACGCCAGTCAGTTCGTGGAATGGTTGTTGCTCGCTGACAACCTAAATCCGAACCTACCCGAATATGATCGGCATAAACTGGCACTAACCAAGGCGTTCATAGCCCATATGGGTGCCGAGGTCGTGGATGCCTCTATCTTGCATTGGTCTGACTGTGATCCTGATCCGGACGCGCCGGAGCGAAAGTACCGAGGGGAAATAGCCGACCGCCAGGAAGGCTAAACGTCAGAAAACTGAGCGTATAGTTCGCCCTACTGCCGCAACCGCTCGATCGCCTGCGCCAGCGCGACGTAGAGCTTGCCCATGTCCGACGAGAGGATGGCGATGCCCAGCGTGTTGCCGTCGCGGCTCGCCAGGATGATGCGCAGCATCGCCTCGAAATCATGGATGTAGCGGTTTACATGCTCCCGGAATTCCGGATCGTCGTCATAGTGCAGGGCGATCTCGCGGGATTCGCCGGCGTCCAGCAGTTTTACCGCGCGGCGCGTGAAGACGCCCCGGTCGCCCTTGAGATAGGCGGACCAGGCCGAGTCGGTGACGTCGTTGGACAGGATCTTCGCGACGTCGATTGCGGTGCTGTTGAGCGATTCGATCAGTTGCGCGGACTTGTGCGAAATCTGGTCGCGGTCGCGCTCGTCGGCGACGCGCTCGGCCTGTTCGATCCGCTGTTCGACATTGGCGCTGGTGTCGGCGATGGTGAGGAGCTGCCGGGTCAGCCGATCGGATGCCTGATGCGCGGCCTTCACCGCTTCCTCGGCCACGGCAGCGATCCGCGCGATCTGCGCTTCAACCCGGTCACCGACGGCTTGCTCCATCGCCGTATCGCTGGCCTCCGCCAGAGCGCGCGCGGCGTCGGGGATGGCGCGGCCTAGCGCCTGACGCGCACGTTCCGCCGCCTGATCGGCGGTGTCCTTTACCCGCAGCAGCGCGGTGACGAGCAGTGGCCCGCTGCCCTCAGCGATGCGCGTCGCGTCCTGATCGGCGTCGGCCATCGCAGCGCGTAGCTGCTGCACCAGCCTGCGGTTCTCGTTCAGCCCGCTTTGCGTGCTCTCCAGCCATTCGGTGAGCCGGCTGCCCTGATTGCGGAGCAGTTCCTCCGATTCCTGCGTGCGCCCGACCAATGCTTCGGAGATTGCTTCCAGCTTCTCCATCTCCGGCGTGGCGCTATCGATCAGCGCGCGGCTGGTCGCCACGCGCGCGTCGAAGCGATCGAGCGCAGCGGGATAGGATTCGTCGAGTTCGCGCACGCTCGAATCGAGCGCCGTCATCAGCCCCTCGGCGCAACCAATCAGCTTTTCCGCGGTCAGGCCGCCGCTGGCGAGCGCGCTGTCGATCCGTTGCGTTTCCGCTGCCAGCTTGCCGAGCGCTTCGGCCAGCCGTTCGCTCCGCGACAGGGCGCTTTCTTCCAACAGCGCGAAACGCTTTTCGGAGATGTCGATCGATTCGCTGAGCGTGCCCTGCAACTGCTGGACCAGGCTGCGCTGTCCCTCGACTAGCTGGTCGAGATGGTGCAGCCGTCCTTCGACATCGCCGATATCGCTGTGCAGTCCAGCCATGGTCTGCGCGCCGATCGCCTCGATATTGGCGCGCGACCGTTCGACCAGCGCGTCGAGATCGGCGGAGTGGCCGGCGAGGGCGTCGCCCGCCCGGTCGAGATGCTGGCTGGCCGAGGACTGGCTGCGCTCCAGCCGCTCCTGCAAGCCGCGCTCGATGGCGTCCAGCGTTGCCTTGCAGGCGGCCAGCGTCGTTTCGCTGGTTTCGAGCACACGGCCCTGCGCCAGATCGACCAGCGCGCTCAGCGCTGCGGCGCGGCTGTCCAGCGTCTGCCAGCCTTCTTCCATCGCGCCGCGCGTCGCGGACAGGGTCGTTTCGATCCGGCCGGAGGTGACGTCGGCGATGCCGTTGATCGCCTCCACGGTGGCACGCGCGCCCTCCTGCACCTGAGTCAACTGGCTGGCGAGGCTCTTCGTGGCGGACAGAGTGCGGCTGCGCGCGTCGTCGGACAGTTCGCTCAGCGCCTGGATGCGGGCTTCGAGCGTGTCGATGCGGGCAGCCAGAGCATGGCCATTGTCTTCGAGGCGCAGCGCCATGCTGGCGGTGCGTTCCTCAAAGGTGGGCATGGCATCGACCAACGTTTCCAGCCGGGCGACGAGCGCCGATCCCGACTTTTCGGCATGATCGACCCGCTCCGCCGCGCTGTTGGCGCGGGCGGCGATGAGTTCGGCCGACGCCTCCATATTGCTGCTGGCGGCCGCGCCATAGCTGTCGAGCAGCGCCGCCTGATCCTGCATGGAACGACGCGCGGTTTCGAGCTGGTCGCCGATATGCTGGAGGCGCAGCTCCAGAAATTCCGTTTCGGTGCGCAGGGCACGCGCGGCCTGCATATATTGCCGCGTATCCGTCCGCCGGCCGCGCGCCAGAAAGGACAGCAGCAGGCCGAGCAGCATCGGCGGCACCAGGATCGCGGCGATCGCGCCGGGCCATGCTGCCGGTCCCGCCGCAAAGGCGGCGCCCGCGCGCAAGGCCCAGATCGAAAAGCCGATCCATGCGAGGCCGGCGATCACGCCGCCGGCGACGATGAGCAGCAGCGACCGCCCGCTCTCCGCAGGCAGTCCGTCGTCCTCGATATCGAGGACCGCCTGCCGCAGCAGCAGGACGTCATCCTCCTCCGCCTGGTGGTTTTTCGTCATGGTCTCTTCGTCGCGCCAGAACTCGACGATGGTGCTGCCCCCGCTCATGGGACGAAGTGTAACATGTTTTGCGAAAGCGGGAACGGGCTTGTTACGAAAACTTAACCGCATGGCCTTTAGCGTGGCTCACTATGTCCTATGATCCTGGTGCTCTGGATGCGGCGCTCGCCGCTGCGGTCGGTGACGACAATGCGCTGATCGCCGATCTGCGCGTCGCTTTCATGGAAAGCGCCGAGCGGCAGCTCGACCTTCTGGGCCGGGCGCGCTGCGACGCGAACTGGGAACTGGCGGCCTGGCGGCTGAAGGGACTGGCGGCGAGCTTCGGCGTGACCAGCCTCATGGCGCTGGCCGACGAGGCGGCGAAATCCGCGCCGGGCGATCCGGTGATCCTGCGTCGGCTGCGCGGCGCGATCGGCCGACTCGAGCAGGACTGATCCGCTTCTTGCGCTGAAGCCGTTGTCTTGCGACAACGACCGGCCAACGGATCGGGTCGATAAGCAAAATCCATGAGTTTCGCGGCCATTTTGAGCGCCACGCGGCCTGCGAGTGATTCGCCGGGGCAATTGCGTGCGTCCTTGCAGTTCGCCGGCCAGACACTCGTCGAATATCAGGCGCGACAGGCCGCGCGTGCGGGGGCGAGCCGCGTGATGATCCTCGTCAATCTCATAACGCCCGAATTGTCGCAGGCGGTCGACCGGCTGAACGCGGATGGCGTGGCCGTCACGCTGCTGCGCGACATGGTGTCGATGATCCGTACTGCGCCGCGCGACGAGGATGCGCTGCTGTTCGGCGATGGCGCGGTCGTCGCGCAATCCTGGGTGGAGACGATCGCCACAACGGATGGCAATGCCTTGCTGGTGACCGACGATAGTCGCGCGAGTGCGCCGTTCGATCGTATCGATGCCGGGCAACGGTGGGGCGGTCTGGTGCGGGTGACGCCGGCGCTGCTGTTCGGCACGCTCGACATGGTGGGCGATTGGGACCTGTCGCTGACATTGGTGCGCGGCGCGGTGCAGCAGGGAGCGCGGCGCGTCACCGTGCCGCAGGACGATCTGCTGGAAGGGCGGGTGTCGCTGGTCGAGGGGCAGGCGCAGGCTGACCTGGCGGCGCAGGCGGCGATGGCGGCGGCCCCGCGTGGACCGAGCGGTGCTGGCGGTCTGGAGCAACTGGCGCTTCGCCCAGCGGCCCGGCGTCTGGCGCCGCCGCTGATGCGGATGCAGGTGCAGGCGTTGCATGTGCGGATCGGGTCGCAGGTGCTGGGCGCGATCGCGCTGTTGCCGATCGAGTTGGAATGGCCGTCGGCGGGCTTTGCGCTGCTGCTGTTGGCGCTGTTGCTGGGCGAGGTGGCCGATCGGCTGGACGAGATCGCCTTGCGTGCGCCGCCCGGCGGGATCATCGGCTTCGTCACGCCGATGGTGGCGCTGGCCGGGATCGCGCTGGCGGGCGGGACGATGCTGGCGCTCTACGCCGCACTGCTGCTGGCGGTGCTGCTGGTCGCGGCGCGGCGCGGGCGCGTCGGCAAGCTGCCCGGCTGGCAGATCGCGACGCCCGGCAGCGCGCTGTTGCCGATGCTGGCGGCGACGCTGGCGGGGCAATTGCCGCTGGGCGTCGATGTCGTCATGCTGATGGCGATCGCGTCGGTGGCGGTTATTTTTCTGCGCCGCCCGGGCAAATCCGTCTGATCCCTCAAGGTTTAGTGCATTTTAAGGACGTGCGCTTATGGTGGCGGCATGAGCGCTTATCCGAGCCATGATGGATCGACCGCGGCCGGTCTTTCGCCCTTCGTCGCGAGCGGCGAAAGCGCGCCTTCAATCGAGCATGCCATTGATCTGGCGTTGATCTTTTCGAACGGCTGGGGTGACCGATCCGAAGCATTGGTGGCCGAGACGCGCCGGCACATCGCAGGCTGTGCGCATGCGATCGAGACGGCGCTGCGCCTGTCGCTTGGGTCGGACATCGTCCTGTCGTCGGCGCTGGCGCGCCTGCCCGATCCGCTGTGCTGGCCGACCATTTGCGCCAAGCCTAATCTGCTGGAGCCAGCGCTGTTGCGTCATATGCGGCTGCGGGCGGGCGTGGGCCTGATCCTGCGCCAGTCGGGGCGCGCGAATGACGGCAGTGACCATGTCGCGGGGCCGCTGCTGGAGGCGGATGATCCGGCGCTGATCGACATGCTGTCCCTGCTCGCCATGGCCGAAGGACGCTGGGCAACGCCGGGTAGCGAGCATCAGCCGATGCGACCGGACCTGCCCGCCGAATATTTTGCCGATCTGCTGTGGACGGTCGTCGCCATATTGGCGCGCGCGCTGGAACCGCAACTGCTGCCGGGCGCGACGTCGCCTCTGCCGGCGCTGACGGCGGCGGGTCATGGGCTGCTGGCGCGGCATGATGAAACACTGGGGCCGCTGGCGATAGCGGATCGGCTGGCGAGTCGGCTGGGAGAAGCTGCCAAGGATCCGGGGCTGGCGTCGCGCGCGATTGGCCAGCGCCGTCTGCCGCTGTTCGCTGCCCTGGCCGGACGCCGTTTGCGCATGGATGGTGCGTCCGTCATCGCCCTGCTGCTGACCGAGCCGGCCGCCCATGTCGCCGCGCTCTGCGCTGCCATGGGGGCTTCGGGGGTTGAATATCGGCACTTGCTGCTGGCGCTGCAGCCAGCGCGGCCGACGCTGACCGACGCCTGCATCATCGCCGCATCGGAGGGCTATGCCGAACTGGATGCGGCAGGGATGGAAGGGGCGATGAACGTGCTGTCCGCGCCTGCGCCCCTGCGGGCGAAGCTCGACCAGTTGAAGCGTGCGTCCGCCGCATGAACATGGAAAGCCCGACTTCCTCGCTGCGCGCGACGGTAGGCGTGGACGGCCGCCTGCTGTCTGCCGACGCGCCGGTGCTGGCGTTGCAGCGCGAGGCGGGTGGCGACATCGACACCGAACTGGTCGTGCCGCAACTGGCGGCCATTGCGCGGCTGGCGTCGCGGCTGGGCATCACCATATCGCGGCCGATCGTCGCGGCCACGCCCCGCAGCGACATCGACATGTGGGTGCGGGCGCGGCCCGGCGACAGCGCGGTCCATATCTCCATCATCGACTGGAACGAACGACCGGCGCGATCGCCGATCGGTGACAGCGCCGAACGAGACGCCGATTTCGCGCGGCTGGACGAGGGCTGGACCTGGGAAATCGACCCGTCGCTGCGCTTTCGCGAAGCCTTTGACGCGGAAGAAGAGACCGCGTCCGAAGCGCGTCCGGCTCCCGGCAGCGCGTTCGGCGCATGGTTCGCGCTCCAACCGGGCGAGGACGGGGCGATGCCGCTGCTGGAGGGACTGGCGCAGCGCCGCGCCTTTCGCGACCAGCGCGCCGCAACGGTCACCGACGCGCGGCGCGGCTATATGCTGTCGGGCTATCCGATGTTCGATATCGATGGCGGGCTGATGGGCTTTCGCGGGAAGGCCAGCCTGCGGACCGATGTCGAGGCGGAGGCTCCGCCCGCGCCGGATGCATTTTCCGAAGACGCCTATTCCGTCGATTTCGGTCGCCGGCTCGATCGATCCTTGCGCCGGCCGCTGGGCCGGATCATCGCCAATGCCGACTCGATCAGCGCGCAACTGGAGGGGCCGCTGCGGCCCGATTATGCCGGCTATGCCAGCGACATCGCGGTGGCGGGACGGCATCTGATGGCGCTGGTGGATGATCTGGCCGATCTGCAGGCGATCGACCGCCCGGATTTCAGCGTCGCTGCCGAGCCTCTGGATCTCGCCGATGTCGCGCGCCGCGCCGCCGGCCTGCTCAACGTCAAGGCGACCGACCGGCATATCCGACTGGTCGCGCCTGATGCTGATCAGAGTGCGCCGGCGACCGGGGAGTTTCGCCGGGTGCTACAGATATTGGTGAACCTGGTCGGCAATGCTGTGCGCTATTCGCCTGAGCATTCCGAAGTGCGCCTGCTGGTGGGCACGAGCGATGCCGGCGCGCGCGTGATCGTGAGCGATCAGGGGCCGGGAATCGACGCCGAGGCGCAGGAGCGGGTGTTCGAAAAGTTCGAGCGGCTTGGCCGGGACGACGCCGGCGGCAGCGGCCTGGGCCTCTATATCTCGCGGCGGCTGGCGCGCGCGATGGGCGGCGACATCGGCATCGAAAGCGTGCCTGGCGAAGGGGCCACCTTCATTCTGTCCCTGCCCCGCTGATTGGGGGGCGTTGATCGCGTAAAAGCGACCGGGCGCGAAACCGCGCCCGGCCTGCATTGTCTTTTAGCGCTGGTCGGCAGGCAGATAGTCGCGCTGCGTCGGGCCGGTGTACAGCTGACGCGGACGGCCGATCTTCTGCGCTGGGTCCGAGATCATCTCGTTCCACTGCGCGACCCAGCCCACGGTGCGGGCGAGGGCGAACAGCACGGTGAACATCTCGGTGGGGAAGCCGATGGCCGACAGGATCACGCCCGAATAGAAGTCGACGTTCGGGAACAGCTTCTTGTCGATGAAGTAAGGATCGTTCAGAGCCATCTGCTCCAGTTCCTTGGCGACATCGAAGATGGGGTCGGTGACGCCCATCGCTTCCAGCACGTCCTTGGCCGTCTGCTGCATCACGGTCGCGCGCGGATCGTAATTCTTGTAGACGCGGTGACCAAAGCCCATCAGGCGGAACGGATCGTCCTTGTTCTTGGCGCGGGCGATATATTCCGGAATGCGATCGACGGTGCCGATTTCACGCAGCATGTTGAGCGCTGCTTCGTTCGCGCCGCCATGCGCGGGACCCCACAGGCAGGCGATGCCGGCCGCGATGCACGCGAACGGGTTGGCGCCCGACGAACCGGCGAGACGAACGGTCGAGGTCGATGCGTTCTGCTCATGGTCAGCGTGGAGGATGAAAATCTTGTCCATCGCGTCTTCGATGATCGGATTGACGACATATTCCTCAGCCGGGACCGCGAAGGTCATGTGCAGGAAGTTGCCGGTGTAGCTCAGATCATTGCGCGGGTAGATGAAGGGCTGACCCAGCGAATATTTATACGCCATCGCCGCCAGCGTCGGCATCTTCGCGATCAGGCGGTGGCTGGCGATCCGGCGCTGCTCGGGATCGTTGATGTCGGTCGAGTCGTGATAGAAGGACGACAGCGCGCCGACCACGCCGCACATGATCGCCATCGGGTGCGCGTCGCGACGGAAGCCGCGGTAGAAGGTCGAGAGCTGCTCATGCACCATGGTGTGGCGCGAGATGGTGTAGGTAAAGTCGGACAGTTCCTTCTTCGAGGGCAGTTCGCCGTTCAGCAGCAGATAGGCGACTTCCATGAAGCTGGACTGTTCGGCGAGCTGGCCGATTGGGTAACCGCGATGAAGCAGGACGCCTTCGTCTCCATCGATATAGGTCAGGCCTGATTCACAGCTGGCGGTCGACGTGAAGCCCGGATCATAGGTGAACATGCCCGTGTTGCCGTAGAGCTTGCGGATGTCGACGACCTCCGGGCCGACCGTGCCGGCGAGAATGCCGTAGTCGTTGGAAGCGCCTTCGACCGAAACAGTGGCCTTTTTATCCGACATCATTTTCTCCTCAAATCCTCAGCCGACCGACGCATGCCCTACGTCGTTCAGCCTACCCAAGCTCTCGTCTTTTCCAAGCAGGAACAAAACGTCAAAAATCCCCGGCGAGGTCGTGCGCCCGGTCAGCGCCGCGCGAAGCGGCTGTGCGACCTTGCCCAGACCCAGCCCGGCATCCTCCGCCACGCCTCTTATCACTTCCTCGATCGCTTCGACCGTCCAGGACGGAACGGCATGGAGAGCGTCGGCTGTTTTCGCCACCAGCGCGCGCGCTGCATCGTCTAGCAGAGCCGATGCCTTCTCGTCAAAATCCAGAGGGCGATTTTTGAACAGAAAAGCGGCCCCTTCGGCGATTTCGTCCAGTGTTTTGGCGCGTGGCGTCAATTCGGGCATCGCCCGCGCCAGCAGCGCGCGCGCATCATCGGACAGCGGCTGCGAGTCCAGTCGCTTGGCGATGCGCGGCGCGACCAGGCCGGCGAGCCGATCGACATCCGCTTCGCGCAGATAATGGGCGTTCACATTCTCCAACTTCTTGAAATCGAAGCGAGAGGGAGAGCGGCCGACGCCGCCGATATCGAACAGTTCGACCGCGCGATCGCGGCTGATGATCTCTTCATCGCCATGGCCCCAGCCAAGGCGGAGCAGATAGTTGATCACTGCCTCGGGCAGCATGCCCATCTCGTCGCGATAGGCATCGACGCCCAGCGCGCCATGCCGCTTGGACAGCTTCGCGCCGTCCGCGCCGTGGATCAGCGGGATATGGGCGTAGACCGGCGTCGGCCAATTCATCGCATGGATGATGCCGAGCTGACGGAAGGCGTTGTTCAGATGATCATCGCCGCGGATGACATGGGTGACGCCCATGTCATGGTCGTCAACCACCACCGCGAGCATGTAAGTGGGCGTGCCGTCCGATCGCAGCAGGATCATGTCGTCCAGCTCGGCATTCTGCACGACGACCCGGCCCTGCACGGCGTCCTCGATGACGGTTTCGCCTTCGCGCGGCGCTTTCAGGCGGATGACGAAGGGCTTGTCGCCCCCCTCTGCCGAGTCGCGATCGCGCCAGCGGCCATCATAACGCAGCGGCTGCTTGGCGGCGCGTTGCGCCTCGCGCAGTTCGGCGAGTTCTTCGGGCGTGGCGAAGCATTTATAGGCGTCGCCCTGCGCCAGCATGGCATGCGCGACTTCGGCATGGCGGGCGGAGCGCTCGAACTGGAACACGGCGGGTTCGTCGCCCGACAGGCCCAGCCAGTCGAGTCCGTCGAAGATCGCCTCGACTGCCGCCTCGGTCGAGCGGGCGCGATCGGTATCCTCGATCCGCAGCAGGAACGTGCCGCCATGGTGGCGGGCGAACAGCCAGTTGAAGAGCGCGGTGCGTGCGCCGCCGATGTGCAGATAGCCGGTGGGGGACGGCGCGAAACGGGTGACGACCTTATTGTTCAAACCCGTTGCACTCACGCTTCAAATCCTGACATTCTTGACGGCGACCTTATGGATGCGACGCCCCCTAGCATGGCTTTTGGGCCACGACAAACCTCTGGCGGCATCCGCCTGCAGGGGTGGGGAACGACGCTTCTGGAGCGTATCGAACTGTGGCTGGAGCAGGAGCGCGAGCAGGTCGCCCTGTGGGCGCCGGTGGCGCTGGGTATTGGCATTGTCGCGTGGTTCGCCTTGCCGGGGATGTTCGACTGGCTCGCCTTTTGCGCGGTGGCTCTGGCGGGGGCTTGTGCGGGCCTGGCCTTGCCGGATGGCGGGCGGTTGCGGCGGATGCTGGTGGTGGGCGGTGTGCTTGCCTGCATTGGCTGTCTGCTGGTGTGGGGTAAGGCGGCGACGATGGGCCAGCCGCCGCTCAAGCGGCCGCTGTTCGTGGAGATGACCGGCGAAGTGCGGTCCATCGATGCGCTGCCGGCCAAGGCGATGTCGCGCATGTTGCTGCTGCCGATTGGCAGGCCGGACTTGCCGGCGACGGTTCGGGTCAACGTCGCCGATGCGGACATCGTGCGGGGGCTGGGGCAAGGAGCGGTGGTGCGTTTTCGCGTCCGGCTGATGCCGCCGGCGCCGCCCGCCATTCCGGGCGGGTTCGATTTCGCGCGGCGCGCCTATTTTCAGGGGATCGGGGCCACGGGGAGGGCGCTGGTGCCGATTGCGGTGGTGAAGCCGGCCGAGCAGGGGCCGACTCTAAGGGCCAGGCTGTCAGCGCATATTCGCACGCAACTGACGGGGTCGGAGGGCGGCATAGCCGTGGCCCTGGCGGCGGGGGATCAGGGCGCGATCGCCGAAGAGGACGCCGAAGCGATGCGGCGCAGTGGGTTGGCGCATCTGCTCTCGATCAGCGGACTGCATGTCACGGCGTTGATCGGGGCGGTGATGTTCCTGCTGATGCGGGTGCTGGCGCTAAGCCGGCGGCTGGCGCTCGACTGGCCGCTCATGCTGATCGCGGCGGGCGGCGGCGCGCTGGCGGGGATCGGCTATACGGTCTTTACCGGCGCGGAGGTGCCGACGGTGCGGTCCTGTGTCGCGGCGATGCTGGTGCTGGGCGGGCTGGCGCTGGGCCGCGACGCGATTACGCTGCGACTGGTCGCGACCGGCGCGCTGATCGTGCTGGCTTTCTGGCCGGAGGCGCTGATCGGGCCGAGTTTTCAGATGAGTTTTGGCGCGATCGTCGCGCTGGTGGCGCTGGGGGAATTGCCGGCGTTCCGCGCCTTTGTCGAAGGGCGCGACGAGGCGATCTGGCGGCGATGGGGGCGGGTGCTGGCAGGCATGCTGCTGACGGGTTTTGCCGTCGAACTGGCGTTGATGCCCATCGCGCTGTTTCATTTTCACAAGTCCGGCGTGCTGGGCGCGTTCGCGAACCTGATCGCCATTCCGCTGACGACCTTCGTCGTGATGCCGATGGAGGGGCTGGCGCTGGTCGCGGACCTGTTCGGGTTGGGCGCGCCCTTCTGGTGGGTGACGGGGCAGGCGCTGTCGCTGCTGCTGGCGGTGGCGCATGCTGTGGCGGCGAGTCCGGTGGCGATCCTGATGGCGCCGATGGCGCCGGGATGGGCGTTCGGGATCATCGTGGCCGGCGGGCTGTGGTGCATGCTGTGGCGGACGCGGTGGCGGTGGCTGGGGATGGCGCCGCTGCTGGCGGGGGTTCTGGTCATCATCACGGCGCGCGCGCCTGATCTGTTGGTGACGGGCGATGGACGGCATGTCGCGGTGCGGATGGCGGACGGGCGGCTGGCCATTTTGCGAGCGAAGGCGGGGGACTATGTGCGCGACGTGCTGGCCGAGGGGGCGGGCTATGACGGTGATCTGGCGGCCATCGCCGATCTGCCGGAGGCGCGCTGTTCGGCCGATCTGTGTCGGGTGCGGATCGGGGCCAGCCGACGTACAGTGCTGATGACGCGGACGTTCAATCTGGTCGATCGGCCACTGCTGGAGCGGGACTGTGCCGGGAGCGATATCGTCATCAGCGATCGCCGTCTGCCGCGCTGGTGCCGGCCGCGCTGGCTGCGGATCGACCGCTGGCTGCTTGCCCGCAGTGGCGGGGTGGCGGTGGATGTCGACGGCGGAGTGGTCCGCACCGTCAAGACGCCCGGCGACGCCCATCCCTGGGTCGCCGCTGGAAGATAATCAGTTATAGCGGCGCAGCAGGCCCGCCAGCTTGCCCTGGATGCGCACCTGCCCGGCCTCATAGACTTGCGGCTCATAGGCGGCGTTGGCGGGATCGAGGCGGACGCGGGGGCCTTCGCGGCGGAAATATTTGAGCGTCGCTTCGCTGTCGTCGATCAGGGCGACGACGATCTGGCCCTCGCGGGCGACTTCGGTGCGCTGGATCAGCGCATAGTCGCCGTCGAAGATGCCAGCCTCGATCATCGAGTCGCCGGAAACCTCCAGCGCATAATGATCGCCCGCGCCGAGCAGGGCGGCGGGGACGGAGAGACTGCTGTAGCTCTCCATCGCCTCGATCGGAACGCCGGCTGCGATGCGGCCGTGCAGCGGGATCGTGATGACATCATTGGCAGCGATAGGAATGATGGGCGCAGGCTTGGGCAGCGAGACGACCGGGCGCGGCGCCTTGACCATGGCCTCAGGCACCTTGAGCACTTCGAGCGCGCGGGCGCGGTTGGGCAGGCGGCGGATGAAGCCGCGTTCCTCCAGCGCGTTGATCAGGCGATGGATACCGGACTTGGAACGCAGGTCGAGCGCGTCCTTCATTTCCTCGAAAGATGGAGACACGCCGCCTTCCTCCAGACGGTTCTGGATGAAGATCAGCAACTCCTGCTGCTTTGGGGTCAACATGGCGCTTGCGGCCTCCCTAAGGAACGGATGGAGAACGCATAGGAAACAGATGCGGGCAAGTCAAGCGCGTTCAGGGAACGGGCGGAACTTGTCGAACTTCGCATGTATCGCGCACTACGTCTTCAGACCGGCACGATGGTCACGGCCTCGCCCGCTTGTGCTGGCGGGGAGCCGGCGGGGCGCAGGATGAGGCAGTCCGCGCTGGCGAGAGCGAGCACGGCGGCGCTATCCTGCGATGTGACCGAGACAAGGCCGCCATCCCCATGAAAAGCGCGGAAATAATTGTCGCGCTCGCCGCTGGCGGGGAGCGGGCCGGCGAGCGTGCCCGGCTCGGTGCGGGGGAGCGGATCGGCCGCGCCGGCCATGTGGCGGACCAGTGGCAACAGGAACAGGGTCGCGCCGACGAAGGCGGAGACGGGATTGCCGGGGAGGCCCAGGAAGATGGAATTGCCGAGGCGGCCGGCCATCAGCGGCTTGCCGGGGCGCATGCGGATCTTCCAGAAATCGAGGCTGCCGCCGGCCTGCTCCACGGCGGGGCGGACGAGGTCGTGGTCGCCGACCGATGCGCCGCCGGTGGTGACGATGATGTCGGCGTCGCGGGCGCTTTCCAGCGCGGCGACGGTGGCGTCGAGATCATCGACGACGATGCCGAGGTCGATCACGTCGCAGGGGAGCGCGGCGAGCATCGCGGCCAGCATCGGCGCGTTCGACGAAGGCAGGCGGCCATCCGGTACGGGCGCGCCGGGTGGCACGAGTTCGCTGCCGGTCGAGAGCAGGGCGACCTTGGGCCGGCCGCCGACATCGAGCCAGCCATGGCCGCCCAGCACAGCGAGCGCGATCTGCGCGGCGGTGAGCCGCGCGCCGGCGGCGAGCAGGCGCTGGCCGTGGGCAAAATCCGACCCGGCAGGGCGGACGTGGCGGCCGGGTTTCAAGGCTTCGTCAGCGCTGGTGATGCTGTCGTTTTCGAGTGCGGCATCCTCCTGGATCAGGACGGCGTCGGCCCCTTTGGGCAGGGGCGCGCCGGTGAAGATGCGGCAGGCTTCGCCGGGGGCGAGCGCCGGGGGCAGGGGGCCGCCGGCGGCGCTGGTGGCGGTGACGCGCCAGGGGCCGGGCCACTCTGCGGCGCGCAGGGCGTAGCCGTCCATGGCGGAAAGGTCGGCCCAGGGCTGGGCGCGCTGGGCGTGGAGATCGACGGCGAGCCAGCGGCCGGCGCAGGCGGCGACGGGTAGGCGATCCGCCGGAAGGGGCGCGGCGAGCGCGAGCAGGCGGGCCTGTGCTTCGGCAACGGGCATCAAGCTCATGCGCGCTTCCAGTCGCCGGACTTGCCGCCGGTCTTGGAGAGCAGGCGAATATCACCGATTGTCATAGACTTGTCGATCGCCTTTGCCATGTCATAAACGGTGAGCAGGGCCGCGCTGGCGGCGGTGAGCGCCTCCATCTCCACGCCCGTCTGCCCGGCGGTGCGGGCGGTGGCGGTGACGGTGATGGCGTCGGGCGACAGGTCGAAATCGACGGTGACGGCGCTCAGCGGGATCGGGTGGCAGAGCGGGATGAGGTCGGCGGTCTTCTTGGCCGCCATGATGCCGGCGACGCGAGCCACGGCGAGAACGTCGCCCTTCTTGACGAGGCCCTGCGCGATGGCGGCAGCGGCTTCGGCCGACATAGTGATGCGGCCGGCGGCGACGGCCTCGCGGCTTGTTACGGCCTTGGCGGAGACATCGACCATGCGCGCGGCGCCGGTGGGGTCGAGGTGGGTCAGGGTCATTGGGGCCTCGTCCAGCGCAGAAAATATGCGCCATTCAGCGTTGATATCTAATTCTAATTTGCTTGCTGCGTGCTACCGGGTTCCATCTCTGGAAAGCAGACGTGGGACACCGATGCATTATAGACGCGCACCGCCTTGTGCTCTCTGATTACAACCTCAACGAGCATGGACGTCTTCGTAGTGTTGACCTCACAGCCGAGGACTATCAGGGCGAAATGCTCGTCGCTGTCTTCGTTATTGGACATCGATTGAACTGAATATGAAGTGCAGTCTCGCTCCAGAACAGCATCTCGTTGCAGCCCGGCAAGTGCTTTCACCGAGTAAGGGGCTGCGGTTACGAAGTCCACAGGCTGGTCAAAACGGTGATACCATTGAGTGGCTGCCAGTTGCTTGGCTGTTGAATCGCTCCGATCCTGTCCAAGCAGATATTCTGCTACAACTTCCGCGGCATGCTGATCGTCAGGATCGAGAGGAACACGGGCAACCAAAGGGCTGTCTGGCGAGATGAGCTTTTTGTCCAGCAGGTGCTTGGTAATCCAAGGGTCGAACCGCAATACTGGGACATTACAGGTGTCTTGCGGACCTAGCAGGTTATGGCAATCGCTGAGACGGTGCGCGAATACGCCAACGCAGGCATAGCCAATCTGGGGCATCAGGAAAGTGGCACCCAAGAGAAGAAGGGTGATGACATTCTTCACTTGGGGCCTCCCGGTTCGATAGTCTGATCTGGCTACATCGCCATTAAGACCGTAGCAATTTGAGCGGAACCTTCACAAGGAATGCGCGGACTTTTGGGTTCAAGCCGGTTCCAGCAGCGCCCTCGTCGCCGCCTCCACATCCTGCTGCCGCATCAGCGCCTCGCCTACCAGAAAGCACCGCACTCCATGTTCGGCCATCGCTGCCAGGTCCGCGTGGCTCCCCAGCCCGCTCTCCGCTACGAAGGTGCATCCCTCCGGCGCTTTCCCGACCAGTTCGTAGGTCCTAGCGAAATCGACCGAGAAATCACGCAAATCGCGATTATTGACGCCGATCAGGCGCGAACGCAGCTTCAGCGCGCGTTCCAGTTCGGCTTCGTCATGGACTTCGACCAGGCAATCCATACCCAGGCCCAGGGCGGCGTCCTCGATTTCGGCCATCTGGCTGTCTTCCAG
Organism: Sphingobium sp.; assembly: GCA_044237945.1. Taxonomy (GTDB): domain Bacteria; phylum Pseudomonadota; class Alphaproteobacteria; order Sphingomonadales; family Sphingomonadaceae; genus Sphingobium. The sequence continues at coordinate 8,773 of JBIIEH010000042.1, read as the reverse complement.
CGCGGCGACGATGATGAGGATCGCGTCGGCGCCGATGGAGCGGCTTTCGAGGACCTGCCAGGGATCGATCATGAAATCCTTGCGCAGGACGGGGATGGCGCAGGCGGAGCGGGCGGCCATCAGGTAATCGTCATGGCCCTGGAAATAGGGTTCGTCGGTCAGGACCGAAAGGCAGGCCGCGCCGCCGGCGGCATAGGCGGCGGCGTGGGCGGGGGGATCGAAATCGGCCCGAATAAGCCCCTTCGAGGGGCTGGCCTTCTTGACTTCGGCGATGAGGCCGAAGCCGGTGAGGGCGGCGTGGTCGAGCGCGCGGCGGAAACCGCGCGGCGGCGTCTGCTCGGCGGCGCGGGCGTGGAGGGTGGAGACGGTGATCGCGGCCTTGCGGCGGACGACTTCCGCGCGCTTGGTGTCGCAGATCTCGGTGAGTTTGTTGCTCATGAATAGGCTATCCAGCAATTGAGGAGCGCGTTGGCGAGGCCGGCATCGATGGTTTCGGTAGCCTGTTCCACTCCGCCACGAAGATCATGCGCGGCCCCGGCCACGACAAGGGCGGCAGCGGCATTGAGCAGCACGGCGTCGCGATAGGGACCCGGTTCGCCCTGTAGCAGCGCGCGCAGGGCGGCGGCGTTGTGGGCCGGGTCGCCGCCGCGGATCGCCTCGACCGGATGGGTTGGCAGGCCCGCGTCTTCGGCGGCGATGCGGCGCATGGCGACGATGCCCGCGCCGGTGACTTCGGCGATATCGTTGCCGCCGGCGAGCGAGAGTTCGTCGAGGCCCTCGTCGCCCGAGACGATCATGGCGCGGTCGACGCCGAGTTCGGCCAGCGCCTGCGCATAGATGGGGACATAAGCGGGCCGCGCGATACCGACGAGCTGGCGGCGGACGCCGGCGGGATTGGCGAGTGGTCCCATCAGGTTGAAGATGGTGCGCTGGCCGATCGCCTTGCGGATGGGGCCAAGGCGCTTGAGCGCGGGGTGGTGCTTCTGGGCGAAGAGGAAGCAGATGCCGAGGTCGGCGAGGGTCGCCTGCGCGCTGTCGGCGGCGGACTCGAGGTCGAGGCCGAGGGCTTCGAGCGTGTCGGCGGCTCCGGCCTTTGACGAGGCGGCGCGGTTGCCATGCTTGGCGACGGGCACGCCACCGGCCGCGACGACCAGGCTGACGGCGGTGGAGACGTTGAGCGTGTGATGGCCGTCGCCCCCGGTGCCGCAGACGTCGATCGCGCCTTCGGGCGCCTCGATCGGGATCATGCGGGCGCGCATGGCGCGGGCTGCGGCGGCGATTTCGGTGGCGGTCTCGCCGCGCGCGGCCATGGCGACGAGGAAGGCGGCGATCTCCGCTTCGGGCAGGTCGTCGTCGAACAGCGCGGCGAAGGCGGCGTCGGCGGCTTGCGGCGAGAGCGGCTCGCGGGGATCGGGCAGGCTGGTCATCGGGGGCTGCCTTAGGCCGATGACGGTCGGTGAGTCGAGAGGTTAGGCGGCAACCCGTTCCCGCACCGGCAGGCCGGCGATCCGCATGAAATTGGCCAGCATCGCGTGGCCATGTTCTGTGGCGATGCTTTCCGGGTGGAACTGGACCGAGTGGATCGGCAGGCTGGTGTGGCGGAAGGCCATGACCGCGCCGTCCTGCGCCGTGGCGTTGACGGCGAGGGTTTCGGGAATGTCCTCCACGATCAGCGAGTGATAGCGGGTCGCGGTGAAGGGCGAGGGGAGGCCGGCGAAGAGGCCGGTGCCGTCATGCAGCACGGGCGATGTCTTGCCGTGCATCAGTCCGCCGCGCACCACCTTGCCGCCGAAATGCTGGCCGATCGCCTGATGGCCGAGGCACACGCCGAGCAGGGGGGCGCCCGCGTCCGCGCAGGCGGCGACGAGATCGAGGCTGACGCCCGCCTCGTTCGGGGTGCAGGGGCCGGGCGAGATCAGGAAGGCGCGGGCGCCGGTGGAGAGCGCTTGCCCCGCGGAAATGGCGTCGTTGCGGACGACTTCGACCTGCGCGCCCAGTTCCATGAGATAATGGACCAGGTTCCAGGTGAAGCTGTCGTAATTGTCGATGACGAGGATCATGAGGCGGCTGTAGCGCGGAGTGCGGGCCAGTGGAAGGGCAGGCAGGTTTCTCCGATGTCTGCGCCCTCCGCGTCGAAGCGGCGTTCGGTGATTGTGCCATTTCCCTGCGCGTCGACCGCCACGATCGTCGAGCAGCGCGTGCCATAGACGGGGTTGCGGATGAAGACGGGGCTGCTGGCGGCTTCGTCGGCGATGTCGGACGGGGTTTCCGGGGCGAGGCCGGCTTGCGGCAGGCTCTCGGCGCGCAGGGCGTCGAACAATTGCGTGGGATCGATCGCGTCGGTCGTCAGCCAGGCGAGCAGCGCGGCCTTCAGTTGCAGGGTCTTGGGCCAGGGAGCGTCCAGCGCGCCGTTGGAGAGGCCATAGAGGCCGGGCGTGAGCGCAGTGCGGACCGGATCGGGGCGGTTCGTCAGGAAATGCGCGTCCGTGCCGTCGATCAGGATCAGGCTGAACGGGTTGAAGGCGTCGAGCGGCGCGTTTGCGGGATCGGCATAGGGGCCGATGCCGGTAATGAGATCTGTCACCAGCGCGCCGCGTGACGCCTTGTCGGGGGCGGGCGGGCCGAAGCCGCGGCGGTTGGTGACGATGGCGCAGCGCGCGTCATCGGAGACGCCGAGCCAGGTCCCGCCGGACTGGAGGTCGCGGCCTGCGAGCATAGAAGGGCGGTCTTCCCAGCGGGCGAGCGGCGCGGCGGGGCGGGCGTGAAACTCGTCGCGATTGCCGATCAGGATCAGCCGCCAGCGCGGATGCGCGCGGTGGGCTAGGGCAAGGATGCACATGGCGCATCCCTTAGCCGTCGGCGCGACAAAACGGAAATGCCGGCGAATAGGTTGAAATCTGCGCGCGTTGCGCCCATATGTTGGGGGCCGGGTTCGCCCGGCTATGGTGATAAACCGTATCGTATAATAGACGCAGCGGACCCGGGGGCAGTACCCGGCGGTTCCACCAGAAGGCCCCTGTCGCCTAAACGCACAGGGGGTTCCTGACGGGGCCGAACTAGGATCGACGTGTGTTGAAAGGCGATGCCTTTGCCCGGCCTGAGTATGCCGTGAAACTGTTTAAAACTCACAAGTGCCAACGATAACGAAGCACTCGCCATTGCAGCGTAACTGAGGGCCTCACGGCCTGACGTTACTCTAAAATAGCGCGGTTGAACCCACCGGGCAACAGAAGGGAATTCAGCGGCCCCCGGAGGCGCCGGGCAACAGAAGCCTCCGGACCTTTTCCTGAAAATCCGTTTTTTTTTGTCGTTTCTGCGGCCTGCGACACGCTGCGCAAGCCGCGCGAATCGGTCTATCCCGGATGACTTGCGTGGCCGTCTACAATGTTACACTATCATGACATCATCGCGACAAACGCATATGGTGATGTTTTAAAAGAAAACTTTCTGCATTGCATGATGTGCGCAACCGCTTGCCGGACTGTCATATCAGTGAAATAATCCCGACTATATACAAAAAGTTTTGCTCGGGAGATTTAATCATGAAACGCCTTGGCCTCATGCTGTTTGCGACGGTTGCTGTCGCCGGTTTCGGCGCGGCTCCCGCCATGGCTGACGATCTGGCGGGCGAGGGCCTGCTGGCCGCAGGAGCGATCGCGAAGGGCGACTATGAACGCGCGGTGCGCCAGTTGAAGGCGGTGCCGCCGCGCGCGATGGAGGACCCGGCGCGCCTCATCAATCTGGGCAACGCCTATGCCGGCATGGGCAGGCTGACTGACGCGCGGGTCGCCTATCGCGCCGCCGAGCGCGCGCCGGAAATGGAACTGGCGCTGGCTGATGGCACCGAAGCGTCGTCGCGCGATGTCGCGCGCCGCGCGTTGGGGCGGATCACGCCGGCCTACGCCATGCGCTGAACCGGCACGGAATATCCTGTCCTATCGAGAGGGCGGCCCGTCGTGGCCGCCCTTTTTCGTTTCACATCCGGTGCTGTGGCGCTTCGGCATCGTCACATAATAGTCATTTTATAGTCTCCAAAGTGTCACCAAAGGACAACATTGCTGTCATCCGCCGCTCCTAGTGGCCGCGAAGAGGGCGACAGGGGGTATGGTCCGAATCGGCCCCTGCGCTCCGCATCTCGACACAAAGCCGGCAGAGCCGGAGCGGAGACGACATGGCCAAGATCAACCGTATTCACACCGTCCTGATGGCGAGCTGCGCGTGCGTCGCGCTGAGCGCCTGCGGCGCCAGCGACATTGCTTCGCCCGGCACCGGCGGCGACGTCATCATCAACCCGACGCCAACGCCGACCCCCACGCCGACGCCGACCCCCACGCCGACCCCGGCGGCGGTGACCCCGGCCGGCGGCTGCCCCACGATCGCCGACCCCAAGGGTCTGACCGACGACGGCACCATCTCCAACGCGGCCGGCGACACCTGGCGCGTCTGCACGCTGCCCTCGATCATCGCGCGCAGCATCACGCTGCCCAAGGTTGCCGGCCTGGTCTACCAGATGCGCGGTCGCGTTGACGTCGGCTGCGACGGCGGCTTTGCTGCTCCCAGCAGCACCGCGCCGGTCAGCAGCACGACCAACGCCTGCACCGCGGCGAACGGCTTCACCCTGACCGGCGGTCAGCTGGCGGCCGACACCAACGTCACGCTGACGATCGAACCGGGCGTGACCGTCTTCGGCGGCACCGGCACCTCCTGGCTGGCGGTCAACCGCGGCAACAAGATCAACGCCGTCGGCACCGCCTCGGCCCCGATCGTCTTCACCAGCCGCGACAACATCATCGGGACCGCAACCGAAAGCTCGATGGGCCAGTGGGGCGGTGTCGTCCTGATGGGCCGCGCGCCGACGACGGACTGCACCGCCGGTGGCTCGGTCGCCGCCAACACCTGTGAGCGCAACACCGAAGGCGCTGCCGATCCGGCCGTGTTCGGCGGCCGCGACAGCACCTACAACGCTGGCACCATGCAGTATGTCCAGATCCGCTATTCGGGCTATGTCCTGGGTGCGAACTCGGAACTGCAGGCGCTGACCACGGAAAGCATCGGCAGCGGCACCACGCTGGACCACATCCAGAGCTTCAACAGCTCGGATGACGGCGCGGAGTTCTTCGGTGGCACCGTCCACATGAAGCACTATATCGCCACCGGCGCGGACGACGACAGCGTCGACGCCGACACCGGCATCCAGGGCCGTTTCCAGTATGTCCTGATCATCCAGCGTCCGGGCGCGGGCGACGCGATGATGGAAATCGACAGCAATGGCCTGGAAAGCGACACGCCGCGCCAGAACACGATCATCGCGAACTTCACCGCGATCCAGAACCAGGTCAGCAGCAACAACGAAGCCAACGACCAGGCGTCGATCCTGAACCGCGGCAATTCGGACCTGACGCTGATCAACGGCGTGATCGTGTCGCCGAACAACGAATGCGTCCGTCTGCACGGCACCGGCACCGCTGCGACCCGCGCCACGCTGCGCGCCCGTTCGGTGGTCATGCAGTGCAACGCCACGAAGTTCATCGGTTCGGGTAGCGGCGCGACCGCGTACACCGCCGACGAGGTTGCGGCGATCTTCAGCAGCAACGGAAACAACACGAACTTCACCCCGTCGCTGAGCGCCGTCTTCATCAACGGCGCCAACGAGACCGGCGTGAACGCGTTCGACGCCAAGCAGCAGGACGACTTCTTCGACACGACGAACTATATCGGCGCGGTCAAGGACTCGAGCGACACCTGGTGGGCGGGCTGGACCTGCAACTCGGCCTATGCGCCGTTCGACAACACCAGCGACGGTCGCCGCGCCTGCACGTCGATCCCGCTCTAAGCGCATAAACGTCTGAACGGGGCGGGGGATGGTCTTTACCGGCCGCTTCCCGCCCCGAAACGCGCACACTTCATTACTAGGGGACCTAAGATGGCGACGCCGCTCAAGTTCGCGGGCCTGCTGCTCCTTTCCACCGCTCTGGTCGCGCCCGCCGCGCTCGCGCAGGACGCCACCGCGCCCGCCGACGCCACCGCTGCCGACCAGCAGGCCGAATCCGCGCCCGACGCCATTGCCGGCCCCGGCCGGGCTGCTGCCGACGACGCGCAGAACGGCCCGGAAATTTCGGTGCCCGGCGCCGACATCGTCGTGACCGGCCGCCGCAGCGCCAATGTGCAGAAGAGCATCCCGGCGGTCGTGTCGGTGCTGTCTTCGGCGGATATCGCCCGTACCGGCGACGGCAACATCGCCGGCGCGCTGGGCCGCGTCACCGGCCTGTCGGTGGTCGGCAACGGCTTCGTCTATGTCCGTGGTCTTGGCGACCGCTATTCGCTCGCGCTGCTCAACGGTTCGCCGCTGCCCAGCCCTGAGCCGCTCAAGCGCGTCGTGCCGTTGGACCTGTTCCCGACCAACATCGTTTCCTCCTCGCTGGTGCAGAAGAGCTATTCGCCCAATTATCCCGGTGAGTTCGGCGGCGGCGTCATCAACCTGACGACCAGCGCGATTCCGGCGGAGAGCTTTCTGACGGTGAGCGGCGGCATCGGCGCCAACACCGAGACGACCGCGCAATATGGCTACACTTATTATGGCGCAAAGAGCGACTGGACCGGCTTCGACAACGGCCAGCGCGACATTCCGCCCGCGTTGCAGGCTTTCTTCGACAGCGGCGAGCGGATTTCCGGCGGCAATGTCGATACGGCCGAGATTGCAGGCCAGCTGGTGCGTTTCAGCAACGCCACGGTGCAGCGCGTCAAGGATGTCACGCCCAACTATAGCGCGACCATTTCGGGCGGCACATCCTTCGATCTGGGCGGCGCGACGCTGGGCCTGATCGCGACGGCCGGTTACAGCAACAAATGGGTCACGCGCGACCAGCGCCAGCAGAACTCGGTCACGCCCGACCTGTCGGCGTTGAACAGCGATTTCGAGCGGGTCACGACGGACAATCGCGTCGTGGCCAACGCCCTGCTCGGCCTGGGGCTGGAGTTCGGCGACAACAAGATCCGCTGGACCAACCTGTATATCCGTGACACCCTCAAGCACACCCGACTGGGTATCGGCAGCACGCAGACCAATCCTGAATCCGACATCATGGAGCAGGACACGGCCTGGTATGAGCGGCAGCTCATCGACACGCAGCTGGTCGGCGAATTCAAGCTGTCGCCGGAGTTCAGCGTGGACGTGCGTGGCGGTTACGCCAATTCGCAGCGTGAAGCGCCCAATGAGCTGTCGTTCGAATATATCCGCACCAATGCGGCAGCGGACCCCTATGGCGATCTGTTCGTCAATCGTCTGAACGGCAACACAGGCCAGACCGCGACGACCGCCTTCTCAGACCTCAACGAAGATCTGTGGTCGGCGGGCATCGACCTTAGCTGGCGTCCCTCGCCTGCTTTGCAGCTGACGACGGGCTACGCGTACAGCGACACCAGCCGCACCAGTTCGCGCCGCGACTTCCAGTTCCGGGCGAGCAGCAGCTTCCCCGAAGGCGTGGGCGTGCTGCGTCCCGACCTGCTGCTGGCGCCAGGCATCGTCGATTATTTCAACATCGGCCTCATCGAAACCAATGAAGGTAATCCTGCCTTCCTGGCGACGCTGAAGAACCATGCCGGTTACGGCAAGATAAACTGGGAAATCTTCGACGGGCTGACGCTGGACGGTGGTGTACGCTATGAAACAGCGAAGCTGAACGTGTCGCCGATCCAGGTGTTCAACACGCCGGGCGCGAGCACGGCGGCGACGAGCCTGAACAACGACTACTGGCTGCCGGCGGCGACGCTGACCTGGCAGATTCAGCAGGACATGCAGGTTCGCTTGAACGCATCGAAGACGATCGCGCGGCCGCAGTTCCGCGAGCTGATCTATCAGTTCTACTTTGATCCCGACACCAACCGTCGCTATCGCGGCAATCCGTTCCTGGAGGACAGCAAGCTGTTCAATGCGGAAGCGCGGTTCGAATGGTATTTCGCGCGCGACCAGCGTTTCTCGATCGCCGGCTTCTACAAGAATATCGACAAGCCGATCGAGACGTTCATCGGCCTGGAGGCGGACAATTTCATCACCAGCTTCGCCAACGCGCCCAAGGCGCAGCTGTACGGCGGCGAAGTCGAGGTGCAGAAATATTTCGATCTGGCCGACTGGTCCGACAGCGCTTTCTTCACCGACCGCCGGATCGTGGCGATCGCCAACTACACCTACACCAAGTCCAAGCTCAAGGTGGCCGAGGGCGATCAGGCGCGGGTGTTCGGCGCGTCGTCGACGCTGGCGACCGACTATTTCCGGGACGGCGCATCGCTGACCGGCCAGTCGGATCACCTGATCAACCTGCAACTGGGTCTGGAGGACACGGAAAATCTGTCGCAGCAGACGCTGATCCTGTCCTATGCCAGCAAGCGCGTGACCAGTCGTGGCCTTGCCAACCAGGACCAGCCGGACGTGTATGAATATCCGGGCGTCAACCTGGACTTCGTCGTGCGGCAGGGGGTCAAGGTGATGGACCGCCAGTTCGACGTGAAGCTGGAGGCGCGCAACCTGCTGGGCAACAAGTACAAGGAAACCCAGTCGAACGGCGACTATACCGTGATTTACAACCGCTATGATTACGGCACGACGTTCAACTTCTCGATCGCCACGACCTTCTGATCGGGGTTTTCAAGGGCATGACGAAGGGGCGCTGGCGACAGCGCCCCTTTTTCGTTGGGGATGCGCCCCGGGGTTGCCGTCACCCCGGACCTGGCCCCGGCTCCCGCGGGCGTGGGGGGTGGAGAGGAAAGCGGGGTGGCG
>JBIIEH010000048.1:0-19511 GCA_044237945.1 Sphingobium sp. | reverse complement strand
TATCTCGCGCCCCCCCTCGACCGGCTCGTTGTTGACCAGGATGCTCATCTTGACGAGGTCGCCTTCCTGGCTCCCGGTCTGGTGATAGTCGAAGCTGGCATAGCCGCGGCTGATGCTTTTCAGACGATCGTAGAAGTCGAACACCACTTCGTTGAGCGGCAGATCATAGGTCACCTGCGCGCGGCCGCCGACATAGGTCAGGTTCTTCTGCACGCCGCGCCGGTCCTGACACAGTTTCAGGATCGAGCCGAGATATTCGTCGGGGCAGTAGATCACCGCCTCGATCCACGGCTCCTCGATCATCTCGATATAATTGGGATCGGGCATGTCGGCGGGGTTGTGCAGATGCTTCACGCTCCCGTCCTTCATATGCATGTCGTACACCACCGACGGCGCGGTGGTGATGAGGTCGAGATCATATTCGCGGGTCAGCCGCTCCTGGATGATCTCCAGATGGAGCAGGCCCAAGAACCCGCAGCGGAAGCCGAAGCCCAATGCGGCGCTGGTCTCCATCTCGAAGCTGAAGCTGGCGTCGTTGAGGCGCAGCTTGCTGATCGAATCGCGCAGCTTCTCGAAGTCGTTGGCGTCCACCGGGAACAGGCCGCAGAACACCACCGGCTGCACTTCCTTGAAGCCGGGCAGCGGGGTTTTCGCGGGATTCTTGACCGTGGTGATGGTGTCGCCGACGCGGGTCTGGGTGATTTCCTTGATCTGCGCGGTGATGAAGCCGATCTCGCCCGGCCCCAGTTCGGGCAGATTCTCGATCTTCGGGCGGAAGCAGCCGACGCGGTCGATCAGATGCTCGGTCCCGCCGATCATGAACTTGATGTTCTGACCCTTTTTGATGACGCCGTTGACGACGCGCACCAGGATGACGACGCCGAGATAAGGGTCGTACCAGCTGTCGACCAGCATGGCTTCGAGCGGCGCGTCCCGATCGCCCTTGGGTGCGGGGATCTTCGCCACCACGGCTTCCAGAATGTCGTCGATGCCGATGCCGGACTTGGCGCTGGCGAGCACCGCTTCTGACGCATCCAGGCCGATGACCTCCTCGATCTCCGCGCGCACCTTTTCCGGCTCGGCGGCGGGCAGGTCGATCTTGTTGAGGACGGGCACGATCTCATGGTCATGCTCGATCGACTGGTAGACGTTCGCCAGCGTCTGCGCTTCCACGCCCTGCGCCGCGTCCACCACCAGCAGCGCGCCCTCGCACGCGGCGAGGCTGCGCGAGACTTCATAAGCGAAGTCGACATGGCCCGGCGTATCCATCAGGTTCAGCGCATAGAGTTCGCCATTCTTCGCGCGATAGTCGAGGCGCACGGTCTGCGCCTTGATGGTGATGCCGCGCTCCTTCTCGATGTCCATGTTATCAAGGACTTGCGCGCTCATCTCGCGGTCGGTCAGGCCCCCGGTGCGCTGGATCAGGCGGTCAGCAAGGGTCGACTTGCCATGGTCGATATGCGCGATGATCGAGAAATTGCGGATATGGCTGAGATCGGTCATGCGGCCCGATAGCAGGGGTTTTCGCGCCTGTCAGTATGGGACGGAAGCGATCATGCCGTCTCTATGGGCAAGGCGTGTCGGCTATGCTAGGCACAGCCGCACCTTTGCGGGGTCGCACCATAAGCAAAACAGCTTCCACCAACCGCTCAAAAGGGATTTCGGGCAATGTTGAACAAGGTTTCCGCGCTGTTCGCGACGGCTGCGCTGATTGCGACGCCGATGACGGCCCCCATGGCCGCTTATGCGCAGACGAATATGTCTTCTTCCGGCAAGACCTACAAGGACGGCACCACCAAGGGCGCCTCCTCCGGTCGCCGCGCGCAGGAGCGCGCCACGCAGGAGATTCCGCGCTGCACCCGCCGTCTGGGCACCGTCGCCATCGTCGAACCCGACAATCAGTGGTGGCGTGAACTGAGCCTGGGCAGCCCCGAGGCGATCCTGAAGGTGTTCATCCAGCAGTCCGGCTGCTTCGGCATCGTCAATCGCGGCCGCTCCATGCAGAGCCGGGCGATGGAACGCGCCATGGCCGATTCGGGCGAGTTGCAGGCCGGTTCGAACCTGGGCAAGGGCCAGGTCAAGGCCGCCGACTATTATCTGGAGCCAGGCATCGTTTCGTCCAACAACAATTCGGGCGGCGGCGGCTTCGGTGGGTTTGTCGGTGGCATGCTGGGCGGCAGCCTGGGCGCGGCCATTGGCGGCGGCCTGAACGTCAAGAAGAAGGAAGCGAATGTCACGCTGTCCATCGTCAACGCCCGCACGACCGAAGAAGAGGCGCTGACCGAAGGCTATGCCCGCAAGACCGATATCGGCTTCGGCGGCGGCGGCGGGGCCGGCTGGTGGGGCGGCCTTGCCGGCGCGGGTGGCGGCGGCTACCAGAACACCGAAATCGGCCAGGTGATCGTGCTCGCCTATCTGGACGCCTATATCAAGCTGGTGACCCAGTTGGGCGGCCTGCCGGAGAATGCGGCGGCGGCGGCGCCGGTCGCGCAGTAAGATATAGCAAAATCAGGAAAGGGCGCGGCCGGCGACAGTCGCGCCCTTTTTCATGTCTGGTGTTTTCAGGTCTGGCTGGGCGCGATGTCCGGCGCCATCGCGCGGTCCCGTTTGCGACGCTTCCACCAGGCCAGGATCGCTTCGCCGGCCGGCCGCTCGACCGCACGGTTGATGAGCGTGCCGAGCGCTAGCGCGACCAGGAAGGCGGCGGCGAAGCCGATCCACGGGCTGTAGCCGCGATCGGCCGCTTCCAGCATCACCACGAAGCCGACATGCTGATGGATGAGGTAGAAGGAATAGCTGATCCCACCGAGCCAGACGAGCGGGCGGAACGCGAGAAAGCGCAGATGTCCCTGGATCAGCAGGGTGAAGACGACCACGAGACCCACCCCGACCAGCGTCACGTCCCATGTTTCGATCGTCGCGATCGAGAGCAGCGCCAGCGCCGCATAGGGCAGCTGCTGCCGCCAGCTGCGCTGCCCCGACCAGATGCGATAGGCCAGCATGCCGATGACGAAGAAGGGCGTGTAGCGCAGCACGAGCAGCATGATGATCCGCTCGGGCATGTCGGGCCAGAACCAGTAGAGCCAGCGGACCAGGAGCCAGGCCACCAGCATCGGCTCCAGCCGTTTGAGACCCGCGAATTTCCACAGCGAGACCATGCAGAAATAGAAGGCGATCTCCACCGTCAGCGTCCAGTAGGCGCCATCAACCTCGGGGATGAAGGCGAAGCCCTGAAGCATCGTCAGGTTCGCAATGATCGCGCCCGGCCCGACCAGCAACTGCGTCGCCTGCGCCAGATATTCGATGCTGAGCGTGGCGACGATCGCGACCAGATAGGCCGGATAGAGCCGCGCGACGCGGTTGACGACGAAGTCGGCGGCCGTGCTGATCCGGTCCAGCGTGAAGAAGATCGCAAATCCGGAGATCGCGAAGAACAGGAGCACGCGATAATTGCCGCCCGGAAAGCTGAAGGGAACGTGGCTCGCCTGCGGGAACAGCTCATGGAAGCGCGTGGAATAATGGAACACCAGCACGCACAGCGCCCCGATCCCGCGCAGGGCGTCCAGTTCGGTCAACCTGCCGCGCGAAGACAGGGGGGAGGAAGGAGCGCGCGCCATGCGCTGCTGCATAGCAACAGGGCAGCAACGATTCCGTTAATAAGGTGGTTTACGCGGCGTTAACCCTGTCGAATCCCGTTCGGGGACATGTCGCCGCGACAAGGTTACAGAACAAGATCATTGTTCGGCGACCCGCAACAATCCCTGCATCTGCTCGGTCAGCACCTGATCGACCAGGGGCGCAAGCGTGGACATGGGGGTGCGGGCATAGCCGCCCACCACATAGGTCATGGTGACGCGCGCGCCCTTGCCGCTGGCCAATGGCTCGATGAGGAAATCGAGCGTGCCGGTCACCGCCTCGCTCTGGAGCGGCCCCAGCGCGCCGGCGATTCGCAACTGCTTGCCCGGATCGGCATAGACGACGCGCCCATGCTCGACGCTACCGGCGGGCTTGCCCTGCTGGCCGGGCACCGCTTCGCAGAAGCAGCCGCCGGCGCGTGGGTCGATCGTCATGTTCGTGGCGCTGCCGCTATAGCTGTGTGCGCTGCTCCACCATTTGGCAGGCATCGCGATCAGCGCGTAGATCGCGGCAGGATCAGCCGTCGGCAGTTCGAAACTATCCTTGACCGAAAAGCCGACATCGCTGAGCGACGCGACTCTGGCGTCAGCGACGTGCGGCGCGAGCAGCGCGATGAGTGTCAGTGCGATCCGGCGCATGATGCTCCCCTGTTTTGCAGGGCAGCATAGCTTCAGACCTTCACGCCGTCCAATATCGCGGCGATCGCGCCCGACACGTCGTCCATGTCGGCCATGCCATCAACGCGGCTGACAATGCCCCGCGCTTCGTAGATCGGCAGAATCGGGGCGGTCTTGGCGCGATATTCGGCCATGCGGGTGCGCACGGTTTCCTCATTGTCGTCGGGACGGCGCTTGAACTCGTGGCCGTGGCACTTGTCGCACTCGCCCTCCGCCTTGGGCGTCTTGAAGGTGTCGTGATAGCCCTCGCCGCAGTTGGCGCAGGTGAAACGGCCGGTGATGCGCTCGACCAGCGCGTCCTCGTCCACTTCCAGTTCGATCACATGATCGAGCGTGCGGTTGCGGTCCGACAGGATCGTGTCGAGCGAGAGCGCCTGCGCCTCGGTACGGGGATAGCCGTCAAAAATCGCGCCGGTTTCCGCCGGCAGCGCGTCGAGCGCTTCGCCGATGATGCCGGAGACCACTTCGTCGGGCACCAGCGCGCCCGATTCCATCAACGCCTTGGCCTGCAATCCGACCGGCGTGCCGGCCTTCACGGCGGCGCGCAACATGTCACCCGTCGACAGCTGCACCATGCCCCGACTGTCGACCAGCCGCGTCGCCTGCGTTCCTTTACCGGCGCCGGGCGGGCCAAGCAGAATGATGTTCATTGCGCGCATTCTCCCCTGTTCTTGCGCTTACCAGACCAACGTCTTAGCGCAGGCGACCCTTGAGCTTCGCCTTCTTGATGAGATCGCCGTACTGATGGGCGAGCAGATGGCTCTGGATCTGGGTGACCGTGTCGATCGTTACATTGACCACGATCAACAGGCTAGTCCCACCAAGGTAGAAAGGAATGCCGGCGCGGGCGATCGCGAATTCGGGCACCAGGCAGATGAAGGCCAGATAGGCTGCGCCGATCACGGTGATGCGGGTCAGCACATAATCGAGATAATTCTCTGTATTCTTGCCCGGCCGGATGCCCGGAATGAAGCCGCCATTGCGCTTGAGGTTATCCGCCGTCTCTTCCGGGTTGAAGACAACCGCGGTGTAGAAGAAGCAGAAGAACACGATCCCCAGGCCATAGAGCGCCATGTAGACCGGGCTGCCATGCGACAGATACTGGTTCAGCGTCAGCACGAAGTCACCCCAGCGGCTCTCGCCCGCGACGGCGGTACCGGCGAACTGCGAAATGGTGAGCGGCATCAGCAGCAGCGAGCTGGCGAAGATCGGCGGGATGACGCCGGCGGTGTTCACCTTGAGCGGCAGATGGCTGCGGTCCGCCTGCATGATGCCCTGTTTGGTCTGACGCTTGGGATACTGGATCAGCACCCGGCGCTGCGCCCGCTCCATGAAACAGATCAGCAGGATCAGGCCGATGGCGAGCGCCATGATGAGGACGATGGTGAAGCCCGAGATCGAGCCTTCGCTGCCCGACTTGAACAGGTTGCTGAGCGTCACCGGCAGCTGCGCGACGATGCCCGCCATGATGATGAGCGACACGCCATTGCCGATGCCCCGCGAGGTGATCTGCTCGCCCAGCCACATGAGGAACATGGTGCCGCCGATCAGCGAGATGACGGCGGTCAGGCGGAACAGCATGCCCGGATCGACCACGGCCGCGCCGCGCGTCTCATAGCCGACGGCCGCGAAATAGCCCTGAATCGCAGCCAGGAACACGGTGCCGTAGCGGGTATACTGGTTGAGCTTCTTGCGCCCGCTCTCGCCTTCCTTCTTGATCGCGGCAAGCTGCGGCGAGAGAGAGGCGGAAAGCTGCACCACGATCGACGCGGTGATATAGGGCATGATGCCCAGCGCGATCAGGCTCGCACGCTCGAGCGCGCCACCCGAGAAGGTGTTGAAGATGTCGAGCACGCCGCCGCGCGTGTTGTTGACGGCGGTCGCCAGCGCGGTCGGGTCGATGCCCGGCATCGGCACGAAGCTCAGGAACCGGAAGACGATCAGCGCGCCCAGCGTGAACCACAGGCGCTTCTTGAGGTCGGTGGCCTGGCTGAACTTCGCGAGGCTAAGGCTGGATGCGAGCTGGTCGGCCCTCGATGCCATGGGACTGCCTTCTTCAAAAACTCTTTTGTCCGGGAATGCCCGGCCACGGATTCGCTATGCCCTTAACGGGACGGAGCCATGCTGTCGAACCGGGAATTGCCGCAAATGCGACAGAATGCCGACGGTCGGCATCACCTCCAAACACAGGACCCCGCTGGCCCATATCGGGCAGCGGGGTCGATGTTGCAAGTCGCTTGCGGAAGCGCCTTATGCGGTCCGGGCGGCCTTGGCGGCGGCGAGCGCCGTGCCCTTCTTGGCCTTGGCCTTTTCGGCCGCCGGGATGACCTCGATCACCTCGACCTTGCCGCCGGCCTTCTCGACCGCTTCGAGCGCGCCCTTCGACGCGCCGGCGACCAGGAAGGAGACCTTCGCGGTCAGCTCGCCCTTGCCGAGCAGACGCACGCCATCCTTGCCGCCACGGGCCAGCGACGCGGCCTTCAGCGCCGCATGATCGATGGTCGCGTTCGCGTCCAGCTTGCCGGCGTCGATCGCGGCCTGGACAGCGCCCAAGTTCACGATGGCGTAGTCATTGGCGAAGATGTTGTTGAAGCCGCGCTTCGGGATGCGCATGTGGAGCGGCATCTGGCCACCCTCGAAGCCGTTGATGGCGACGCCCGAACGCGCCTTGGCGCCCTTCTGGCCGCGACCGGCGGTCTTGCCCTTGCCCGAGCCAATACCACGGCCGACGCGCATCCGGCCCTTGCGGCTGCCGGCATTGTCGTTGAGTTCGTTAAGCTTCGTCATGTCTGTGCACTCGCTTTCGCTTTGTTCGCGCTGAACTTGTCGAACTTCACATATATGAAGCATGACAAGTCCGATGATGTCGGGACCGTTAGGCCCCTGTCCCGGCCTCCCGGGTCGGCGGATGGCGGCCGGTAGCCGCATTCGCCAAAAAACGAAAGAGGGGTTTCCCCCTCTTTCGCGTCATTTCGTCGGGAACGGGGGCCTTAGCCCTCCACCACCTGCACCATGTGCGGCAGCTTCTTGATCGCGCCGCGCACTTCCGCGGTGTCCTCAAGCTCCACCACGCGGTGCATCTTGCCCAGACCCAGACCGATCAGAATCTTCTTCTGGTCGGCGGGGCGACGGATCGGCGAACCGATCTGCTTGATCTTGATCTTGGCCATCTGCTCTTACTCCGCAATCGCTTCGGCGTCGGCCAGGGCGACTTCAGCCGAGGCGCCGCCGCGACGGAGCAGGTCGGCAATCTTCTTGCCGCGACGCTGCGCCACCGACTTGGGGCTGGTCTGTTCGCCCAGCGCCTCGAAGGTCGCCCGGATCATGTTGTAGGGGTTCGACGTGCCGTTCGACTTGGTCACGACGTCAGCGACGCCGAGGCTTTCGAACACAGCGCGCATCGGACCGCCGGCGATGATGCCCGTACCGGCCGGAGCCGAACGGACGGTCACCTTGCCAGCGCCGAAATGGCCGAGGCCATCATGGTGCAGCGTGCGGCCTTCCTTGAGCGGAATGCGGACCATCGCCTTCTTGGCCGACGCGGTCGCCTTGCTGATCGCTTCGGGCACTTCGCGAGCCTTGCCGTGGCCGAAGCCCGCACGACCCTTGCCGTCGCCGACCACGACGAGC
This sequence comes from Sphingobium sp., assembly GCA_044237945.1. GTDB lineage: Bacteria > Pseudomonadota > Alphaproteobacteria > Sphingomonadales > Sphingomonadaceae > Sphingobium. The sequence goes on along the minus strand of JBIIEH010000048.1, from coordinate 11,568 downwards.
GCAGCGAAGCCGAAGCGCTTGCCGCCCTTCACGGTCTTGGAAACGCGGTTGATGTGGACGAGCTTCTCGATCAGCTCCTCGCCGCCGTCCTCGTCGCGATTGCCGCCGCGACGATCGTCACGACGGCCACGGCCGCCGCGATCGCCACGGTTGCGATCGCCGCCGCCACGGGCGCCGCGACCGCCACGACCGGGACCACGGCCCTCGGTCTGCGCCTCGGCGGGCGCGCCTTCGACCGGCGCGCCGGTCTCGATGATGTTTTCGTCAGCCATGCTCAGAACTCCAGCCCGGCTTCACGGGCCGCATCGGCCAGCGCCTTGACGCGGCCATGGAAGAGGAAGCCACCACGGTCGAACACGACGCGGGTGACGCCGGCGGCCGTAGCGGCGGCAGCGACGCGCTTGCCGACGTCGGCAGCAGCTTCGGAAGAAGCGCCGGTCTTGCCCAGCGCCTTGGAGCCGACTTCCTTGTCCAGGGTCGAGGCGGCGGCGACGGTGGTGCCGGCGACGTCGTCAATGACCTGGGCGTAGATGTGACGGCCCGAGCGATGGACGCTGAGCCGCGGGCGGGTGCCCGACACAGCCTTGAGCGCGGTGCGAACGCGGCGACGACGCCGCTCGAAGAGGGAAAGCTTTGCCATCTTACTTCTTCTTCCCTTCCTTGCGGAAGATGAACTCGCCGGCGTACTTGATGCCCTTGCCCTTATAAGGCTCAGGCTTGCGCCAGCGGCGGATCTCGGCAGCAACCTGACCCACCTTCTGCTTGTCGATGCCGCTGATCTCGACCGTGGTGTTATCCGGGGTCTTGATCTCGATGCCTTCCGGCACGTCGAAGTCGACGTCATGCGAATAGCCGAGCTTGAGGTTCAGCACCTTGCCCTTGGCGTCCGCACGGTAGCCGACGCCGGTGATGAGCAGCTTCTTGGAGAAGCCCTCGGTCACGCCGGTCACCAGGTTCTGCACCAGCGTGCGCTGCATGCCCCAGAAGGAACGCGCCGCCTTGGTCTTGTTAGCCGGCTGCACCGAAATGCTGCCGTCCTCGACCGCGTAGGTGATCTCGTCGCGCAGCTGCAGGGCCAGGGTGCCCTTGGGACCCTTGACCGAAAGCTGACCGCCTTCGATGGTCGCCGTCACACCCGCAGGGATGGTGACAGGCTTCTTGCCAATGCGGCTCATCAGAACACCTCCGCCAGCACTTCGCCGCCGACATTCTGCTCACGCGCTTCGGCGTCGGACAGAACGCCGCGAGGCGTCGAGACAATGGTGATGCCCAGGCCGTTGCGCACCACCGGCAATTCCTTGGAACCGGAGTAGACGCGGCGGCCGGGCTTGGACACGCGGGCGACATGCTTGATCGCCGGCTGGCCCTCGAAATATTTCAGCTCGATGCGCAGGCCCGCATGCTGGCCAAGGGCTTCCTCGGAATAACCGCGGATATAGCCTTCGCGCTGGAGCACGTCGAGAACGCGGGCGCGCAGCTTGCTGGCGGGGGACATCACGCTGTCCTTCTTCGCCTGCTGCCCGTTGCGGATGCGGGTGAGCATATCACCCAGGGGATCGGTCAATGCCATCTGATGATATCCTTACCAGCTCGACTTCGTGACGCCGGGGATCAGGCCCTTGTTGGCCAGATCACGCAGCTGCACGCGGCAGAGGCGGAATTTGCGGTAGTAGGCGCGCGGGCGGCCGGTCAGCTCGCAACGGTTGCGAACGCGGGTCGGATTGCCGTTGCGGGGGACTTCCGCCATCTTCAGACGCGCGATCAGGCGGTCGCCATCGTCGGCCGTCTTGTCATTCGCGATTGCCTTGAGCTTTGCATAGCGGCCAGCGAATTTCTTCACCAGCTTCTTGCGGCGCTCGTTCTTGTTGATGGAACTCAGTTTCGCCATGACTTAAGTTCTCTTTCCTTGGCTTTTGGCTGTGAAAGAGAAGCGGGACCTTTTCAGGCCGCCTGCTTCTCTTCGATCGGGAAGGGGAAGCCGAAGAGGCGCAGCAGTTCGCGCGCTTCATCGTCCGTCTTCGCCGAGGTGGTCACGATGATGTCCATGCCGCGCACCTTGTCGACGCGGTCATAGCTGATCTCCGGGAAGATGATCTGCTCCTTGATGCCGAAGGCATAGTTGCCACGGCCGTCAAAGCTCTTCTCGTTCAGTCCACGGAAGTCGCGCACGCGGGGCAGCGCGATGTTGATCAGGCGGTCCAGGAATTCATACATGCGCTCGCGGCGCAGCGTGACCTTGGCGCCGATCGGCATGCCTTCACGCAGCTTGAACTGCGCGATCGACTTCTTCGCCTTGGTGATGACGGGCTTCTGACCAGCGATCAGCTCCATCTCTTCGGCGGCCGACGTGACCTTCTTCTTGTCCTGGGTCGCTTCACCCACGCCCATGTTGAGCGTGATCTTCTCGATCCGGGGGATCTGCATGACGTTCTGGTAACCGAACTTCTCAGTCATCGCCTTGACGATGGTCTCGTCATACTGCGCCTTGGAGCGCGGGGTGTACTTGTCGCTCATTACAGCACCTCACCGGACTTGACGGCGACGCGGACCTTCTTGCCGTCGCGATCCTCGAAACGGACGCGGGTCGGCTTGCCATCCTTGTCGGCGACAGCGACGTTGGAAATGTGCAGCGGCGCGGGCTTGCGATCGATGCCACCCTGCGGGTTGGCCTGATCGGGCTTGCGATGCTTCGCATGCACGTTGACGCCTTCCACCAGGACCTTGTCGTCCTTCGGGAACATCTGCAGGACAGTGCCGGTGCGGCCCTTGTCCTTGCCGGCCAGGACGACGACCTTGTCGCCCTTCTTGATCTTTGCAGCGCTCATTACAGCACCTCGGGGGCAAGGCTGATGATCTTCATGTGCTGCTTCGCGCGCAGCTCACGAACGACCGGGCCAAAGATACGGGTGCCGATCGGCTCCTGGTTCTTGTTGATCAGCACGGCGGCATTGCCGTCGAAGCGGATCACCGAACCGTCGGCGCGACGGATGTCCTTGGCGGTGCGCACGATGACGGCGCGATGCACGTCACCCTTCTTCACCTTGCCGCGCGGCTGGGCTTCCTTGATGGACACGACGATGATGTCGCCCACGCCCGCGAAGCGACGCTTCGACCCGCCCAGCACCTTGATGCACTGGACGCGCTTGGCGCCGCTGTTGTCAGCGACGTCAAGATTGGATTGCATCTGGATCATGGATCCGGTTCCTTCTTGTCTGGCCTACCGAGACTGTCCCGGCGGTTCCGAATTCGCGATTCGACCGGAAGATTCGAAACACGAAGCGCGGGCCTGTACCTTCTCCTTGAGGAAAAGGCCAGCCCGCGTCCGCAATTTTCTAGCCTTCAGGCCGGTGACTTAGCTCAGGCCGCGACTTCAGGCGACTTGTGCGTATCCACCCGCTCGATGACCTTCCAGGTCTTGAGCTTGGAAATCGGGGCGGTCTCCTCGATGCGGACCGTCTCGCCTTCCTTGTAGGCGTTGCCCTCGTCATGGGCATGGTACTTCTTCGAACGACGAATGATCTTGCCGTAGAGCGGGTGCTTCACCTTGCGCTCCACGCGAACGACCACCGTCTTGTCGGTCTTGTCGGAAACCACAGTTCCCGTCAGCACGCGCTTGGGCATCGTGTGGTTCCTTTACTTCGCGGCCGAGCGCGAACGCTCGGTCTGCAGGGTCTTGATCTGCGCGATCGACCGGCGAACTTCCTTGACGCGGCTGGGCTTTTCCAGCTGGTTGGTCGCCGCCTGGAAACGCAGGTTGAACTGCTCGCGCTTCAGGTTGTTGAGTTCGGTCGACAGTTCGTCGTCCGACTTGGTCTTCAGGTCTGCAACGTCAGCCATGGCTTAACCCTCCAGATGCGAGGTGTCGCCGAGGCGGGCGACAACCTTCGTCTTGATGGGCAGCTTCATCGCGGCGCGCGAGAAGGCCTCTGCTGCGAGCGGACCGGGGACGCCGTCGAGTTCGAACAGGATACGGCCGGGAGCGACGCGAGCCGCCCAATATTCGACCGAACCCTTGCCCTTGCCCTGACGGACTTCAGCCGGCTTCTTCGTCACCGGAACGTCGGGGAACACGCGGATCCACAGACGGCCCTGGCGGCGGATGTGACGGGTGATCGCGCGGCGGGCCGCTTCGATCTGGCGCGCGGTGATCCGCTCAGGCTCCATGGCTTTCAGACCATAAGCGCCGAAGTTCAGCGCAGTGCCGCCCTTCGCATCGCCCTTGATCCGACCCTTGAAGGTCTTGCGGAACTTCATCTTCTTCGGTTGCAGCATGACGCTATACCTACCTTATAATCAGCGCGCCGGGCGCACGCCGGAGGTCTGAGCCTCCAGCATGAGCCGGTCGGTGGCGAACGGATCATGGCCGAGGATCTCGCCCTTGAAGATCCAGACCTTGATGCCGCAGACGCCGTAAGCGGTGTGCGCTTCGGCTTCCGCATAGTCGACGTTCGCGCGCAGCGTGTGCAGCGGAACGCGGCCTTCGCGATACCATTCGACGCGCGCGATCTCCGCGCCGCCCAGACGGCCGCCGCAGGTGATCTTGATGCCTTCCGCGCCCAGACGCAGGGCGGACTGCACCGCACGCTTCATCGCACGGCGGAACGCAACGCGGCGCTCCAGCTGATCGGCGATGCCCTGCGCGACGAGGCGGCTGTCGATTTCCGGCTTGCGGATTTCGACGATGTTCAGCGACACGTCCGAAGAGGTGAACTGACCCAGACGCTTGCGCAGCTTCTCGATATCCGCGCCCTTCTTGCCGATGATGACACCGGGACGGGCGGCATAGATGGAGACGCGGCACAGCTTGGCCGGACGCTCGATCACGACCTTGGAGATCGCGGCCTGCGGCATGTTCTTCATGATGAACTGGCGGATCTTGAAATCCTCCAGCAGCAGACGACCATAGTCCTGGCCTTCGGCGAACCAGCGGCTGTCCCAGGTACGGTTGATCTGAAGACGCAGACCGATCGGATTGCTCTTGTGACCCATGTGCTTACGCCTCCGCTTCTTCGCCAGCTTCACGCACGACAATGCGCACGCGGCTGAAGGGCTTGAGGATCCGGGTCGACTTGCCGCGGCCGCGAGCGTGGAAGCGCTTCAGGGTGAAGCTCTTGCCCACCGATGCTTCCGCGACGACCAGCGAGTCGACGTCCAGATTGTGGTTGTTTTCCGCGTTGGCGATGGCCGAAGCCAGCACCTTGCGCACGTCGACCGCCATGGCCTTCTTCGAGAAGGACAGGATGTTCAGCGCGTCCTCGACCTTGTGGCCGCGGATGAGCGTGGCGACGAGGTTCAGCTTCTGCGCCGAACCGCGGATCTGCGTGCCGACGGCCAGAGCCTCATTGTCAGCAACGCGACGGGGAGCCTTGGGCTTCGACATCAGCGCTTACCCTTCTTGTCCGCGGCATGGCCGGGGAAGAAGCGGGTCGGGGCGAATTCACCCAGCTTGTGACCCACCATATCCTCGTTGACCGAGACCGGAACATGCTTGCGGCCGTTATAGACGTTGAACGTCAGGCCGACGAACTGCGGCAGGATGGTGGAACGGCGCGACCAGGTCTTGATGGGACCCGAGCGACCATTGCTGTCCTGCGCGACTTCCGCCTTCTTCAGAAGGCTGAGGTCCACGAACGGACCTTTCCAGACGGAACGAGCCATCTCGCTTACCTCTTCTTCTTCGCGTGGCGGCTACGGATGATCATCTTGTCCGTCGCCTTGTTGTGGCGGGTGCGCGCACCCTTCGTCGGCTTGCCCCAGGGCGTGACCGGATGACGGCCGCCCGAGGTCCGGCCTTCACCACCGCCATGCGGGTGATCGACCGGGTTCTTCGCCACGCCGCGCGTCAGCGGGCGGATGCCCTTCCAACGGTTGCGGCCGGCCTTGGCGAGATTGGTGTTGCCATTGTCCGGGTTGCTGACGGCGCCGATGGTGCCCATGCAGTCCGAACGGATGTAGCGCTGTTCGCCCGAGGACAGGCGGACCATCACCATGCCGCGATCGCGGCCGACGAGCTGGGCATAGGTGCCCGCCGAACGGCAGAGCTGACCGCCCTTGCCCGGCTTCATCTCGATATTGTGGATGATAGTGCCGACCGGCATCTGGCCCAGTTCCATCGCGTTGCCCGGCTTCACGTCGGTCTTCTTGCCGGCGATCACCTTGTCGCCCGGCGCGAGGCGCTGGGGAGCGAGGATATAGGCCTGCGTGCCGTCGGGATAGTTGACGAGCGCGATGAAGGCGGTGCGGTTGGGGTCATATTCCAGACGCTCGACCGTGCCCTCGACATCCCACAAGCGACGCTTGAAGTCGATGATGCGGTAGCGCTGCTTGTGACCGCCGGCGATGCCGCGCGAGGTCACATGGCCCTTGTTGTTGCGACCGCCGGTCTTGCGCTTGCCTTCGGTCAGCGCCTTGACGGGCTTGCCCTTGTGCAGGCTCGACTTGTCGACGAGGATCAGGCCGCGCTGGGCGGGGCTGGTCGGGTTATAATGCTTGAGTGCCATCTATCCGCCCTCAAATACCAGTGGTGACGTCGATGGGCTTACTGTCAGCAGTAAGCGTCACGATCGCCTTCTTGACGTCCGAGCGGGTGTAGGGCTTGCCCTTCCAGCGCTTGGTCTTGCCCTTGGTGATGAGCGTGTTGACGCTCTTCACCTTGACATCGAACAGCGCCTCGACGGCGGCCTTGATCTCCGGCTTGGACGCATCGCCGGCGACCTTGAAGACCACGGCGTTGTTCTCGGAGAGAAGGGTCGACTTCTCGGTGATGTGCGGCGCGACAACCACGTCGAAATGACGGTTGGCGACGGCTGCTGCTTGCTTTTTAGCCATTGAAGCGGGCCTCCAGCTTTTCGACCGCGGCGCGGGTGAGCACCAGCGAGTCGGCCTTCAGGATGTCGTAGACATTGGCGCCGACGGCCGGCAGCAGGTCCACGCCGATGATGTTGGCGGACGCCTTGGCGAAGCTGACATTGACCGCGTCGCCGTCGATGAACAGCGCCTTGGTCAGGTTCAGCTTGGCGAGATGCGCAACCAGGTTGCGGGTCTTGCCCTCGGCCACGTCGAAGCTGTCCAGAACGATCAGCGAACCGTCCTTGGCCTTCGACGAGAGCGCCATCTTCAGGCCCAGTGCGCGCACCTTCTTGTTGAGGTCGTGACCGAAGTCACGGGCGCGGGCGCCGTGCGCCTTACCACCGCCGATGAACACCGGGGCGCGGCGATCGCCGTGACGAGCGGTGCCGCCACCCTTCTGACGACCGAACTTCTTGCCGGTGCGGGCGACATCCGAACGCTCGCGGGTGGCGCGCGCCGGAGCGCGACGCTTCTCGAGCTGCCAGGTGACGACGCGGTGCAGAATGTCGGTGCGCGGCTCGACGCCGAACACGGCGTCCGAAAGCTCCAGCTCACCGGCCGCTGCTGCGTCGAGGGTCTGTACGTTGACCTTCATGGTTTAGCCCTCCTGGCCTTCGGTCGCTTCGGGAGCGGCCGCTTCTTCAGCAGGCGTCTCGGCAGCGTTGTTGCTGTTGGCGGCCGCCTTCAGGCTGGCCGGATAGGGCGCGTCGGCGGGGCGCTTCACCTTGACGGCGTCGCACACGGTCAGCCAGGTGCCCTTGGCGCCGGGAACCGAACCCTTGACGAACAGCAGGCCGCGCTCGACGTCCGTGCGGACGATCTCGAGATTCTGCTGGGTCCGCTCGCGGTCGCCCATGTGACCGGCCATCTTCTTGTTCTTGAAGACCTTGCCCGGATCCTGGCGGTTACCCGTCGAACCATGCGCACGGTGGCTGATGGACACGCCGTGGGTGGCGCGCATACCGCCGAAGCCCCAGCGCTTCATGGCGCCGGCGAAGCCCTTGCCCTGCGTGTGACCGGCGACGTCGACCAGCTGGCCGGCGATGAAATGGTCGGCCGAGATTTCAGCGCCGACGTCGAGGAGCGCATCCTCGGCGACGCGGAATTCGACCAGGCGCGCCTTCGGCTCGACTTCGGCCTTGGCGAACTGGCCGCGCTGCGGCTTGGCGACATTCTTGACCTTGGCGACGCCGGCGCCCAGCTGCACGGCGATATAGCCGTCGCGCTCGACTTCCTTGCGCGCGATCACCTGGTTGCCCTCAAGGGCCAGAACCGTGACCGGCACGTGCCGTCCGTCCTCATTGAACAGGCGGGTCATCCCCACCTTCTTCGCGATAACGCCTGTGCGCATCACTGATTACTCCCACAGAGGCCCATCGTAGCAATGGGCGTATCCAACGAAAAAACCGCTCGGGATCTCTCCGTCGCGGCCCAACCCAATATGTAGATCACCCCGTCCGGGTTGGATGCCATTCCCTCATCGGGAGCAGCGACGGGGGACCAGGACCACGAGCTAAGCCGTGCGGTATCCCTTGTGTCGTTTGAGTCCCCGCAAAAGCGGAGTACCCGATACCCTGCTCAACCCTGGGGTTGGAGCAGGGACTTGCCGGCTCAGGCCAGCTTGATCTCGACGTTCACGCCGGCAGCCAGGTCCAGCTTCATCAGCGCGTCGACCGTCTGCGGCGTCGGCTGCACAATGTCAAGCATACGCTTGTAGGTGCGGACTTCGAACTGCTCGCGCGACTTCTTGTCGATGTGCGGGCCACGGTTGACCGTGAACTTCTCGATGCGCGTCGGCAGCGGGATAGGACCACGGATGAGAGCGCCGGTGCGACGGGCGGTGTCGGCGATGTCGCCGGTCGCCTGATCGAGCACGCGATGATCGAACGCCTTAAGGCGAATGCGGATGTTGCTGTCCATTTCCCTACCGATGCGAAAGAGCCAAAACTGAAAATAGTAAACCGCCCCGTCTTCTGCCCTTCTAGCTCATGCGAGCCGGAGAAAGACGATCCGAGGCGGCCTTAAATTCCGAGCGGCGCGAATCAGGCGATTCGCGCCGCTGCGGTCCTATATTACTTCGAGATCGTGCCGACAACCCCTGCGCCGACGGTACGACCGCCTTCACGGATGGCGAAGCGCAGACCCGGATCCATGGCGATCGGGGCGATCAGCTTGACGCCGAGCTTCACGTTGTCGCCAGGCATCACCATCTCGGTGCCCTCGGGCAGAACGACTTCGCCGGTCACGTCCGTGGTGCGGAAGTAGAACTGCGGACGATAGTTCGCGAAGAACGGGGTGTGACGGCCACCTTCTTCCTTCGACAGGACGTAGACTTCCGCGTCGAACTCGGTGTGCGGCGTGATCGTGCCGGGCTTGGCCAGAACCTGGCCGCGCTCAACTTCTTCACGCTTCGTGCCGCGCACCAGCGCGCCGATGTTGTCGCCCGCACGACCTTCGTCGAGCAGCTTGCGGAACATTTCAACGCCCGTGACGGTGGTCTTGGCGGTGGTCTTCAGACCAACGATCTCGACTTCCTCACCAACCTTGATGATGCCGGTTTCGACACGGCCGGTGACGACGGTGCCGCGACCCGAGATCGAGAACACGTCTTCGATCGGCATCAGGAACGGCTTGTCGACCGGACGCTCCGGCTGCGGGATCCAGCTGTCGACAGCGGCCATCAGCTTCAGAACGGCGTCGTGGCCGATTTCCGGGGTCTTGTCCTGGAGCGCGGCGACAGCCGAGCCGGGGATGACGGGGATGTTGTCGCCGTCGAAATCATAGCTGCTCAGCAGCTCGCGGATTTCCAGCTCGACCAGCTCGAGGATTTCGGCGTCGTCGACCAGGTCAACCTTGTTCATGAACACGACGAGCTGCGGCACGCCAACCTGACGGGCCAGCAGGATGTGCTCGCGGGTCTGGGGCATCGGGCCGTCGGTGGCCGAAACGACCAGGATCGCGCCGTCCATCTGGGCCGCGCCGGTGATCATGTTCTTGACGTAGTCCGCGTGACCCGGGCAGTCGACGTGGGCGTAGTGGCGCTGCTCGGTCTCATACTCGACGTGCGCGGTCGAGATGGTGATGCCGCGCTCGCGCTCTTCGGGAGCCTTGTCGATGTTGTCGTAGCTGGTGAAGGTCGCGCCGCCGGTTTCGGCCAACACCTTCGTGATCGCCGCGGTCAGCGAGGTCTTGCCATGGTCGACGTGACCGATGGTGCCGATGTTGCAGTGCGGCTTGTTCCGCTCAAACTTAGCCTTAGCCATTTTTCCTACCTTCTAATCAAATCCGAGTGGTTGACCGCTTGGGCAAGCCTCGCGAAGGCGCGTCCATAGCAGTATATTTTCATAAATCCAGCCCCGATCGGCCCGAATTTCCGGGCCGATCGGTGGATTCATCAGGCCATCTTGGCCTTCACCTCGTCCGCGACGTTCTGCGGCACTTCGTCATAGTGCGAGAAGGACATCGAGTAGCTCGCGCGGCCCTGGGTGAAGGAACGCAGCGAGTTCACATAGCCGAACATGTTGGCCAGCGGCACCATGGCGTCGACGGTCTGCGCGTTGCCGCGCGTGTCGGTGCCCTGGATCTGGCCGCGACGGCTGTTCATGTCGCCGATGACGTCGCCCAGATATTCTTCCGGGGTCACGACCTCGACCTTCATGACCGGCTCCAGCAGGGTGATGCCCGCCTTCTGCGCGGCTTCGCGCATGGCGGCGCGGCCGGTGATTTCGAACGCCAGCGCCGACGAGTCGACGTCGTGATAGGCGCCGTCATACAGGTTGATCTCGAAATCGATGATCGGGAAGCCGATCAGCGATCCGGTCGCAGCCGTCTCACGCATGCCCTTTTCGATCGCGGGGATATATTCCTTCGGAATGTTACCGCCCTTGATCTCGTCCTTGAAGATGATGCCCGCGCCGCGCTCGCCCGGCGTCAGCTTCACCTTGATGCGGCCGAACTGGCCGGTGCCGCCCGACTGCTTCTTGTGGGTGTAGTCGACGTCGACGGCCTTCTTGAGATATTCGCGATAGGCCACCTGCGGCGCGCCGACATTCGCCTCGACCTTGAACTCGCGCTTCATGCGGTCGACCAGGATTTCGAGGTGAAGCTCGCCCATGCCCTTGATGATGGTCTGGCCCGATTCGTGATCGGTCGTGACGCGGAAGGACGGATCCTCGGCGGCCAGGCGGTTGAGGGCGACGCCCATCTTCTCCTGGTCGGCCTTGGTCTTGGGTTCCACCGACAGTTCGATGACCGGCTCGGGGAATTCCATCCGCTCCAGGATGATCGGCTGGCGCTCGGCGCACAGCGTGTCACCCGTGGTGGTTTCCTTCATGCCGGCCAGCGCGACGATGTCGCCGGCATAGGCCACTTCGATATCCTCGCGGCTGTTCGCATGCATCAGCAGCATGCGGCCAACCTTTTCCTTCTTGTCCTTGACCGAGTTCAGGTACGTGCCCTTGGTCAGCGTGCCCGAATAGACGCGCAGGAAGGTGAGCGAGCCGACGAACGGATCGTTCATGATCTTGAACGCCAGACCCGAGAAGGGCGCGTCGTCGGCGGTCGGGCGGCTGTCCGGCTCTTCGGTGTTCGGGTTGATGCCCTGCACGTCGGGGATGTCCAGCGGCGAAGGCAGATAGTCCACGACCGCGTCGAGCAGGGGCTGCACGCCCTTGTTCTTGAACGCCGAGCCGCACAGCACCGGCACGAACGACTGGTTCA
>JBIIEH010000011.1:0-107439 GCA_044237945.1 Sphingobium sp. | reverse complement strand
CGCGACGTCCGGCTCATTGCCTTCCAGATAGGCTTCCATCGCCTCGTCGTCCTGCTCGACGGCGAGTTCGATCAGCTTTTCGCGATAGTCGGCAGCCTTGTCAGCGAGATCGGCCGGGATTTCCTCATAGGTGAACTCGGCGCCCAGATTCTCGTCCTTCCAGATGATCGCGCGGTTCTGGACCAGATCGACCAGGCCCTTGAACTCGCTCTCCGCACCGATGGGGAGATAGAGAACGGCCGGCTTCGCGCCCAGACGGTCGATGATCGTCTGCACGCAATAATAGAAATTGGCGCCGGTGCGGTCGAGCTTGTTGATGAAGCACATGCGCGGAACCTTGTACTTGTCCGCCTGACGCCACACGGTTTCCGACTGCGGCTCCACGCCGGCGACGCCGTCGAACGCGGCGACCGCGCCGTCGAGCACGCGCAGCGAACGCTCGACTTCGATCGTGAAGTCAACGTGGCCGGGGGTGTCGATGATGTTCAGGCGATGCTCGAGGCCCTTGCCCTCTTCCGCCTTCCACACACAGGTGGTCGCAGCGGAGGTGATCGTGATGCCACGCTCCTGCTCCTGCTCCATCCAGTCCATCGTGGCGGCGCCGTCATGGACTTCGCCGATCTTGTAGGACTTGCCGGTGTAGTAAAGGATACGCTCGGTCGTCGTGGTCTTGCCGGCGTCAATATGCGCCATGATGCCAAAGTTGCGATAGCGTTCGAGCGGATGGCTGCGGGCCATGATGCTTCTCCGTTGCCGGGATGCCGGCGGTTGGGATTCGGGTCTTGCGTGCGGCCCCTAAACCAATCCGTCCGCCATGGGTAGACCCCCGGCGAACGGACCAGAATTCGGAACCTCTGGATGAACGGCGCACCCAGGAGCGCGCCATCCACTTAAGGATGTTACCAGCGGTAGTGCGAAAAGGCGCGGTTGGCTTCCGCCATCCGGTGCGTGTCTTCGCGCTTCTTGACCGCATTGCCGCGGTTGTTGGCGGCGTCCAGCAGCTCGCCGGACAGGCGGGCGGCCATGGTGGTTTCGCTGCGGTTGCGCGAGGCGGTGATCAGCCAGCGGATCGCCAGCGCCTGGGAACGCTCGGGGCGCACTTCGACGGGGACCTGGTAGGTGGCGCCACCGACACGGCGGCTGCGGACCTCGATGCCGGGCTTCACATTGTTCAGCGCGTCATGGAACATCTGGATCGGGTCCTTCTTGGACCGCGTCTCGACGGTTTCGAGGGCGCCATAGACGATGGATTCGGCAACAGCCTTCTTCCCGTCCTGCATGATGCTGTTCATGAACTTGCTGAGCACGATATCGCCGAACTTGGGGTCCGGCAGGATGATGCGCTTTTCGGGGCGACGACGACGTGACATGTTTCTGTTCTCCCCTTACTTCGGACGCTTGGCGCCGTACTTGGAACGGCTCTGCTTGCGGTCCTTGACGCCCTGGGTATCCAGAACGCCGCGAAGAACGTGGTAGCGCACGCCCGGAAGGTCGCGCACGCGGCCGCCGCGGATCAGCACGACGCTGTGTTCCTGCAGGTTGTGGCCTTCACCCGGAATATAGGTGATGACCTCGCGCTGGTTGACCAGGCGAACCTTGGCCACCTTGCGGAGCGCCGAGTTCGGCTTCTTCGGGGTCGTCGTGTAGACGCGGGTGCAAACGCCGCGCTTCTGCGGGTTCGCTTCCATTGCAGGGACCTTTGACTTGGTCTTCTGCAGCTCGCGGCCCTTGCGGACCAGCTGGTTGATCGTTGGCATGAAGCCCTTCACCTTTTTGTTACCAGAATGTCTGGCGGTTACTCTGCCGAAACGCCGCTCGCGTCGCCATCGGGTCCAGCACACTGGCTCCAACAGCAAAGGCCCCGGTGGGCAAAAACCCCCTGGAGCCGCGCGAGCATCCGGCAATGTTCAGCTCTGCTTGTCAGCGGCGCGCAGACGCGTCTGAACGCACCGCAGGCTGCTGGGCAGCGGGCCTATAGCGACGCTCGCCCGAACGGTCAAGCCGGCGGCGGAAAAGCGGAAAGGCTGCGCATGGTCAACGCCCGGTTTAGCGAAATGCTAAGGGTCTGCGACCTAGAATTTCGTTTGGGCGGCGATGCTTGCGCCTGACGGACCGGAAATTGAGCGACCTCTACACCCATTCGGGCGAATTTCGCGACTCCTCACGCGAAGCTGCGTTCCAGGCGCATCGCCTGGGCGAGTCGCGGCGGCATGCCCAGGTGCTATTCATCCTCGCCGCCATACTCAACACGCTGTTTCTACTGAGCGACTGGCGGTTTGTCGGTACGCCGCACTTCCATGTCGCAATACCGGCGCGACTGACCGTAATCCTGTGGTCGCTGATCTGCCTCGGCCTCACCCGGCACATGACCAGTTTCAAGGCGATGGAGCGCATCTGCTGCGCCTGGCAGGGGGTGACGGCGGTCGGCGTCGCCTTCCTCGTCTCCTCCCGCAGCGACATCGCAATCTTCGTGCTCGTGATGCTGCCGCTGGTCTTCTATCTTGTGGTGCCGACCAGCTTTCGCGGCAATGTCGGCGGCGGGCTGGCGTGCAGCGTCGCGATGCTGATCGGCTATCTGGCGCCGGCTCCCCTTTCCCCCACCGCGCCCGGCATGATCCTGGCGATGCTGATCCTGCATTGCGGCATGTGGATCGCGGTGGCGCGCGGCAACCGGCTCCAGCGACTGGAATGGATGGCCGCGCAGGCGACCGAAGCGGCGCGGGTCGCCCTCGCCCGCAGCGGCGACACGCTGGAGCGCATTTTCCGCGCGGTGCCGGTGCCGCTGGCAGTGACCCGGCATGACGGGTCGATCGTGCGCCAGAACGACGCCGCGATCCGCTTCTTCAACAGCGCGTTCGGCAGCGAGGGCGCCAGCGTGCGCGGCACGAGTCGTGACGAACTGCGCGCGCGTGTGATCGCGGGCGAGGTGCTGAACGATATGGAATGCCAGCTGCGCAGCGCCGATGGCGGCGCGCGCGACGTCCTTCTTTCCGCCCGGCCGATCCTGGTCGATGGCGAGGACTGCATCCTTTCCAGCATCGTCGACATCACCGATCGCAAGGCGGCCGAGCGCCATCTGGCGCATCTGGCCATGTCCGACCCGTTGACCGGCCTCGCCAATCGATCGCATTTCATGGCCGGGCTGGCGGAGGCGGCGGACGCCACGGCGCAGGCCGGCGGCATGATGGCCGTGGTGCTGATCGACGTCGACGAGTTCAAGCGCGTCAACGACAGCATCGGCCATGACGCCGGCGATGCGCTGCTGTGCGCGGTTGGCAGTCGGCTGCGCGACACGATCCGCCCCGCCGATCTGGTTGCACGCATGGGCGGCGACGAGTTCGCGATGCTGCTGACGCGGTTGCGCGACGCCTCTGATCTGCGCGCCATCATAGACCGGGTGAGCGCGCGCCTGCGCGAGCCGGTCAATCACAACGGTCGCGCCATCGAGTGCCGCGTCAGCATGGGCGTCGCGCTCTATCCCGATGACGCCGGCGACACTGTGGCGCTGATGAAACATGCCGATCTGGCGCTGTATGAAGCGAAGAACAGCGGACGCGGGCGCGCCTGCCTGTTCGAACCGGCGCTGCTCGCCAATTGGCAGAGCGAGCAGCATATGCTCGACCGGGCGCGCGCCGCTCTGGTCAGTGCGCCGCCTACGCCCTGGTATCAGCCCAAGGTGGACGTGACGAACGGCCGGGTGGTCGGCTTCGAGGCGCTGCTGCGCTGCGTCCGCGCCGACGGCACGCTTATCATGCCGGCGGACATCGCCGCCGCTTTCGAACATCCCGAGCTGGGCCGGGCGCTGAGCGCGCGGATGATTGACGCCGTGATAGCCGATTGCCGCGCCTGGACGGCGCAAGACTTGGCCTTCGGCCATATCGCGATCAACATTCCCGGCGTCGATCTGCATGACGGCGATTTCCCCGATATGCTGCTGCGAAAACTGTCCGCAGCCGGAGTCGCGCCGGCGCAGATCCAGATAGAAGTCACCGAATCGGTGTTCCTGGGCCGACATGCCGGCGTGGTCGAGCGCAATCTGCACAGGCTGAGCGAAGCGGGCGTCTCCATCGCGCTCGACGATTTCGGCACGGGCTATGCCTCACTTTCCCATCTCAAGCAGTTTCCGATCGACATCATCAAGATCGACCAGCGGTTCGTGCGGGATATCGAGGATGATCCGGAGGACGCCGCGATCGTCGGCGCCGTGTTGAACCTGGCCTATAGCCTGGGCATCGAGACGGTTGCGGAAGGGGTGGAGAACGAAGTTCAGCTCGCTTATCTGCGCGCAGGCGGGTGCCATTATGCGCAAGGCTTTCATTTCGGCGCCGCCATGCCAGGCGCCGACGCCTGCGCCATGATTGGTGCAGGCGTCAGACAGGCCAGTTAGGCCGGAACAAAATCCCCTACGCAACGTTTCGTCGCGCCCATCCTTCGCTTCGTCACGAGTCCAGACAAGTCGATTCGCCTGCGCGCGCCGTCTTTGCTAGCGGCCGTGCGCTTATAAATGGGCTGGGGTCGCAATTGCTCGCTCGAATTGGAAAGACTGGGGCCGCCTGGCGCGCGCGGCTCGAGGCGTTGTGCGCCGAGCGGGAGATATTCCTGCGTTCGGGCGGACGGGTGCGCTTCATCCGCATCTCGCGCCGGACGCAGCTGATCGCGCTGGGTGCCTGTACGGCGGTCGTCGTCGGCTGGACCGGCTTCACGCTGGCGGTGCTGATCGACAATCTCTCGGTATCGCAGGAGCGCGCCGCACTGGCGCAGCAGGGCGCGGTCGTCGCGAAACAGGCAGGGCAGGTCGCCGGCTATCGCAAGTCGGTGGACGATCTGGCGCAGGATCTGGAAGAGCGGCAGGATTTCGTCGATGGCCTGTTCAAGTCGCATTTCGGCGACGAGGCCGCAGCCGGACTGCTCGACGAGAACGCCACCGCCCCGGTGAGCAATGCGGCGCTGGAAGGCCAGAAGATCAGCGCCGCCACATCCGCTGATGGCGCGCTGCGCACGATCGAAGGGCGGCAGCGCCGATTCGCGCTGCTGCTGCGGCGCGCGGTCGATGCCCGCGCGAACAAGGCGGCGGACGCCATTCGCAGCTTTGGCCTCGACCCGGCGAAACTGCTGCGCGGCGGTGCGCAGGCGCAGGGCGGTCCGTTCGTGCCATGGCATGGCGGCGACGCCATCCCCGAAGAGTTCGAGGCGCTGGCCGCGTCGCTCCAGAAGATGGAAGCGCTCGAGCGCGGGCTGATCGCCATCCCCTCCGGCAAGCCGACGCTCGCGCCGATGGAGACCAGCTCCTACGGCTATCGCCGTGATCCGTTCAACGGCCATGCCGCGTTTCATGCCGGCATCGATTTTCCCGGTCGCTATGGCCAGCCGATCCTGGCGGCGGCGAAGGGCAAGATCAGCTATGTCGGGCAGCGGCAGGGCTATGGCAATGTCGTCGAGATCGAGCATGGCAATGGCATCATGACCCGCTACGCCCATCTTTCCGGCTTCGGCGCGCGCGTCGGCCAGAATGTCGCGCGCGGCGACGCCATCGCCCGGATGGGATCGACCGGCCGTTCGACCGGCACGCATCTGCATTTCGAGGTCCGGCTGAACGGCCAGGCCATCAACCCCCGCCGCTTCCTGGAGGCCCACCAAGATGTTCTCCAAGTCCAGCAACTCGCAAAAGCCCGTGTCGCCGATGTCGGCAACCGGGGCTAGGAACACGCCCTTCTCGCTGATCGGCGGCGACGTGACGATCAACGGCGACATCTCCGCGTCGGTCGACCTGCATGTCGATGGCGTCATAGAGGGCGACCTGCGCTGCGCCGCTCTGGTGCAGGGACCCGAAAGCCGCATTCGCGGGCATGTGACGGCCAAGAGCGCGCAGCTGGCCGGCCTGGTCGACGGATCGATCACGGCGGAGGAACTGGTGGTCGCCAGCACCGCGCGGATCACCGGCGACGTCACCTATGACCGCATCACCATAGAGCCGGGCAGCCGGATCGACGGCCGCCTCTCCCACAAGGACAGCGTGCCGCCCGCGAGCGAGATCAAGCTGATCGCGAACGAGGGCTGATCAATTCACCGGCGGACGCCGCCGGTAGCTCAGCGCTTCCGCCACATGGACGCGCCCTACCCCCTCCGCGCCGGCGAGGTCGGCGATGGTGCGGGCGACGCGCAATACGCGGGTATAGCCGCGCGCCGACAGCTTCATTGCGGCGGCGGCTTGGGCCAGCAACTGGCGGCCGGGTTCGTCGGGCGTGGCGCAACTTTCGAGCAGTTCGCCGTCCATTTCGGCGTTGGTGCGCTGTGAACTTCCTGCAAAACGCGCATTTTGAATGAAGCGTGCGGCGGCGACTCGGGCGGCGACCTCGGCGGAGCCTTCGGCCGGGGGCGGCAGGACGAGGTCGGCGGCGGAGAGGGCGTGAACTTCAATGTGAAGATCGATGCGGTCGAGCAGCGGGCCGGAGACTTTCGCCTGATAGTCGGCGGCGCAGCGCGGGGCGCGGGCGCAGGCGAGCGCGGGGTCGCCCAGATGGCCGCAGCGGCAGGGGTTCATCGCCGCGATCAGCTGGACGCGGGCCGGGAAGGTGACATGGGCGTTGGCGCGCGCGACGCTGACTTCGCCGGTTTCCAGCGGCTGGCGCAGCGAATCGAGCACGGGGCGCTGGAATTCGGGCAGTTCGTCGAGGAACAGCACGCCCAGATGCGCCATCGACACCTCGCCGGGCCGCACGCGCAGGCCGCCGCCGGTGAGCGCCGCCATCGAGGCGCTGTGATGCGGCGCGCGGAAGGGGCGGGCGCGGCTGATCCGGCCGCCCTCCAGCGTGCCGGCGACGCTGGCGACCATCGAGCATTCGAGCGCCTCGGCCGGAGTCAGATCAGGCAGGATGCCGGGCAGGCAACTCGCCATCAGCGATTTGCCGGCGCCCGGCGGGCCGATCATCAGCAGATTGTGGCCACCCGCCGCCGCGATCTCCAGCGCGCGCTTGGCGGTTTCCTGCCCTTTCACCTGTTTGAGGTCGGCAGTGCGCAGCGGCGCATCCACCGCGCCGGGCTGCGGCGGGGAGAGCGCGGCCGTCCCCTTGAAATGGTTGAGCAGCGAGAGCAGGTCGGGCGCGGCGATCACTTCCGCCTGCCCTGCCCATGCAGCCTCCGGCCCTTGCGCGGCGGGGCAGACGAGACCGCGCTCCGTCTCCCCGGCGTGCATGGCGGCGAGCAGGACGCCGGGCGAAGGGGCGGTGCGGCCGTCGAGGCCCAGTTCGCCGACGACGACATAGCCCGAGAGCATCTCCGCATCGATGACGCCCAGCGCGCCGAGCAAGGCCAGCGCGATCGGCAGGTCGAAATGCGATCCTTCCTTGGGCAGGTCGGCGGGGGACAGGTTGACGGTGATGCGCTTGGGCGGGAGCGACAGGCCGATGGCGGCGATGGCATTGCGCACCCGCTCGCGGCTTTCGGCGACGGCCTTGTCCGGCAGGCCGACGACGATGAAATTGGGGAGGCCGGGGACCAGCTGGCACTGGACTTCGACGCCACGCGCCTGAAGCCCGAGATAGGCCACCGTCGATACCGATGAGACCACGCACATCCCCCTTTGCGTGAGGGGGAGATTGGGGAGCGGGTTGGGGGTTGTCGAGAGAAATCTTGCTCCCGGCCTGTTTACAGGAGGAGCCGAAGGTAGGTTTGCATCGTCGGGAACTGTGCCGTGAGGACAGACCCCACCCCAACCCCTCCCCTGAAGGGGAGGGGCTTTTTTTGTTTTGCCTAACCTATTTCAGCGCGGCTTCGAGGCCGGGGGTGAAGCTCGCGCCTTCGGGAACCTTGGCGGTGGACTGCTTGATCGTGTCGCCGATCGGTTCGGCGCGGCCCTTGAGGCACGCGGAGAGGAAGTTTTCGGCGACTGCGTTGAAGGCGATATTGTTGGCCGGGCGGTGGAAGCCATGGCCTTCGTCCGGGAAGAGGACGTAGGTGACGGGGATGTTCTTCGCCTTCATGGCGGCGACGATCTGGTCGCTTTCGGCCTGGTTGACGCGCGGGTCGTTCGCGCCCTGGCCGATCAGCAGGGGCTTTTTGATCTGGTCGGCCTTCCACAGGGGCGAAGCGGCCTTGAGGATTTTCAGGCCCTCGGGCGTGTTGGGGTTGCCCATGCGCTGGTGGAACTGTTCGATCCCGGCCGTCCAGTAGGGCGGGATGGTCTTCAAGAGCGTTTCCAGGTTCGACGGGCCGACGATGTCCACCCCGCAGGCGAAGGCGCCGGGGGTGAAGGCGAGGCCGGCGAGCGTCGCATAGCCGCCATAGCTGCCGCCCATGATCGCCACCTGATCCTTCGTGGTGACGCCGGCCTGCACCGCCCAGCCGACCGCGTCGATCAGGTCGTCATGCATCTTGAGGCCCCATTGCAGGTCGCCTGCCGAGATGAATTTCTTCCCGAAGCCGGTCGAGCCGCGATAGTTGACCGAGAGCACCGCATAGCCGCGATTGGCGAGCCACTGGTGATAGGGGTTGAAGCCAAAGCTGTCGCGCGCCCAGGGGCCGCCATGCACCATCAGCACCAGCGGCACGGGCTGGTCGGGCACGCCGTCGCCGTTCGCGTCGCTGCCCGGCGGCAAGGTGAGGTAGGAGACGAGCGTCAGCCCGTCGCGCGCCTTGATCTCGCGCGGATACATGGGGACGAGCGGCGCGCCCTCCAGATCCTTGCGCGTGACATAGAGCTGGGTCAGCTTGCCGGCCTTGCGATCGTAGAGATAGGCGGCGGCCGGCGCGGTCACGGGATCATTGTAGATCGTCCAGACGCTGTCGTCGGTGGTGCGCGAGGTGACGGAGAAGTCGCCCTTCAATTGGGTCTTGAGCCAGTCGAGCGCCTTGCCGACTTCGGGGTCGGTGGCGGTCCACTGGGTGGTGAGATAGTCAACCGAATAGGCCTCGATCTCGCCGGTCACCGGATCGGTCATGGCGCCGCCGATGTCGGCCTTCGGATTTTCCGCGAGCAGTTTCGTCTCGCCGGTCGCCACGTCCTGCGCGATCAGCGCGGCGGTGTCACGGCCCCGGCTGTCGAGCCAGTAGAGCGTCTTGCCATCGGTGGTGAAGCCGGCGGGGCTGGTGGTCAGCGCATCTTCCAGCGTGGTCGAGGCGAAGGGCTTTTCCTCCACCTTGCCGCCGGTGACGCGGAAGAAGTCGGAGCCGCCCGCCGCATTGGGGCGCAGCGCCATGCGCAGGTCGAGATTATTGTCGGCGACGAAGCCCTGATAGCCGTCGCCACGCATGATCTCGGTCAGCTTGCCGCTCTTGAGGTCCAGGCTGTAGATGTCGTGCCAGCGCGGATCGCGATTGTTGACGCCAACGAGGATGCGGTCCTTGATCGTGGTCGAGGTGCCGACGATTTCCACCCGCGTCTTCTGGAAATCGGTGAGCAACCGTTCCTTGCCGGTCGCGACATCGACGCCGTAGAGCAGGAAATTCTCGTCCCCGCCCTTGTCCTGCACATAGAGGATCATGGCGCTGTCGGCCGACCAGTAATGGACGCCGATCGGCCGATCCTTTTCCGAGGTGACGGGCTTGGCCGCCGCCGGATCGCCGGCCGGGGCGACCCAGACGTTGAGCACGCCGTCACGCGGCGCGAGCCAGCTGAGCCATTTGCCGTCCGGGCTGACGCGCAGCTGGGCGCGGTCGGGATTGCCGAACAGCTTCTGCCGTTCGATGAGCGGGGCCGCCGCAGAGGCGGCGATCGCAGCGGGGGAGAGCGATATCGTGCTGGCCATCAACAGCGCAGATAGGATCATCTTCTTCATGAGCAAGCTCCCTCCCTAAGTTGGCCGCCGGCGATCAGTCCTCAACCGGCTCCGGCCGCCCCTTGAAACCCTGAGCCACGACGAACCATTCGACGCTGCCCTTGCGGCTGGCGGGCGGCTTGGCGTGCTTGACCGTCGTGAAATGCTTTTTCAGCATCGCGAGCAACTGGGTATCGGTGCCGCCTGCGAACACTTTCGACACGAAACTGCCGCCCTTTTGCAGATTTTCGACCGCGAACCAGGCGGCCGCCTCAACCAGGCCCATGGTGCGCAGATGGTCGGTCTGGGCATGGCCGACGGTGTTGGCCGCCATGTCCGACAGGACGAGATCGGGCGCGTCACCCAGGGCTTCGCGCAGCAGGGCGGGCGCCTTGTCGTCCATGAAGTCCATTTCGAACAGTGTCACGCCGCCGATAGGATCCACCGGCAGCAGGTCGATGCCGACCACCTTCGCCTTGGGACACTGCTTGCGCACCACCTGCGCCCAGCCGCCGGGCGCGACGCCCAGGTCCACGACATGGCGCACGCCGCGCAGGAAATGGAATTTCTCGTCGAGTTCAATCAGCTTGAAGGCGGCGCGGCTGCGCCAGCCCTCCGCCTGCGCCTTCTTGACATAGGGGTCGTTGAGGTGGCGCTCCAGCCAGCGCGCCGATTGCGCGGTGCGCCCGCGCGCGGTTTTTACGCGGACCTTGCCCGCTCCAGCGCCTCTCATGAGGATGCTCCCCTGCGGTCCATGAGGCCGCGCAAAATGCCTTCTCTGATGCCGCGATCGGCGACGCCCAGGCGCTGTGCCGGCCAGATGTCGAGAATCGATTCGAGGATGGCGCAGCCCGCCACCACCAGGTCGGCGCGTTCGGTGCCGATGCAGGGCAGCGTCTGGCGCTCGGCCAGCGACATGGACGACAACTGGCTGGAGATCGAGCGCATCGAGGCGGACGGCACGATCAGCCCGTCGATCGCCTGCCGGTCATAGCGCGGCAGGTCGAGATGCAGGCTGGCGAGCGTGGTGACGGTGCCCGAGGTGCCAAGCAGCCGGATGTCCGACAGGTCGCGCGGCAGGCGGCGGGCCATGGCGGCGAAGGCGTCGGTGGCGCGGGCGCGCATGCGGGCATAAGCAGCGAGGCGCTCGCCCTGGTCGTCGCGGGCGACCGGCTCGGTCTCGGTCAGGGAGACGACGCCCCAGGGCGCGCTGACCCAGTCGAGGATGCGCGGCGCGACGCCTTCGCGCGCGTCGACCAGCACCAGTTCGGTCGATCCGCCGCCGATGTCGAAGATGAGCGCGGGGCCGTCGCCCGGCTCCAGCAGCGCGTGGCAGCCCAGCACGGCGAGCCGCGCCTCCTCCTGCGCGGTGATGATGTCGAGGGCGATGCCGGTTTCGCGATAGACCCGTTCGATGAAGGCGGCCCCGTTGCTGGCGCGGCGGCAGGCTTCGGTCGCCACCGAGCGGGCGAGCGTGACGTGGCGGCGACGCAGCTTTTCGGCGCAGATGGTGAGCGCGGCGACGGCACGGTCCATGGCGACATCGCTGATCCGGCCGGTTGCCGCCAGCCCCTCGCCCAGCCGCACGATGCGCGAAAAGGCGTCGACCACGACGAAGCCGTCAGCGGACGGGCGCGCGATCAGCAGGCGGCAGTTATTGGTGCCAAGGTCGATGGCGGCATAGGAGCGGCGATGGCTCGCGCCATGTCTGGGAGCGCCCCGCTGGATCGTCGGGGGCGCGATGGCCGCAGCCCTGTTCCCCGTTACCCCTTCGGGCGGGGCGGGAACGCCCCGGGGACCCTGCGGCGATGGGCTGCTGGTGCGCGCCATGGCCGTATCTCTTTTCTTCTGCCGACGCCGGAAAGGCGAAGGAACTTGGCCGTGAGACTAAGCGCGGGAAAGATAAAGCGCAAGGTCGGTGCGAAAGGCCGAGCTACAGCGGCAGCAGCGCGCAGACGATCCAGCGTTCCTCGGCCCGCAGCACGCCCCAGGCGCGGGCGGCGGCACGGCTGTCCATCGCCTCGACGCCCAGCCCCATCGCCTCCATCGCCCGCACGAACAGGCGGGGCGGCTGGCGCAGGCTGGCGCCCGTGCCCAGCAGCAGGAATTCGGGCTTCGGGTCGAGGCTGGCGAGATCGCCCAGCGCCTCTGGCGTCAGCGCGTCAATGGCCGGCGCGGCGTCCCAGGCGAGCGCGCGCACGGGGCTGAGCAGCAGGCCGCCGGGAAACACGTCATCGCGGACCCGATAGCCCCGGCCCTGAAAGCCGGTGACGATCGGCCCCAGCCCCGTGTCGTCACGGCGCAGTTCGATGCCAGTGCGGCGCTCTGTCAGGGCCGTGCGCCGTCGTCACGCGGGCCGACGCGCTCGGCGCGGGCCATGTCGGCCTTCGCCGCCTTCTTCTCCGCCGACGCCGGGGTCAGGCCCAGCGTGATGAGCAGCGAGGAGGAGACATAGACCGAGGAATAGGTGCCCACGATAATGCCCAGCATCATCGCCGCGGTGAAGCCGCGCAGCACATGGCCGCCCAGCAGCAGCAGCGCGCCCAGCGCCAGCAGCACCGTGACGGAGGTCATGACGGTGCGCGGCAGAGTCTCGTTGACGGACAGGTCGATCAGCGCCTTCATGTCCATCTTGCGATATTTGCGCATATTCTCGCGGATGCGGTCGTCGATCACCATCTTGTCGTTGATCGAATAACCCACGATCGTCAGCACGGCGGCGACGATCGTGAGGTCGAACACCATGCCGGTGACCGCGAAGAAGCCGACCGCCATCAGCACGTCATGGATGATCGCGACGGCCGTGGAGACGCCGAACTGCCATTCGTAGCGGAACCAGGAGAAGATCGCGATGCCAACGATCGCCAGCACCACGGCGAGCACGCCGTCGCGCACCAGCTCGTTCGACACCTTGCCCGAGACGGTGGAATAGTTGGAGAAGGTCGCGCCGGGGAATTTCGCCGCGAGCGCGGTCTTCACCTTTTCCACCATGATGTTGGTCGCGGCGGGATCGGTCGATTCGGGGACCGGGAGCCGGATGGTGACGGTGTTCTGGCCGCCCAGCTGCTGGAGCGTGGCTTCGCCGACGCCCAGATTGTTGATGGTCGATCGCACCTCGTCCAGCGGCGGCGGGGACGCGAACTTCTCCTCGATGGCGACGCCGCCGACGAAATCGACGCCGAAGTTGAGGCCGTGCCAGAAGGTCGCGCCGACCGACAGCACCGTCAGCAGCGCCGTCAGCGCAAAGGCGAGATGGCGGACCCGGACGAAACCGATGTTCGTGTTGTCGGGGACGAGTTTCAGGAGTTTCATGGCTGTTTCCCTCCCCCTTTAGATGTTGATGTCGGTCGGGCGGTTGCGACGGACCCAGTGGGCCACCAGCAGGCGCGTAAAAGTGACGGCGGTGAACACGCTGGTGGCGATGCCGATCAGCAGCACGATCGCGAAGCCCTTGACCGGGCCGGAACCCAGGAAGAGCATGATGAGGCCCGCAATGGCGTGCGTCACGTTCGCTTCGAAGATGGTGCGGCTGGCTTCCTTGTAGCCATGCTCGATCGCCGCGACCACGCCCCTTCCCCTCCGTCGTTCCTCGCGGATACGCTCGTAGATGAGGACGTTGGCGTCGACCGCGGTGCCGATGGTCAGCACGAAGCCGGCGATGCCCGGCAGGGTCAGCGTCGCGCCCAGCATGCCCATCACGCCCAGGATCACCAGCACGTTGATGGCGACGGCGAGGTTGGCGTAGAGGCCGAAGCGGCCGTAGCTCAGGAACATGAACGCCGCGACCGCGATGACCGCGATGATCGAGGCGGTGACGCCGGCGCGGATCGAGTCGGCGCCCAGTTCCGGGCTGACGGTCGATTCCTGCACGATCTTGAGCGCGACTGGCAGCTTGCCCGAACGCAGCGCGATGGCGAGCTGGTTGGCGCTTTCAACGGTGAAATTGCCGGTGATCGTCCCCGATCCACCCAGAATAGCCGTTTCGATATTGGGAGCCGACAAGACGGTCCCGTCCAGAATGATCGCGAAGGGACGGTTGATATTGGCCGATGTCACCTGACCGAATTTCCGGCCGCCAGCGCCGTTGAAACGGAACGAAATATTAGGACGGTTGTCCCGCTGGTCGAAACCCTGCTGTGCATCGATCAGGTCTTCACCTGACACCATGACCTGCCGCTTGACGGCGATCCGGCCGGCCTGGCTTTCCGGATAGGGCAGCACTTCGCTGCCCACCGGCGCGCGGCCCTGCGCGACTTCGGCGGGGTTCGCGGTGATGTCGACCAGCTTGAATTCCAGCTTGGCGGTCTTGCCGAGCAGGTCCTTCAGCTCCTGCGGGTTCTGCAGGCCCGGCACCTGGACGACGATGCGGTTCGCGCCCTGCTGCTGGATGGTGGGTTCGCGCGTGCCCATCTCGTCGATGCGCTTGCGGATGACCTCGGTCGCGACCTGCATCGCGCCCTTGACCGCATTGTCGACGCCCGCGCTGGTCGGCGTGACGACGATGGTGGTGCTGTCGCGCACCTCGACATCGAAGTCGCGCTGGCCGGTCAGGCCCGCGCCCTGCGTCATCGGGCGGATACGCTCGACTGCCGCGTCCACCTGCGCAGCGTCGCGGACCATGAAGCTGAGCTTCCCGTCGCGGCTGGAAATGTCGCCGATCGCGATGCGCGGGGAACCCCGGCGCATTTCTGTGCGGACCTGCTCTTCCATATTGGCGAGCCGCTGTTTGGCGACGTCATTGGTGTCCGCCTCCAGCAGCAGATAGCTGCCGCCCGACAGGTCGAGACCCAGATTGACGCGCGTTTGCAGCGTCGAGGGCAACTGGCTGACGATCCGGTCCGGCAGGAAGCTGGGGACCGCGCAGAGGATGCCGACCAGCAGCGGCAGGAGGATGCCGATCGTCGCCCAGCGGGAGAAGTTGAGCATGGTTGGCGGACTCAGTCGTTCGCGGGCTTGGCGGTCATCGGATCGACGACGTCGGTCAGGGTGGACTTGACCGCCTTCACCTTCATGCCCGGCGCCAGTTCGATGTCGGCATAGAGTTCATCCACGCGCACGACCTTGCCGATCAGGCCGCCGCCGGTGACGACCTGATCACCCTTCTTGACGGCGTCGATGCGGGCCTTGTGGTCCTTCATCCGCTTCTGCTGCGGGCGGATGAGCAGAAAGTAGAAGACGACGAAGATCAGGACGAGGGGAAGCATCTGCACCAGAATACCGGCGCCCGAGGCTTGCCCGCCCGCCGTCTGGGCCAAGGCCGGGGTGATGATCATGGAGTGGACTTTCGCTCTTCTGGTGCCGCGCGCACGGACGCCGAACGGCCCCATGCGATCAAGGGCGGGCGGCTAACACAGGGGGCTATTCGACGCAAGGCGGATGGCTGATCCGGGGGCTTGCAAGTGGCGCGGGTTGCATCTATTGGGCGCCCTCCGGTCGGGACGTAGCGCAGCCTGGTAGCGCATCACACTGGGGGTGTGGGGGTCGGAGGTTCGAATCCTCTCGTCCCGACCAAATAAATCAACAACTTAGCTACACCTACCCGCTGCCAAGTGCAGCGTGGGCAGGTTATGGGTAGGCTCGTGCCACGGCGAACAGCCCTTGTGCCCACGACGCACAAGAAATGGCGAGCGGCAGGCGACGAAGGCCAAAATTGTCGCAAAAGTGCTGGCAACCACCCAATCGAACTGCAATCAAGTGCTTCATCGCGAATTAGGCGCGACGACCATCGTTGTCGGTCACGTATAGCACGGGGGCACTGAAGGCGGGGCTATGAAGGTTAAGCGCATCCATCTGAAAAGCTTCAAACGTTTCACTGACCTAGAGATAACCGGAATCCCAGACACCGCGAAATTGGTAGTCGTCGTAGGCCCAAACGGGAGCGGGAAATCATCGCTGTTTGATGCACTCATAAGTTGGCATCGCCAAAAGGCCGGATGGGGCCGAGACAGCGACGAAACGTATTATCGCAAAGGCGAAGAAAGCACCTTTTCATGGAGCGATTCAGCGGTTGTCGAAACGCACGAGGGACTTCCGCCGGTCAAAAGTTCGCTTTATGTCAGAACGGCTTATAGAAATGACCCAGATTTCAATATCGGGTCGATCAACAGGCTTGGCTCGCCTATCGAAGAGTTGCGCGTAGCCCGCTCCATTCAGAACGACCAAGTCGTATCTCAAAATTATCAGCGCCTGATATATGAAACTGTTTCAGGCGTTTACAATCTTCAAAACAATAAAAAGACGGTGGAAGAATTAAGAAACGAACTTATCGGCGGAATACGAAAGTCGATGATGAATGTTTTTGGCGACTTAATATTGAATGATATAAGTGATCCATTGGAAAACGGAACATTCAATTTCGAAAAATGAACGGTTTCGTCATACAATTATAAGAATCTTTCAGGCGGCGAGAAGGCGGCATTTGATCTTCTTCTAGACATGCACATGAAAACAAAGTTCTATGCAGATGCAATTTGGTGCATAGATGAACTAGAAACACATTTGCACACGCGCGTCCAAGGCTCGCTGATGAAGGAAATGTATGCGTTGATCCCGGAAAAGTCGCAACTTTGGATCACCACGCACTCACTTGGCGTCATGCGAGCCGCGCAAGCCCTAAGCATCGAAGCGCCGGGCAGCGTAGCGATAATCGATTTCGATGGCGTAGAACCTGACGAACCGCGCAAACTCGTTCCAAGCAGCATCGGTCGCATTGCGTGGGAGAAGATGCTTTCGATAGCAATTGACGACCTGTCCAGCCGCATAGTTCCGTCGGTCATCGTCGTTTGTGAAGGATCGACGCTAGGCAATCGACGCAAAAATTTTGACGCTGAAATTTACAATCGTGTCCTAGGCCCGTCGGCGGCGGAAATTGTTTTTGTATCGGGCGGATCATCGAACCAAGTGGCAACGGCGGGCGCTAGCGTTCGTTCGGCGTTGGACGATATTGCCAGCGGCGCACGCGTCATATCGCTGTGCGACAGGGACGATAAATCTCAACAAGAAGTGCAAG
Source organism: Sphingobium sp. (assembly GCA_044237945.1). Taxonomy (GTDB): domain Bacteria; phylum Pseudomonadota; class Alphaproteobacteria; order Sphingomonadales; family Sphingomonadaceae; genus Sphingobium. The sequence goes on along the minus strand of JBIIEH010000011.1, from coordinate 90,678 downwards.
ATTTCGAGAAAGACGGGAACCTCGTTTTGGGCGAACGCAACTTGGAATGCCACCTGTTTGCAGACGATGTTTTGACGAAGCTTGCGGAAAGCGTCGGACACACCGACAAAGTTGCCGACGTGCTTCAAATCAAAGCCGACGCGCTCGCGGCCAGCGTGGGGCGCGGCAATCAACCAGACGATTTGAAATCAGCGGCGGGCCAGATTTTCACCAATCTTCGACAGACTTTGGCCTTGGTCCGGGCAGGCAACAGCACCGACGCATTTATGCGCGACACACTTGCCCCCCTGATTACGCCGGGTATGCCGACACATACAGCGATGAAAGCGGCAATTCTGGATCGACTTTGATCCATTCCCTACCCATGCCCTACCCTTTTCGCCGTTGGACAGTTCGAAGGTCAATACGTCGTTGATTTCGTTGAGGCTGATAAAGTGATTTGCCCACATTCCATCGCACCACGCATGTGGGGGGCGGAGATTCGAATCCTCTCATCCCGCCCCAACATGCAACATGAGATGCACGCATTACCAGGAGCGCGATTGCGTCGCGCACAACAACTTCTGATATCGATATCTTATGCCGTTTTGAAACATGGCCTGTCCTACAGCCCCCACCATGAAATAACTGAATCGCCTGTCTGAACATCAGGAGGCGAGCGGTGGATATCGAGCATTTGGTCGCGGCGGCGATGGAGCGCATGGGGGCGGACGTGCAGAAGGGGGCGCTTTGGCGGCGGCTTTACTGGGAGGAGGCGGGCTTTGCCTTTGTGGCGGAGATGACGCCGGATGTGGCGGCCGCCCTGTTCGACATCGCGGTTGACCTGGGCGCGGCGGCGGCGGCGCGGATGCTGCAACGCGCGCTCAATGCGCTCAACCGCGAGGGGAAGGATCATGACGATCTGCGCATCGACGGCATCGTCGGCGCACGCACGCTGTCGGCGGTGGGCGACTGTCGGCGGGTGCGCGGCCGGGCCGGCGAGGCGCTGCTGCTGCGCATGATCGAAGCGCTGCGCGGGTCGCTGTGCGTCCTGCTGGCGGCGAAGCGGCCGGCGCAGCAGGGGCCGCTGTACGAATGGCTGTTGCGCGATGTTGGGGCGAGGGCGATCGTCTGCACCTGATCGCGCCGGATTTCCGGGCGATCTCAAGCGGTCAGGGGCGATCGATTCGATAAAGCGAAAGATCACCGCAAATCGACATTGCCCCGATTCGCGACCATGGTTAAGGCGAACGGTCAAATGACCCGTCCTATCCTTATTTCGCCCTCCATCCTGTCCGCCGACTTCGCCCGTCTGGGCGAGGAGGTGCGCGCGATCGACGAAGCCGGTTGCGACTGGGTGCATGTCGACGTGATGGACGGGCATTTCGTACCCAACATCACGATCGGCCCGGGCGTCGTGAAGGCGCTGCGCCCGCACACCAACAAGGTGATGGACGTTCACCTGATGATATCGCCGGTGGATGCGTTTCTGGACGCCTTTGCCGCGGCCGGCGCGGACATATTGACCGTCCACCCGGAGGCCGGGCCGCACATCCACCGCACGGTGCAGCACATCAAGTCGCTGAACGTACAGGCGGGCGTGGTGCTGAACCCCGGCACGCCGGCGAAGATGCTGGACTATCTGATCGACGATATCGACCTGATCCTGGTGATGAGCGTCAATCCCGGTTTCGGCGGGCAGAGCTTCATCGAGAACCAGCTGCGCAAGATCGAGGCGTGCCGCAAGATGATCGACAAGTCGGGCCGCGACATCCGCCTGCAGGTCGACGGCGGTATCGATTTCACGACCGCGCCGCGCGCAATCGAGGCCGGGGCGGACGTGCTGGTGGCCGGCACGGCGACCTTCCGGGGTGGCCCCGCGGCCTATGCCGACAATATCCGAAAGCTGCGGGGCGGGTGAACGACTATCGGCGCATCCCCCCCCATCCCGAGCGCGGCCCCGATGAGGTCGAGGACGGGATAGAGCAGGGCAAGCGGCTCATCCGCCTGGCGGGTGACAAGGGCCTGTCGCTGGCCGAGCGGATCGCCAATCGCTTCTATCTGCTGAGCTGGAAGACGCCGCTGCATGGCCGTCACCTGAAGGGCAAATATCCGCTGAAGCTGCTGGCGGTGCCGGACAGCGAAATTCCCGGCGACATGCGCGCGGGGCAGGCGATGCGGGCGGGTTACTTCCTGTTCCGGGGCCAGAAGCTGGCCATCGACAGTGTGAACTTCGCGCGGCTGGACGTTGCGCCGGGCTTTGTCGACTATCTGCACAGCTTCCGCTGGCTGCGCGATCTGGCGACGGCGGTGGGCCGCGAGCAGGCCGCGCCGATCGCCGAGGGGCTGATGCGCAAATGGCTGGAGGCGCATGCCGCCACGCCGAGCGAGCCGGCCTGGCGCGCCGACAATGCCAGCTGGCGCATCTTCTACTGGACGGCGCATGCCCCGCTGATCCTGTCGTCGAGCGACCTGGTCTATCGGTCGCTGGTGCTGAACTGCGTCGCGCGCACGGCGCGGCATCTCGATCGCAGCGCCGACAAGGCGCCGCTGGGGCTGGCGCGGCTGGTGGCGTGGGGCGGGATCGTCGCGGCGTCGATGCTGATGCCGGGCGGGGCGACGCGCAAGATGTTCGGCGAAGCGGGCCTGAAGCGCGCGATCGACAGCACATTCCACCATGATGGCGGCATCATTTCGCGGTCGCCGCTGGCGCAGCTGGAAGGGATCATGCTGCTGTCGATGGTGACGGCAGTGTACGAGTCGCGGCGGGAAGCGGTGCCGGCCTTCATTCATGAAGGCCTGGCGCGGGCCGTGCCGGCGCTGCTGGGGCTGACCCATGGCGACGGCGGCCTTGGCAGCTGGCAGGGCGCAGCGGCGACCGACCCCAAGGCGGTCGAGGCGGTGGTGCGCGCCAGCCGGGTGCGGACGCGGCCGCTGCGGCAGGCGCGCGACTGGGGCTATCAGCGGATCGCGGCGGGGCAGACGGTGCTCCAGATCGACGCCGCGCCGCCGCCGGTCGCGCGGCTGGCGGAGGCGGGCTGCGCGTCCACCGGCGCGATCGAGGTGAGCGACGGCAACCAGCGGCTGATCGTGAATTGCGGCGGCGCGGGGCTGGAGGGCGCATGGGTGCCGCGCGAACTGGCGCAGGGGCTGCGCACCACGGCGGCGCATTCGACGCTGGTGCTGGACGATTGCAACTCCACCGCGCTGCTGCCGGACGGCACGCTGGGGCGCGGGGTTACCGAGGTGGAGCTCAATCGGCAGGAGCTGGAGACCGGCAGCCGGCTCGACCTCAGCCATGACGGCTATGTGCGGCGCATGGGCTATGTCCACCGCCGGCTGCTGCTGATGAGCGGCGACGGCAAGGAAATCCGTGGCGAGGACATGCTGACCCCGGCCGAGCGGCGGCGCAAGCCCGCCAGCCTGCCGGTGCATGTGCGCTTTCACCTGGCGCCGGGCGTGGAGCCGACGCTGACGGCGGACCAGATGGGCGCGTTGCTGCGGGTCGATCTGGGCGCGCTGTGGCAGTTCCGCGCGGGCGTGGGGGCGCTGTCGATCGAGGAGAGCCTGTGGATCGATGGCGAGGGGCGGCCGCATCCCACGCGGCAGCTGGTGGTGAGCGCGCAGGCGCTACCGGGTGGCGCGAGCATTGGGTGGTTGCTGAAAAGGATGGGGTGAGGCTGGGGGACAAGAAACTCTGGTCTCTGCGAGACATCCCCCACCCCAACCCCTCCCCTGAAGGGGAGGGGCTTTATATAGACGCTCAAATCAGCCGGTCGGCCTCCAGCGCGACGGCCAGCGCGTCGCGGGAGCGGGGCGCGCGGATGTGGAGGCGGGCGTCGGCTTCGGCGAGGCGATCGACGCAGAGAGTCAGCTGCTCCTCCTCCAGCGTGAAGGGCAGGCGCAGGAAGCGTTCGAATGCGCCGCCGACGCCGAAACGCGGGCCGGGGGCCACGCGCACGCCCATGCTTTCAGCGAGGCTGGCGAGCGCGGTGGCTTCGGCGCGGGGCAGTTCGGCCCAGAGCGACAGGCCGCCTGCCGGCGATTCGCAGCGCCAGTGCGGCAGCTTCTGCGCCAGCGTCGCGATCAGATGATCGCGCCGGGCGCGCAGCAGGCCCACGCGATCGCCAAAGCCCTGTTGCGCGTCGAGCAGCGAGGCGACGACGAGTTGGTCCAGCACAGGACTGGCCATGTCATAGGTGGCGCGCAGGCGGCCCAGTGCGGCGATCGTCTGCGGATCAGCGCGGATCCAGCCGACGCGAAGCCCGCCCCAGAACACCTTGCTGGCCGAACCCAAAGTGATGACCTGCCGGCCCGACAGGTCGTTGACCGCGACCGGCGGCGGCGCGGGCGCGTCCAGCGCGGTCGCCACCATCGTCTCGTCGATGATGAGCGGCGTGTGGCTGCGGGTCGCGACCTCGACCAGCGCGCGGCGGGTGGCGACGTCCATCGACCGGCCGGTGGGATTGTGGAAATCGGCGATCAGATAGGCGAAGCGCGGCGCGGTCTGGCGGAAGGCGGCGTCCATCGCGTCGATGTCCCAGCCCTGCCCCGGCAGGCCGACCGGCACCGGCACGACATGGGCGCGCTGCAACGCACGGATGGCGTTGTGATAGGTGGGATGATCGATGACCGCGCGGTCGCCGGGGCCAGCGAGCCACTGCATCAGCAGCGACAGGCCCTGCTGCGCGCCGCTGGTGACCATGATCTGCGCCGGATCGGTCGGACAGCCGCGCCGGTTGAAATGTTCGGCGATGGCGCGGCGCAGCGGCACGAGGCCCAGCGCGTCATAGCCCAGTTCATTGAGATAGGCGGGCAGCATCTCCACCGCGCCGGCATAGGCGCGGCCGACGCCGGGCGCGGCGGGCAGCGCGGCGTGGGTCCAGTTCAGCAGATTGGACCCCTGCACCGTGTCCACCGCTGGCGTGTCAGACGCGGAATCGGGATCGATGCGGCCGGTCGGCAGGCGGGTGACGCTGCCCGACCCCTGCCGGCTTTCCAGATAGCCTTCGTCCCGTAGCCGGTCGAAGGCGGCGGCAATGGTGGTGCGGCTGAGGCCGAGCGCGCTGGCCAGTTCGCGTTCGCCGGGCAGTCGGACGTTGAGGCCGATGCGGCCGTCCAGCACCAGCATCTTCAGCGCGCGCGCCAGCTGGCGATAAGCCGGCTCGCCCGAATCCCCGGCGCGCCAGGCGCCCAGCAGGCGAAGCAGCGAAGGCGGGCGCAGGAAGGAAGTGGACATGGGCGAAGGCTCCAATCACGACATTTCTCGAGGCCAGATAGCGCAAACTGGCTCTGTTGTCCAAGGCCAGTTGGGCTAGTGGCGGCATCATGATGATGACCCGCCGCCTGTTCCAGCTTGTCTGGGGCCTCGCCCTTTATGGCTTCTCCATGGTGATGCTGGTGCGCGCCAATCTGGGCCTGGACCCGTGGGACGTGCTGCATCAGGGGCTTGCGCCCCGCATCGGCCTGTCGCTGGGCATGACGGTGAACCTGATCGGCGCGCTGGTGCTGCTGCTGTGGTGGCCGCTGCGGCAGAAGCCGGGGATCGGCACGGTGACCAATATCCTGATCATCGGCGTGGCGGTGGATGCCAGTTTATGGCTTCTCCCGACGCCGGAGGGCTATGGCCCGCGCATCGCCTGGCTGGTCGGCGGGATCGTGCTCAATGGCATTGCCGGCGGGGCCTATCTGGGCGCGCGACTGGGGCCGGGGCCGCGCGACGGGCTGATGACGGGCCTGTGCGCGCGGACGGGATGGCCGGTGAAATGGGTGCGGACCGGCATCGAACTGACGGTGCTGGTCGTGGGCTGGGTGCTGGGCGGGACCGTGGGCGTGGGCACGCTGCTCTATGCGGTGACGATCGGCTGGATCGTCCACCATGCGCTGCCATTTTTCACGATCCGGCAGAAGGAAGGCGTAGCGGTCGCCTGATCGACCGCTACGCCTCTAAGCTCAAACGTCCAGATTGGCGACGTTGAGCGCATTGTCCTGAATGAATTCGCGCCGTGGTTCGACGACATCGCCCATCAGGCGGGTGAAGATCTCGTCGGCGACATCGGCCTGCTCCACCTCGACGCGCAGCATCGAGCGGACATTGGGGTCGAGCGTGGTTTCCCACAGCTGCTCGGCGTTCATCTCGCCCAGCCCCTTGTAGCGCTGGATGGCGAGGCCCTTGCGCCCGGCCGCGAGGATCGCGTCGAGCAGCTCGCTCGGCCGGGTCACCAGCGCGCCCTTGGTCGGGGCAGCGGTCAGATCATCGTCGCCCGCTTCGCCGGCCGCCTGCGCCGCCTTGATCGTGATGAGGCGCGCGGGCGTGCGATAGCTCGCGGCATCCTCCGCCGCGATGCCGTGCAGCTTGCGCGCTTCAGCCGATCCGACGAAGCCCGCCTCGATCATGTGATGATCGGTGACGCCGCGCCACAGCCGCTCGAAATGGAAGCCGCCTTCCTCGGCGATGCGGCCGCTCCAGCGCCCTTCGCTGTCCTGCGCGGCCATCCATGTGACGGTCGCGGCCAGTCGCTCCGCCTGTGCCTCGCGGCTCAGTTCCGGGTCAAGCGCGCCATTGAGGCTCAGCGCCTCGATGATCGAGGGATCGTAGCGGCGCGGCACGTAGCGCATCACCGCGCGCATGCGGATGGCATGCTCGATGAGGCTGCGCAGGTCGCCGCCGGTGCGCAGCACGCCCGCATTGTCCAGCGCCATCGTGTCGACGCCATTGTCGACCAGATAGGCCTCCAGCGCGGCTTCGTTCTTGAGGTACACCTCGCTGCGGCCGCGTGTGGCTTTATACAGCGGCGGCTGGGCGATGTAGAGGTGGCCTGCCTCGATGATCGCGGGCATCTGCCGGTAGAAGAAGGTCAGCAGCAGCGTGCGGATATGCGCGCCATCGACGTCCGCGTCAGTCATGATGACGATCTTGTGGTAGCGCAGCTTGTCGAGGTTGAAATCGTCGCGGATGCCGGTGCCCATCGCCTGGATGAGCGTGCCGACTTCCTTCGACGAGAGCATCCGGTCGAAGCGGGCGCGCTCCACGTTCAGGATCTTGCCCTTCAAGGGCAGGATCGCCTGGTTGTGGCGGTTGCGGCCCTGCTTGGCGGAGCCGCCGGCGGAGTCACCCTCGACCAGGAACAGTTCGGACTTGGCCGGGTCACGCTCCTGGCAGTCGGCGAGCTTGCCGGGCAGCGAGGCGATGTCCATCACGCCCTTGCGCCGGGTCAGCTCGCGCGCCTTCTTCGCGGCTTCGCGGGCGGCGGCGGCGTCGATGATCTTCTGCACGATCATCTTGCCGTTGGCCGGGTTCTCCTCCAGCCATTCGGCCATCTTGTCGGCCATCAGGCTTTCGAGCGGCTGGCGCACTTCGGAGGAGACCAGCTTGTCCTTGGTCTGCGACGAGAATTTGGGATCGGGCAGCTTCACCGAGACGATCGCGGTCAGCCCCTCGCGCATGTCCTCGCCGGTGAGGGAGACCTTCTCCTTCTTCAGCGCGCCCGACTTTTCGGCATAGTTGTTGAGCGTGCGGGTCAGCGCCGCGCGGAACGCGGCCAGATGCGTGCCGCCGTCGCGCTGCGGGATGTTGTTGGTGAAGCAGAGGACGTTTTCGTAGTAGGAGTCGTTCCACTCCAGCGCGACGTCGATCGTCACATCGTCGCGCGTGCCCGAAATCGCGATCGGATCGGGCATCAGCGGGGTCTTGTTGCGGTCGAGATATTTGACGAAGGCCGCGATGCCGCCCTCATAATAGAGTTCGACTTCCTTCTTTTCCTCGTGCCGGGCGTCCACCAGGAACAGCCGCACGCCGGAATTGAGAAACGCCAGCTCGCGATAGCGATGCTCCAGCTTGTCGAAATCATATTCGGTCTGGTTCTTGAACGTGCCGCCGTCGCCCGGCGCCTTTTCGGTCGAGGCGAGGAAGGTGACGCGCGTCCCCTTCTTGCCCTCTGGCGCGTCGCCGATCACCTTGAGCGGCGCGGTCGCATCGCCATAGGCAAAGCGCATCCAGTGCTCCTGCCCGTCGCGCCAGATGTTGAGGTCCAGCCACTCCGACAGCGCGTTCACGACCGACACGCCCACGCCGTGCAGGCCGCCCGACACCTTGTAGGCGTTGTCGTCGGACGTATTTTCGAACTTACCGCCCGCGTGCAGCTGGGTCATGATGACCTCGGCCGCTGACACGCCCTCTTCCTTGTGGATGCCGGTCGGAATGCCGCGACCATTATCCTCGACCGAGACGGAGCCGTCCGGGTTCAGCGTGATGACGATCTTGTCGCAATGACCGGCCAGCGCCTCGTCGATCGCATTGTCCGACACCTCGAACACCATGTGATGCAGGCCCGATCCGTCATCGGTGTCGCCGATATACATGCCCGGCCGCTTGCGCACCGCGTCCAGCCCCTTGAGGACCTTGATGCTGTCGGCGCCATATGTGTTGGCGTTCGGGCTGTTCTGATTGGGGGTGTTTTCCGGCGTATTTTCGCCGCTGTTCTCGGGAATGTCGTTCATGCCCAGCATATAGGGAAAAGCATAGGGAAACGAAAGCGAAATAGGCCCCTTTCAAGGCGGTTCGGGGCGGTTTATCACGCCGCTCATGCGCTTCGTCCTGCCCGTGCTCCTGTGCCTTGCCGCCTGCTCGAAAACCAGCGACGTGCTGGAGGAATTGCCCAACAGTTCGCTCGCCGGCGCGGCGCGCGAAGAGGTGACCGAGAGCCGGATGGAGGCGGCGCAGAAGCGGCCCGTGGTCATTGGCGAAGACGGTTCGCGTCTCGACGCCTGCGGCGTGCGGGGACAGGCGGTTCGAGTGGGCGCAGCGGGCCTAGCCGTGCGGGCCGCGCCCTTCGCCGACGCGCCGGAAACCGGCCGCATGGCGGAGGGCGCGCGCGCCTTCGTCTGCACGCGCAGCCTCGATCAGAAATGGCTGGGCGTCGTCATCCAGCCGGCGAGCGACCCGGCGGACAGCGCAGCGGCACCGGCCGACTGCGGCGTGTCGGAGCCGGTCGACGCCAAGCGCGCCTATGACGGCCCCTGCCTTTCGGGCTGGGTTTCCAGCGCGTCGATCAGGCTCGTGGGTTAAATCCCGCCCAGATAGTCCAGCTTGCCGACCGGCACGCCGGCCTGGCGCAGCAGCGCATAGGCCATGGTGACGTGGAAATAGAAATTGGGCAGCGAGAAGGTCAGCACATGGCTGCGGCCGGTAAAGGGTATTTCGCCGTTCGGGATTTTCAGCACGATCTGCGCGTCCTCCCGCCCGTCGATCCTTTCGCGCGGGACCGCCTCCAGCAAGGCGATGGTCTTCGCGATCCGCGCCTGCAACTCGGCAAAGCTCTGTTCGGTGTCGGGCATCGCCACCGGCTCCAGCTCGCCGATCCGGGTCACGGCCCCCTTGGCGCTGTCGCAGGCGAACTGCACCTGCGCGGTCAGCGGCTTCATGTCCGCGATCAGCTGCGCGCCCGTCAGCGTCAGCGGGTCGAGGCCCTGTTCCGCCGCGAAGGCTTCGCCCTTGGTCAGGATCGCGGACAGGCTGTTCAGTCCCCGCACGAACAAAGGGACGGTCAGATCATATAGTTCGGTAGCCATGTAGCCTCCCTCTCCCAAAAGCGTTTCAATTCACTCGATACCCGTGAACACCAGCTTCTGCACGCGCCGTCCGGTGCTGACTTCGGTGGTATAGATATTGCCCTGGCTGTCGGTATCAATGCTGTGCAGCCAGGTGAACTGCCCGGCCTGCCGCCCGATCCGCCCGAACGCGCCCAGTATCTCGTGCGTCTTGCGCAGCAGGATCCAGATGCGCCCGTTCATCATGTCGGCGACATATATATATTTCTGCTCGGCATCGGGCGAGAAGGCGATGTCGGTCACCGTGTGCATCCCCTCCGTCCCCATGCCGACCGCCACGTCGCGCACGAAGCTCAGGTCGCCATTCTTTTCGCGTCGGAACAGCTGGGCGCGGTTGTTGTTGCGGTCGCAGACATAGACATGGCCGTCTTTCGTCGGGACCACGCAATGCACGATATTGGCGAAGGTCGGCGCGGCGGGATCGGCCTTCTTTGACGGATCCATCGCATGGGCCGGATCGAAGCCGCCCTCGCCCGCAGGAACCGTGGGCAGCTTGCCATAAGCGCCCCAGCGGCCCTTGTAGCCCAGCTTCCCGTCTTCATAACCGATGACGCGGCGGTTCTGATAGCCGTCCGAAATCAGCACCACGCCATCGCTGTGATTGACGTCCGACGGATTGCCCAGCTGGTCGGTCGCGTCATTGCCGCCAGTCCTGCCGCGCGTGCCGACCTGGCGGATGAAGGAGCCGTCGGCGGTGTAGTTGAGGACGACATGGTCGTCCTTGCCATTGCCGCCGAACCAGATCGTACCGGCCTGGTCCACGAATACGCCGTGCAGGCTGGTCGGCCATTGCGTCGTCCCGTCGATCACCGGCGCGCCGTCCTTGCCGCCGAAGCCGCCCAGATAGCGCCCATCCTTGCCGAAATGCGCGACCGGCGGTGCGGCCTTGCAGCAGGACGCGGCGATCGGCGGTTCGGCGGCGAGGCCCAGATCGGTGGGCGTCAGCGAATGCGGCCGATGGACCACCCAGACGCTGTCGTCGGCCGCCACCGCCACGCCGCTGACCTGCCCCAGCAGCAGATCGTCGGGCATCAGCGGCCAGGCCGCGTCCACCTTGAAGCGGGGCATCTTCACGCCCGCCGGCGCGACCTGCGTGAAGCTCATGTCGATCAGCCCCGGCTCGGAGGCGGCCTGCACGGGCGCGGCGAGCGCCAGGCAGGCGAGAGCGGGCAGGAACCGACGCATGGGTTTCTCCTTTTTGTGTATCGCGATCAGGATAGGCCGCTCTGGTTGCGGCAAGATGTCCTGTCATGCAACGGCTGGCCGGTCGACATCCGCTATCGTCCGCAGGCCGGTTCGGCGAAAAGTTGGGCCGCGCGACTTCGCGGTGCGCTCGTTGAGGATCGGCGCGAATTGCGGCATAGTCGGCGTTCTGCTGCCAACCCGGACGGTTTAACCCATGAGACACATGCCATTCGCCGTCCTGTCGCTGATGCTGGTGCCCCTTGCAGGCTGCGGTGGCGGGGAGAAGGCGGACGGGAACAACGCCGCCAATAATGCCGCGCCCGCGATCGCCGCGCCGATCGTCGAGGGCAACAATGCCGTCGAGGCGGAGAACGAGGCCGCGCTGCCTGTGGCCGAAACACCGGCACCCAAGCCGCCCAAGGCCCCCGCCCCGACACCCGCGCCCGACAAAGCCGATTATCGCGCGATCGGCACGGAGCCGTTCTGGGCCGTGACGATCCGGGGCGATGTCGCCACGCTGGAGCGGCCGGACCACAAGCCCGAACCGTTCGATGTGGTGCGGATCGACAATGCCGGATCGGTCAGCTGGAGCGGCGACGGGTTGTCGATGCGGATAAAGCCCGGCCCGTGCAGCGACGGCATGAGCGACGCGATCTGGTCCGACAGCGTGCAGGTCGCGACCGGCGACGGCACGCTCAAGGGCTGCGGCGGGATGCGCGACGATGGCGGAGATCGTGACCGCTGATCGTTTGGCCAGTCAGAGGAGAATGCTGTTGGCCGATCCCGATCCTGTTCGCCGCAAGCTGCTGATCGGCAGCGCAGCAATGGCCGCCGCGTCAGCGCTGCCGGCCTCCGCGCAGGTTTCGATCACGCCGCCGGTTCCCGCGCCCGCGACCAGGGCGAAGCTGGGCATGGTGCTGTTCAATGGGTTCGAACTGCTCGATGTGTTCGGGCCGCTCGAAATGTTCGGCATGCTCAAGGACCGGGTCGAGATCGTCATGCTGGCCGAGCAGGCCGGGCCGGTGAAGAGCGGCGCGGGACCGGCGGCGCTGGCGGAGGTCGGTTTCGCCGATGCGCCCAGGCTCGACATCGTAATGATCCCCGGCGGCATCGGCACGCGGCGGGAGGTCGCCAACCCGTCCTTCATGGACGCGATGAAGACGCTGGCCGACGCGACGCCGCAAGTCGCGACGATCTGCACCGGGGCCGGCCTGCTGGCGAAGACCGGCTTGCTCGACGGGCGCAAGGCCACGACCAACAAGATGGCGTGGAAATGGGCGACGGGCCAGGGCGCGAAGGTGCTGTGGGTGCCGCGCGCCCGCTGGGTCGATGACGGCAAGTTCATATCCTCGTCCGGCGTGTCGGCGGGGACCGACATGGCGCTGGCGCTGATCGCAAAGCTGCACGGCCGCGACATGGCGCAATGGGTCGCCGACCGCGCGGAATATCGCTGGCATGACGACCCGCTGGACGATCCGTTTGCGGGCAAGAACGGGCTGGCGGGTTAGATCACCACGAAATCGGCATTGGTGAGCGCAAGAGTCGTGGTCGGGAAGCTCGATTCCACCACGGCAAAACGCACCATCTCTCCCGCGCCACTGCCGTCCGCGTCATAATAGAGCGAGCCATTGGCGCTGTTGAAGATGATGCGATCGTCGCGGTCCAGCGCGGCCGTGCCGATGCGGAAGGCGCTCGCACGCAGTTCGCCGAACGACAGGGCGAAGATCGAGTGATCCAGGACGATCGTGTCGTCCGGGACCTTGAAATCCTCGATCCGGTCGACGTTCAACGGATCGAGCCGGGTATCGAATACGAAACTGTCCTTGCCACCACCGCCATTCAGCGTGTCGATGCCGAGGCCGCCGTGCAGCACATCGTCACCCGCGCTGCCATCCAGCCGATCGGCGTCCGCACCGCCCAGCAATACGTCATTGTCCGAACCGCCGAGCAGGCGATCTCGCCCCTGCCCGCCGACCAGCCGGTCGTTCCCGGTGCCGCCGTCCAGCCGGTTGTCCACATTGCTGCCGATGAGCACGTCGCCAAATCCGGTGCCCATCAGATTCTCGATGCCGTTCATCGTGTCGATGCCGCCGCCGCCGGTATCCTGCGCCCCGGAGAGCGACAGGTTGACGGTCACGCCGACCCTGCTGGTCGAAAATGCCAGATTGGAGTAGCTGACTTCATCGACGCCGTCGCCGCCAATGAAAATGTCCCGCGCCAGACCGCCCTTCATGAAATCATTGCCAGCGCCGCCGTTGAGCGTGTTGTTGCCGCCAGCGCTGCCATTGTTCAGGTCCAAGAGGTTGACGCCCTCCAGGAAATCGACGCCGTCGCCGCCGTACAGCCAGTCCGAATCCGCGCCGCCGCTGAGGACATCGCCGAAGTCGGAGCCGTAGACGCCCTCGATGTCGATCAGCGTGTCGACGCCCACGTTCGTCTCGACCGTGCGATAAAAATCGAGATAAACGATGACGCCGACATTGGCATCGGAATAGTCGGCGATGTCGAAGCCGCTGCCGCCGTCGATGATGTCGTCGCCCAGACCGCCCGCCAATATGTCGTCGCCGCTGTCGCCTTCCAGCCGGTCGTCGCCGCTGCTGCCCGACAGGCGGTCGTCCCCGCGTCCGCCGACCAGCCGGTTGGCCCCGCCATTGCCGGTCAGGCTGTCGTCAAAGGCCGATCCGATCAGATTTTCGACACCGAGCAGAATATCGACACCGGCGCCGCCTGTATCCTGCGCCTCCGGACGGAGGTTGACGCTGACCGCGCCCGTGGCGTCAACATAGGTCACCGTGTCGAAGCCCGTTCCGCCGCGCATGACATCGTCGCCCGCGCCGCCGTCCAGCACGTCATTGCCGCCGCCGCCGTCGATTGTGTCGTTGCCCGCGCCGGTGCGAATGACGTTCGCGTCCACCGTGCCGGTCACCTGGTCCGCGCCGTCGCCGCTATAGAGCCGCTCGAACCCGGTGAAGCTCTTGCCGGCGCGGCCGGTGGCGCCGGTCGCCAGGTCGATCATGAGGTTGCCCGAAACGCCGCGCAGATCGAGCGTGTCGACGCCTTCGCCGCCGTCCAGCAGTTCCGATCCCGCCCTGTTGCCGGCGATCACGAAATCGTCGCCCGCTTCGCCGCGATACGCGCCCGTTCCTGTCGATATGATGCGGTCATTGCCTTCGCCGCCGCGCACATCCTCCTCAGCGCCGGGCGCGCCGCCATCGAGGATGTCGTTGCCGTCGCCGCCCAGGATGATGTCCGCGCCGGATCCGCCGTCGATGACGTCGTTCCCTGCGCCGCCGTCGATCATGTCCGCGCCCGCCATGCCGAACAGATGGTCGGCGCCATTGCCGCCATTCACGCTGTCGTCGCCAGCCGGCGGCGGCGGCGCCGTGACGGCCTGCGAACTGACCGACAGGTTGACCAGAAAGGTCCATTCGGAATCGAATGTCGCGCCGACGGCCGGGCGGATTTTCACATAATATGTGCCGGCAGTGGTCGCGACATGCTGCAAATAGGGGTCGAGGCTGAGCGTCGATCCCGGCGTCGCGGCGAAGGAGCCGAGGCCGCCGTCGGTCACCTGACTGTTGTCCGCCGTGGCGATGAGGGCGCCCGTGGCGTCGCGCAGTTCAACGATCAGATCGGGCGCGCCGACGCCGATCGGGCTGTTGTGGCCAAAATCGATGTCGATGGTGATCGCTGCGCCGGCGGCGGCGTCGAACTTCAGATATTCCGCTTCCCCGACCGAGCTGGTCACGATCAGACTGGCGTGCGGCGTCGCGAGCGCGTCGGCGATCAACGGATTTTCAGCCAGCGACCAGGCCGTTGGGTGAAGCGCATAGGCGCTCACGATGCCGCCATTCGACAGGGACGGCAGAAGGTTGGCGGTGAACGGCATGTCCGCCAGCACCAGATCGTCGCCGTCGCCGCCATTGATGATAGTGTCGGGATCGCCGCCGGTCGCGACCGTGCCGATGACGATGTCGTCATCGGCTGTGCCGTCCCAGGGGGTTGGGTTCGTCACATATTTGATCGCCATCGGTCATCCTCTCACGCAGATGCCATGCCCGCCGTCTTTCGGCCGGCTGTGAGCTGTTTGTCCTGTGCGGCGGCTATTTCGTCAAGGCCGCTCAGACCACCAGGAAATCGGCGGCGGTGAGCGCCAGGCCCGGTGACAGCGTCGCGAACAGCACCGCGCCGCCCGCCGCATTGCCGTTCGAATCGAAGATCAGCGCGCCATTGCCCGGATTGTAGAGGATGCGATCGTTCGCGTCTCCCGCCGCTGCCCCGATCTGGAGCGCGGACGCAGCCAATGCGCCGAGCGGCAGGCCGAAAATGGCGTCGTCGAGCAGGATGGTGTCGTCGACCACCACGAAGTCGCTGATCGTGTCGACATTGGTGGCGCCCAGCGCGCTGTCGAAGACGAAGCGGTCAGCGCCCGCGCCCCCGCTCAAATCGTCATTGCCCGCGCCGCCAAAGAGCCGGTCATCGCCATCATCGCCCCGCAGCCGGTCGTCGCCGCCGTCGCCGATCAGCCCGTCATCATCATCGCCGCCGTTCAGCGTGTCACGGCCCGCGCCGCCGCGCAGCCGGTCGTCACCGGCGTTACCGTGCAGGAGGTTGTCGCCCACGTCCCCAGTCAGCACATCATCGAAATTGGAACCGCTCAGATCCTCGATCCCGGTCAGCGTATCAGTGCCCGCCCCCAGCGTATTCTGCGCGACGACCAGGTTGAGATTGACGGTCACGCCGAGCGTCGCGCTGTCATAGCTGGCCGTGTCGAACCCGTCGCCGCCGATCAGTATGTCATTGCCCAGCCCGCCGACCAGTATGTCGTCGCCCACGCCTCCCTCCAGGCGGTCATTCTGCGCGCCACCGTCGAGAAGGTCAAAGCCGTCGCCGCCGGCCATAACGTCATTGCCGCTGTCGCCGAACAGATCGTCGTCCGCCGCGCCGCCATCCATGCGGTCATTGTCGGCGCCGCCGTGCATCTCGTCGACGCCCGACCCGCCGGTCATCTGGTCCACGCCCGCGCCGCCGAACAGTCGGTCGCTGCCCGATCCGCCATCTAGGGTGTCATTGCCGCCCTGGCCCTGGATGAGGTCATTCCCCGCGCCGCCCAGGATGGTGTCTTTGCCACCCGTGACGCCGGTTTCGCCATCGCCGAAGGCCACTTCGCCAAACAGCTCGTCATTGCCCGCGCCGCCAAAGATGAAATCGTCGCCGCCCACGATCAGATTGTCGATCGTGCTGTTGCGGTCCCATACGTCGCCGGCGATGATGTCCGCGCCGCCGCCGCCTGCGATCTCGTCGTCGCCGCCGGTGATCGTGAACACGCCGTCGGGAACCGGCGCGTTCAGAATGTAGACGTCGCCGCCCACGCGGCTGCTGTTCGTGGCGGTGATGATGTCGTCACCGCCCTCCACCGTGCCGCCGCTCCAGGTCCGCACGTCGCCTGCGACCTCGGGCGTCGCGGAATCGTCGCTGACGATCTCGTCGTCGCCGCCGAACAGGCGGCCGCCCAGCATCTCGTTGACGTCGCCCGCCACGAAGGAGGAGCCGGACGTGTTGCCGCCAAGGTCGATATTATCATCGCCGCCGTTCAACGACATCAGGGCCTGCCCCTGATCGAGCGTCCAGGCGTCGCCGGCGACCCGGTGAAACTCCTCTGTGATCGTGCCGAAATAGGTGTCGTCGCCGCCGGTATAGGTGCTGGCGATATTCAGGCCCGACGTCGGCGTGCTGAGCGACCAGACATCGCCGGACACCTCGAAACGGTTGTCGGCCGAAGAAAAGACGTCGCTGCCGCCAACATTGGTGTTGGTGGAGCCAATGAAGGAAAGCAGGCTGTTGTTGAGATCATCGCCGAACAGACGATTGGTCGTGGTCGGCGTGTCCACATCCTCCGTCAGCCCGCCCATCAGGAAGGTGTCGTTGCCTTGCAGTGCGACGCCGAACAGGTTGAAGCCGTTATTGTCGATGGCGGCCAGGTCCGCCGACGCGGTGATGTTGAGACCCGAGATGTTGATGTCGCCGCCGTTGACCGCGCCCTGGTTGCTGAGCAGATCGATATCGATCCGGGTGATCGTGCCGCCAGTGACGTTGCCAGACCCGTCATAGGTCAGGCCCGTGCCCTCCATGTCAATGTCATGGCCTTCGGACGTGTCGAAGTCATAGCTCGTCGCGTTGTTGACGTCGATCGTGCTGCGGCTCGTGTTGATCGTCGTGAAATCAACCGATTCCAACGCATTGAAGCTGATGGTGGCCATGGGGAATCCCTCCGTCGCGAAAGGTCAGGCTTCGTGCGTCCTGACTGCCATGGGCATGCCCGCTTGTGACGCGCGCTTTGCCCGGTGATCGCGACCCGGTCGGTCGCTCACCTTGTACCGCTTCAGGAACGATCCGTCATGGGCGTTCATGTGCCGGAAGGGCCGGCCTGCCCGGTCCCGCACACGGCTCGTCTCTTGATCGCGGTTAAGGTTCAAATCACCAGAAAGTCCGCCGCCGCCAGCGCCAGCGCGGCGGCGAGCGTCGCGAACGCCACCGGCGCGGCGCCGTCGAGGATGTCCGCGCCCACCCCGCCCTGCGGCGAAACGCATCAAAAGACGAGGAAATCTCCCGGCGTCAGCGCAAGGCCCGTGGACAGCGTCGCGATCAGCACCGCACCGCCGGCCGCATTGCCATTGGCGTCATAGATCAGTGCGCCATTATTGGGGTTGTAGATGATGTGGTCATTTGCATCCATCGCCGCCGTACCGATCCGCAACACGCCCGCGCCCAGCGCGCCGACCGGCATGCCGAAGATCGCATCATCCAGCATGATGATATCGTCCACCGTGCTGAAATCGGTGATGATGTCGGCATTGGCTGCGCTGGGCGCGGTGTCGAAGACGAAGCGATCGATGCCCGCGCCGCCGGTCAATGTATCCTTGCCCAGATTGCCGAACAGCCGATCATCGCCGATGCCGCCCAGCAATATGTCGTCGCCGGCCGCGCCATTGATGGCGTCATTGCCGTCCCCACCGTCCAGCATATCCTTGCCGTCGCCGCCATTCAGCTTGTCGGCACCACCCATGCCCCACAGGCTGTTGTCGCCGGCGTCGCCGATCAACAGATCGTTGAAGGCGGAGCCGGACAGCGCCTCCATCTGCGAAAGCGTGTCGCTGCCCGCGCCGCCCGTGTTCTGCGCCGTCGTCAGCACCAGGCTGACCGTCACGGCGGACTTCGCATCGGCATAATCGGCCGTGTCGAAGCCCGCTCCGCCGATCAGCACATCATTGCCCGTCCCGCCGATCAGCCGGTCATTGCCCTTGCCACCGTCGAGAGTGTCATTGCCGGTCTGACCGCTCAGATAGTCGTTGCCGGCCGCGCCATAGAGCGTGTCATTGCCGCCCGAAATGCCGGTCAGGCTGTCGGTATAGGCGATTTCGCCGAAGAGCGAGTCGCTGCCCACCCCGCCGAAGATGACGTCATCGCCGCCGACGATCAGATTGTTGGTCGGCGAAAAGCGGGCAAGAACATCGCCGGCGATGATATTGCCCAGCGCGCCGCCATGGATCTCATCGTTGCCGCCGGTGATGGTGAAGACCGTGTTCCCTGTCACTTCCTGCACGCGGAAGGCGTCGCCCGCGCCCAGCCCGTTATTGTACAGGGTGATGATGTCATCGCCGCCGTTCAGCGTGCCGCCGTAATATTCGAATACGTCGCCCACAGCGGCGCTCTCGGCGCCCGACGCGCTCAGGATGATGTCGTCGCCGCCATTCACGGCGCCGCCCAGCATTTCATAGACGTCGCCCGACGCCAGCGATTTCCGCGACGTGTTCTGGAACAGCAGCAACTGGTCGTCGCCGCCGTTCAGCACCATGGCGTAACCGGACGCCTGGCTGATGGTCCAGGCGTCGCCGACGATCCGGGTGATATGGCCGTTGGCTGCGCCGAAATACTGGTCGTCGCCGCCATCATAGCTGCTGCCGATCTTCAGGGCAGAGCTGGTCGACAGCGACCAGACGTCGCCCGACAGATCGATCGTGGCGTTCGCGCCGGTGAAGACGTCGTTGCCGCCGCGATTGCTGATGGAATAGCCGGGAAAGAAGATCAGGGCGTTGCGCAGATCATCGCCGAAGATGCGGCTGACCCCGCCAATCTTGAGCGGATCGTCCTTCAGCCCCGCGAGATCGAAATTGTCGTTGCCATGGAAGGCCGCGCTGAACAGATTGGAACCGCCATTGTCGATGCTGCCCAGATCACCGGACTGATGGATCGACAGGCCGGTAATG
Source organism: Sphingobium sp. (assembly GCA_044237945.1). GTDB lineage: Bacteria > Pseudomonadota > Alphaproteobacteria > Sphingomonadales > Sphingomonadaceae > Sphingobium. The sequence continues at coordinate 71,638 of JBIIEH010000011.1, read as the reverse complement.
CGGATGTCGCCCATGCCACCCTGCTGGTCGCCCTTCAGGTCGATGTCGATCTGGTTGATGGTGCCGTCCGTGAGATTGTTGCTGGCGTCATAGGTGAAGCCGCTGCCGGTGACGTTGATGTCGGTGCCGTCGGACGTGTCGAATTCATAGGCGGTGGTCGTCGTCGCCTCGGTCGTGCTGCGCACGGTGTTGAGGTTGACGAGGTCGAGATAGGTCGAATCGAAGGAAATGTCGGCCATATGCAGTCGCTCCGTGAAGGGAGGCGCGCGCTGTTCGACGCTTCGCCCCTATGTCCGCGACCTTGGCTTTGGCAATCGTCTAGCAACAGTGAAGGCGCGCGTCACATGTTTTCCGGGGGATAGCGGCGGCCAACCGTCAAAATGTAACGAAGTCCAGCGGCGTCATGGCAAGGCCGGGGGCAAGCGTAGCGATCAGCGCCGCGCCGCCGGCCGCATTGCCGTTGGCGTCATAGATCAGCGCGCCATTGTTGGGATTGTAGATGATCCGGTCGTCCGCATCCGCCGCCGCCGCGCCGATCCGCAACACGCCCGCGCCCAGCGCGCCGAGCGGCAGCCCAAAGATCGCATCGTCCAGCATGATCGTGTCGTCGGCCACGCTGAAATCGGCAATGATGTCGGCATTGGCGGCACCCGGCGCGGTGTTGAACAGAAACTGGTCGGCCCCGCCGCCGCCCTCCATCACGTCCTTGCCCAGGTTTCCAAACAGGCGGTCCGCGCCGATGCCGCCGGTCAGCGTGTCGTCGCCATCGCCGCCGTTCAGCGTATCGTCGCCATTGCCCCCGTCCAGCCCGTCGATGCCGCCGCCCCCTGCCAGCTTGTCGTTGCCATCCTTGCCCCACAGGAAATCGTCACCCGCGCTGCCGCTGAGCAGATCGTTGAAGGCCGATCCGCTCAACTGCTCGAACCCGGACAGCGTATCGACGCCCGCTCCGCCGGTGGCCTGCGCGGTGGTGATCGCCAGGCTGACGGTGACACCGGCCGTCGCGGTGTCATATTCGGCGGTATCATTGCCGACCCCGCCGATCAGCACGTCATTGCCCGCACCGCCATCCAGCCGGTCATTGCCCTTGCCGCCTTCCAGCCGATCGTCGCCGGTCTGCCCATAGAGCTGGTCGTTGCCCGCCGCGCCATAGAGGATGTCGTCGCCGCCCGACACGCCGGAAAGATCTTCGAACAGCGCGACCTCCCCGTACAGCTGGTCATCCTGAGCGCTGCCGAAGATGACGTCATCGCCGCCGACGATCAGATTGTCGACCGAGGAGACCCGCACGAAGATGTCGCCGGCCAGAATGTTGCCAAGCCCGCCGCCATGTAGTTCGTCGTCGCCGCCGGTCACCGTGAAGACGCCATCCGGCGTGGGCTCCAGCATGCGGAACACGTCGCCCGCGCCGCGCCCGATGTTGAAGAAGGTGATGGTGTCATCGCCGCCGTTCAGCGTGCCGCCGCTATAGTCCCACACATCGCCCACCGCGCCGCTGGTGATGCCCGACGCGCTCAGGATCAGGTCGTCGCCGCCGTTCACGACACCGTTCTTCATCTCGTAGACGTCGCCCGACACGATCGACTGGGTGTTCTTGTTCTGGAACAGGTACAGCGTGTCGTCGCCGCCGTTCAGCGTCATCTGCGCCTGGGGCGCGCGGTTGATCGTCCAGGCGTCGCCGACAATGCGCGTCTTTTTCAGGCTCCCGCCGCCGACATAGTCGTCGTCGCCGCCATTATAGACGCTGGTGATCGCATAGCCCGGCAGGGTGGAGAGCGACCAGACATCGCCGGACAGGTCCAGCACCGTGTCCGCGCCGATAAAACTGTCGTCACCGCCGGAATTGGTGTTCTTCGTGCCCGGCAGGAAGATGACGGTGTTGCGCAGGTCGTCGCCGAAGATGCAGCTGGTCGGCGTCAGCTTGTTCGGGTCTTCGGTGATGCCGCTCAGGTCGAAATTGTCGTCGCCCTCCAGCGCCGCGCCGAAGAGATAGGATGCATTGTCGTCGATCGTCCCCAGATCGCGCGCCGCGCTGATCGACAGGCCGGAAATCGTGATATCGCCCGGCCCCGCCGACTGGTCGCCGTTGAGGTCGATGTCGATACTGTTGATGATCCCGGTCTTGAGCTCGCTCGCCCCGTCATAGGTGAAGCCGGTGCCGCCGATGTCGACATCCGTGCCGTTTGCCGAGTCGAACTCGAACGCATTGGGCAGCGTCGCCTCGGTCGTGTTCCGGGTCGTGCTGATTATGGTGAAGTCAACGCCGTGGGAATCGAAGGAAATTTCGGCCATGTCGCGGTCGCCCCATCTGAAACGGGCCTGCGCCTGCCTTGCGCTTCACCCGATGCCTGCGACCTTGGTTCGGGCAACATGTTAGCAACAGCGGCGCGGCGCGTCACCAGCCTGTTTCAGGGATTCGGCGTCGCGATCGCCAGCCCGGTATAATGCGCGGCGAAGGCGTAACTGTCGGCAACCTCGTCGATCAGCTTGTCGATCGGTTTGCCCGCGCCATGGCCGGAGCGCCCCTCTATCCGTATCAGCCGGGGGCGTGCGCCGAGATCCGCCGCCTGAAGCGCGGCGGCATATTTGAAGCTGTGCGCGGGCACGACGCGGTCGTCGCTGTCGCCGGTGGTGACCAGAATCGCGGGATAATCGGCGCGCGCGGCGATATTGTGATAAGGCGAATAGGCGTAGAGCGCGCGGAAATCCGCCTCGACCGAGGGCGATCCATAATCCTCCGTCCAGTAGCGGCCGGCGGTGAAGCGGTCGAAGCGCAGCATGTCCATGACGCCCACGGCGGGCAACGCGGCGGCGAACAGGTCTGGTCGCTGGTTCACCACCGCGCCGACCAGCAGGCCGCCGTTCGAGCGGCCCTCGATCGCGAGGCCGTCGGCTTTCGCATAGCCCTTCGCCTTGAGCCATTCCGCCGCCGCGATGAAATCGTCGAAGCTGGTCTGCTTGTTGGCGAGGCGGCCGGCGTCATGCCATGCCCGACCATATTCGCCGCCGCCGCGCAGATTGGCGATGGCATAGACCCCGCCCTGCTCCAGCCACGCCATGCGGGTCGGCGAATAGCCCGGCGTCAGCGAGATGTTGAAGCCGCCATAGCCATAGAGGATGGTCGGGGCCGGGCTGTTCGACGCGGCCAGGCTCTTCTTGCGGATGATGGTGATCGGCACCATCGTGCCGTCTTTCGAGGCGTAGCTGGTCTGCTCGACGCCGAACTGTTCGGGATCGAAGGGCAGTTCGGGCCGGGCGAACAGGGTGCTGACCCGCGTCGCGCTGTCGAAGCGATAGATGGTCGGCGGCGTCGTGAAGCTGGAGAAGCTGTAGAAGGTCTCGCTGCCTTCGCCGGGCTGGGCGAAACCGGCCGCCATGCCGACGCCGGGCATCGGCACGTCGCCGGCCTTGCGCCCGTCCAGTTCGACCAACTCTGCAACAGTCTGCCCATCGTTGAGATAGGCCAGCACCATCCGGTTGCCGACCAGCGATCCGCCGGCCAGCGTTTCGGCGCGCTGCGGCACGACCTCGATCGGGTCGCGGCGTGGCCGCGCGGCGTCCAGCGCCACGACGCGCAGGCGGGGGGCCTTGTAGTCGGTGACGAAATAGAGCGCCGATCCGCGACTGCCGACGAAACGCCAGTCATTGGCGAGGCCGCGCACCAGGCTGCGCAGCTTCAGGGATCTGCCGTCCAGCGCGGCGATATGCAGTTCGCGGCCGGGGGTGATGCCGGCGAAACTGCTGACCACCAGCCAGCCGCCGTCGTTCGTCACCTGCGCGCTGTGGCTCAGCGTCGGACGATCGGGCGTGGCGTAGACGATCGCGTCGGCGACGGCGTCGGCGCCGAGACGATGATAGCGCACCGCCTGATTCTCGCTGGCGCTCTGGCTGTCGCTCGGCGCGGGAAAGCCGGAGTAGAAAAAGCCGCTGCCGTCCCGGCTCCAGGCGATCTGCGAGAATTTGACATGCTCGATCCGGTCGTCAAGCAGCCGGCCGCTGTCGACCTCCAGCACGCGCAGAGTACGCCAGTCGCTGCCCGCTTCCTGCATCGCATAAGCGAGGTGCCGGCCATCGGGCGAAGGCATCCATTCGGCCAGCGCGAGCGCACCGTCGGCGCTCCAGATATTGGGATCGACCAGCAGCTTTTCCGGGCCGTCATAGCCCAGGCGCATGTAGAGCGGGGTCTGGTTCTGAAGCCCGCTGTTGCGGCCGTAGAAGATCCGCCCGCCCGCCTTGCGCGGCATGGTGGTGCGGCCGTGCGACAGCAATGCGCGCAACCGGGCCTTGAGGATATCGCGACCGGGCATCGCGTCGATCGTGGCGTGGGTCAGCGCATTTTCGCGCGCCACCCAGTCAGCGACGGCCGGGTCGGTGCGCGGGTCGCTTTCCAGCCAGCGATAGGGATCGGCGACGCTGACGCCGAAATGGTCTTCGGTCAGGTCAAGCCGGGGCGTCACGGGATAATGGATGGCGACGATCGGTGTCGATGCCGGCGCGGCAGGCAGGATCGCGGCTTCCCGCCCGGCCAGAGCGGGGGTCGCCCCGACGAGCGACAATGGCAGCAGCGTGGCCATGATGGCCAGGAACGCGCGCATCCTCTTCCCAACCCAGTTTGTTCTGAAACGGCAACGGGCCATGGCGTTATCGCGCCACGGCCCGTCCGTAAAGTTCCGCTTGAGGGCCAGTGGCCCCCGGCATCGGCGATCAGGCGTCCTCGAACGCATCCTCGTCGGCGGTCTGCACCGGGCCGCTGTCCTGACCCTTGGCCGAAACGTCGCGGTCGACCAGTTCGATCACGGCCATCGGCGCGGCGTCGGAGGCGCGGAAGCCGGCCTTGATCACGCGGGTGTAGCCGCCGTCGCGGTTCTTGTAGCGCTCGGCCAGCACTTCGAACAGCTTCACCAGCTGCACATCGTCCTGCAGGCGGCTGTGCGCCAGACGGCGGTTCGACAGGCCGCCACGCTTGGCCAGCGTGATCAGCTTTTCGACATAGGGACGCAGTTCCTTGGCCTTGGCCGTGCCGGTCATGATCTGCTCATGCTTGATGAGCGAGGCGGCGAGGTTGCGCAGCAGCGCGGTGCGGTGACCGCTGGAGCGCTGGAGCTTGCGATGACCAACCTTGTGACGCATGTCTTCTTCCTTCGTTCGTTAGGGGACCGTGTAAGGTATCCCGGACCAGGCGGTGTTATGGGGCCACCGCCCAATGCCCTGCCCGATGACCGGGCGAAGTTCACACCGTCCCCGGATCGGCTCCGGGGACGGCGCAGGGAGGTTAGCCCAGCAGCTCCTGTTCGAGCTTCTTGGCCATTTCCTCGATATTTTCCGGCGGCCAGCCGGGGATATCCATGCCCAGACGCAGGCCCATGGACGACAGCACTTCCTTGATTTCGTTCAGCGACTTGCGACCGAAATTGGGGGTGCGCAGCATCTCGGCCTCGGTCTTCTGGACCAGATCGCCGATATAGATGATGTTGTCGTTCTTCAGGCAGTTGGCCGAACGCACCGACAGCTCCAGCTCGTCCACCTTCTTGAGCAGGTAGCGATTGATGGTGTTGGTGTCGCTCTCGCCCTCGCTGGCCGACGGCGCGGCGTGGCCAGCGGTCGACGGCGCGGCGCTCGGCAGCGCGTCCTCGAAATGGACGAACAGCTGGAGCTGGTCCTGCAGGATGCGCGCGGCGTAAGCGACCGCGTCCTCCGGCGTGACGGTGCCGTCGGTCTCGACGGTCAGCGACAGCTTGTCATAGTCCAGTTCCTGGCCGACGCGGGTGTTGTCCACCTTGTAGGCGACCTGACGCACCGGCGAATAGAGCGCGTCGATGGGGATCAGGCCGATCGGCGCGTCCGCAGGGCGGTTCGCGACGGCGGGGACGTAACCCTTGCCGATGTCGGCGATCAGTTCCATGTTCAGCGTCGCGCCCTGATCCAGGTGACAGATCACCAGGTTCGGGTTCATCACCTCGATATCGCCGGACACGGCGATGTCGCCGGCCTTGACTTCGCCCGGTCCGGTCGCGGACAGGTGCAGACGCTTGGGACCATCGCCTTCCATCCGCAGGGCGACCTGCTTGATGTTCAGCACGATGTCGGTCACGTCTTCGCGCACGCCGGCGAGCGACGAGAATTCATGCAGGACGTTCTCGATCTTGATCGAGGTGACCGCCGCGCCCTGAAGCGAGGACAGAAGAACCCGGCGCAGCGCATTGCCCAGCGTCAGGCCGAAGCCGCGCTCGAGCGGCTCGGCGACGAAGGTCGCCTTGCGCTTGCCATCGCTGCCGGACTTGATTTCCAGCGCGTTGGGCTTCTTCAATTCCTGCCAGTTCTTCATGTTGACAGTCATGTATTTCCCCTGGGGATGTGGCCGAAACGGGTAAATCCTGGACCCGACAGGACGTTCCGACCGATGAGACGGGTGCACGGGCGGCGCGTCCGCCGCCCGTCAGCACGACGCAGCCGAAATCAGACGCGGCGGCGCTTGGACGGACGAACGCCGTTGTGCGGGATCGGCGTCACGTCGCGGATGGACGTGATGTGGAAGCCGACGGCCTGGAGGGCGCGCAGGGCGCTCTCACGGCCCGAACCCGGACCCTTCACTTCGACTTCCAGCGTGCGCACGCCATGTTCGGCGGCCTTGCGACCGGCGTCTTCGGCGCAGACCTGCGCGGCATAAGGGGTCGACTTGCGGCTGCCCTTGAAGCCCATCATGCCGGCGCTGGACCAGGAGATCGCGTTGCCCTGGGCGTCGGTGATGGTGATCATGGTGTTGTTGAAGCTGGCGTTGACGTGCGCGACGCCGGCCGAGATGTTCTTGCGCTCGCGCCGCTTGATGCGCTGTGGTTCGCGTGCCATTTTGCTCTATCCTACTGAAATCATTTGAACAAAAGTAAGCGGAGGGCCGTTTTCAGGCCCTCGACGATTACTTCTTCTTGCCGGCGATCGGCTTGGCCTTGCCCTTGCGGGTGCGCGCATTGGTGTGCGTGCGCTGGCCGCGAACCGGCAGGCCCTTGCGATGACGCAGGCCGCGATAGCAGGCCAGGTCCATCAGGCGCTTGATGTTCATCGCGGTTTCGCGGCGCAGGTCGCCCTCGACCGTCAGGTCGGCGTCGATCGCTTCGCGGATCTGGAGGACTTCGGCGTCCGACAGGTCCTGAACGCGGCGGCTGTGGTCGATGCCCAGCTTGTCGGCGAGGTCGACGGCGGTCTTGCGACCGATGCCGTGGATGTAGGTGAGCGCGATGATAACGCGCTTGTTGGTCGGGATGTTGACACCCGCAATACGTGCCATGGTAGTGTAGTCTCCTGCTCCACGGGGCGGTTGGCGCCGTCCCATCTCAAAGCGTCAGGGCCGTCCCCGGAATGGGTCAGGCCGATTTGATCCTTCGCCACGCCGAAAACCGGCAGGCGCAAGCACCCACCGTCACCGATCCGCGTGAAGGAAGACGCGCGCTCTAGCGATTCGTTGGGAAACTGTCAACATGGGGTGAGGACCGCCGCCTGCATGCACCGACACCCGCAACCTGTCGCCAACACCCCTTGAGCCTGCCGCCCCCCTCGGGCAATAAGCGCCCGATGCGTTTCCTGCCTTCCCTCGCCGCCGCGACCTCCTGCCTCGCTCTGCTCGCTTCCTGCGTGGGCGCGCCGCAGCAGCGCCCTGTCGCGCAGGCGCCCGCGCCGGTCGCGCCTCGCCCCGCCGCTCCCACGCCAACCCCTACGCCCAGCGCGCCGGTTCCCGCCGCGTGGGAAGATCGCGCGCTGACGCCGGGGGACTGGAGCTATCGCGCCGAGGCGGCCGGGCCGGTCGCGTCCTTCGGTTCGGCGGGCGCCGCGCCGCGCCTGACGGTGCGCTGCGACCGGGCGGGCGGGCGGATCGTCTTTACGCGCCCCGGGGCCGGCAGCGGATCGATGACGGTGCGCACCACCTATGGCGCGCAGGTTTGGCCGGCCAGCGCTGCGACCAATGGCGTGAGCGCGACCCGCGCGGCGAGCGACGGGGGTCTCGACCAGATCGCCTATAGTCGTGGCAAGATCGCGGTGGAAACGCCCGGCCTCGACCCGCTGATCCTGCCCGCCTGGGCGGAAGTGGCGCGGGTGGTGGAGGATTGCCGGGGCTGATGCTCCTGCGGCCAGCCCATGCGGCCGAAGCGGGGCCGCAGAAGTATGATTCCAAAAAAGAAAAATACAAGGCTTGATCGCATCTGCGAGATGACTCACATATCGCGTGTGGCCGTCCTTCAGGTCTCAAACGCTCGAAGCCGGCCACGCGGGCTTCAACTAAGCGAAAGGAGGTGATCCGATGTCTCATGGTTCAGCAATGGGGTCGGTCAAGTCCTGTCGGGAAATGCGCCGCTGAGCGACGCCACTGCGTCGATCCCCCTCACATCGTGATCTGAGCGCCGACACACAGGCCGTCGCGGTGCGCGAGGGATAGCGCGAGCAACATTTCCCCATGGGCGGCGCTTCCGGCCGCTGACCATGCACATGATGGGCCGTCAGGGGTTTCGCGACCGCTGGCGGCCCCTCTCATGTCTTGAGCATGGCGCAAAAGGCGCTGATGCCGCCGGTTTCCAGGTCCCCACCCACATCCTCCGTTCGTTCTTCCCTTGTGGGAAGTCGCGCCGATCCGAACCAGATACCGGCTTGGACAGGCCCCTGCGCATGCGCTATTCTCGCATTTGCGAAGGGGGCTTTGAGCATGGCGAACGCGCTTTCCACCCTGTACGGCATTCAGGTCGAGCGATGGCTCGCGACGCCGGCGAAACTGGCCGACAATCCGCTGCGCGCGACCTTGCTGACCGCCATCCAGAGCCGCAACGCGACGCTCGACACGCTGTTCTATGACGTCAAGACCGTGCGGCCGGACGAGCATGGGCAGCTGTCCCTCTGGCTCGCGCGCGAGGGCGCGGTGCTGGTCGTGCCGCCGACCGAGGCGGACAAGGCGCTGACCCTGTATCTGGACGTGGAGGATTTCCTGGCCACCGATGCCGGCGCGGTCGGGGCGATCGCCGTGGCGGGCGTGGGCAGTTCGGCGCTGGGCGCGGCCGCCTTCGCCCGCAACGTCGCCGACGCGATCGACGCGCCGGTGGCCGCGGTGGTCTCGGGCTATGGCCTCGCTGATGTGCTGACGGAAGGGCTGGGCGGCTGGCTGTGGTTCGGTGGCCTCAATGCGCAGCGGCACTGGTTCGAAGGACTGGACCGCGCGACCAAATTCTTCAGCTGGAGCGAGCCGATGACGGCGGCGATCGGCCCGACCGGCTGGGTCCGCGCCAGCCGCGACACCGAAACCGTGCTGGCGATCCTGCGCGACCCGCGCTGCACGGCCGACCTGCTGATCGGCCACAGCAAGGGCAATCTGGTGATATCGGAAGCGCTCTATGCCCTATGCGAGCAGGATGAAGCCGCCATGGCCCGCCGCGCTAACGACCGCATCGTCACCGTCAGCGCCAAAGTGGGCATGCCCCCGGCCTTTCATCGCATCCTCGACATCATCGGCGAGCAGGACAGTTTCGGCCGCCTCAATTCCCGGCCGGACATTCCCGCCGATTATGTCGTGCCCCATGCCTGGCACAGCACTAATCCCGATTTTATGGGCGACTGGGGGCTGGATGTGACCGCGGCGCTCCAGACGGTGCTGCCCGATTTCGACGACTGGCTGCAACGCTCCGACGGCGCGCTGGCGAGCGTCGCGGATGCCCCGCAACGCTTCGCGGCGCGACTGGCGGTCGCCTGACGGGTCAGCCCTGTGCCTCCCCCGGCGCGACCTTATCCAGCGTCAGCGGCCCGACCGGCGCAGCGGTGGCGCCGCTCTTGACCAGCGCGTCCAGGCTGGAGCCGTCGAGGCCCAGCTCCTTCATCAGCCCGTCGATCACAGGGGCCTGCGCGCGATAGCGCAGCGCAGCGGACACGGCGGCGCTGGCAAGATTCTGCTCGCCGCCGGCCGACAGCGCCGCGCCCTCGCCGGAACCCGATCCGGTGATGCCGTCGACCTGCACGATCCTGATCGAATCGATCGACTCTATCGGCTTGGCCGCTTCGCGCACCAGATCCGGCAGCACCTTGAGCAAGGCCAGCTTGGTCTGGAGCGACACCTGGTCGGACGACAGCAGGTTCGCCGCCTCGTTGACCGCGCGCTGGCCGGCCGCCTCCACCTCGAAGCGGACCCGGTCCGCCTCGGCGCGCAGCTTGGCCGCCTCCGCCTCGCCCTCGGCCGCGACGCGCAGCGCCTCGGCCCGGTCGGCCGCCGCCTGCTTTTCGGCCTCCGCCTCCACCTTGATGCGGATCGCGGCGCGCTCCGCCTCGCGCGAGGCGTCGATCAGTTCGATGCGCTTGGCGCGCTCGGCCACCTCGGTCGCGCGGCTGGTCTGCACCTGCTCCTCGGCCGCCACCGCCTTGGCGCGCGCTTCATCGGCGTCCGCCTTGGCCTGGCTTTCCTCGCGACTCTTGTTCTGCACCGCGATCTGCTGGCCCTGCCGCGCGAGTTCGATCGCCTGCTCCTGCGCGATGCGGGCCTGCTGCACGGCCCGGTCGGCCTCGATCTGCTGGCTGTCGACCAGCTTCTTCGCCTCGATCCGCGCCTGATCGGCCTCCTGCTGGCGCAAGGACTGTTCGCGCGCGACCTCGGCGATCTGCGCGGCGCGACGCATCTCCACCTCGCGCTCCTGCTCCAGCCGGGCGAATTCGGTATCGCGCGAAATCAGCAGCGACTGGCGCTGCGCCTCCAGATTCTTCGTCTCGATCTGGACGCGCGTATCCTGCTCGATGTCGTTGCGGGCCTTCTTGCGCAGTTCGATCTGCTCGGTCAGCTTGGTCAGACCCTCGGCGTCGAAGGCGTTGTTGGCGTTGAAATGCTCGATCGAGGTCTGGTCGAGGCCGGTCAGCGACACGCTCTCCAGTTCAAGACCATTCATCGCCAGGTCCACCGACGACACCTGCTGCACCTTCTGCACGAAGTCGCCGCGCTGTTCGTGCAGCTGGTTCATCGTCATCCCCGCCGCGACCGAACGCAGCGCGTCGACGAACTTGCCCTCGACCAGCTCCTTCAGCGCCTCCGGGTTCATGGTGCGCATGCCCAGCGTCTGCGCGGCGGTCGCGATCGACTGCGCATCGGGGCGCACGCGGACATAGAATTCCGCCTTCACGTCGATGCGCAGGCGATCGAGCGTGATCAGCGCGTCGGCATTCTTGCGCTCCACCGCGAGGCGCACGGTATTCATGTTGACCGGCATGGTTTCATGAAAGATCGGCAGCACCAGCGCGCCGCCGTTCATCACCACCTTCTCACCGCCGAAGCCCGTGCGCACGAAGCCGATTTCCTTCGACGCCCGCTTGTAGAGCCGCGCGACGATGATGCCGAGCACGATCAGCAGCAGCAGGCCGCCGCCCGCGATCAGCGCATAAGGCAGGAAGGAGAAGCTCTCCTGCACGACGGGAAGGTTCATCTGTCTCTCCTACAATCTCGGCAGATAATGGTCGCCATGCGAAATGGCGCGGAAGATATGGTCCTCGCGCCGGACGAGCAGGATGGTCTCCCCCTCCTCCAGCACCTGTCCAGCATTGTCCGGTTCGACCATGACGAAATGGATCTGGCCATGATGATCCTCGACCCGCGCACGGGCGGGCGATCCCTGCGTGGCGCGGCCGGTGACGATGCGCGCGAAGCTGCCGGTCAGCGCGTCGAGCGGCACGGCGGTCGTATGGTCGCGCGGCAACAGGGGCGAGAGGATACGGGCGGCAAGCCCCGTCGCCGGCAGCGCCGCGGCAAAGCCCGCCGGCGCGGCGATCCAGGGCGAGAGAAGGCCGCCGAACAGATCCAGCGCGACCCGCTGGCCCAGCAGGCCGATGATCCCGAAACAGGCCAGGAAGGTCGCGAGCAGCATCAGCATCGGCATCCGCCCGAAGCCGAGCCACCCCAGAAGATCAGCGTCCGCGTCCAGATCCAGATCGGCGTCGGAACCCAGGCCGATCGCCTGCACGGCCCCGATCAGCAGCATCAGCAGGATGGCCGAGATGAAGACGATATTTTCAGGCGCGAACAGAAACGCCGACACGGCCACTCCCCTCATGCGGGAGGACTATCGCGCACGCCTCACCCCTTTCTCGTCACCCTGAACTCGTTTCAGGGTCCATTTCGCAACATGAGCGAACCACGCCGCCGACACGCTGATCTGGCCCGAAGCGCAATTCGCCGCCGCCTCTTTCAGATCGCGACGTGCGCGCGAGGGGCGAAATGGATGCTGAAACATGTTCAGCATGACGAAACCGGATGGCGCGGTCGGCGATGCGATAGACCCACCCTGATTCGGACCAATGCTAGTCGAGGGCGCGACGAAGGGACAGGATAATGCGACCAGCGACCGTTACGATCGATTGCCGGATCGCAGTGCGAGACAGCCAAGAACGAAAGGCAGGCCAAAGAACAACAGATACAGCAGCCAGAACTCGGCGAGGATGCCGGGGATGGACGCCGGCTCCAGCAATGGAAGCAACCAAAAGGGCAGCCCCATGATGATCGGCGTGATCCAGAGCGACCAGGCCAGCCGCTTCATCAGCCGGGCATGAGATGGCGGCGTCCTGAACCACCGCCAGCATGCCCCGAGCGTGCCCGGCACCGGCATGTCACCGCGCCGCCACATCCCGGCTCAGATACACCTCCGTCACCCGCCCGTCCGCCACCGTGCAGGTGAAGCGGCGCGTCGTGCCGGCGGTCGCGCGCCAGTTGGCGCGGGTCTCGACCTCGCCGTCGATGTTGAAGCCGCCCTGCGTCGCAACCGGCGCGTCGATGCGGCGGACTTCGGCATAGCCGCCCTGTCCCTGCGCCTCGTCCCGCGCGGCCACCGCGCAGGCGTCAGTCATCGCGTCTTCGTCGCGCAGCGCCACGTCAGAGAAATCCGCGTCATCGCGCTGCCCATCGGCAACGTCGCGGCCATAGTCCGTGCCGTCGCGCGGCGGCGGCGCATTGTCGCCGGCCTGCGACTCACGCGCCTTTTTATCCTTCGACATGGAGGAGGCGACAATCGCCACCGCACCAATCAGCGCGGCGACGCCGATCGCGTCGCCGACGCCAAAGCCGTCACCCCGGTCGCGCCGATGATGATGGTCCCAGCCTCCACCATGGCCATAACGGGGCCGCGCCTCCGCCGCGACGCTGCCGCTCAGCAGGGCGATGCTCACCAGCGATCCGGTCATCCACTTGGCCACGCGCATGTCGATAGTTCCTCCAGCGATGAACCGTGGCCTAGCAGCGACCGGCTGTCCGCAGGGTGAACGTCACCGCAATATCGTCAGCGCAGCCCAGCCGGCAAAGCCGCATAGTCCGACCGCAGCCAAAGTCGCGTAGATCGCGACATGCGCGAAGAAGCCTGTGCATTCCGGCGGCACATGATCCATGCTGCCTCTCCCATCTGATTATGCCGGCATACTATACCTGTCGGCGCGGCTTCGCCAGATGGAAGATGATCGAAAAGCCCCTCAGTCCGCCCGCATCGCCTCGGCCACCAGCGCCTCCGCCTCCATCAGCAGCGCGTCTTCCGCCGCGCTCTGCGCCACCTGTTCGCGTCCGATCAGGATCAGCACCGGCACCGCGAGCGGGCTGACCCGGTCGAGCGGCACATGCAGCATCGTGCCCGCCGCCCGGTCGATGAGGTCGCCCAGCCGGCCTACGTCGGTCATGCGCGCGCGCGCGTCGGCCCAGGCGGCCTTCAGCAGCATGTGCCCCGGCTCATATTTGCGCAGCACGTCATAGATGAGGTCGGTGGAAAAGGTGACCTGCCGCCCGGTCTTGCGCTTGCCCGGATGCTGCCGCTCGATCAGGCCCGCGATCACCGCCACATCGCGGAAGGCGCGCTTCAGCAGGCTCGACTGCTCGACCCATTCGACAAATTCCTGGTCCAGGATGTCGGCGGAAAACAGGCTCTGCGGATCGGTGATGGGTTTGAGGCCATGGACCGCCAGGGCATAGTCGTTGGACACGAAGCCCATCGGCATCAGGCCCTGACTCTCCATTCGCCGGGTCAGCAGCATGCCCAGCGACTGGTGCGCGTTCCACCCCTCGAAACTGTAGCAGACCATATAATGCCGCCCCTCATGCGGGAAGGTTTCCACGAGCAGCTGCCCCGGCTGCGGCAGGGCGGAGCGCAATTTCTGCATCTCCAGCCATTCGCGCACATCCGGCGGAAAGCGCCGCCACTCCCCCGGCTCGGCCAGGAAATGGCGCACCCGGTCGGCGAGCCGCGTCGACATCGCCATGCGCGTGCCGCCCCATGACGGAATCCGCGCCTGTTTCTGCGTCGCGCGCACGATCAGGTCGGCGGTGTCCATCCGCACCACCTCCAGCGCAACGCCGGAAAAGAAGAAGCTGTCGCCCGGCCGCAGCGACGCGGCGAAGCCTTCCTCCACCGTGCCCAGCTTGCGCCCATTGGCGAAGCGCACGGCGAGCGCCGGTTGATCGACGATGATGCCCGCGTTCAGCCGATATTGCTGGATGAAACGCGGATGGCTGACCCGCCAAAGCCCGTCGCGCTCACGGGTCAGCCGCTTGAAACGGTCATAGGCGCGCAGCGCATAACCGCCCCCCTCGATGAAGCCCAGCACATTGGCGAAACTCTCGTCGGTCAGCGCGCTATAGGGCGTGGCGGATCGGATTTCCGCCAGCATCTCCTCCTCGCGAAAGGGCGCGGCGCAGGCCAGCGCCATGACATGCTGCGCCAGCACGTCCAGGCTCCCGGCGCGGAAATCATCGGCGTCGCGCTCCCCCGCCTCGACCGCATCCAGCGCCGCGCGCGCCTCCAGATATTCGAAGCGATTGCCCGGAATCAGGATCGCCTCGCTCGCCATGTCGAGCCGGTGGTTGGCCCGCCCGATCCGCTGGAGCAGGCGCGAGCTGCCCTTGGGCGCGCCCATCTGGATCACACAGTCGACATCACCCCAGTCTACCCCCAAGTCCAGCGACGCGGTCGCCACCAGCGCGCGCAGCTTCCCCGCCGCCATCGCCGACTCCACCTTGCGCCGCGCTTCGATCGAGAGGCTGCCATGGTGGATCGCGATCGGCAGATTGTCGTCGTTGACGTCCCACAGCTCCTGAAAGATCAGCTCGGCGAGCCCGCGCGTGTTGCAGAACACCAGAGTCGTGCGCCGCCGCGTAATCTCCTCCATCACCTGTTTCGCGGCATATTTGCCCGAATGGCCCGACCAGGGCACGCGGCCTTCGGGGATCAGGATCGCAATGTTCGGGTCCGCGCCCGGTTCGCCCAGCACCGGCGTCACCGTATCGATATCGCCATCGGGCGCGAGCCACGCGCGATAGGCGTCGATATCCGACACCGTCGCCGACAAAGCGACCCGCCGCAGCCCCGGATTGATCACCTGCAACCGCGCCATCGACAGGTTGAGCAGGTCGCCGCGCTTCTGCGTGGCAAAGGCATGCACCTCATCGACGATCACGGTCCGCAGGTTTGCGAACAGCAGGAACGAGTCGGGATAGCTCAGCAGCAGCGACAGCGATTCGGGCGTGGTCAGCAATATCTGCGGCGGCCGGGCGCGTTGGCGGGCCTTGCGATCGGACGGCGTGTCCCCGGTCCGCGTCTCCACCCGGATCGGTAGCCCCATTTCCTCGATCGGCGTCAACAGATTGCGACGCACATCCACCGCCAGCGCCTTCAGCGGCGACACATACAGCGTGTGCAGCCCCTCGACCGGATTTTCGATCAGGTCCGCCAGCGTCGGCAGGAACCCGGCCAGCGTCTTGCCCGCACCCGTCGCCGCAACCAGCAGCGCATGATCCCCCGCCTGCGCCGCCGCCAGCATGTCCCTCTGATGCCGCCGCGGCGTCCAGCCCCGGCCGGCGAACCAGCTGTCGATGATGTTGGGCAGGCCGGCGTGCATCGGCAGAATGTAGGGCTTGCCCGACGGACGTGAAAGCCGGGAGAGATTTTCCGATCGATCGGTTCTAGGATCATTCCATCCCAGCGGCGCGCCAGACGCCGCCCCCGATCAGGAGAAGCACGCATGACCGGCCCCACCGAAGCCGACCTCACCGGCGCAGAGCCGACCCGCAACCGCCGCCGCCCCAAGCAGCCGCTGACCGAAATCGACGGCCGCAAACTCAAGCCCGCGACCCTGATGATGGGCCATGGCTACGACCCGTCGCTGTCGGAAGGGTCCCTGAAACCCCCGATCTTCCTCACCTCCACCTTCGCCTTCGAAAGCGCGGCGGCGGGCAAGCGGCATTTCGAGGGCGTCACCGGCATCCGCCCCGGCGGCGCGGAGGGCCTCGTTTATTCCCGCTTCAACGGCCCCAACCAGGAAATCTGCGAGGACCGCCTGTCGGTCTGGGAGGAAGCGGAGGACGCCCTGCTCTTCTCCAGCGGCATGTCCGCGATCGCCACCACCCTCCTGGCGCTGGTCGAGCCGGGCGACGTCATCGTCCACAGCGCCCCCCTCTACGCCGCCACCGAATCGCTGATCGGCCGCATCCTCGGAAAATTCGGCGTGCGCTGGCTCGATTTCCCCGCCGGGGCAACCGAGGAAGAGATCGGCGCGGTGATCGAGCAGGCGAAGGCGATCGGCCGCGTCGCCCTCCTCTATCTCGAAAGCCCCGCCAACCCGACCAATGTGCTGGTCGATCTGGAGGCGGTAGTCGCGCGGCGCGACTTTCTGTTCCAGGGGGCCGATCACGTCCCGCCGATCGCGATCGACAACACTTTCCTCGGCCCACTCTGGCACCGCCCGCTCGACCATGGGGCCGATCTCGTCATCTACAGCCTCACCAAATATGCCGGCGGCCACAGCGATCTGGTCGCGGGCGGCGTGCTGGGGGCCAAGGACCTCATCAACCGCATCCGGCTGATGCGCAACACCATCGGCACCATTCTCGACCCGCATTCCTCCTGGATGCTCATGCGCAGCCTCGAAACGCTCGAACTGCGCATGAGCCGCGCGGGCGAGAATGCGGCGAAGGTCTGCGCCTGGCTGCGGGATCAGCCGCAGGTGGAGAAGATCGTCTATCTCGGCTTCCCGGAGACCGAGCGGCAGGCCGACATCTACCGCCGCCACTGTTCGGGCGCCGGCTCCACCTTCTCGCTCTACTTGAAGGGCGGCGAGGCCGAAGCCTTCGCCTTTCTCGACGCGCTCAAGATCGCCAAGCTCGCCGTCAGCCTGGGCGGCACGGAAACGCTGGCCAGCCATCCCGCCGCCATGACCCATCTCTCGGTCCCGGCGGAACGCAAGAAAGCGCTGGCGATCGGCGACAATATGGTCCGCATCTCGATCGGCTGCGAGGATGCCGACGACCTGATCGCCGACTTCGCGCAGGCGCTGCGGGCGATGAGTGGCTGAACGGCAATGTGCATTCCATGACCGCATCGAAAAACCGATGCGGCCATGGAATGAGTTTACCCGGCGGAAAGGTCCGGCTATTAGAGCAGTCTCCCAAGGAGATCATGCACTTGCGGCCGACCGAGCCTCTGCCCCTGAACCACAGCTGGCCGCTGTTCGAAGCGCCCGCACGTTGCGCGCTGGGGCTGCTGCATGACGCCGACGACGCCGAACTGTGCGACCTGCCTTTCGGATCGATCCAGGGCCTGGGCCGCTGGGAATGCGACCTTACCGACAACAGCCTGACATGGTCGGACGAAGTCTACGACCTGTTCGGTTTCCCGCGCGGCGCGCGCCTCTCCCGCCCCGACACGGTCGCGGTCTACAGCGAGGACTCGCGCGCCGTCATGGAGCGGCTGCGCGCCTATGCGATCCGCTATCATCGCGGCTTCACCGTCGACGTGCAGATCCGTCCGCATGGCTTTGCGCCGCGCTGGATGCGCCTGGTCGCAGCGCCGGTCTGCATCGACGGCCTCACGACCCGGTTGCGCGGCATCAAGATACCGCTGCTGGAAGCCGCCTAGTTCCAGTCCACCCTCGCCCAGCCCCGCTCCGCCGCCAGCTTCGCCAGCGGGCCGTGCGGATTGGCGGCGATCGCGACATCGGCATAATCCAGCATCGGCGCGTCCGACACATGGTCGGAATAGGCGCGAATATGCGCCTGGCTGCGGTCGATCGCCTGCGCCGCCATCCACGCCTTGATCATCCGCAGCTTGCCGGTGTCGTAGCAATTCTCGCCGGCGATCTTCGCGCGGACATAGAGCAGGTCCTGGCTCAGATGCTCGGTCGCGATCACCGCGTCGAAGCCCAGATGCCGCGCGATCGGCTCGACATAGAGTCGATAGGAGGCGGTCGCCAGCACCAGCCGGCGTCCCTCCGCCCGGTCCTGCGCGATCTGCGCCAGCGCCCCGGCGCGCACATTGCCGGCGACGACCTTGGCCGCATAGCTTTCGACATGTGGCATAAGTTTCGCCCGCTCGACGTTGAAGCCGACCATCAGCGCCTGGTTGATTTCCTTCAACCGTTGCCGCGTCATCAGCTTCAGCACATAGCCGATCATCATCACGCCCACGACCGGCAGCAGCATCAGCCGCCACGGCGCCATCGCCCGCGCCACATGGATCAGGAACCCGGTATAGGTGCCGGTAAAGGTGATCGTGCGATCCATGTCATAGATCGCCAGCTTTTCGGTCATGTTTCCGTCAGCAACCTTTGCCCTGCCCTGCACGTTGTACACGTTCTGCCGCGCGGATGAGCCGTTTCGGCTTGCCGTGCAACCGATAATGGACCACTAAATCGCCCGGATGAGCAAAGCCGCCGAACTTTCAGAGGAAATGCGCGACGGCGGCAACGTGCTTGCGCTTTCCGGACAGCTTTCCGTGTCCTGCCTCAAGGACCTGCCGACCCGGCTGGAGCAGGTGACCGGACCCGTCGCCGCGATCGACCTCAGCGCTGTCGAGCATGTCGACACGATCGGCGCATGGACGGTGCATCGCACCGCGCGGCGGCTGAATGCTGAGATCACCGGCGCGAACGAGGACGCCCGCCGCCTGATCGACGCAGTCGCCAGCATCGACGAACCCGTGCCGATCCGCCCCGACACCACCCCGCCCCTGAAACGGGTCGTCGGCGAAATCGGCGAGGCGGTGGCCAATTCCGGCGCGACCCTGCTCGGCCTGCTCGGCTTTTTCGGCAGCACCCTGGTCGCCACCTGGGCGCTGATCCGCCACCCCAGCCGGTTCCGGGTCAATGCCGTGGTGCAGCGGTTCGAAGTGGTGGGCGTCTCCGCGCTCGGCATCATCGGCCTGATGAGCTTCCTGATCGGCATCGTCATCGCGCAGCAGGGCTCGGTGCAGCTGCGCCAGTTCGGCATGGAGATGCTGACGATCAACCTGGTCGGCCGCCTCACCTTCCGTGAACTGGGCGTGCTGATGACGGCGATCATGGTCGCGGGCCGCTCCGGCTCCGCCTTCGCCGCGCAATTGGGCACGATGAAGCTGACCGAGGAAATCGACGCGATGCGCACCATCGGCGTGTCGCCGATGGAGGCGCTGGTGCTGCCGCGCACGTTGGCGGTGGTCGTCATGATGCCGCTGCTCGGCTTCTACGCCTCGATCGTCGCGGTGCTCGGCGGCGGCTTCCTGTGCTGGGTTGCGCTCGAAATCCCGCCCATCACCTTCATTCAGCGGCTGCGCGAAGTGGTGCCGATCACCGACCTGTGGGTGGGCTTGATCAAGGCCCCGGTATTCGGCGTCATCATCGCGCTGGCGGGCTGCTTCCAGGGCATGCAGGTCAAGGCGAATGCGGAGGAAGTCGGCACCCGCACGACATCCGCCGTGGTGCAGGCCATTTTCCTCGTCATCGTGATCGACGCCTTTTTCGCGGTGTTCTTCACCTGGGTCGGATGGAACTGATGACCGAGGAAGAAGAACAGCGCGCCGAGGAGGAACGGCTGGCCCAGGCGGTGGAAACCGCCGACATCGCCATCAAGGTGCGCGGCCTGCGCAACAGCTTCGGCGATCAGGTGATCCACGACAATCTCGACCTCGACGTGCGCAAGGGCGAGATCATCGGCGTGGTCGGCGGCTCGGGCACCGGCAAGTCGGTGCTGATGCGATCGATCATCGGCCTCCAGACGCCCGACGCCGGCGAAGTCCATGTGTTCGGCGAATCGATGGTCGGCCGGCTGGACGACGAAGCGCTCGCCATCCGCAAGCGCTGGGGCGTGCTGTTTCAGGGCGGCGCGCTGTTCTCCACGCTCACCGTCGCGGAAAATGTCGAAGTGCCGATTCGCGAATATTATCCCAATATCGGTGGCGAACTGCGCGACGAGATCGCCGCATACAAGATCCGCATGACCGGCCTGCC
Source organism: Sphingobium sp. (assembly GCA_044237945.1). Classification (GTDB taxonomy): domain Bacteria; phylum Pseudomonadota; class Alphaproteobacteria; order Sphingomonadales; family Sphingomonadaceae; genus Sphingobium. Next base: position 51,406 of record JBIIEH010000011.1, on the reverse strand, counting down.
GCCCGAAGCCGGCCCCAAATATCCGTCCGAACTGTCGGGCGGCATGAAGAAGCGCGCGGGCCTCGCCCGTGCGCTTGCGATCGACCCGGACCTGCTGTTCCTGGACGAACCGACCGCCGGCCTCGACCCGATCGGCGCGGCGGCGTTCGACGAGCAGACGCGGCAGTTGCAACAGACCTTGGGCCTTACCGTCTTCCTCATCACCCATGATCTCGATACGCTGTTTTCCATCTGCGATCGGGTGGCGGTGCTGGCGGACAAAAGGGTGACGGCGGTCGGCACGATCCCGGAACTGCTGGAAACCGACCATCCCTGGATCCAGGAATATTTCAACGGCCCGCGCGGCCGTGCGGCAACGGCGGCGGTTGACCGGAACAAGCTAGCGACAGAAGGGGCTGCGGCCCAAGCGGACAGGAAGCGATAGTCATGGAAACCCGATCCAACCATGTGCTGGTGGGCGCCGTCACTTTGCTGCTGCTGGCGGCAATCATGATCGCGGCCTTCTGGTTCTCGCGCATCGGCGACGGCGACAATGCCCAGTTCGACATCTTCTTCAAGCAGTCGGTCAACGGCCTCGCCAAGGGATCGAGCGTCAATTATTCTGGCGTCCCCTCGGGGCAAGTCGAAAAGATCGAGCTGTGGAAGCGCGATCCCAGTTTCGTGAAGGTGCGCATTTCCGTGAAGGAAGGCACGCCCGTCCTTCAGGGCACCACCGCCACCATTTCCGGCGTCGGTTTCACGGGTGTCAGCGAAATCGTGCTGGACGGCGCGGTCAAGGGCGCGCCGCCGATCAAGTGCCCGGCCGACAATCCCGAATCCGCCTGTCCCGACGGCGTCCCCGTCATCCCGACCAAGCCCGGGGCCTTGGGCGAGCTGCTCAACAATGCCCCGCTGCTGCTGGAGCGGCTGTCGAGCCTGACCGAGCGGCTGACCGAACTGCTCAACGACAAGAACCAGCAGTCGATCGCCGGCATCCTGGCCAATGTCGAGCGCCTGTCGGATTCGCTGGCCGATCGCAGCCCGGAAATCGCCGCCACGCTGGCCGAAGCGCGGGTCGCCGTGCAGCGCACCGGCGTCGCGGTCGAACAGATCGGCAAGCTGGCGGCCACCACGGACAAGATGCTGACCGAGGAAGGCCAGCCGCTGATGGCGGACCTGCGCAAGAGTGTGCAGGCGGCGACGAAGAGCATCGACACGCTGGACAAGACCATCGGCGAGGCGCAGCCCGGCGTGAAGCAGTTCAGCACCCAGACCATGCCGGAAGTGAACCAGCTGGTCCGCGACCTGCGCGAAATGAGCCGCGCCTTCCGCGGCGTCGCCGAGAAGCTGGACCAGCAGGGCGCCGGATCGCTGGTCGGATCGCCCAAGCTGCCGGACTATAAGCCATGAGGAAGAAGGCCATGAAGATCGCGGTTCCGCCACTGGCGCTCGCATTTGCCCTGTCGTTTTCGCTGGCGGGCTGCGTCTCCTTCGGCGGCAAGCCCCCGACGCAGCTGCTCTCGCTCGACGCCGCGCAGAAGGTGCCGACCGGCGCGGCGCGCAATGCCGGCGCAGGCCGCAGCCTGATCGTCAGCGATCCCGAAGCGCCCAAGATGCTCGATACCGTCCGCGTGCCGGTGCAGGTCACGCCCACCTCGGTCGCCTATGTCACCAAGACGCAGTGGACCGACACCCCGCGCCATCTGTTCCGCCGCCTGCTCGCCGAAACCATCTCCGCCTCGACCGATCGGGTCGTTCTCGACTCCGGGCAGTTCGTCGGCGACGGCGGACAGCGCCTGTCGGGCGAACTGGTCGCCTTCGGCATCGACGCCGCCAGCCACAATGCGGTCGTCACCTATGACGCGGTGCTGACCACGCCCAATGGCGTCGCGCTCGCCCGCCAGCGCTTCTCCGGCAGCGCGCCGGTCAGCGGCAAGATCGAGGCCGGGACGATCGGCGGACCGCTCAACAGCGCGGCAAACAAGGTCGCGGCCGATGTCGCGGCCTGGCTGGGGACCGTGAAGGACTGATCGCCTTGGCCGGACGGGATTTGCGCAGCGACGACGATTTCTCCGTCGCCGTCTATCTCTACGAACCCAGCGACGGCGGCCTCGACCGGGTCGCCATCCTGCTCGCCAACGACCTGCTGCGCCGCGGCATCCGCGTCGAAATGTGGATGGCCCGCACTGACGGCCCGCTGCGCGGCCTGATCGCGCCCGGCATGCCGATCCGCCGCATCGCCACGCCGCGCTGGAAAAGCCGCCGCCTCGCCGTGCTGGCGCAGTTTCCGGCGCTGGCGCAGATGATCCGCCGCCATCGCCCGGACATCGTCTATTCCGCCGGCATCCAGAGCAATCGCGTCGTCGGTATCGCCGCCTGGGGCAGCGGCAGCCGCGCCGTCGGCCGCATCTCCAACCCGATCGTCAAGCCGGGGCGCAAGGGCTTTGCCGCCTGGGCGCGCACTTTGCGCTTCCGCGCGCTCGCCCGGATCAGCGCCATGACGATCGTGATGGGCGAGACCGATCGGCAGACGCTGAGCGCTCAGGGTCCGCTGGAGGGCCGCCGCATCACCCTGCTGCCGCGCCCGACTATCACCCAGGTGATCGAGGCCGCGCGCGCCGCACGACAGCCTCGGCAATCGAACGCTCCGTGGCTGATGCTGATGATCGGCCGGCTCGCGCGGCAGAAGGATCAGGCGACGGCGCTGGCGGCGCTGGCCCGCATGCCCGATATCGACTGGCATCTGCGCATCGCCGGGCAGGGACCGCTGCTGCGCGTACTCCAGGCCGACTGCCAGCGTCTCGGCATCACCGATCGGGTCGAGTTTCTGGGCTTCATCGGCGACCCCGAAAAGCTCGCGGCGCTGATGGCCGACGCCGACATCTTTCTGCAACCCTCCCGCTGGGAAGGGTTCAGCGGCGCGCTGATCGAGGCGCTGGGCTGCGGCATGAATGTCGTCGTCACCGCTTCGACCGCGAACGTCCACGGCCTGCTGGCGGCGGCGGACCAGCATCCCGCCACGCCGATCGGCGATGTCGACGCCTTCGAACAGGCGATCCGCTGGGCGCTGGCGAACCCCGCCCCGCCTGAGCGGATCGAACGCGCCGTCGAACCCTATCGCATCGACCGCGCGCTCGACGCCCATGTCGAGGCGTTTCGCAGCCTGCTCTAGGCCAGACTCTTGGCCACCTGCTCGGTCACGTCCTTCGACAGGCCGGGCGACGCAAGAATGCGCTGCAACTCCGCCCGCATCAGCCCTGCGCGCCGCTCATCGAACCGCCGCCAGCGCCCCAGCGGCGGCACCAGCCGCGCCGCCGTTTGCGGGTTGAGCCTGTCGAGCGCGATGATGATGTCGGCTACCATTGCATAGCCCTTGCCCGAACTGTCGTTGAACGCCCACTGATTGGCCGAAAACGCGCCATAGAGCGCCCGCACGCGGTTGGGATTGGCAAGCGTGAAATCCTTGTGCCGCCCCAGCTCGTCCACCTGCCCCACAGTGTCGGGATGGAAGGCCAGGGCCTGCGTCTGGAACCATTTGTCGAGCGTCAGCGCGTCGCCGCCATAGCGATTGTAGAAGATGTCGAGCGCCGCTACCCGCTCGTCGCTGGCGCCATTGGCCAAGGCGCCGAGCGCCGCCTGTCGCTCGGTCATGTTGTCGGCCTCGTCGAACTGCGCGAAGGCGATCTTCGGTCCGTCCGCCGCGCCCGACGCGACCAGGAAATGCAGCGCGGTGTTGCGCAGCTTGCGCGCCCCCTTGGCCGCCGGCGACAGCGAAAAGCCGTTCGCCTTCGTCTTGGCATGGATATCGCGCCACAGCGGCTCCAGCTCCGCGCCGATCCGCCGCTGCAACGCCTCGCGCGCGGCGTGGATCGCATCGGGATCGACGATCGGCAGCTGGTCGCCCAGATAGGCTTCGCTCGGTAGCCGCACCGCCTCCGCGACGAAGGCCGGGTCAAGCAGCGGATCGGTCAGCGTGCCGCGCACCGCCTCGATCACCACGGTCTCATCTACCGCCGACCCGCCGATCGTCCCGACCAGCACATTGACCATCAGCCGCTGGATCGCCTCATAGCGGGCGAACGGATCATCGTCATGCGCCGCCAGAAACGCCAGATCGGCCTGACTCGAATTGCTCTCGATAATCACCGGCGCGGAAAAGCCGCGATTGATCGACAGCACCGGCGGCGCGGCAAAGCCCTCGAAGGTGAAGCGCTGGCTCGCTTCGGTCAGCATCAGCAGGTCGTCGCCATGATGCCCTGCGCTCTCGCGATCGAACAAAGCCACCCGCAACGGGATCGCCATCACCTGCTTGACCGGCTGGTCGGGCGTCGGCGGCACGCTCTGCTCCAGCAGCAGCTGCGCGATCCCGGTCGCGGCGTCATGGCTCAGGGTCGCGCGCACATGCGGCGTCCCCGCCTGCTCGTACCAGCGGCGGAACTGCGTCAGGTCGATGTCGCCGCCATCCTCCATCGCGACGACAAAGTCCTCGCAGGTCGCCGCCTCCCCGTCATGCCGCTCGAAATAGAGGTCAGCGCCGGCACGGAACCGCTCCGGCCCCAGCATCAGCGCCATCATGCGGATGATCTCCGCGCCCTTGTTATAGATGGTCGCGGTATAGAAGTTGCTGATTTCCATATAGGATTCAGGCCGGATCGGATGCGCCAGGGGTCCTGCATCCTCCTGAAACTGCGCCGCGCGCAGGATGCGCACATCCTCCACCCGTTTCACGGCATGCGATCCCATGTCGGCCGAGAAATTCTGGTCGCGGAAGACGGTGAAGCCTTCCTTCAGGCTCAACTGGAACCAGTCGCGGCACGTGACGCGATTGCCTGACCAGTTGTGGAAATATTCATGCGCCACCACACCCTCGACCCCGTCATAGTCGATGTCGGTCGCGGTTTCCGGGTCAGCCAATATGTAGCGGCTGTTGAAGATATTGAGGCCCTTGTTCTCCATCGCGCCGAAATTGAAGTCGGCGACGGCGACGATGTTGAACAGGTCGAGATCATATTCGCGGCCATAGACGCGCTCGTCCCAGGCCATCGAGTCTTTCAGCGCTTTCATCGCATGGCCGGTGCGCGGCAGGTCCGCTTCCCTGACCCAGATGCCCAGGTCCACATGCCGCCCGCTCATGGTCGTGAAGCTGTCGGCGTTGCAGGCGAGGTCGCCGGCAACCAGCGCGAACAGGTAACAGGGTTTTGGAAATGGGTCCTCCCAGCGCGCCCAATGGCGACCGCTTTCGCCATCCCCCTGCTCGACCGGATTGCCGTTCGCCAGCAGCACCGGATAGCGCGCCTTGTCCGCCTCCATCCGCACGATGTAGCGCGACAGCACGTCGGGCCGATCCGGGAAGAAGGTGATGCGCCGAAAACCCTCCGCCTCGCACTGGGTACAGAGCAGCCCGCCCGAGGCATAGAGGCCCATCAGCTTGCTGTTGCCCTCCGGCGCAATCTCGACACAGGTCTCCACGACATGCGCCTCGCCCGGCAGGTCGATCACCAGCGTGCCGGCGTCCAGCACCCATTGATCCTGCCCCAGCGGCTGCCCGTCCACGATGATGTCGAGCGGCACGAGACCGTCGCCGTCCAGACGCAGCGGCCGGTCATGCTCGCCATTGCGCACCACTTCCAGCGTCGCGCGGATGCGGGTCAGCGCCGGGTCGAGATCGAAATCCAGCGCGATGTCCGGCACCAGCCAGTCGGGCGGACGATAGTCGCCTCGGCGGATGACGGCTGGGGCGGCAGCGAGCGTTGTCTGGGTATCGGCCATGCAGCCTAGTTAGGCATTGGTGCCGCGAAAGGCCAGTGCGCAGAGCCGGCAAAGCTCCCGAACTTCGCGCGTATCGCGCATGGCTTTTCACATGGCGTCAGATGCGCTCGCCCGACAGGCGCTGGCACAGCATGTCGAGCTGATCCAGCGTCGAATAGCGCAGCGACAGCGTGCCCCCTCCCGCGCCTTCATGGCCGATCTCCACCTTCACGCCGAGGATGTCGGCGAGATGCTGCTCCAGCGCGGCGATGTCCGGGTCCTTGCCGCCGGCCGACGCGCGGGCGGCGGGTTCGGCCGTGTCGCCCTTCTTCGCCCGGCGCACCAGCCCTTCGGTGTCGCGCACCGACAGGCCCTTTTCCTCGACGCGGCGAGCGAGTCCCTCCGCATCCGGCGCGCCGATCAGCGCACGGGCATGGCCCATCGACAGGCGGTTCGCCAGCACCGCGCTCTGCACGCCCTGTGGCAGGTCGAGCAGGCGGACGAGATTGGCGATATGGCTGCGCGACTTGCCGACGATCCGGCCCAGCGCCTCCTGGCTGTGGCCGAACTCCGCCATCAGCTTGCGATAGGCTTCCGCCTCCTCGATCGGGTTGAGGTCTTCACGCTGGATATTCTCCACTAGCGCGATTTCCAGCGTCTCCGCTTCGTCGAAGTCGCGGACAATGGCGGGAATGCGGTGCAACTGCGCCCGCTGCGCCGCGCGCCAGCGTCTTTCGCCCGCGACGATCTGATAGCCCGCACCATTGGGCCGCACGATGATCGGCTGGATGACGCCACGCCGGGCGATGCTGTCGGCGAGTTCCGCCAGCGCATCCTCGTCGAACTGGCGACGCGGCTGGCCGGGATGCGGCTTGATCTGCGACACCTCGATCGTCTGCACCGCGCGGCCGCTATTGCCGGGGGTCGCGGGCGCGCCGCCGGGCGCAATCGCCTCTTCCTGCGTGACCTCCCCCAGCAATGCCGAAAGCCCCCGGCCCAGACCATGGGGCCGCTTGGCGGGACGCGCTTCGCTCATGCAGCGACGTCCTGACGCGGCAGGCGGGCGATCAGTTCACGGGCAAGACGCATATAGGCTTCCGATCCGGAGCAGCGGAAATCATAGATCAGCGCCGGCAGGCCATGGCTGGGCGCTTCGGACAGGCGCACATTGCGCGGGATGACTGTGGTGAAGACGAGGTCGCCCAGACAGGCGCGAACATCGTCCGCCACCTGATCGGTCAGCCGGTTGCGGCGATCATACATGGTGAGCGCCACGCCCAGGATCGACAGGCCGGGGTTGAACCGCCCCCGAATCCGGTCGACCGTCTGGAGCAGCTGCGACAGCCCTTCCAGCGCAAAAAATTCGCACTGCAACGGCACCAGCAGCGATTGCGCCGCGACCATCGCGTTGATCGTCAACAGACCGAGCGACGGCGGGCAGTCGATCAGGCACACGTCCCACCGCCCCGACGGCGCGTCACGCAGCGCCCGGTCGAGCCGATGCGTGCGCGATTCCACGTCGATCAACTCAATCTCCGCGCCCGACAGGTCCTGCGTCGCCGCGATCAGGTCCAGCTTGGGCACGTTGGTCGCGATCACCGCTTCCTCAAGCGCCGTGTCGCCCAACAGCAGATCATAGCTCGAGCGGGCGCGGGCGGACTGGCCGATACCCAGACCCGTCGATGCATTGCCCTGCGGATCGAGATCGACCAGCAGCACGCGCAGCCCGGTCGCGGCAAGGCCGGTGGCCAGGTTGATGGCGGTGGTCGTCTTGCCGACTCCCCCCTTCTGATTGGCGATCGCGATGCGGATCATTTCCGGTCCTTCCTGCGCGTCGGCTTCACGGTCTTGGCGACCCCGTGGGCGACGATGATGGAACTGTCTGCGTCGGTGATGCTCGGTTCGACGCGGAAGCTACCCTGCCATGCCGGACGCGCCGCCTCCAGTTCATTTTGTGCATTGCGGCCCTTTGGCAGCAACCAGACGGTGTTATCCCCAGATAAATGGATGGCCGACGCCAGCAGCCGGTCGAGCGGCGCATAGGCGCGCGCGCTGATGACCGCCGCCTGACCGGGCTGGACCATTTCGACCCGACCGCCATGCACGGTGACGTTGGTAAGGCCGATATCGGTCACAACGTCATTCAGGAAATCCACCCGCAATTTTCGGGACTCAACCAGCGTCACCGGGCGATCATGCAGGATGGCGATGACGATGCCGGGCAGCCCCGCCCCCGCGCCCAGATCCATCCACGCGCCCTCGCCCGCTTCCGCCGCCAGCGGCAGCAGTTGCGCGGAGTCGACAATGTGCCGCGACCAGACATCGGGCCAGGTCGACTCGGCGATCAGGTTCTGGCTGTCCATGCCGATCCGCAGCAGCGCCACATAGCGCTCCAGCCGCTCCCATGTTCCACGTGAAACATCGACATGCGCCTCCAGCCAGGCGCGGGCTTCTTCTTGCGTCACGCAGCTTTCCGGCGAAGATGAACAAGGATGGCGGCCAGCGCCGCAGGGGTGATGCCACGGATGCGCCCCGCAGCGGCAAGGCTGTTCGGCCGCGCTGCGTCGAGTCGCTCGACCATCTCCAGCGACAGCCCGCCAATGCTCGCGAAATCGAAATCAGCCGGAATGACCACCCGCTCATTGCGACGCAGATCAGCGATCTCCGCCTCCTGCCGTTCGAGATAGGGCGCATAGCGCGCGTCCTCCAATATCTCGTCGCGCAGGTCCGATGCGATATCAGCGAGCGCCGGAGCGAGCGCCATGATCTGGTCGCCGGAGATTTCCGGGAAGCGCGCCCATTCGCGCAGCGGTCGACGCGCGCCATCCTGCCGCACGGCGATGCCAGCCCGTGCCATTTCGGCGGTGGTGAACAGCTGATCCAGCCCCGCATCGGCAACGGCGCGTTCACGCTCCCGCTCATGCAATCGCGCCAAGCGCTCTGCTCCCAACAATCCATGCGTCGCGCCGATCGCCCCCAACCGGCTCTCCGCATTGTCCGCCCGCAGCCGCAGCCGATATTCGGCACGGGCTGTCAGCATGCGATAAGGTTCGGTCACACCCTGCAACACCAGATCGTCGATCATGACGCCGATATAAGAGGTCGCGCGATCCAGGATCAGCGGCGACGCGCCCAGCGCATGCGCCGCTGCATTGGCCCCCGCGATCAGCCCCTGCGCCGCCGCCTCCTCATAGCCGGTCGTGCCATTGATCTGCCCGGCACAGAACAGCCCCGGCATCGCCCGCACCTCCAGCGTGGAGTCAAGCGCGCGCGGATCGACATGGTCATACTCGACCGCATAACCCGGCACGACAATCTCGGCGCGTTCCAGCCCGGCCATCGATCGCACCATCGCCTGTTGCACATCAGCGGGCAGCGAGGTGCTGATGCCGTTCGGATAGACCAGATGATCGTCCAGTCCTTCCGGCTCCAGAAAAATCTGATGCCCGTCACGGTCGCCGAAGCGCAGCACCTTGTCCTCGATCGACGGACAGTAACGCGGCCCCCTGCCCTCGATCGCGCCGCTGAACAAAGGCGAGCGCCCCAGCCCGTCGCGGATGATCGCATGCGTGCGCTCATTGGTGCGGGTGATCGCGCAGGCCAGTTGCGGCAGGACGCGCGCCGGCGTCATGGTCGACATCGTCCACGCGCCATCGTCGGACGGCTGGCTTTCCAGCACCGCCCAGTCGATCGTCCGGCCGTCAATGCGCGGCGGCGTCCCGGTCTTGAGTCGCGCGATCGGCAAGCCCAGGTCGCGCAACTGCACGCCCAAAGCGGTCGCTGCCCGCTCACCAACGCGCCCGCCCGCTTCCCGCTCTTCGCCCCGAAACAGGCGACCGCCCAAAAAGGTGCCGGTCGCAAGAACAACGGCTGGCGCAACGAGCGAACCACCGTCACCCAGCATCACCCCAGTCACCCGGCCATCAGCAACCAGCAGCGATGCCGCCTCGCCCTCGACGATCGCCAGATTGTCCTGCCCGTCGAGCAGGCGATGGATCGCCGCCTTGTAGCGCTTGCGGTCTGCCTGCACGCGCGGCCCCTGCACCGCCGACCCCTTGCTGCTGTTGAGCATGCGATAGTGGATCGCACCGGCATCCGCCGCGCGACCGATCAGCCCATCCAGCGCATCGACCTCGCGCACCAGATGCCCCTTGCCCAGCCCGCCGATCGCCGGGTTGCAGGACATTGCGCCGACCGTCTCGCGCGCAAAGGTCAGCAGCGCAACCGACGCGCCGCGCCGCGCGGCGGCAGCGGCGGCTTCGCAACCGGCATGGCCTCCGCCGACCACAATGACATCATAATGCTGGGACATGCGGCCCCTTACCAAAAAGCGAGGGGTCGGGTCAAAACTGTTTCACGTGGAACACTGGCCTCATTTGCCGATACAGAAGCCGGAGAACAATCGATCCAGCATGCTCTCCGTCCCGGCGCGCCCGGTCAACGCATCCAGCGCGAGGCGCGCGCCCCGCAACTCCTCCGCGACCACCAGCAGGTCGGCCACATCCCCCGCCCGCATCAGATGACCACGCACCCCCTCGACCGCATCCCGCTGCCGCGCATGCAGCGCATAGTCGCCCTCCCCCGGCAGCAAGATACCCGTTCTGGCACGCAACTCACTGCGCAGTTTATCCATGCCCTCGCCTGTCCGCGCTGACAGCTTCAGTCCCGGCCGAGCCACGCCCCCCGTGTCGCTCTGCGCCGCGATCAACAATGCACCCTCGGGCGCATCGCCCGCATCGCCGAGCCACAGCACTATATCTGCCGCCTCCATCGCGCTGCGGGCGCGATCGATGCCGATCGCTTCAATCGCATCGCCCGTCTCCACACGCAGCCCCGCCGTATCGGTGAACAGATAGGCGACCCCATCGATCGCCGCCGGAACCTCGATCCGGTCCCGCGTCGTCCCGGCAATGTCGGATACGATCGCCGCGTCGCGCCCGACCAGCGCATTGAGCAGGGTGGACTTGCCCGCATTGGGCGGACCGGCGATGACAACGCGAATGCCGTCGCGCAACCGCTCCGCCGGCGGACGCGCGAGCAGGGCAGTCAACTCTCCCGCCAGCGCGTCGATGTCATCGGCGATCCGAGCCTCGATATCCGCCGCCGGCACATCATCCTCATCGGAGAAATCGAGCGCCGCCTCGACCATGGCCGACAGCGTCAGCAATCGGTCCTGCCAGGTCTCGATGCGCCGCGAAAAATGCCCCTCCGCCATCAGTAAAGCGGCGCGGCGCTGGCTGTCCGTTTCGGCGGCCAGCAGATCGCCCAGCCCCTCGACCGCGTTCAGGTCCATGCGGCCATTGTCGAAGGCGCGGCGGGTGAATTCGCCCGGCGTCGCGCGGCGCAGGCCCGGCATCGCCGCCAGCGCCGCTTCGACCGCTGCGATGACGGCGCGTCCGCCATGGCAGTGCAGTTCGGCCAGATCCTCGCCAGTGGCGCTGGCCGGTCCGGGCAGCCAGAGCACCAGCGCCCGGTCCAGCGGCTCGCCTGATTGCGGATCGCGCAGCAGGGCGAGCTGCGCGCGGCGGGGTGAGGAATCGCGCCCGGTCAGGGCATGGAGCGCCAAGCCCGCCGCAGGGCCGCTCACCCGGATCACCGCGATGCCGGCGGGCGGCGCGCCGCTGGACAGGGCGAAGATCGTGTCGGTCAAATTAATCCGGCGTCTAGCCGTCCTTCTTCGGCGAGAAAGCGCCCGCCATGCCGATGTCCATCATCTGCTTGAACAGCCGGACGCCGGCGTCGCCCATGGGAGAGAAGCTCTTGAACAGGGTTTCCATCTGCTCGAGGCTCTTGACGCCGTCGAAGCTGGCCATGACCGTCTCGATATATTTGTCATGAATCGGCGTCACATCCGGCAGGCCCAGAAACGCCCGCGCCTCAGCCGGAGTGCAATCCACGTCGACGGTCACTTTCATGCGGGCATCCCTTATGGCTGGCGTTATCCCGTTCATGCCGCAAAGCGCCGCTGATGCCAAATTCTTTGGAGTCGCACGGTTGCGCCTGCCGCCGCAGCCGCCATTATGCCGCCCGCACCGACATAAAGGACATTTGCCATGGCCCAGTTCATCCCAGTGACGACTTTGGAGGGCGACGCCAGTTTCGACGCCTATGTCGCCGAGCCGGCCGGCGCGCCCAAAGCGGCGATCGTCGTCATCCAGGAAATCTTCGGCGTGAACGAAGGCATTCGCCGCAAGTGCGACAACTGGGCGGCGGCTGGCTATCTGGCGATCGCACCGGACCTGTTCTGGCATGAGCAGCCGCATATCGAACTGGACCCGGACGTACCCGAACAGATGCAGGCCGCCTTCGGCCATATGCAGAAGTTCGACCAGGACCGGGGCATTCGCGATATCGAGGCGACCATCAAGGCGGCCCGCGCGAAGATTGGCGGCGGCAAGGTTGGGGTGGTCGGCTATTGCCTGGGCGGGCGGCTGACCTTCATGAGCGCCTGCCGCACCGATGGCGACGCCTTTGTCGGCTATTATGGCGTGGGCATCGACGGGCTGCTCGGCGAAAGCCATGCCATCGGCAAGCCGGTGCTGCTGCATGTCCCGACCGCCGACCATTTCGTGCTGCCCGACGCGCAGAAGGCGATGCATGAAGGGCTGGCGGACAATCGCCATGTGACGCTGCATGACTATGCCGGGCTGGACCATGGCTTCGCGGCGGAGATGGGCAACCGTCGCGACGAAGCTGGCGCGCAACTGGCCGACGGGCGAACCGCCGCCTTTTTCGCGGAGCATCTCGCCTGATGTCCGGCCTCAACGCATGGCGGATGATCGCCCGCAGTCATGGCGGGCCGGAGGTGATCGAGCGGGAGGATTTCGATCCGGGATTGCCCGGCGAAGGCGAAATCCTGATCGAGCAGGAAGCGATCGGCCTCAACTTCATCGACACCTATTTCCGCACCGGCCTGTACAAGGCGCCGCTGCCCGTGCCGCTGGGGGCGGAAAGCGCCGGGCGGGTGATCGCGGTGGGGCCGGGCGTCGCCGGCTTTGCCGTCGGCGACAAGGCGGGCACCGCCGGAGGTCTCGGCGCATATGCCACGCATCGTATCGTCGCGGCCGACAAGGCAGTGAACATCCCCGATGGCGTCAGCACCGAAGACGCCGCCGCGATGATGCTGAAGGGCATGACGAGTTGCTATCTGGCGGAGGATATCATCCCGCTCGCCGCCGGGCAGGTTGCGCTGGTCCACGCCGCCGCCGGCGGCGTCGGATCGGTGCTGGTGCCGTGGCTGCGCGACAAGGGCGTCATCGTCATCGCCCATGCCGGGTCGCCCGAAAAGGCAGCGCAGGTTGCGGCCGATCACAGCCTGCACGGCGCGTTCGACATGCTGGCCGACTCCGTGAAGCAACTGACCGGCGGCAAGGGCGTGGACATCGTCTTCGACGGCGTCGGCAAGGACAGCTGGAGCGCCTCGCTCGCCTGCCTCAAGCGGCGCGGCATGATGGTGAGCTACGGCAATGCCTCGGGCGCGGTGCCGCCGATCAGCCTGCTGGAGCTGAGCACAGGCGGGTCGCTCTACGTCACCCGGCCGACGCTCTATGACTATACCGCCACGGCGGAGGACCTGGCGCATTGCGCAGCGCGGCTGTTCGACCGGATGGCATGCGGCGTCGTGAAGCCGGTGATCGGCCAGCGCTTCGCCCTGGCCGACGCCGCCGACGCGCATCGCGCGCTGGAGGCCCGGCAAACCACCGGGACGACGGTGCTGATCCCCTGATCGGCACTCGGCGCTCGCCTCAGGCGAGCGCCGCTTCCTCCACCGCACCGTAGAGCGTGGTGCGCTGCCGGGCGAAACGGCCGGCGAGGCGGGCGGTCGCATGCATGCGCGCGACGTCGAAACATTGCCCGTTCTCGCCGCCCGCCGCGCGCGTGATCGACTCGTCCATCAGCACACCGCCCAGATCATTGACCCCGGCCGCCAGCGCCGCCAGCACGCCCTCCTCGCCCAGCTTCACCCAACTCGCCTGGATATTGTCGATGCTGCCATGCAGCGCGATCCGCGCCACCGCCTGCATCAATATGGCCTCGCGAAAGCTGGGGCCGGACCGCGCCTTGCCCTTGCGCCAGATCGGCGCTTCCATATGGACGAAGGGCAGCGGCACAAACTCGGTAAAGCCGCCGGTCTCGTCCTGAAGCGCGCGCACCACATTCAGATGCCGCGCCCAGTGATGATAGTCGTCGACATGGCCGAACATGATCGTCGCCGTACTGCGCAGGCCCACGCGATGCGCCGCGCGCATAACCGCCAGCCATTCATCGGTATTGACCTTGTCGGGGCAGATGATGGCGCGCACCTCCTCGTGCAGCACCTCCGCCGCCGTGCCGGGCAAGGTGGACAGCCCCGCCGCCTTCAGCATCGCCAGATAAGGCTCCAGTTCCATGCCCAGCGTCATCGCGCCATGGCTGACCTCCAGCGGCGAGAAGGCGTGGATATGAATGGCCGGCGCGGCGTCCCGCACCGCCTGCACGATCGACAGATAGGTGTTGCCGTCATAGTCGGGATGAATGCCGCCCTGAAGGCAGACCTCGGTCGCGCCCCTTGTCGCAGCCTCGGCGGCGCGACGGCCGACTTCGGCGAGATCGAGCCGATAGGCGGGGCCACGCAATGCCTTGGCCGTGCCCTTGGAGAAGGCGCAGAAGCCGCAGCGATAGGCGCAGATATTGGTATAGTTGATGTTGCGGTTGACGACATAGGTGACCGCATCGCCCTTGACCGACCGGCGCAGCGCATCCGCCGCCTCCACGACGCGCCCTGCCTCCGGCCCGGTCGCGTGAAACAGCGTGACGATGTCGGCGTCGTCCAACCCCTTGCCATCTACCGCCCGGTCCAGGATCGCATCGATCCGCGACGCCACGATGGTGCGCCCTGCAATCGGCCAGCGCGGCGGCGCAATGCCCGATCCCGCGCGCCAGTCCTGCATGATCGGCAGACCGCGCGCATCCACTGCCCGGCGCACCTTCAGCGCGATCGCCGGTTCGACCCAACGCTCCGGCTGCTTGGCATGGCTCGGCCCGATTGCCAGCCGCTCGGTCAGTACCCGGCCCGCCTCCGCCGTCGCCGCTGCCAGCGCCAACAGATGCGGCCAGGGCGCCTCTGGATTCACATGGTCGGGCGTGACAGGCGACACCCCACCCCAATCATTGACGCCAGCCCGCATCAGCGCGGCAAGGCCATCGGGCTGAAGATTGGGCGGCGCCTGAATGGTCATGGCTGGCCCGAGGATCAGCCGGGCGGCGGCAATGCTCCACAGATGCTCGTCCAGCGAGGGTTCGGCATGACCCGCCATGCGCGTGCCGGCCTTGGCGCGGAAGTTCTGGATGATGACTTCCTGGATGTGACCATGGCGCGTCTGCGCATCGCGGATCGCTACCAACGACTCGATCCGGTCGCGCCGACTCTCGCCGATCCCGATCAGCAACCCCGTGGTGAAGGGAACCCGCGCCCGCCCCGCCGCCTCGATCGCCGCGAGCCGCACCGCCGGCGCCTTGTCCGGGGAGCCATGATGCGGCCCACCTTTCGCGCACAGCGTCTCTGCGGTGCTTTCCAGCATCAGCCCCATGGAGGCGGCGACCGGGCGCAGCATGGCCAGATCGGAGTCGCTCATGATGCCGGGGTTCAGGTGCGGCAGCAGGCTGGTCTGTTCCAGCACTGCGGCGGCGGCATCGCGCAGATAGGCCAGCGTCGAAGGCAGGCCCATGGCGTCGAGCGCTGCGCGCGCCGTGGCGTAGCGATCCTCCGGCCGGTCGCCCAGCGTGAACAGCGCCTCCCGGCATCCCGCCGCCTCACCGGCCCGAGCGATCTCCAGCACCTCATCGATGGTCAGATACGGCGCCCCGGCATGGCGCGGCGCCTTGGCGAAGGTGCAATAATGGCAAACGTCGCGACACAGATGCGTCAGCGGGATGAACACTTTGCGTGAATAGGTGACGGTTGCGCCGAAACTGTCCAGCGTCATCGCCTCCGCTGCGGCGATCATGCCGGGAAGGCCCATTGCGTCCAAAGCCCCATGCCATTGGGCTGCGTCAAGTTGTCCTGACATGTTTATATTCAAATCCTCTGCCGTATCCCTACAGCAATGACAGATTGGCGCGTTTCGTCAACCGTGACGCATCCTTTCCCCGTGCCGAACCGACGCAGCCCCCTTGCCAAAATCTGTCCGTGGCGGCACTAGCGGCCATGGCCGACACTCTCCCGATCGAGGCGCCCGACTTCAAGCGGCGCGGCGTGCTCTTCGTGCTCTCCTCGCCATCGGGCGCAGGCAAGTCCACCATCGCGCGCAAACTGCTCGCCGCCGAGTCCGATCTGGCGATGTCCGTTTCCGCCACCACGCGGCCGATGCGCCCCGGCGAAGTGGACGGAAAGGACTATCATTTCGTCGATCTGGAGAAATTCCGGGCGATGGTCAGCGATCATGAGTTCCTGGAATGGGCGCATGTCTTCGGCCAGCGCTACGGCACGCCGCGCGCCCCGGTGGAGGCGATGCTGAAGTCCGGCCAGGACGTGCTGTTCGACATCGACTGGCAAGGCGCGCAGCAGCTGCACCAGATCGCCGGCGGCGATGTGGTGCGCGTGTTCATCCTGCCCCCGTCTATGGCGGAGCTGGAACGGCGGCTGCGCGGCCGGGCGACCGACAGCAATGACGTCATCGTCGCGCGCATGGACCGGGCAGCGGCCGAAGTGTCGCACTGGGACGGCTATGACTATGTGCTGTGCAATGTCGACGCCGACGCCTGCTTCCGACAGGTGCAGACGATCCTGCACGCCGAGCGCATGAAGCGCAGCCGGCAGACCGGCCTCATCGGCTTCATCCGCAAGCTGCGGACCTACAACCAGGAAGATTAAGCGGGAAAGCCCGCCGGTTCGGGCCAGTCGCGATGCAGCCACGCGGCCGCCTTGAACAGCGTCCCCATCTGCTCCTCGCCGATCAGCCGATCGCGGGCGTCCATCACTGACTCGGCGTCGGCGGGGTTGGCGCGCATCAGCTCGGCGGCGCGGGCGTGGATGCCGAGATCGCAGAGCAACGCCCCCTGATCGACCGGGCCAAGAGCGCGCAGGCCCGCGCGCGACGCCGCATTGCCGATCGGCTTGAAATCGACATGGGTGGTGAGGTCATGCGCGCCCGGATCGGCAAAGCTGTCGGCAAAGCCATGCGCCCGCACCGCCTGCAACGTGTCGCCGATGGCGGGGCCAGCATAGCCATAGTCGATGACGATCGCCGCGCCGCCCTGCGCCGCGATCCGCGCCGAAAGCGCGGCCGCGACCGCGACGCTCGCAGGAGACGCCTCCATCACTGCGCCTTCGGGCGCGTTGATGGCGATCGACTGGGGGATGCCATCGACCCGCAGGAAGCCAGGCACGGCCAGAAAACGCGGCGCTGCGCCTTCCCGCACCACGACCACCCGCTCGCGCCATTCGTCGCCGACGCGAACGAACTGGCGGGTGGGCAGGGCATCGAAAAATTCATTGGCGACGACCAGCAGCGGGCCATCGACGGGCAGGCTGTCTACGCTGTCGTGATGCACCGCCTGCGGCAGCAGCGCGCTCTGCTTCGCGCGCAAAGCCGGGCTGGTCTCCACCAGATGGACGGCCGGGGTCAGACCGACCCGCGCCATCGCGCGCAGGGCGTCGGTGGCCAGCGTGCCACGTCCGGGGCCAAGCTCGACATAGGCAACATCGGCAGGACTGCCCGCGCGCAACCACAGGTCGGCGAGCCACAGGCCGATCAACTCGCCGAACATCTGGCTGATTTCCGGCGCGGTGGTGAAGTCGCCAGCCGCGCCCAGCGGATCACGGGTCGCGTAATAATGCGCGTTGGCGAGACCGATATAGTCCGCGACGCTGATCGGCCCCTGCACCGCGATGCGCCGTTTGAGTTGTCCTGCGATGCTTTCGCCCGACACGTTATTAGCTGACACTGGCGCTGCCGGCGATCGGCTCGACCCGCTCGCGCCGGCGCCGGGCGGTGGCAATGAAGAACAGGCCGAGCAGGATCATCGGCAGGCTGAGCCACTGGCCCATGTGCAGGCCGGTGCGCTCGGCGAACGCCATCAGCTGCGAGTCGGACTCGCGCACGAATTCGACGCCGAAGCGGAAGCTGCCATAGCCGAGCAGGAACAGGCCGACGAGCAGGCCAGGCTGATAGCGCGCCCGCGTCTTCCAGAAGGCGAAGGCCAGGATCGCGAACAGCACGGGTCCCTCCAGCGCGGCTTCGTAAAGCTGGCTCGGATGGCGCGGCGGGCCGATCGCGAGCAGGCCGTTGATCTGTTCGGGGAAGCGGATCGCCCAGGGCACGTCGGTCACCTTGCCCCACAGCTCGCCATTCACGAAGTTGGCGAGCCGCACGAAGAACAGGCCGAAGGGCACGACGCAGGCGACATAGTCATGCACGCGCAGCCAGTTCAGCCCCTCCTTGCGGGACATGTAGATGATGCCCAGCGTCACGCCGATCATGCCGCCATGGAACGACATGCCGCCCTTCCACAGCTCGAATACCTTCCAGGGACTCGAAAAGGGATCGGGATCGTAGAAGATCATATAGGCCAGACGCCCGCCGATGATGATGCCCAGCGTCGCGTAGAAGATCATGTCGTCGGCATGACGGCGCGCCATCGGCGATCCGGGCTGCGCGATCAGCTTCAACAGATACCAGTAGCCGACCAATATGCCCGCCAGATAGCCCAGGCTGTACCATTTGATGGTGAAGAAGCCCAGGTTCAGCGCGACCGGGCTTAGCCCCAGCTGGTCGAAACGGATCGCACCGGACGCGGCGGCGGCGAGGTCGAGGATCAAGACGCTATTCTCCGGAATTTCTCTCGCCGCCATAGGGGATAGCGCGGCGCGGATGAAGAGGCATTACGCTTCGATCGAAGGTCTTTCCGCCGGCTGGCGCAGCGCGTCGCGGTCGCCCTGCGCCAGCGCGCGCTTGAGCGCGTCGGGGCGGGGGGCGATCAGGAAGCCGAAGCTGACGCAGCCCTGCTTCGTGCCCACCGCATGGTGCAGCCGGTGCGCCTGAACGATGCGCTTCATGTAGCGCGATCGCGCCACATAATGATGGCCGACCCGCTTGTGGACGATGATGTCGTGGAACCCCAGATAGATCGCGCCATAAGCCGCAACCCCCGCGCCGACCGCCGTCGCCCAGCTGCCCCAGTCCCATTGCACGCCGCCCAGCAGCAGCAGGATGGAGGGCATGGCGAAGATCACGAAATAGAGGTCGTTCGCTTCCCAGAAGCCCGAACGCGGCCGATGGTGGCTGGCGTGCAGGAACCAGCCCGGCCCATGCATGACCCAGCGGTGCATGACATAGGCGAAGCCCTCCATCGCGGCGATGGTGGCGAGGAACAGGAGCAGCAGGGCGGTGGGCGCCATGCGGGGCGCTATAGCGCGGCTTGGCGCGGTGGGCAAAGGAAAGGGCTGCGATCCTTTCGGATCGCAGCCCCATTTCCCCCTCTCGAACCGGGTCGGTGCGCTGCCGCACCGCCAGGATCAGAAAGCGGCGGTCAGCGAGAAGACGACCGCGCCGTCCGCGCCCAACGCGGTCTTGCCCAGCGAATGCTTCACGTCGGTGTTCACATAGGAAATGCCGAGGGTCAGGATCTTGTAGGTCAGCGTGCCGCCGATCGAATAATCGAACGTCGAACCGTCCGGGCCGCCCGGGAAGGCGTCGCTCTTGGCGTAGCCGGCGTGACCGACGATCGCGAGCGGCGTGTTCGGGATGGCGATGGTCGGCTCGGCATGGAAATAGATTGCCGAAGCCTTGTCACCATTGGCGTCGAGCAACGCGCTCTGGTCCCAGGCATAGTTGACGCCGACCTTGATCGTGGCCGGACCGACCGTGCCGCTCAGGTTGACATAGGGTTCGAAGAAGTCGGTGTCGTAGTCGCCATGCTTGGGATAGAGATAATAGAGCAGGCCGGCGTCCAGCGTGATGCCGGGCGAGATTTCGGTGCTGTACCCGGCGAACAGATCGACCTCGGTATGGCCGGCGAAGCTGACGCTCGAACCCCAGGTGCCGACATAGAAGCCCGAATCATGGGTGGCGGTGATGCCGCCCTGGACTGCTGCGTCTTCGCTGTTCTGGGTGAAGCCACGGAAACGATAGTCGGACACCAGGCCGACGGAGCCGGTGATCTTGATGCCATCGCTCTCCTCGTCCTGCGCGAACGCGGGCGTGGCGGCCGTGGCGAGAAGGACGGCCGTGAGGCCGATGACGGACTTGCGCATGATATTCCCCTTGGACTGGTCTGCGTTCGTCCCACCTGCGTCAGGCTCCCGCGCCTCTGTCCGCCCCGATCATGCGGGGGGCCGGGCCGAGTAGCCGTAACGGCATCGCCATGCGCCGCGCTGCCGCACTGCACAAGAATTTATTGCTGCTTGATGTCTTTTACTTCTGTAATGTTGCTGTCTTGCAACAAACAACGACACAATAAGGCGAAAAACGACGCCTTCGCGTCGCTTTCAGCCACATTCCGGCCTTTAATCAGTGTTGCGGAGGCGAAGAGTCCGGCGCGTGATGGATGACGCGCTGCGGATAGGGGATGATGATTCCATTGTCGCGGAACAGCCGCCACAGGCGGTTGAGCACGTCCGACTTCACATTGCCGACGCCGCTTTCCGGGTCGCTGATCCAGACGAGAATGTCATGCTCATGGCCGGTCTCGCCAAAGCCGGTCAGCCAGACATTGGGCTTGGGCGTGCGCAGCACGCGCGGACTGTCGAGCGCCGCCTGCAACATCAGTTGCTGGGCAAGCGGCAGGTCGCTGTCGTAACTGACGCGCACAGGGATGCGGACGCGGACATTGCGGTCGGAATAGGACCAGTTCTCCACCTCCTGCGTCATCAGATTCTCGTTCGGAATCAGATGCTCCTTGCCGTCGCGGGTCAGCACGGACACGGCGCGCACGCCGATCTTGTTTACCCAGCCGAAGCTGTCGCCCACGACGATGACGTCCCCCGGCTTGATCGACCGATCCATCAGGAGGATCAGGCCCGCGATCAGATTGCCGAAAGTCTTTTGCAGACCAAAGCCAACCGCAAGCCCCAGCGCGCCGGAGAACACGGCAAAGGCGGTGAGGTCTATCCCCAGCAGATCGACGCCGAGGAAGAAGCCGGTCACCACCACCGCAATGGCGGCCAGCTTTTGCGCCAGCAGTTTCTGCGCCGGGTCGAGCGCGTCGGCATGGCCGATGCTCCGCCCGATCAGCCGGTTGGCGAGCCGGACGCCAGCGAACAAGGCGACGCAGATCGCCGCCATCGACAGCAGGCCCAGCAGCGTGATGCGCCGCTTGCCCAAGGTGAAGCCGATCTCGTCCAGCGTCTGCCCCACCGGCACGATGCCGCCGCTCGAACCGGACACCACCAACAGGAACAGGCACAGCGCCAGCGGCAGCACCGCCCAGCGCGGAATGGCGAGGCCGCGCAGCAGATGCACCGCCAGCAACGCCACGGCGCCGCCCAGCGCGATCCCCAGAATGAAATGCCCGATCGTATCGGTCGGCCAGAAGGCGTGCGCCGTGCCGATCAGCGCCGACGCCAGCCCGTGGCGTAGGATGGCGCGCACATGCCCCGCCAGCGCATCGCCCAGCGGTGGCAGCGCCCGGCGCAAACGCGGCCCCAGAAAGCGGGCCGCCCCCGTCGCGCTCAGATACAGCAGCACGGCGATCCCCAGCGCGATCAGCGGCCGCGCCAGTTCCATATCGACCGGCAGGCTGGTGAGCAGGCCCGCCATCGCGGTCAGCCCCGCGCCGCGCGGAAGCGCGCAAGGCCCGCGTCGAGATCGGCGATCAGATCGTCCATATCCTCCAGCCCGATGGAGAGGCGCACCAGCGGCCCTTCCGCCTGCCAGCGCGTGGCCGTGCGATAGCGCGCCGGATCGACCGGCAGCGCCAGGCTCTCGAACCCGCCCCAGCTATAGCCGATGCCGAAATGCGCGAGCCCGTCGATCAGCGCCGCGCGCGCCGCCTCGTCGCCGCCCTCCAGCACGAAACCGAACAGGCCGCTGGAACCGGAAAAATCACGCGCCCACAGATCATGGCCGGGACAACCGGGCAGCGCGGGATGTAGCACGCGGGCGACGCCCGGCTGCTCGCCAAGCCAGCGCGCGATCCCCAGCGCGCTCGCCTCATGCTGCTTCAGCCGCACCCCCAGCGTCCGCAGGCCGCGCGCGGCGAGCCAGGCGTCGTCGGGGCTGGTCATCTGCCCCATGGTGTAGGCCGTCTGGCGGATCTTCTCGAACAGCGCCGGAGTCGCCGTCACCGATCCCATCATCACGTCGCTATGGCCGACGATATATTTGGTGCAGGCCAGGATCGCGATATCGACGCCCTGCGCCAGCGCCGGAAACAGCAGCGGCGTCGCCCAGGTATTGTCGAGCAGCGTCACGATCCCCCGCTCCCGCGCGATCGTCGTGATCGCCGGCACATCCTGCACCTCGAACGTCAGGCTGCCGGGACTTTCCATGAAGATCGCCCGCGTGGCGTCGGTAATCAGGTCCGCTATGCCCGCGCCGACGCACGGATCATAATAATCGGTTTCGATGCCCATGGGCTTCAGCATCTTCGTGCAGAAGGCGCGTGTGGGATCATAGGCGCTGTCCACCATCAGCAGCCGGTCGCCGGGCTTGAGCACCGCGAGCAGCGCGCATGCAATCGCCGCCACGCCCGAGGGATAGAGCATCGTGCCCCCCGCCCCCGGCTCCATCTCCGTCAGCGCATCGGCCAGGCTCCAGGCGGTCGGCGTGCCCTTGCGGCCATAGAACAGCCGCTCGTGCGGATCGACCGTGGCGGCGCGCAGATGCGCGACATCGTCATACAGGATCGTGGAAGCGCGCCACACCGGCGGACTGACGATGCCGCCCGGCTGGCCCGGCATGCCGGTCCATTCCGCACGACGCCCGGCTTGTGCGAGCCGCGTAAGGGGGCGGCGCTGGTCTTCGTCATCCTGCATGGCGCGAACCTAGGCGCGCAAAACGAGCGTGGAAAGGGCCTAGCGCCGCAAATCCAGCGCGGTCGGACGGCAGCCGATATCGCGATAGGGCTTCATGCCCCGGTCGAGCGGCAAAGGGGACAGCCGATCGGTAGGCGGGTCCTGCTCCTGCCCGACGATCCAGCCCCCCACCGTGCGGCCGGCGCCTGCTTCCCAGCGATAATCGGCGTCAAAGGCCATCAGCGGCACGAGCACGTCGCGACTGCCCATTCGCACTGCTGCGATGGCGGCGGCGTCGATGCGCAGCTCGCCGGTCAGCCAGTGACTTTCCCCGACGCCCAGTAGCGGCACGGAATGCAGCACATAGCCCGCCTCGCGCGCCAGAAAGCGCTCCAGCACCGCCTGCTGCGTGGCGTCCGCGCCGGTCAGCAGGCCGCGCACGAGCACATCCTCGGCCGCCACCGCGCCGTCATTCCGCAGCGTCAGCGCATAGCCGACCGTGCAGCCCGCCAGTGTCAGGCGCGCGGCGCGCAGCTCCAGCGTGGCCACGACGCGCGCGCGCTCGGTTGGCGGGGCGGGCGGCTGCGCCAGCGGCCTTGGCGATGGCGCGGGTGCCTTGGGGCGGACGGGCGGCTGCGCCTCGACCGGGCGGAGCGCAGGCGCTTCACCGCGCCGCCGTCGCAGGAACAACCACGCCGCCAGCGCGCCCGCCAGCAACACCAGTCCGGCGACCAGCCAGGGCGATCCCTGCGGCGCGGGCGCAACCGGCGCAGGCGAAGGCGCTTGCCGGGGCGGTCGAACGACCGGCGCGGGCAGCGTCGGACGGGGGCGGGGAGCGACCTCGACCGGCACGGCCTGCTCCACCGGCGGCGTGGATCGGGGTTCGGGCGCGGCCCGTTCCACCGGCGTGGAGGGCGCGGGGCGTTCCGCTTGCGGCGCCGGGCGCGTGGGCGTGGGCGTAGGCGTCGGTCGTGTCGGCCGCACCGCCTGCGGCGTCACCGTCGGCGCAGGGACGACTGGTGCAGGCGCGATCACCTGCGGCGCGGGCGTGGTGTCGCGCGGCACGTCGATCTCCGGCCCTTCGCGTTCCGGCCCGGTGGGCTGCACACGGCCGGGCGGCAGGGTGAAGACGCTGCCGTTATTCTGGCTATTGTCCTGAGCAATGGCGGGCGCAATGCCGGGCGCGGCCCCGCTCAGGGCCAGAAGGATCAGCGCGGGACGAAGCCGGTTCATGGCGTCAGGCCATGCCCTGCGCGCGTGAACGCCCGATGAACCATGCGTGCGCCATGACATCAGCGGTTTCCCAGCTCCGTTCGCTGGCGTAGAGGAACCGGCATGACCGATACGCAAAAACCCCTCCATCTGGGACAGAACAGCGCCCTTCCCACTGATCCGCAGGACGCGGTGCTGGACTATGTGCCCAACCCCCGGCCCGGCAAGCCCTATCTGGTGCGCTTCACCGCGCCCGAATTCACCTCGCTCTGCCCGGTCACCGGCCAGCCCGATTTCGCGCATCTGGTGATCGATTACGCGCCCGCAGCGACGATCGTCGAATCCAAGTCGCTCAAGCTGTTCCTGGGTTCCTTCCGCAACCACGCCGCCTTTCATGAGGATTGCACGGTCGGCATCGGCCAGCGCCTGTTCGACGAGATGCAGCCGGTCTGGCTGCGCATCGGCGGCTACTGGTATCCGCGCGGCGGCATCCCCATCGACGTGTTCTGGCAGTCGGGCGAGCCGCCCGCGGGAATGTGGCTCCCCGCCCAGGACGTGCCGGGCTATCGCGGCCGCGGCTAAGCGAACGCCATCGTCGGAAGACCCCTCTTTTCTTCTCCGCGTCTCCGCGCCTCCGCGTGAACCCGAATTTCCCGTGCGCGCGGAGGCGCGAAGACGCGGAGATTTTCGGGAAGCGGCTACGTCGCCGGGACCAAGCGACGAACGGCGCATGCAGTTCGACGGACGACATCTTATTGTCGCGGGAACCCTTGGACCCGCTCCCGGATTGTGACAAGCCGTGGCCCATAACGGACGGCCCGTTCCGTCGTCCCGCCAAGCTGTCGGAGATTTCCCCATGACCATCGCCAGGAAGCTGCTCGCGGCCGTCGCGCCGCTCGCGCTCGCCGTTCCGCTCACCTTGTCCGCCAATGCGCAGACCGCGCCCGCCATGCCCGCAGGCCCTGCCGCCGGCGTCACCACGCAGCTGCCGCGCGGCGCGGTCCCCATGCACTACGCCATCAAGCTGCGCCCCGATGCAGAGAACATGACCTTCGCCGGCTGGGTGACGATCGACATCACCGTGACGCAGGAAATGCCCGCTCTGGTCCTGAACGCCGCCGACCTCAGCATGAGCCAGGCGACGCTCACGCCCAAGGGCGGCCAGCCGCTCAAGGGCAAGGCGTTCGTCGAGGCCGACAGCCAGACGGTAAAACTCGACTTCGGCAAGCCGATCGCGCCGGGCACGTACAGCCTCGCCATCGGCTATGACGGCGTCATCAACACCCAGGCGAACGGCCTGTTCGCGCTCGACTACACCGACAATGCCGGTGCCGCGAAGCGCGCCCTCTTCACCCAGTTCGAAGCGCCCGACGCCCGCCGCATGTTCCCCGGCTTCGACGAGCCGAGCTACAAGGCGACCTATGACCTGACGGCGATCGTCCCGACCGGCCAGATGGCGGTCAGCAACATGCCGGTGAAGGCCAGCAAGGATATCGGCGCGGGCCGCACCGAAGTCACCTTCGGCACCACGCCCAAAATGTCCTCCTATCTGCTGTTCTTTGGCCTCGGCGAACTGGAGCGCGCCACCAAGATGGCCGGGGCCACCGAAGTCGGCGTCATCACCGGCAAGGGCAATGTCGGCAAGGCGACGCTGGCGCTCGACGCCTCGGCGGAAATCCTGCCCTATTACAACGACTATTTCGGCACCCCCTATCCGCTGCCCAAGCTGGATAACGTCGCCGGCCCCGGCCAGAGCCAGTTCTTCAGCGCGATGGAAAACTGGGGCGCGATCTTCACTTTCGAGCGCACGCTGCTGGTCGACCCGCGCTTCACTTCCGAAGGCACGAAGCGTCGCATCTACGAAGTCGTCGCCCATGAAATGGCGCACCAGTGGTTCGGCGATCTCGTCACCATGGCCTGGTGGGACGATCTGTGGCTGAACGAAGGCTTCGCCAGCTGGATGGCGACCAAGGTCACCGACAAGCTCAAGCCCGAATGGGAAATGCTGCTGACCCGCGTCGACGGCCGCGAACTGGCGATGAGCCTCGATTCGCTCGGCACCACCCACCCGGTCGTGCAGCACATCACCACCGTCGATCAGGTGAACCAGGCGTTCGACGCCATCACCTATCAAAAGGGCGAAGCGGTCATCACCATGCTCGAAGGCTATGCCGGCGAGGATGTGTGGAAGAGCGGCATCCAGTCCTACATGAAGGCGCATGCCTATGGTAACACCGTCACCGACGACCTGTGGAAGGCGGTCGAGGGCGCCGGCGCCAAGGGCCTCGTGTCGATCGCGCATGACTTCACGAGCAAGCCCGGCATCCCGCTGGTCAAGGTCGACAGCGCCGTCTGCAAGGGCGGCAGCACTGTCCTGACGCTCAGCCAGGGCGAATTCAGCCGCGACAACAAGGACAAGACGCCGCTTAGCTGGAACGTGCCGATCAAGGCACAGACCGTCGGCGGCGAAGCGCAGCGCATGATCCTCTCCGGCAAGGGCGAGATCACCCTGCCCGGCTGCGGCGCGTACATCGTCAATGTCGGCCAGAGCGGCTATTATCGCTCGCTCTACCCCGAAGCGGACGTGAAGGCGCTGGCGAAGGATTTCGGCAAGCTCGCCGCGATCGATCAGGTCGGCCTGCTCGCCGACAACTGGCAGCTGGGTCTGGGCGGCTATCAGCCGATCGGCCTGTCGCTCGATCTGGTGGACGGCGTGCCGGTGACGGCCAGCCCCGCCGTAGTCGCCTCGCTGCCCGACTATCTGGGCGGCGCCTACGCCATGCTGGAAAGCGACAAGGCGGCGCAGGCGAAGGTCGCGGCCTATGCCTCGACCAAGCTCTCGCCCGCACTCAAGAGCATCGGCTATGACGTCAAGCCCGGCGAAGGCGCGCAGGTGCCGGTGCTGCGCTCGGCGCTGGTCAGCGCGCTCGGCGAGATGGGCGACAAGGACGTGGTGGCCGAAGCGAACCGTCGCTTCGCCGCGCTCGCGACCGATCCCGCCGCGCTCGACGGCCCGCTGCGCAACATCTGGCTCTCGATCATCGCCCACAATGCCGACCAGGCGACCTGGGACAAGCTCCGCGCCATGGCGAAGGCGGCCAAGACGGACCTTGAAAAGAGCACCGTCTACGCCCTGCTCGGCGCGGCCAAGGACGAGAAGCTGGGCCAACAGGCGCTCGACCTCGCGCTCACCGACGAGCCGGGCAAGACCACCAGCGCCGCGATCATCGGCCAGGTCGGCGCCCAGCATCCGATGCTGGCAGTGGACTATGTGCTCGCCCATCAGGAGCAGTACGCCAAGCTGATCGACGTGTCCGCCCGCAGCCAGGCGATCGCGCGGCTGGGCGGCGGCTCGGCCGATCCGGTGATGGTCACCAAGCTGGACGATTATGCGACCAAGAACCTGACGCCCGAATCGCGCAAGGTCGTCGACCGCACGATCTCCGGCATCAAGACCCGCATCGAAACCCGCGCCCGCCTGAAGCCCGCGCTGACGGCCTGGTTCGCGAAGAAGAAGTAAGCAAAACAAAACAAAAAGCCCCTCCCTTTCAAGGGAGGGGTTGGGGTGGGTGCGAGCAAAGCGAGCCTGCAACCTATCGATAGGGCAAAACGCTCGCTACGCTCGCGACCCACCCCCAACCCCTCCCGCAAGCGGGAGGGGCTTTTTTTGGTCCTACTTCAGCCCCAGCGCCGTCACGATATCCCCCCAGGCCACCAGCTTGAAATTCTGCGCCGCCGCCGCATTATGCCCGTCCTGCGCGATGAACAGCCCGCCCGGATAATCCGGCCCGAAATCCCCCAGCATCAGCTCGATCCCGTCCGTTTCCTCGGACCCGCCGATCGCGCCGTCCACGACCCGGAACCGCCCGACATAGCTGTCGTCCTCGATGCGGTACGCGACATAGGCATTGTCCCCCTGGCTCGACACCAGCACATAGCCGCCCGTCTCGCCGACCGGCGCGATGGCGACGCCTTCCGCATCCATCACCAGATTCTTGCCATCCGCCGCCGCGATCTTGGTCGGCGTCACCGCGCCCGTCGCCCGCGCGTCGAACCGCCACAGGCCCACATCCTCCTCCGCGACGTACAGCACATGCGTCCGGTCATCGACCGCGCAGCCCTCCGACTGGGTGCTAAGCTTCATCGTCCGCACGATCCGCCCCATGGGCGTCGCGCCCGAAACATCCAGCGCCACCTGGTTGATCGTCCCGTCCTTCATGACGATGAAGCCATAAGTCGCATCGCCCTCCCGGCTCATGCAGATGCCATAGGCTTCGCCCGGCCCCGCATCGACCTTGCCCAGCGCCGTCAGCTTCGCCGTCGCCGGGTCCAGCCGAAACAGCGCCAGCTTGCCATTGGCGACATCCGTGCGATCGCTGGCGACCACCAATATCCCGGGCTTGCCATTGATGATCACATTGTCGCGCAGGTCGACATTGTTGACCCGCCCGGCATCGATGAAGTCGCGGGTCTTGCCGTCCAGCCCATAGACATACAGCCCCGCCTTCTTGTCGGTGCCCACGATCAGGCTGGCGTCGGGGTCGGCCGCGTTGCGCCAGATCGCCGGATCATCGGCCGCGTCGGCATTGGGCGTGCCCACCGGCGTCGTCTCCCCGCGCGCGGTGACATTTACCGCTGGCGTCGCATTGGCGATGCGGACTTCGACCGGAACTTCCTTCTCCGCCACCGCGCAGGCGGCGAGGGCGAGGAGCGGCAGGGCAGTTATCATGCGGATCATGTCAGTCCTCCTCACTTGCCGCGCGCGACGCACTTGCCGCCGTCCGGGCCGATGTTGCCGGTACAGGTCCGCACCGCGATCGTCGGCTCGCTCGTATCGGTCAGGTGGTTGCCGTCGGCGCGCTTCTCCAGATCAAAGCCGTCATAGAGCTTGCCCGAAGCGGTATAGGTGCGGAATTTGAGCCGCGCGCCATCGACGTCCACCACCTGATACAGCTCGGTCGCCTCCGCTGTCTTGTCCGGCTGGGTCCGTGCACGATCGTTGAGGCCGTACATTTTCGACCCAGTCACCGACACCAGATAGACCGGCCCCTGGATCGCCCCGTCCGCCCGCGCCTTGGCCGAGGCTTCACGCCCCGCCTCGCTGGTCAGCCGGCTGTAGCAATGGTCATGCCCCTGCAGCACCAGGTCGACCTTGCGCTTGTCGAACACGGGCTTCCACGCCGCCTTGATTTCCGCCGTGTCGCCGGGCCGGGCGCAGGTGAATACCGGCTGGTGGAACAGCACGACATTCCACTGCGCCTTGCTCGACGCCAAGGTCGCGTCCAGCCAGTCGGTCTGCGCCTGCATCGTGCCCAGATCGATGGCGGAGGTCCCGTCCAGCACGATGAATCGCACGCCCTGATAATCGACGAAATAGGTGGTCGGCAGGTCCTTCGCGCCATTGGCCGGCAGCGCGAACTGCAGCGGGAAATAGGGGCCGAGCTTGCGGCTCTCCGTCCCGTCCGGCTTCACCACATCGACATATTCATGATTGCCGGTCGCCGGCAGCTGCGGGACGATCGCATAATTATACCCGCCCGCCTGGTTGAACTCGCCCCATTCGTCGTCATGGTCCAGGTCGTCACGCTGCGCGGCGAGATCGCCGGCATGGGCGACCAGCTCGATCCCGCCATTGGCGTGGAACGCTTGGCGGATGACGCGGCTGGCATAGGTCAGGATGCCGTTCTGGATGTCGCCCAGATAGAGGAAGCGGAACGGCTTTGCGCTTGCCGCCGCCGTGCGGAACTGCAGCCACTCGCTCCACCCCGCGCTGCCCTTCAGCCGATAGGCGTAGACGGTGTCGGGCGTCAGATTGTCGAAGCGGATCTGGTGATAGAGCGCCGGGCCGTTGGCGCTGTCCTTCGTTACACCAGCAGGGCCGGTGACCAGCACCGCCTTCTCCTCCAGCGTCGGGCCATCGACCGACACCGCGATCTGCGCCTCACTTGGCCCCTGCGCGCCGTCGGTACGGTATGCGACCGCCATGCCGGTGGAAGGGTCCGCCGCCGGCGTCAGCATGATCCGGTCGGGCAGGTTGCGCGCGGCATAGGGCGTGCCCACCGAACGCGGCGTCGGCGCGGGCGCATTCTGGGCGGCGGCGGGCAGAGCGACGCCGGCGAGCAAAAAGGCGGCGAGGGCGGGGCGGATCATGGCCTTCTCCAAAAAGAAAAAGCGCCGGCCGGGCAAGGGGACCCGGCCAGCGCCAAGGGGGACATCAGGGGTCAGAAGTTTGCAGAAACGCCGAACTTGATGGTCCAGCTATAGTCCTCATATTGCAGCAGGCGGCGACCGCCCTCGAAATTCTGATAGGCGAAATAGGGCGCATCGGTGACGTTCACCCATTCCGCGAAGACGCGAACACCTTCGGTCACGCGATATTTGGCCGACAGATCCAGCTGGAAATGGTCATCGACATAGCGGTCTTCTTCGGCGGCCCCGCCTACCTCGTCGAGATATTTGTCGCGATAGGTGCCCGCGACGCGCAGCGACAACGGTCCCTTTTCATAGCCCAGCACCGCATTGAAGGTGTTCTTCGAAGCGGATGGCAGCGCGATCTTGCGCGGATCGGCGGCGTCGCCATCCGCGAACACCGTGCCCTTGGCGTCGGTATAGGTGTAGTTGAACTGCGCCAGCAGCCCGTCGAACGGCGCCGGCAGGAAACTGAACGCCTGATTGTAGCTGAATTCGAAGCCCTTGATCTTGGCGCTGTCGCCATTGACGAAGGTCGTCGCCTGATCCAGCAGCACACCGTTGTACAGAACATCCTGCGTCGTCTGCTCGACGACATAGTCCTTGATGTCCTTCCAGAAGAACCCGGCCGAGACGGCGGCGTTGCGGTCGAAATAATATTCGGCCGACAGATCGATGTTCCACGCCTTGTAGGGCTTGAGCGCCGGATTGCCGAATTCGCCTTCATTGTCTTCGATCACCGCGCGCGGCGCGAGCTGGGACAATTTGGGGCGGACCAGGCTCTTGTAACCGCCCGCGCGCAGCACGAGGTCGCGCACAGGTTCGTAGCGGATCGTCAGGCTGGGCAGCCAGTCGGTGTAGCTGCGGCGGAAGCTCTGCGACGCGATGGCCACGCCCTCTTCCTGGATCACCTCGCCTTCTTCATCCTCTTCCTCGGGGATGAAGGTGAGGATATTGCCGCTGATCCGGTTCTTGGTCCGCTCCATGCGCACGCCGCCGACGATGCGCAGCGTGTCGCTGTCCCAGCGACCCAGAATATAGGCCGCGGTGACATCTTCATCGACGCTGTAGTCGGATTCCGCCGACGCAGCGGTGGAATCGAGCGGATTGAGTTCGAAACCGGCCCGATTGGCGTTGAAGAAGTTGCGGAAGCTCTTCTTGGCCGGAACCGGATCGATGCTGGCCAGGTCATAGTCCTGCTTGCCCAGCACATCGGCCAGCGTCAGGTCGCCGTCATAGATGTCGAAGGTCGCATTGTAGGACTTCTTGCGCCAGCGCTGCTTGGCGCCGACCTGCACGGTGAAATCGCCGCCGTCCATGGCGAACTGGCGCGACAGGTCGCCGCGCAGGGCGAATTCCCGATCCTTCGAATCGGACAGGGTCGTGCGCTCGACCTTGTCGAACTCATATTCGGACGGGTCAAGAAACGCTTCCTGCCCCGACAGGATCGCATAGGGCGTCCGCTTGGGATTGGAATAGTTGAAGCCGACCGAGAAATCCTCATCCTCGAACTTGCGTTCGAAATTGACCGGGTCGATCGATCCATTCTCGCGCTCGGAAGATTTGGCCCAACTGGCCGAATAGGTCGCCTTCCACGGACCATCCTCGGTCTTGCCGCCGATGGTGATGGAGCGGACCCGCTGGCGCTCGAACCGATCCTTGAGGTCACGCTGCACGCTGATTTCGCCGTCATTGGCGTCGAACGTGGCCGAATCGGCCGTGCCGCTCGACGGCGCCTCGTCCATCTCGAAGGTCAGGCGGCGACGATATTCCTGATCGTCGAACTGGCTGTAGAGGCCGCGCGCATAGAGCGTGGTGGTGTCGCCGACGCGGAAATCGAAGGAGAGCGACGCCGAGATGCGCTTACGCTCCACGTCATAGTCGCGATATTCGACGGTGTCGGCATAGACCTGCCCGTCATCCTCGCTCCATCCGTCCATTTCCTGGTTGTTGGTGGCGAATTTGCGCTGATAATAGCTGATGCCGCCGGCGACGCCGACATTGTCGCCCAGCTTGGTCGAAAAATCGAAGCTGCCCTTGGGCGTGACCTTTTCGGTCAGGTCGTTGTAGCTGCCCTCCGCCTTGAACGAGAGCAGGTCCTTCTTGCGGTCGAACGCGCTGGTGGTGTTGATCTCGATCGAAGCGCCGATCGTGTCCGCGTCCATATCCGGCGTCAGCGACTTCTTGACCTCGATCGATTCGATCAGGTCGCTGGAGATCACGTCGAGCGCGACCGAGCGAACGTCGCTCTCGGGCGCCGGCAGGCGGACGCCGTTGACCGATGCGGCGTTTAGTTCAGGGTCAAGGCCGCGCACCGACACGAAGCGCCCTTCGCCCTGGTCGTTCAGAATATTGACGCCGGGCAGGCGACGCAGCGATTCCGCGACGTTCTGGTCGGGGAACTGGCCGACTGCGTCGCGGGTGAGCACGCTTTCCACGCCATCGGCGGCGCGCTGACGCGACAGGGAGGACGCCTGGTTGGCGATCTGGCCGACAACGATGATGTTGGCGTCGATTTCCGAACCGATACGGATGTCGGCGTCCACATCGCCCGTCGCGGGCACGGTCACGCTGACGCGAACCGGATCGGCGCCCACATAGCGCGCCTCGATCGTGTAGGCGCCGGCGGGCACGTCCGGAAAGCGATAGGCGCCGTCACGCCCGGCTTCCGCGACGCGGCCCAGCTCGACGATGGAAAGCTGCGTCGACTGCAACGCGCGGGTGCCGGTGCCGTCCGACACGGTGCCGGTGATCGTCCCGGCCAGCGCGGCGGCTGGCGTAGCGAGCGCAATAATGATGGCGACGCGGCTCGCGCCGCGGAACAGGTTGGTCATGGCGAAATCCCCTTTTTGTTGGGGGCGCCATGACGCTGTTGCCTTACGCTATGATGGCAGGCCGATTGCCAAGATGTGACAAATATAAGTCATTTAGATGACGGATCACTCGTCAGAGCGCCACGCCCCCCGCCGCCAGCACCGCCAGCGTCAGCAGTTCCGACGCATTGGACGACATGGTGGCCACCTGCACCGACTTTTCCATGCCGACCAGGATCGGCCCGATCAGCGACGCGCCGCCCAGTTCGCGCAGCAGCTTGGCGGAGATATTGGCCGATTGCAGGCCCGGCATAACCAGGATGTTGGCCGGCCCGGTCAAACGCATGAACGGGTAGCTCTTCATCATGACCGGGTTCAGCGCCACATCGGCCGCCATTTCGCCTTCATATTCGAAATCGACGCCACGCTCGTCCAATATGCCAACCGCTTCACGCATATTGGTCAGGTGAACACCCGGCGGATTGCCGAAGCTGGAGAAGGAGAGGAAGGCGACGCGCGGATCATGCCCCATGCGCCGCGCGACCGCCGCCGTGCCGATGGCGATGTCGGCCAGTTCGGCGGCGGTCGGCCGCTCGTTGACGATGGTGTCGGCCAGGAACACGGTCTTGTCCTTGCCGACCATGATGTGGATGCCGAACGGGGTCGCGCCGTCGGCCGGATCGATCACCCGCTTCACCTCGCGCAACGTCTGCGCATAGGGGCGGGTCATGCCGGTCACCATCGCGTCGGCATGGCCCATCTTGACCAGCAGCGATCCGAAGATGTTGCGGTCGCGATTGACCATCCGTTCGCAGTCACGGCGCAGATAGCCCCGGCGCTGCAACCGCGCGTAGAGCAGATCCACCATCTCCTCCACCAGCGGCGAATTGACGCTGTTGTGCAGCTCGAAATCATCGGGGTTGGAGACGCCCAACGCCTTCAACTGATCCTGCACGCCGTCGCGGCCGACCAGCACCGCCGTGCCATAGCCCAGATTCTGGAACTGGATCGCCGCGCGCAGCACCACTTCCTCCTCCGCCTCGGCGAAGACGACCCGCTTGGGATTGGCCTTGGCCGTCTCATAGGCGGTGGTCAGCACCGTGGTCGTCGGGTTGAGACGCGCCTTGAGCGACTGGCGATAGGCGGCCATGTCCTCGATCGGCTTCTGCGCGACGCCGCTGTCCATCGCCGCCTGCGCCACGGCGGACGGCACCACCTCCATCAGGCGCGGATCGAACGGCGCGGGTATGATATAGTCGGGGCCGAAGCTCTGCGACTTGCCATAGGCTTTGGCGACTTCCTCGGGCACCTGCTCGCGCGCCAGCTCGGCGATGGCGCGCGCGGCCGCGACTTTCATCGCCTCGTTGATCGTCGTCGCCCGCACGTCCAGCGCGCCGCGGAAGATGAACGGGAAGCCCAGGACGTTATTGACCTGGTTCGGGTAATCCGACCGCCCGGTCGCGACGATCGCGTCGGGGCGCACCGCCTTTGCGTCGGGCGGGGTGATCTCCGGGTCGGGATTGGCCATGGCGAAGATGATCGGCCTGTCCGCCATGTCCTTGACCATCTCCTGCGTCACCGCGCCGGCGGCGGACAGGCCCAGGAACAGGTCGGCGCCCTTCAGCGCTTCGGTCAGGCTGCGCAGGTCGGTCTTGACCGCATGAGCCGACTTCCACTGGTTCATGCCCTCGGTGCGACCCTGATAGATCACGCCCTTGCTGTCGCACATGATGACATTGTCGGGCGCGACGCCCATCGACTTGATGAGTTCAGTGCAGGCGATGGCCGATGCGCCCGCGCCGTTCACCACGACCTTCATCGTCTTGAGGTCGCGGCCGGTCAGCAGCGCGGCATTGATGACGCCGGCGGCCGCGATGATCGCGGTGCCATGCTGGTCGTCATGGAACACCGGAATGTTCATCCGCTCTTTCAGCGTCTGTTCGATGATGAAGCATTCGGGCGCCTTGAAATCCTCAAGGTTGATGCCCCCGAAGCTCGGCTCCATCAGTTCGATCGCGTCGATCAGCCGGTCGACATCCTCGGTCTTCAGCTCGATGTCGATCGAATCGACGTCGGCGAAGCGCTTGAATAGCACCGCCTTGCCTTCCATCACTGGCTTGGACGCCAGCGCGCCCAGATTGCCCAGTCCCAGAATCGCCGTGCCGTTGGAGATCACCGCGACCAGATTGCCCTTGGCGGTATAGTCATAAGCGGTCGCCGGGTCCTTCGCGATCGCCAGCACCGGCACCGCGACGCCGGGCGAGTAGGCAAGGCTCAGGTCGCGCTGCGTCGCCATCGGCTTGGACGCGATGATCTCGATCTTGCCGGGACGGCCGGTCGAATGGAAGAACAGCGCCTCGCGCTCGGAAAACTCTACGCTCGAACTGTCCGACATCGCGCCCACGCTCCTTCTATTGCGCTTAGGCCCCTAGCGGCTTGAATGCTTTGGGGGCAAGCGCGAGAAAGCGGTTCTCTGGCGCGAAAATGCGCGGAGGCAGGTTTTTTTAAGGGAAAAGCTGCGATGGCGAAGGAACCGGCGCTGCTGTCGGGCGGCAATCCGCAGATTCCAAAGGGCGACGGCGACGCGCCGGTGCAGGCCTATATCGCCGCCATGCCCGGCTGGAAGCGCGACATCGGTACGCGGATCGATGCGATCGTGGCAAACGCCGTACCGAACGTGCGCAAGGCGGTGAAGTGGAACAGCCCCTTTTACGGCGCGCCGGACAGCGACGGCTGGTTCCTGTCCTTCCATTGCTATACGCGCTACATCAAGGTCGTCTTCTTTCGGGGGACATCGCTCGAGCCGACACCGGCAGGCGCATCCAAAAAGGCCGAAGCGCGCTATTACGACATTCCCGAAGGCGGGCTGGATGAGGTCCAGTTCGCCGACTGGGTGCGACAGGCGAGCGTGCTGCCCGGCGAGAAGCTGTAGGAGCGAACATATGAGCGAAGCGAGCACTCTGATCGATACGCGGATCGCGGACCTCAGCGACTGGCGCGGCGATATTCTGGCGCAGGTGCGCGCGCTGATCCATGACGCCGTGCCGGACGTCTACGAAGAATGGAAATGGCGCGCCGTGCCGGTCTGGTCGCTCGCCGGCATCCTGTGCACCGGCGAAAGCTACAAGAACACTATCAAGCTGACCTTCGCCAAGGGCGCTGCGCTGGACGATCCGGCCGCGCTCTTCAACGCCAGCCTCGACGGCAATGTCCGCCGCGCGATCGACATCCGCGAAGGCGAGGCGATCGACGAGGAGGCGTTCAGGTCGCTCATCCAGGCGGCGGCGGCGCTCAATCTGGCCAAGCCGGCGAAAAAGGCGAAAAAGAGCTGAGACACGCCTCCCCCTTTTGACCGCGCGCCGCCCCTTCGCTATCCGCTCGAACAATGGCCGGCACGTCACAACCCACCCCCATGATGGCGCAATATCTCGCGCTCAAGGCGCAGGCAGACGGCTGTCTGCTGTTCTATCGCATGGGCGACTTCTTCGAGCTGTTCTTCGACGATGCGAAGGCGGCGGCGGCCACGCTCGACATCGCGCTGACCAGCCGGGGCGAGCATGACGGCGTGCCGATCCCGATGTGCGGCGTGCCCGCGCACAGCGCCGAATCCTATCTCGCCCGGCTGATCAAGGCCGGCCACCGCGTCGCCATCGCCGAACAGACCGAGACGCCGGCGCAGGCCAAGGCGCGGGGCGGCAAGACGCTCGTCGCCCGCGACATCGTCCGCTACGTCACCGCGGGCACGCTGACCGAGGAAACGCTGCTCGACGCGCGGCGCGACAATATGCTGGTCGCCCTCGCCCAGGTTGGCGGCGAGACCGCGCTGGCCGCCGCCGATATCTCGACCGGCCGGTTCGAAGCGATCGCCATCGGCTCGGGATCGGTCGCCACCGAACTCGCGCGCCTCAACGCCAGCGAAGTCGTGGTCGCGGAAGGCAGCGATTTCGGCCCGGAAGACGCGCATGTCTTCGATCGCGCCGCCTTTTCCAGCCAGCGCGGCGAGGCGACCCTCAAGAAACTGTTCGGCGTCGCCACGCTGGACGGCTTCGGCGCCTTCGGCCGCGCGGAACTCGCCGCGATGGCCGGCCTGCTCGCCTATCTCGACCATGCCGGCCGGGGCACACTCCCCTTCCTTGCCCCGCCCCGGCGTCTCGGCGCCGGCAGCCATGTCGCGATCGACGCCGCGACCCGGACCAGCCTCGAACTCACTGCCACCACCGAAGGCGCGCGCATCGGCAGCCTGCTCGGCGCGGTCGATCGCACGGTGACAGGCGCGGGCGCGCGACTGCTGGCGCAGGATATCGGCGCGCCGCTGCTCGACCTCGCCGAAATCGAGGCGCGCCTGGCGCTGGTCGCCTGGCTGCACGATGATCCGGGCCTGCGCGATGCGCTGCGCTCGGCCCTGCGCGCGCTGCCGGACATCGGCCGCGCGCTCGGCCGCCTCGCCATCGGCCGCGGCTCCCCGCGCGACCTCGGCCAGCTCCGCGACGGCCTCGCCCAGGCGCGGCAACTGCGCGAGCGGCTCGGCCTGCTGCGCGATCGCCCCGCGCTGCTCGACCAGCTGCTGCCCGCGCTCGACGGCCATGGCGCGCTGGTCGACAGCCTCAGCCGCGCCCTCGTCCCCAGCCCACCCACCGAGACCGCCAGCGGCGGCTATATCGCCGACGGCTATGACGCCGCGCTCGACGAGTTGCGCCGCATGGCGGGCGACGGCCGCCGCGCCATCGCCGCGTTGGAGGCGCGCTATCGCGAGCAGACCGGCATCGCCGCGCTCAAGATCAAGCATAATGGCGTGCTCGGCTATCATATCGAGGTGCCCGCCAGGAGCGCCGACGCCCTGATGAAGCCCGACAGCGGCTTCACCCACCGCCAGACCATGGCCGGCGCGGTCCGCTTCAACGCCGTCGACCTGCACGAACAGGCCGCCCGCGTCGGTCAGGCCGGCGCGCACGCCCTCATCGCCGAGGAAGCGCATCTGGAGGGCCTGATCGAGGAGGCGCTGGCCCGCAAGGCGGAGATCGCCACCGCCGCCGCCGCCCTCGCCCGGCTCGACGTCGCCGCCGCGCTCGCCGAACGCGCAGCCGAAGGCGGATGGACCCGCCCGCATTTCGTCGCCGACGACAAGGTCAGCTGCCTCTCGATCGAGGCCGGCCGCCACCCCGTGGTCGAGGACGCGCTGCGAAAACTCGGCCAGCCCTTCGTCGCCAATGACCTGTCGCTGGGCTCTGAAGACCGTCTCTGGCTCGTCACCGGCCCCAATATGGGCGGCAAGTCCACCTTCCTGCGCCAGAATGCGCTGATCGTCGTTCTCGCGCAGGCCGGCGGCTTCGTGCCTGCCAGATCCGCCACATTGAGCCTGGTCGATCGCCTGTTCAGCCGCGTCGGCGCGTCGGACAATCTGGCGCGCGGCCGCTCCACCTTCATGGTCGAGATGGTCGAGACCGCCGCCATACTCAGTCAGGCGACCGAGCGCAGCTTCGTGATCCTGGACGAGGTCGGGCGCGGCACCTCCACCTATGACGGCCTCGCGCTCGCCTGGGCGGTGGTCGAAGCGGTGCATGAGGTCAACAGGTGCCGCTGCCTGTTTGCGACCCATTATCACGAACTCACCCGCCTCGCCGAGACGCTCTCCGCCCTCTCGCTCCACCATGTCCGCGCCCGCGAATGGAAGGGCGATCTCGTTCTGCTGCACGAACTGGCGCAGGGACCGGCCGACCGCAGCTACGGCCTTGCCGTCGCCCGCCTCGCCGGCCTACCGCCGCCGGTGCTCAAGCGCGCGAAGGACGTGCTGGCGCGGCTGGAGGCGGGCAAGGCGAAGACCGGCGGCATCGCGGCCGGCCTCGACGATCTGCCCCTCTTCGCCGCCGCCATGACGCAGGACGAAACGCCTCCCGATCCGCTGCGCGACGCCCTCGCCGCGCTCGACGCCGATGCGTTGACTCCCCGCGAGGCGCTCGATGCGCTCTACGCCCTAAAACAACTGGCCGCCGCGACCGACCGTGACTAGATAGCGCCGGTCGGATCAAATTAACCGGGATCGGGTTAGAGAGCGCATATGGTCATGCAGTTTCCTGCGCTGGGGTCGCAACGCGCGATCATCGACCGGCGGGCGCTGTCCGACCGGATCGCGGCGCTTGGGGCCGAGCATGACGGCAAGCCGCAGGCGTTTCGCGCCGCGATGGTCGCCGAACTCAAGGGCGCGCTCGACGCTGGCCGGCTGGAAGTCGCGCGCCGGCTGGAGGGGCACCCCACGCGCGGGCGCGAAGCGGTCAGCGCTTTCGCCTTCCTGATCGATCAGATCCTGCGCCTGCTGTACGACGCCACGACGCAGCATCTCTATCCGTCGAGCAACCGCTCCACCGGCGAGCGGATCGCGCTGATCGCGGTGGGCGGCTATGGCCGGGGCGAAATGGCGCCGCACAGCGACGTCGACATCGGCTTCATCACCCCCTGGAAGCCGACCGGCTGGACCGAGCAGGTCATCGAATCGATGCTCTATTCGCTTTGGGACCTGGGCCTCAAGGTCGGGCACTCCAGCCGCTCCGTCGATGAAACCATGCGCATGGCGAAGGCGGACCTGACCGTGCGCACCGCCCTGCTGGAAGCGCGCTATGTCTGGGGCGACCGCGCCCTGTACGAGGAAACCGCCGCGCGCTTCGACGCGGAAGTGCAATCCGGCACCGCCCGCGCCTTCGTCACCGAAAAGCTCGCCGAGCGCGAGGCGCGGCACAAGCGCATGGGCGACAGCCGCTATGTCGTCGAACCCAATGTGAAGGAAGGCAAGGGCGGTCTGCGTGATCTGCACACGCTGTTCTGGATCGGCAAATATGTGAACAAGGTGCGCTCGGTCGCCGAACTGGTCGATGTCGGCCTGCTGACCACGGCGGAGCTGCGCCAGTTCCAGAAGGCGGAGGATTTCCTCTGGGCCGTCCGCTGCCACCTCCACACCATCACCGGCCGCGCCGAAGATCGCCTGACCTTCGATCTCCAGCTGGAAACCGCCACCCGCATGCGCTTCACCGGGCGGCATGGCCGCTCCGGGGTCGAGCGCTTCATGCGCTATTATTTCCTGAACGCGAAGACGGTGGGCGACCTTACTGCCGTTTTCCTCGCGCATCTGGACGATCAGCTGGCGGCCAAGGGGCGTCGCTACATCCCCTCGCTGTTCCGCCGGCCCAAGAAGCTGGACGGCTTCGTGCTGGATCGCGGCCGGCTCGCACTGCCGGAGGACGACTTCTTTCAGGCCGATCCCGTGCGCCTGCTGGAAATCTTCGCGCTCGCCGACAAGCATGGCTTGTCGATCCACCCCAGCGCCATGCGCGCCGCCAGCCGCGACGCCGGCCTCATCACCGCGAAAATCCGCAAGGACCCGCGCGCCAACGCCGCTTTCCTGGATGTCCTCACCTCGCCGCGCGATCCTGAAACGGTGCTGCGCTGGATGAACGAATCGACCGTGTTCGGCCGCTTCATTCCCGATTTCCGCCGCGTCGTCGCGCAGATGCAGTTCGACATGTACCACCATTATACGGTGGACGAGCACACCATCCGCGCCGTCGGCCTGCTCTCCCGCATCGAAAAGGGCGAACTGGCGCAGGATCACCCCCTCGCCACCGAGCTGATGGGCAGGCTGGTGTCGCGCCGCGCGCTCTATGTCTCGGTGCTGATGCACGACATCGCCAAGGGGCGTGGCGGCGACCATAGCGTGCTGGGCGCGGAGGTGGCGCTGCATCTCTGCCCACGCCTCGGCCTCACCCCGGCGGAAACCGACACCGTGTCCTGGCTGGTGCGCTATCATCTGCTGATGTCGGCCACCGCCTTCAAGCGCGACCTGTCCGACTACAAGACCATCCTCGATTTCGTCGACGTGGTGCAAAGCCCGGAGCGGCTGCGGCTGCTGCTCTGCCTGACCGTGGTGGACATCCGTGCGGTCGGCCCGGGCGTGTGGAACAGCTGGAAACGCCAGCTGCTCAGCGATCTCTACGACGCCGCCGAAGAAGTGCTGCGCCTTGGCCACAAGCAGAAAGGCCGCACCGAGCGCGTCGCCGCCAAGCAGGCCCGATTGCAGCAGACGCTTGGCCTGTCCGACGCCGATTTCGCGCCGTTGAAGGCGCGACTGCCCGAATCCTACTGGGTCGCCGAACCCGACGACATTCTGGTCCACAATGTCCAGCACATGCTGCGCGCCGGCGACGCCCCGCTCTCCATCGAAACGCAGCATTATCCCGAGCGTGGCGCGACGCTGGTGACGGTGCAGGCGACCGATCATCCGGGCCTGTTCTACCGCATCGCCGGCGCCATCCACCTAGCCGGTGGCAACATCATCGACGCGCGCATCCACACGACGCGCGACGGCGTGGCGATCGACAATTTCCTGGTGCAGGACCCGTTCGGCGGCGCCTTTCACGATCCCGACCAGCTCAAGCGCATCCACAATGCGATCGAGGATTCGCTCGCCAACCGCCACCGCATGATCACCAAGCTGGAGGCGCGACCGCTGGTCCGCCCCCGCGCGGAAGCCTTCCGCATCGTCCCCAATGTGCTGATCGACAACAAGGCGTCCAACCGCTTCACCGTGGTGGAGGTCAACGCGCGCGACCGCCCGGCGCTGCTGTTCAGCCTCGCCAACGCCCTCTTCCAGTCGAAGGTCACCGTCCACAGCGCCCATGTCGCCACCTATGGCGAACGCGCGGTCGACACCTTCTACGTCACCGATCTGCTGGGCGGAAAGATCGAGGGCAAGGCGCGCCTGCAAACCCTGGAACGCCGCCTGCTGGAAGCCGCCAGTGGCGACGTGGGCGATACGCTGGAGCATGCCTGAGCGCAGGCAAGCACCTGTCCTACAGCCTGCCGCCAATGATATGGGGGCAGCGTCGGCCATGCCGGCTCTTTCCCATCGTCCGCTTTTACCCTGGCAGGATCGCGCCACGACTGTCGCGTCGCTGTCGCATCACCGTGACCCGATAGCCCCCCGACAGGCTCCCTACAGTCCCGCAACCGTGACGCGCGCGTAACCCTATAGTGACCTGACTGCATCGCAGCAGTGACCCAAGGGGTGCATCAACGTCATTTCAGCGGGACTATTGGGCCGATTTCCGGCCGAAAACGGGTCTGGAACAGTGTGAACTTGGCGGCTGTGACCTTCCGGGACCAAAGCGGGTCCGGTCTTCAGCGAATCTCCATCACGTCACCCACCGCCAGCAGCGGCAACAGCCGCAACATGTCCGCCCGCTCCACCGCGACGCAGCCAGCGGTCGGCCGGCCTTCGGACAGGTGCCAGAAGATCGCGCTGCCCGCGCCCGGCACCGGCGGCGCGTCATTATGGCCCAGCACGATCACCACATCATAGGCGTCGTCGTCCCGGATCATGCGTTCGTGCGAGAAGGCGCGGGGCAGGCGGACAGGGCGATTATAGGCGGGGTCGGCCACATCGTCCGACCAGCCGTCGCTCTCCCTGATCCAGCGCCACGGCAGCGCGATACCCGCCGGATCGACCTTGCCCGGCCGCAGCAGCACGCCCCGGATCGGCCAGACGCCGATCGGCGTGCAGCCGTCGCCCTCGTGCTTGTTCACCGCCGCGCAGGCCCCGCTGCGACCGATCGTGCAGGGCAGGACGATATCGCCAAAGCGCAGCGTCCGGTCGCCGCTATCGACGACCACGACGCTCACAGCTGATGCCCGGTCCGGTCGCGCTTGGTCGCCAGATAGCGCTCATTATGCGGATTGGACGGCAGCGCGATCGGCAGGCGCTCGATCACGCGCACGCCCGCCGCCTCCAGCCCCGCCACCTTCTGCGGATTGTTGGTCAGCAACCGCACTTGCCCGATCCCCAGCAGGTCCAGCATCCGCGCCGCCACCGAAAAATCGCGCGCGTCGATCGCGAAGCCCAGCCGCACATTGGCGTCAACCGTGTCGAATCCCTGATCCTGCAAGGCATAGGCGCGCAGCTTGTTGACCAGGCCGATGCCGCGCCCTTCCTGCCGCAGATAGAGCAGCACGCCCCAGGGCGCGTCGGCGATCTCGTGCAGCGCATGGTGCAGTTGCGGCCCGCAATCGCATTTGAGCGACCCCAGCACGTCCCCGGTCAGGCATTCGCTGTGCAGCCGCACCACCGGCGGCGACGCATCGCGCCGTCCGACGATCAGCGCGACATGCTCGCGCGGCTC
Organism: Sphingobium sp.; assembly: GCA_044237945.1. GTDB lineage: Bacteria > Pseudomonadota > Alphaproteobacteria > Sphingomonadales > Sphingomonadaceae > Sphingobium. The sequence goes on along the minus strand of JBIIEH010000011.1, from coordinate 8,369 downwards.
GTCCGGGCTACGGAAGGCGACGATCTCCGCCATCTCCGACGTCGCGACCGGCAGGCGCGCGCGCGTGGCGATCGCCAGCGCCTTCGCATCGTCATAGGCGGCGACGTCATCGGCCTGCACGCTGGCGTCGACCTCGCCTTCGCCGCCCACGAAAAAGGCCGGCAATATCCCCGCCAGCCGCGCCAGCCGCAGCGCCGCCGCAGCGGCTTCGGGCGCAGGCAACGGCCGGGCGGTGAACGGTCCCTTCAGCGGCGATCCCATGTCCAGCACCGGGTCGGCGATGGCGGTCGCGACATCCGCGTCGATCCACGGCATCCGCGCGACCAGCACCGGCCGATCGGGATCGGCCGCGTCGCGCTGATTGGCGAGCTTGAGCGTCTGCGCGCGCGACGCGGAAATCAGGATGTCGGCCGCACCTTGCGGATCGAAGCCCGCCAGCGTCACCGCGTCCGCGCCTTCGATCGCCATGATCCGCAGCATGCCGTCGTCCGCGCCGACCGCCACCGGCCAGCCGCGCCGCAGCGCGTCGATGGCGCGGGCCGCCGCGCGCCCCGTCATCGGCCGCGCTCCATCAGAAGGCGAATTCGGTGATGATCGGAATATGATCCGACGGTCGCATCCACCCGCGCGTGGGTTCCACGACGCGATGGCTGACCGCCTTGTCGGCCAGGTCCGGCGTCATCCACATATGGTCGAGCCGCCGCCCACGATCGGATTCGGACCAGTCGCGCGCGCGATAGCTCCACCAGGTGTAAAGCCGCTCGGGCGCGGGATAGAATTTGCGGCCGATGTCGATCCAGTCGCTCGACGCCTGCAACCGCGCCAGCAGTTCGCACTCGACCGGCGTATGGCTGACCACGTTCAGCAGCTGCTTGTGGCTCCACACATCGCATTCCAGCGGCGCGATGTTGAAATCCCCGGTCAGGATCGTCGGCTTGTCCTCCAGCGCGGTCGACCACTGGATCATGCGCTCCAGGAAATCGAGCTTCTGCCCGAATTTCGGATTGATCGTGCGGTCCGGCTCCTCGCCGCCGGCGGGAACATAGACATTCTCGATCCGCACGCCATTATCCAGCCGCACGCCAATATGCCGCGCCTCGCCATTGGCCTGCCAGTCGAGCCGGTCGTCCTCGCGGATCGGAATGCGGCTGACGATCGCGACGCCATGATGCATCGGCTGGCCGTTCAGCTTCTGGTGGTTATAGCCAAATTGGCGGAACAGACCGGCCGGGAAGGTGTCGTTGACGACCTTGGTTTCCTGCAGGCACAGAACGTCCGGTCGTTCCTCGTTCAGGAATTTCTCGACGATCTCGAGCCGGGCGCGGACGGAGTTGATGTTCCAGGAAGCGATGCTGATGGTTTGCGGCATGGCGCTTCCCCTAGGCCCCTCGGGCGCAACTCGCAAGTTTCCCCAATTCCGGCCCTGCCCGCGCCCGTCCTGCGTCGTCCGCGCATACAAAAACCCCCGCTCCGGGGGCGTGGAACGGGGGTCTCTGTCGCGCCCTTGAAAGCGCTTCGCGCCGCAGCCTAGTGCCGGGTAACAGGGGGGAAATCCCGGGGTTCGGCTGCGTCGTTGGAGCCTGATTAGCGGCCGGCATATGAGCGCTAGATGAACGAAAATGTCATCTGCACATCGGGCGCACGGGCGGCCGCATCACAGCGTCATTTCAACCGCCGCCGGGGCGTCCGCGCGGCCGGGGATCGGTCCATTTGAACGCGCTGTCGGGCACCGCGACTCCATATTGCTGGTTGGTCAGGCGCACCGACGTGCGGTTGTTCTGCGAATCGAGCGCCACCCAGCCATAGAGCTGCAAGCCCGCCGGGCTGGTCGCCGAGCGCTGGAAGATCATCGTGATCGTGCCATATTCGGGCCGCTTGGGGTCGCGCGCCTGCACGCTCAAAATGTCGGGATCGCCGGTCGGGACCATCTTGCCGAATTTCGACAGATCGCGCGTCGGATCGATCAGCGCGCCCAGCGGCGAATTGCCGATCGGCCAGCGCTGCACCTGCCGCACCTCATAGTCGATCAGCGTCAGCGCCTTGCCGTCGCCCACGATCAGCAGCGGCACACCCTTCTGATACTGGAAACGGATCTTGCCCGGCTGCTTCAGGGTCAGCTTGCCGGTCAGCGTCTGGCCGTTGCGGTCGGTCTGGCTGAAATCGGCCGTCATCGTCGTGACGCTGCGGATATAGGCGGACACGGTCGCCAGGTCGCCCTGCGGCATCTGCTGCGCAACGGCCGGCGCCAGCAAGGCGGCTCCGACCAGAGAGCAGCCAGAAAGGGAGAGCGCGATGATGCGCGTCATAGGGAGAACTCCTGCAATTCAGGATGTGGAGCTAGAGTGGAGGGGTTGAACATGCCGTGAACCCTCCGGTTCCGGATTTCACGCTCCGCAAAAGGAAAATCGGATGGGGGAGAGCGGCAGGGCACGCCGCTCGATCCCCCATGCTCCCGCCTCGCCATGCCGGTCTTCCCGGCGGCACCGCTCCAATTATGTTATCGGCGCGGCAGCAGCAGCGATCTTCTAGATCGGCTCGACGCGAAAAAAAAGGCCGATCGCAAGACCGGCCCTTAAAAGTTTTAGGAGAGGATGCCTGAAAGGCCCGTTCCTTTTGACCGACGCGCAGGCATGCCGCAACTGCGAAAGATCGGTCGCTGGTTGCAATTCGCGCAATCATTCGAAAAACCGTGTTTTCCCTAACGGAAATGCCGGCCGACCGTCATACCCTATCGCATATGCGATGCGCCGTCAGACCGGATTGCCATTCTCGTCGCGCAGCACTTCGCGCCGACCGACATGGTTGGGCGCGCCGACATAGCCGTCCTCCTCCATGCGTTCGATCAGGCGGGCGGCGCTGTTGTAGCCGACGCGCAACTGCCGCTGGAGCCAGCTCGTCGACGCCTTCTGGTTGTCGAACACCAGCTGGCACGCCTTGCGATAGAGCTGCGCGTCGGGGCTGTCGTCGCCCAGGTCCACGCCGTCGAGCGCGAAGCTGCCCTCTTCCGGCTCTTCGGTGACCGCCTGAATATAGTCGGGCTGGCCCTGCGCGCGCCAGTGATCGGCGACCACGCGCACCTCGTCATCGCTGACGAACGGGCCATGGATGCGGGTCAGTCCCTTGCCGCCCGCCATGTACAGCATGTCGCCCTTGCCCAGTAGCTGCTCAGCGCCCTGCTCGCCCAGAATCGTGCGGCTGTCGATCTTCGACGTCACGAAGAAGCTGATGCGGGTCGGCAGGTTCGCCTTGATGACGCCAGTGATGACGTCCACGGACGGCCGCTGCGTCGCCAGGATCAGGTGAATGCCGGCCGCACGCGCCTTCTGCGCCAGTCGCTGGATCAGGAATTCCACCTCCTTGCCCGCCGTCATCATGAGGTCGGCCAGCTCGTCGACCACGACCACGATCTGCGGCAGCGGCTGGAAATCCAGCTGCTCCTCCTCATAGATCGGCTTGCCGGTCTCGGGATCGTATCCGGTCTGGACGCGGCGGCCGAGCGGCTTGCCCTTGGCCTTCGCGGCGCGCACCTTCTCGTTGTAGTTGGCGAGGTTGCGCACGGAGATCGACGCCATCATGCGATAGCGGTCCTCCATCTGCTCCACCGCCCATTTCAATGCGCGGATCGCCTTGGCCGGTTCGGTGACGACCGGAGCCAGCAGATGCGGGATGTCGTCATAGGTCGACAGTTCCAGCATCTTGGGGTCGATCATGATGAGGCGCAGCTGATCCGGCGTCATCCGGTACAGCAGCGACAGGATCATCGCGTTCAGACCGACGGATTTACCCGAACCCGTCGTGCCGGCGATCAGCAGATGCGGCATCGGGGCCAGATCGGCAATGATCGGCTCGCCCGAGATATTCTTGCCCAGAATGATCGGCAGCGTCGCTTCCGCGCCGAATTCCTCGCTGGTGATGAGCTCACGGAAGGACACACCCTCCCGGTTCGCATTGGGCAGCTCGATGCCGATGACGGTGCGGCCCGGAATCGTCGCGACACGGGCGGACAGCGCCGACATGTTACGCGCAATATCTTCCGCCAGCGCGACGACGCGGCTCGCCTTGATGCCCGGCGCCGGCTCCAGCTCGTACATGGTGACGACCGGGCCGGGACGGACCTCCGTGATGTTCCCCTTCACATGGAAATCGTCGAGCACGCTTTCCAGCAACCGCGCGTTACGCTCCAGCGCGGCCTTGTCGATCTTCTGCCCCTGATTGACCGGCACAGGGTTCAGCAGGTCGGGCGAGGGCAGCGACGAATGGCCGAACAGATCGTCCTGACTGATCGGCGCGACCGCGCGCTGCACGGGCGCAGGCTTTGGACTCTGGATCGTGATCGGCGGCTTGGGTTCGTTCGACACCTGCTTGCGCGGTGCGATCTCGCGGTCGACCAGCCTTTCTGCGCGCTCCGGACGCGGCTCGTCGTCATCCTCGATCCGCGCCGGCGCGAAGCGGGGCAGCGACAGGCGCGGCAGGGTCGGCGCGCGTAGGGTGAAGATCGGCTTTTCCAGCGCCAGGCTGCGATAGCAGAGATACAGGCCCGTCAGCACCGACAGCAGCACGATGGCGCCGCTGATCCAGCCCTGCCCGCCCTCGGGCGCCTGCGCGGTCAGACTCAATATGCCATGCGCGCTCACCAGCGCGATGATGCCGCCCCAGCCGGCGGGCAGACCGACCAGCGGATCGGGCTGAAACAGCGCCAGCGCCAGACCGACCAGCACGATGCCCGCCAGACACTTGGCCAGCTGCGCCTTCCACCCGGCCATGTCCTGGTCGCCCCACAGCCGCCGCGCCGACACCGCCATCAGCGGCAGCAGCAGCGCCGCCGGCACGCCCAGCAGCCACAGCAGGAAATCCGCGGTAAATGCGCCGGGCAACTGCATGATGTTGCGCACCTCGCTGCCTGCGACGGTGTTCATCGACGGGTCCGACGGCGTGTAGCTCAGCAGCGCCAGCGCCACGAACAGCGTCGCCAGCATCAGCGCGATCGCACTTATCAGCGCGCCCGACCGGATCAGGCTGCGCTTGAGCATCGCGCGCCATTCCGGCGTGCGCTTGACCTGACGGCTGACAGCCATACCGAACCCCATGTCCCCCAAATGTTCCGTTTCGGCACAATGCGCCGACCGGGGAGTCCGCGTCAAGGCTTCGGCTTCGCGCGCCCCTTTCGGCTCGTCGCAGGCTTGCGCGTCTTTTTCGGCGGCGCGCGCCGTCCCGCCTCCATCCCCAGCATCGCCCAATGGCGCATCGCCTCGGGATCGTCATGGACCTCGTCGGGCGCGCGGCGATAGTTGATCGTCATCGGCCCCTTCTCGCCCATGTCGACGATGAAGCGCCCACATCCGTGCGCATCCCATTGCGCGTCACTGTCCGCATCCGCCTTGAACCACAGTTGATCGTCGCCGACGATCGCGAAGATCACGCCATCGCAGTAAAGCGTCGCGCCGCCCATCATCCGCCGCATCGTGACGGCGCCGACCGGCTCCATCGCTTCGCGCACCCATTCGATCAGGCTCGTGTCGAACGTCACGCCGGCTGCTCCCATTTCCACCGCGACGCAAACAGGCCGATGCTGATCGGCAGCGTGGCATAAGCGAACGGGGCCAGTTGCGCGATCGGACGGATCAGGCTGATCGCGATCGAGACAAGCCCGGTCACGGTCAATATCCCCCAGATGATCCGCTGCCCCGCCACTTCGCGCCGCGGCGCCGGGGCCAGATCGGGCCGCCTCAACGCATCCCAGTAAAGCGCGCAGGTGATGAGCGCCATGGTGGTGAAACCGATGCCGTAGATGGTGAACATCTCGGTCAGATGGCCGCCATATTGGCTGCCCCGCCCGCCCAGAAAGGCGGCGAAACTCTGCGCCATGGCGCGCAGCGGATGGACATAGACCAGCACCACGAAGATCAGCAGGAAGGTCAGCAGCACCGACCGCCAATCGCCCTCCCCGCGATAGAGCCGCCAGCGCACATGCGCGAACCAGAACATCGCCATGATCGCAAAGCCGATGGCGAAGCTGGGGACCGATCGCATGACCTGCACCAGACCCTGATAATCCGGCGCGCCGCCCCCCGCGCCGACCACCATCAGGCTGATCGCAAAGGCAAAAGCGGCGTCGGTAAATGCGTCCAGGCGCGCGGCGGCGCTCATGCAGCCCTCCCCTTTTCAGGAAGGGGACATCATGCCGCGCGTACAGCGCTCCGTCCAGCCAGCGCCGCCAGCGCCTCCCCGTCGAGCCGCTGCACCGTCCATTCGTCCATCGGCCGCGCGCCGATCGCGCGGTAAAAGGCGATGGCCGGCGCATTCCAGTCCAGCACCGACCATTCCAGCCGCGCGCATCCCCGCTCCACCGTCAGCGCCGCCAGACGGGCGAGCAACGCCTTGCCCGCGCCACTGCCGCGCGCTTCCGGCAGCACGAACAGATCCTCAAGATAGATCCCCGGCTTCCCCTCGAACGTCGAGAAATTGTGGAAGAACAGCGCGAACCCCACCGCCGCGCCGTCCTGCTCGGCGATCAGCACTTCGGCCATGGGGCGCGGCCCGAACAGATGGTGCAACAGGTCCTTGGCGCTGGCGCGCGCCTCGTGCCGCAGTTTTTCGTAGTCGGCCAGCGCCAGAATGAACTGCTGGATCGTCCCGATATCGTCGGGCTTGGCCTCGCGAATAGTGATGCTCATGCGACTCCTGGCTCTACATGCGGGGGTTCGGCGGGGGGTGGTTCGGCGGGCCGGGCGCGCGCCGCGACCAGACATCCGGCGACGATCAGCGCCGCGCCGGCCAATGTCGTGACCGACAGCGCCTCGTCAAAGGCCAGCCAGCCGACAATGGCCGCCCACGCAAAGGCGCTGTACTCGACCGGAATCAGCCGCTGCGCCTCCGCCCGCGCATAGGCCCAGGACAAGGCCGTCAGCGACGTGAAGGCCAGCCCCGCCGCCAGCAGCACCAAGGCCGCGCCATGCGCCGTCGGCAACGCAATCGCTGTCGGCAGCGGCGCGATCCGACCGACAAGCGCAAAGAGCAGATACACGCCCAGCATCACCAGATGCTGGTAGAAGGCGACCTCCACAGGCGACGCGACCTGCGCCTGCTGCCGCTGGAGGATGAGGTTCCAGGCGAACAGCACCGCCGACGCCAGCACCGCGACCGCCCCCTGCAGCACATCCCAGCCATAATGGCCCTGCACCCGCGCCGACAGGATGACCGCGACGCCCAGCAAGCCCAGCAGCGACGCGACGATCGCACCGCGCCCGATCCTCTCACCCAGCAGCAGCGCGGCGAGATACAGCGCGATCAGTGGGGCAATGAAACTCAGCGCAATCGCCTCGGCCATCGGCATCCGCATCAACGCCCAGAAGAACAAGCCCGCCATTACCGCCACCACGCTGCCCCGGACCAGATGAATCCGCAGCGCCGCGCGCGAAGGACGCGGCAATCGCAGCAACAGGGTCAACACCAGCCCGATCGCGCTGCCCGCCACCGCACGCCAGAACAGCGCGTTGAACAGCCCGACCGACAGCGACAGCCCCTTCATCGCCGCATCCATCAAGGAAAACAGCGCAACGCCCAGGCAGCAGATAAGGAAGGGGAGAGCGAAAGGTCGGGACCGCATGCACGCACTCTATCCGCGCCGGCTCACCTTACCGATCCGCAGTTCATCGATATCAAGCCGCCTGATCCGCGCTTCACCCACACGCAACCGCCCGATCGCCAGCGCACCGATGGCCACCGCGCCCAGCGCGAACGCCCCAAGCGCAACCGCGCCAAGCGCGGAAAGCCCGACGACCCGCCCGCCGGTCGCTTCCGCCCCCTGCGCGCTCGCCAGCGTCTCGCGCTCGGCCGACAGGGTCATTCCGCCGCCTCTACCCGGCCGGCGTCGGTCTGCTCGGCTTCCAGCTTGGCCGCCTCGATCTCGGCGGCCTTGGCCTCCACCAGCGACACGATATGGTCGATCATGCCTTCGTCGCGCACCGTATGGTCGGTGACCCCGGACAGATAGACCATATGCTTGCCTGCGCCGCCGCCGGTCAGGCCGATGTCGGTCTCGCGCGCCTCGCCCGGCCCGTTGACGACGCAGCCCAGCACCGACAGCGACAGCGGCGTCGTGATATGCTGCAACCGCGCCTCCAGCGCCTCCACGGTGCGGATGACGTCGAAGCCCTGCCGCGCACAGCTGGGGCAGGACACGACCCGCACGCCGCGCGTGCGAATGCCGAGCGACTTCAGGATTTCATAGCCGACCCGGACTTCCTCCTCCGGTTCGGCGGACAGCGACACGCGGATGGTGTCGCCGATGCCCGCCCACAGCAGATTGCCGATGCCGATCGCGCTCTTCACCGTGCCGCCGATCAGCCCGCCGGCCTCGGTAATGCCCA
>JBIIEH010000032.1:0-47982 GCA_044237945.1 Sphingobium sp. | reverse complement strand
CCGGCGCGAATTCCTGCTGAAGGGCGACCGGACCTGGCCCACCCATCCCTATCCGTTGGTCTATGAAATGCGGATGCAGCGCGCGCTGCACGAAAACGGCATCCCGATCCCCGCCATCCTGGGGATGTGCGACCAGCCCAACACCATCGTCATGGAATGGATCGACGGCGGGCGCGACCCCGGCCTGATCCAGCAGGCGATCGAAAGCGCGTCGGTCATGACCGACGATCGCTGGCAGGCATCCTTGCGCTACATGGAAATATTGGCGGATATGCACCGCCTGCCGAGCGCGCCCTTTGTCGAGGGTGGCGCCTATCTGCCGCAGGGCGCCGAGGATATCGCCCTGCATAATTTCGAGCGGTTCCACGCCATGACCGCCGAGCAGGGCGTTACCGACCCGCTGGTGGAATTTTGCGCGCGCTGGCTGCGTCGTAACTATCCCCGGCATCGCTATGCCGTCGCCTTCGTCACCGGCGATTGCGGCCAGTTTTTATCCGAAGGCCCGAACGTCACCGGCATATTGGATGTGGAGATCGGCCATCTGGCCGATCCGATGCGCGACTTGGCCTGTTTCCGGGGACGTCATCCGATCGAGAATATGGGCGATGTCGCAGCCCTGTTCCGCCACTATGAAACGGCAATCGGCGTCCCACTCGACTATGACGCTATCGCGTATCACACCGTCTCCTTCCTTGCCGAAGCCATCTATGGGCCACTGTTCGGCATGCATGAGACCGGGCGCGGTGGCGACTGGGTCGAAGGGGCGGTGCAGGTCGCGATGATCGGCCGGCGCTGCATGGAGGCGCTCGCCGAGATACTGGACATCGCGCCGGACGACATCGCGCTTCCACCGCCCGAACCGGCTGACTGGAACGACTTGGCGCTCAACAAGCTGGCTCTGGAGATCGGGCGCCTGCCCGAAAGCGCGGAGTTGCAGGGATGGCAACGCAATATCCTGGTGTCGATACCCCATTATCTGCGCAATCAGTTGCGATATCGCACCTGGCTGCGGGATGAGGATCGCAAGGATACCCGTGATCTGCTGGGTGCGGACTATGTCGACCGGCAAGAAGGCGAAGCGGCATTGCTGCGTTTCATTGAAACCGCCACGCCCGACGATGACATCGCCCTGACGCGCTTCTTTCATCGCCGCACGCTACGCCAGTGCCTGGTCATCGCTGGTCCCGGCGCGTCATCCTATCATCTGGTGCTCGCCCGGATGGAGCCGTTGCGGCGGGACTAGATGCAGGACTGACTGCCTGAGCCAGAAGACAAATGCGGCAGCAAAAGCGATGTCCGACAGGAAAGCGAGGCAGGACCGACAAATTCATGCGCCATAAATTTGATCTGCACGGACCTGTCCGCCCTATCCGACGATATGTGTTTTGTCCGGCGCACGAGCTAATGGAGAAAAGCGGAAGGCATCAGCTTCCGCAAAGAAGTGGGTGCCACAGTTGAATTGTACCGGTCGCGTTTTTCAGATAGCCAAGTTTATTTGCTTATAATTGTCAATCGATCATGAAATATTCATCATAAAAATAATATAAAAATATATAATTAAATAAATAAACGCAATTAATTATATTATGGAGGGGATGAAATGCATAAGGTATTTCGTGTAATTCTCATGGCCTCTGCCGGATGGGCGGGCTGTGGTTTCGCGCATGCTCAAGCTTCGGCCGAGCAGGGCGTGATCAACGATGAAAACAGCGGCGTCCGCGACATAATCGTGACAGCCCGCCGCACGTCGGAAAATCTTCAAACAGTGCCGGTGGCCGTGACCGCGCTTGATCCCACGGCGTTGATGGAACGGCAAATTGTCGAAGTCGCCGACGTTGGTCGCGCCGCGCCCGGCCTGTCAGTACAGTCGGGCGGCACCGGCAACGCATCGCTCATCTATCTCGCCATCCGTGGCAATGCGCAGAACAGCCCGAACAGCTTTTCCGACCCAGCGGTCGGGATCTATGTGGACGGCGTCTATTACGGGCGGCCGATCGCTGGCAATCTAGGTTTGCTCGATCTTGCATCGGTCGAGGTTCTGCGTGGCACGCAAGGCACTTTGTTCGGACGCAACACAACCGGCGGTGCGCTCAATATGACGACGGTGCAACCGAGCGGAGAATTTGAAGGCTATGTGACTGGCCGTGTTGGCAATTACGAAAGCTGGTCGCTTGAGTCTGCCCTGACCCTGCCGATTTCTGGCAATGAACTGTCGTTGCGTTTGGCCGCTCGATATGGCGAACGGGGCAGGGGCTTTGGCCCTAATCCCATTCGCGGAACGGATGCAGCGCGTATTGATCATGATGCAGCGGCGCGGGCTACCCTCAACTGGGAGCCGGCATCAATGCCGTTGACGGTTTCCTTGTCGGCGGATTGGGCCGACATCAAGGATACGTATAACAATGTGGCGCTACGCGGCATCAATCCGACGGGGCCGGGATTGGCTCTCTATTCCGGGCAATTTAATCTTTCTAGTTATTTGCAGAAAAATTCGGATTTCTACAAGACCTACAATAATCCCAATACCGGGAACCCCAACATTGACTCGCCTGAAAATTATAACAAGACATGGGGTTTGCGGGCGACGGTTGAGTATGACTTTGGCGACTTTAAGATAAAGTCTATTACCGCCTATCGCGAAGCAGACACCGGCGATGGGACCGATCTGGATGGAACACCAGCCAAGATCGCGGCCTATGCCAGCGACTATTCACAGAAACAGCGCAGTCAAGAATTGCAGTTTTCCGGATCTTTGGGGAGGTTGGAGTTCATCCTGGGCGCTTTCTACTTCAAGGAAAACGGCGACGAGCAATCCCAATCACTCGTCTTTCAGGATACCGACTTCGGTTTCAACGCAGCACCGGCCAACACGAACCTTGCGACATACAAGTCCGAATCTAAGGCCCTTTTCGCGCAGGCCAATTACAATCTGACCGAGCGACTGCGTGTGACCGGCGGATTCCGATACACATGGGACAAGCGTTCCATCAATCGCATGGGCTATATCGGCGGTATACCCGGCTTTTCAGGATCTTTCTTGTCGAATGGCAGTCTGGTGACGCTGCCGCCCACGGGCCTGTGCGCCAATGGACCAAACGCCAATCTGGCACCGCCGGGACCGGATTGTCAGGATCCGGTATCCGCAAAATTCGACTATCCCGCCTGGCTGGCCAGCATCGACTATGAACTGGGCGATGGCAAGTTCGTCTACGCCAAGACCGGCGGCGCCGCGCTCGCTGGCGGCCTCAACTCGCGCCCGACTCCGCCAGACTCGAAATCCTTTGCACCGGAAAAGGTCAAGGATGCCGAAATCGGTTTCAAGGGTGACTTTTTCGATCGTCGTCTGCGGACCAACATCGCCGCCTTCTACATCCGTCGCGACGGCGCGCAGAATGTCGTGAACGCTCTCGTCGGGTCGAACCTGACGCAGTTCGTGCAGAATGCGGGTGATGTGAAAGCTTATGGCCTTGAGTTCGAGGGCACGCTGATTCCGTGGCAGGGCATGGAAATCACCGGCGCGCTGTCCTATCTAAAAGCCAAATATGCGAAGGGGTCCTTCACCGCCGATGGTTTGGGCGGAACGGTAGACCGTAGCGACGAAATCGTGCCCCGCGCGCCGAAATGGACGTGGAATATCGGCGCTACGCAGAACATCCCGGTCAAGGGTGGTGAAATCGCTATCCATGCCGACTATGCCTACACGTCGGCGGTCTATCAGGATTATGCGACGGCCGATCTGACGGCGCCGGCGTTGAACGACGGGGTCAACGACGCTGCGGAGCGAGCAGCGGCGGTGAGCTTCATCGATACGCAGAATAGCTTCAGCCGGCTCAAGGCCTATGGCGTTCTGAACGGCAGCGTCGCGTTCAAGCTGGATGGCGGCATGGAGTTCACGCTTTGGGGACGGAATCTGACGAAGGAAAAATATTACAACGCGATTTTTAACGGATACGGCACGTTCGGCACGGCGATCGGCTTTACAGCAGCGCCGCAGACCTGGGGTGCGACTGTATCCTATCGGTTCTAAGTCTTTCACATTGGCAGGATGGAGCGACACCTGACCGCTCCATCCTGCCCCATCAGAAGGACCCTATCCTTGGTAAGGGCATGAACACTGTTTGAGCGTTTATGCTGCCTACTTACAGTGGTGATGGCCTTGGCCACACCGGTTCGTAAGAAATCAGGATATGGGTATATGATTGTCGATCAATCATCGGAGAATGGAGACAAGGCGCTTGTCATTCTTCAGGGTCTGATCTGCTATTTACGAGAAAAGAATATCCTGTCGCGATGCGACATAGAAGAATTGTGCGAACGGCTCGATGCTCGCTCCTTGATAGCTGACGATCTCGCATGCAACGAACGGCAGGTTTCGGCCGCCGCCGAGGAAATGCGTCACCTATCCGAATATTGCGGAAAGCGGTTCGGTGGGAAGCGCCGTCGTTGTTTGTGACCGGCGCTCGGTTCACTCGAAACGTTTTGTGAGCGGGGCGGCAGCGATTGCAGGCGGGCTAGCCGGCGGTGTCGCGCCTGGGCGGTAATGTGCAAGAACAGGATACAACGATCATGAGCAATGCGACAACGCCGGATATGGAGCAGGCGATCCGGGACAATTATCGCCTGTGGAACGAAGGTAAACGGGAAGAACTCGATGCGCTGTTTCAGGCATTGGGACCGCGAGGCTTCACCATCCAATATGTAGGATCGCCGGCCGTCGAAGGGGCGCAGGCGATGGCAGAGATGTGGGCCGAATATGGCGGCAAGTGCACGACCGAGCCAGTGGAGGTGATCGTCAACGGGGCCGAAGGGGCTGCCTATGTCGCCAATCATCTCCAGACTGCCGATGGTATCGTCACCATCCCCAGTCTGGAAACCTATCAGGTGGCGGACGGGAAACTCACCATTCGCTATTTCCATCGAACGACGCATTGACCGGGCGTCCTTGTTCCGAAGGTGAGGATTGATGACCGATCGCAAGGCCGTGTGGGCACAGATCATTCCCATGTCCGGCGAGAATCTGGTGGCGCTGGCGCAAGGCTATGAGGCGGCGGGGGTCGAAGGGGTGTGGGCGCCGCAGATGTTCGGCGCGCCCTTTTCGACATTGGCGGCGGTCGCGCCCGCGACGCAACGGCTGAAACTGGGCACCGGCATCGCGCTTGCCTTCGTGCGCAGCCCGTTGGAAACTGCGTGCAGCGCTATTGATCTGGACCTGATCAGCAACGGGCGGGTCGTGCTGGGTCTTGGGTCCAGCGCGCAGAGCCAGATCGAAGGGTCGTTCGGCAGCCCCTATGGCAAGCCGCTGGCGCATATGCGCGAGATTGTGGGCATGATCCGTGCCATCGTGGCGCGGGGGCATACAGGCGAGCTGACCGAGCTGAAGGGAGAGTATCACCGGCTCGACCTGTCGCATTTCCGCCTGCTGCACCCGCCGGTGCGTGGCGATATTCCGATCGTGCTGCCGGCGGTGTTCCAGAAGGCCTGTGCGCAGGCGGCGGAGATTGCCGACGGGCTGCTGGGCCATCCGCTGTGGAACGATGCCTGGATCGAACGGGAGGTCGCCGCGCAGGTCAAGGCGGGGCTGGACCGGGGCGGGCGGGCGCGCAAGGACTTCACGCTCAACATCTCGATCTTCACGGCGATTTCCAATGACCGGCGCGAGGCTATCGAGGATTGCCGCGCGACGGTGGCCTATTACAGCCAGTCGCCGCAATATCTGCGCTATTTCGAGGAGATCGGCTTTGGTCGTGAGGCCGCCGCCATTCAGGCGGCTTTCGCGCGGGGCGATATGGTGGGCATGGCCGCCGCCTGTACCGACGAGATGGTCGAGAGCATCGCGGTGGTCGGCAATGTCGATGAAGTGCGCGCCGCCGTCGCGCGCCGCGCGGCGCAGGCCGATGCGATCACGCCGGTCATTCCCCATTATGGCCTGTCCATCGAAAAGAGCACCTATTATACCCGGCGCATCGCTGAGGCATTTTATGGCTGAACCTGTCGTCAGTCGGGCCGCGCCGATGGCGGGTGGCGGCTATTATAACCGCTATTCGGGACTACAGCAGGCCAATCTGCAATCCGCGCTGCCCTTGCTGGAAGAGGCGGCCCGCGCGGTCGGGGCCGATGGCGAGGGGCCGGTCACGATCGTCGATTATGGCGCGTCGCAGGGGCGCAATTCGATGGCGCCGATGGGACGCGCGATCGACCTGGTGCGATCCGTCGATGCGCTGCGCCCGGTCCAGATCGTGCATACCGACCTGCCGTCCAATGATTTCGCATCGCTCTTCGGCCTGCTGAATCATGATCCGGCCAGTTATCTGACGGGGCGCACGGGCGTGTTTCCGTCCGCCATCGGCCGTTCCTATTTCGCGCCGCTGCTGCCGGCCGGCAGCGTGGACTTGGGCTGGTCGTCCAATGCCCTGCACTGGATGAGCCGCAATCCCGTTGACGTGCCCGATCATGGCTGGGCGGTGTTCAGCCAGTCGGCCGAGGCGCGGGCGGCGGTCGACGCGGTGCTGGCCGGGGATTGGCTGGCCTTCCTGACGGCGCGTGCGGTGGAATTGCGGCCGGGCGGGCGGATCATCTGCCAGTTCATGGGGCGGGGGCCGGACAGCCACGGGTTCGAATGGATGGCCGGCCATTTCTGGCAGGCGATCGCGGATATGGCGCATGACGGGCTGCTGAGCGCCGCAGAAACGCTGCGGATGACGGCGCCTTCGGCGGGGCGATCGCTGGCGCAACTGGCGGCGCCGTTCGAAGGCGGGTTAGTGCCCGACCTGCTGATCGACCATCTGTCGGCGATCCCGTCGCCCGACCCCTATTGGGACGCCTATCAGGAGAGCGGCGATGCCGCGCAACTGGGGCAGCAATGGGCGACGATGATGCGGGCCGCGAACGGGCCGAATTTCTTCGCGCGGGTCGATGGCGGGCGCGATCGGGAGGCGATGCTGGACGAGTTGACGCGGCGGCTTGCCGCCCGGATCGCGGCCGATCCGCAGCGCAGCCAAGCCTGGATCGTGCTGGCGGCGATCCGGAAAAAGGGCTGAACGCGCGGCGAGCCATCGCGATACCGGCAAGCAGGGAGAGGATATGCCATGGACCGCCTTGCGGACAAGATTTGCATCATCACCGGCAGCGGGAGCGGCATCGGGCGGGCGAGCGCGGCGATGTTCGCGCGCGAGGGCGCGACGGTGGTCGTGGCCGACATTCGCGCCGAAGCGGCGGAGGCGGTAGCGCAGGCGATCACCGACGCGGGCGGCATCGCCCGACCGATGACCGTCGATGTCGGCGCGGAGACGGACCTGGAACGAATGATCGGCCAGACCGTCGCGGACTTCGGCCGGATCGACGTGCTGTTCAACAACGCGCTCTACGTCAACCAGGAGCATGCCATGCGCGACATGGATTTCCTGCGCTTCGATCCCGACATCTTCCTGGCCAATCTGCGCGTCAATGTGTTGGGCGCGGTGCTGGCCAGCAAGCTGGCCATTCCGCACATGCTCGAACGGGGCAGAGGTTCGATCATCGCCACATCCTCGGGCAGTTCGTTGGGGGGTGATATCACCGCATATAGCTATGGATCGTCGAAGGCCGCGCTCAACTGGTTCGTGCAGGCGATCGCCGCGACCTATGGCAAGCAGGGCATTCGCAGCAATGCGATCCTGCCGGGTCCGACCCAGACGCCGGCCAAGCTGCAATGGTCGACGCCGGAGATGGACCGGCTGTTCCTGGACGTGCTCAATACGCCCTTCATCGGCGAGCCGGAGGATATCGCAGCCATGGCGCTGTTCCTGGCGTCGGACGAGTCCCGCTATGTCAACGGCATGCTCTATCCGGTCGATGGCGGGCAAAGCTGCACCGTGCCGTTCATCGGCGTCACGCGGGCGCTGGCGGCAGGCTGATCGTCAAGAGGAGAGAGCGATGGGTATCGAGATCGAGGACAAGGTGCGGGCATTCTGCGCCGCATGGGGCGACGGCAGCGATGCGCGCCGGCCCGATGTCGACCGGATATTGAGCATGATGGCGCAGGACGCCGAATGGCAGCTCTGGGTGCCGGGCGGACCCGTGGTGAAGGGACAGGCGGCGCTGCGCGAGGAGATCGAGCGGCAGATGACCTTTGCCACCAACAACAAATGCAATGAGGTGAATATCGTTTCGAACGACCGGATGGTCATGCAGGAGCGGTCGGACACCGCAATCATCATGGGTCGGCCCTGTCCGCACCAGATGGTCGCCATCTATGAATTTGACGAGGACGGCCTCATCACGCGCTGGCGCGAATATCTCGATATGGCCGATCTGACGCGGAAGATGGGCATAGACGAGGCGGCCGCCGGCGGGACCGAAGTGTCCGCCTGACGGACGGCATGGTCATCCGTGAAACAGGATGATCAGGGCCGCGCAGGTGAGCGCGGCCCAGCCCTGGAACAGCCATAGCAGCAGCGGGGGGGCGTGGCGCAGTTCCATGAACTCGCGCCCGACCAGCGTCACCTTGCCAAAGGCGATGACGAGGATGAGGGAGCGCAGGAGGAAGGCGTTGCCCAGCGCCATCGTCTCGAAGGACAGGAAGGTGGCGGCGACCAGGATCGCCCAGATTATTGTGATGCGGCTGCGCCAGATCGTCGCCATGATGCGGAATTCCCCTAAAGCAGATAGAGCAGGGCGAAGAGGATGATCCACAGCAGGTCGACCAGATGCCAGAAGGCAGCGCCCCCTTCGATCAGGGCGACTCCGCCGGGCATCCGTCCATCCCTGTCGAACCGGGACAGGGTGAAGCCCAGCACGCCGAGGCCGATCAGCACATGGACCAGGTGGATGCCGGTGAACATGTAATAATAGATCGAGAAGCTGTTGCTGTTGAGCGTGAACCCTTGCGCGATCTTCGCCGAATATTCGAACGCCTTGACGAGGACGAAGCCGCTACCCAGCAGCATGGCTCCCACGAGCAGCGGCCGGGCGCGCCTGTCGTCCCGCCTCGCCGCCGCCACCGCCTGCGCCACGAAGAGGCTGCTGGTCAGCAGCAGGAGCGTGTTGAGCAGCCCAAGACCGCGGTCGAGATGCGCCTGCGCGCTCTGGAACACGGCCAGTTCCTGCTGTCGCGCGACCGCGAAGGTGATGAAGAAGACCGCGAACGCCAGCAGATCGCCGCCGATGAAGACCCACACGCCTTCCTCGCCCGGCACATGGTCATGGCGACGGGGCAAGGCGGTTTCGGCCGCTGCCATCATTCGCCGCCCAGCGCGTCGCGCTTGATCGCGCCCAGCATGCCGATGATCATCAGGTTGAACCAGATGCCGAACACGACCGCCGGCAGCCAGAAGGCGAGCGCGCCGTTCCAGGCGAAGGGGCCGGTCTTGAACAGACCGATCGCCAGGCCAGGCAGCAGCAGGACGCCGGTCCACAGGTTCATATAGCCAAGCCAGCGCGGCAGGATGGGTTGCGCGCGGCGGTCGCCCAAGATGACGAAGCCGGTCAGCAGGTTCTGCACGAAAGCCGGCACAGCGGGCATCACGAACAGCAGGAAGGCAAAGTCGCTGAACGCGACGATGACGGCGTCTGGCCGTTCGGGCCGGTAGGCGGCGATCGTGAAGATGAGGCCAGCGAAGAACAGGGTGACGAAGCCGAAGGCCACCACCATCAGAAAGGCCCAGGTGAGCGGAGACACCGGGCCTTCGATCTTCTTCATGAACGTAGCGATCGCGGCGGTGAAGGGAAAGAACAGCACCGAGGAGGAGGCGATCAGGATCGCACCGGCCAGGATGCCGATCTGATGATCACGATAATAGGCGGCGACCTCCGCCGTGGGCATCGACGGCGCCAGCGGCGGGAACATGTGCGCGACCGGCCATATCCCCACGAACATCATCGTGCCGGCAATGGCACCCATATAAGTGCAGAGCTTCATACTGGTGCTTTTGGTCGTCATGATCCTCCCCCTCCTTTTCGCGGCTTGCGCGGCGTTGGCGGCAGAATGCGAAGCGGGCGGTGGGAAACCACCCTCCCACGGATAGGGTTCTTTCCTGCCGTCGCGCCTGCACAAGGCGACGCGAGACGCGCGGCAGCGGGCAATGGGAGACGATCGATGGCCGACCTGGAAGCAAACAAGGCGGTGGCGCGCCGATATATGCGTGCGGTCGAGGAGGGCGACCTCGACACGATCGAGGCCTTGCAGCATCCCGATTGCAGCTGGTGGATATTGGGCTATGGCCCGATGAGCCGGGCTGCCTTCATCGCCAGCGTGAAAAGCGGCCTGCTGACGGCTGGCAAGCGCGTGGCGGAGGTCGTCGGGCTGACGGCGGAGGGCGACCGGGTCGCGGTGGAGGCGCGGAGCGAGATGGTGTTCCCTGGCCGCGTTTATCGCAACGAATATCACAATCTGCTGATTATCCGCGACGGGCAGATCGTGTCCGGCAAGGAATATATGGACACCCGCCTGATCGCCGAGGCGTTTTCAGCCGGAGAGGATGCGCAGTGACCGACGCCGCCTCGCTTAACCATTATGACGATGCGGCTGTCGGCCGGATCACGGCCTTTGTCGAGGAACTGACCGGGGGCAGGGTGGTGGGGCTGGAACGGCTGGTGCGCTGGCGGCCGTCCTGGTTCGTTGACGTCGAGAAGGATGGCGCGACCCGCCGCCTGCATCTGCGCGGCGACCGGGGCGGGGACGTGTCGATCTTTCCTGACCTCAAGCGCGAGGCGGATGTGATCGACCTGCTGCACGGGCAGGGCCTGCCCGTCCCCGAGATATACGGCTATCTGGCCGATCCGCCCTGTATCGTGATGGAGGCGATCGAGGGGACGCGCGATTTTTCGACGCTCGACGCGGTGACGAAAAGCGCCATCGGCCGGGTCTATATGCAGGCAGTGGCCGCCATGCACCGCCTGCCGGTCGCGCCCTTCGCGGATGCGGGCGTGCATTTGCCCGAAGGGGCCGAGGCGATCGCGCTGGTGGGGCTGGACGCCTATATGCCGCATTATCGGCGCACCAAGAGCCGGCCCGAGCCGCTGATCGAATGGCTGATCGGCTGGTTGCGGCGCCATGTGCCGCGTCACCGTGATCGGGCCAGCTTCATCCAGTTCGATTCCGGCCAATATCTGGTCGACAAGGGCGCGATGACGAAGCTGTACGATTTCGAATTCTCCATGATCGGCGATCCGATGGTCGATATCGCGACGATGGCGATGCGCGACAGCTATGAGCCGCTCGGCGCGCCCCTGCCCGATCTGGTCCGCTATTATGAGGAAGCGACGGGCGAGCCGGTCGATCATCAGGCGGTGGTCTTCCACGTCCTGCAATTCTCGCTGCTGGGCACGATGCAGTTCACCGGGACGGTGGGCAGTCCCAATCCGGGCGATCCGCATTCGGTCTATCTGATGTTCGACCTGGCGCTGCGCCGCTCCATGCTGCTGGCGCTGTCGCACCTGACCGGCATGGCGTTGCCGGAATTGCCGCCGTTGGCGCCGCGATCGGGGGACAATGCGCCGTTGCTGGCGAAGCTGACCGATATGCTGGCGACCCTGCCGGTCGCGGGCGATGCGGCCGAGGCGCACAAGGCGCAGGTCGGCGAACTGATCCAATGGGTCCGGCGCGCCGACGACCATGGCGCGGCGATGGTGGCGGCGAACAGCGCGGATGTCGCCGCGCTGCTGGGGCGTCCGTTCGATCGCTGGGCCGACGCGGCCGAAGCGCTGGAGGCCCATGTCCTGGCCGCCGGGCCGGATGAGGATGTCGGCCTGTTCCGCTTGCTGGCGACGATCGAGGGCCGACGGATGCAATTGTTCGGCCCGACCACGATAGGCGAGGCGGCGTGCCATGTCGTGCTGCCCGCGACCCGCCCGGCAGACATGGGGAACGGCCTATGAGCCAGAAGATAGCGATGGTCACTGGTGCGACGCGCGGGCTGGGGCGCGGCATGGCGCGCGGCCTGGCATCGCGCGGGCATGTGGTCGCGGTGACGGGACGGGATGAAGCGGCGCTGGCGCAGGTCGTGCGGGAGATCGAGGCGGCGGGCGGCACGGGCATCGCGATCGCATGCGATCATCGCGACGATGAGGCCGTCGAACGGGCCTTCGCGACGCTGGCGGAGCGGACGGGCGGGCGACTCGACCTGCTCGTCAACAATGTCGCGGCCGTTTACGGGCAGGAACTGGTCGCGCCGGGCGGCTTCTGGGAAAAGCCGCTGAAACTGGCGGACATGATCGCCATCGGCCTGCGGTCCAGCTATGTCGCGGCCTGGCATGCCGCGCCGCTGATGGTGGCAGCGGGCCGGGGGATGATCGCCAACATCTCCTTCTATGGCGCGGTCTCCTATTTCCATGGGCCGGCCTATGGCGCGGCCAAGGCCGGCACCGACAAGATGGCCGCCGACATGGCGATCGACCTGGCGCCGCACGGCGTTTCCGTGGTGTCCTTCTGGCCGGGCTTCATCCTGACCGATGCGGTGAGGGCGATGCCGCCGGAGATGATCCCGGCGGAGTTGCGCGCGGCGCTGCCCCATTGGGAAACGCCGGAATTTTCCGGCCTCGTGCTCGACCGGCTGGCGGAGGATGCGGATCTTGCCGCGCTGTCGGGCCAGGCGCTGATCGGCGCGGAGCTGGGCGAGCGCTACGGTATTCGCGATACGGACGGCAAGCAGCCGATATCCTATCGTGCGACCATGGGCGCGCCGGCGGTTTTCGCGGCGCCCGGCGCACGGGGCTGACGTCAGGAGAGGAAGGGCAAGGGCGATGATCGATGCCGTGCTGGTGGTGCTGACCAAGGCGGTTCCGGGCCGGGAGGCCGACATGGAGGATTGGTACAGCCATATCCATGTCCGCGACGCATTGCGGTTTCGGGGATCGGTGACGGCGCAGCGCTTTCGCCTGTCGGCCACGCAGCCATGCCCGCCGCCGGATTTCGACTGGCAATATCTGGCCCTTTACGATGTGTTCGATCCGGTCCGGTTCAGTCGCGAGCATCTGGACAATGCGCTGACGTCGCGGATGCAGGTGTCGGACGCGATCGACGACAGCCTGCTCTATGACTTCCATTATTATCCGCTGCGCTTTCAGGACAATGATCCCGATGTCGCCCATGAGGGTGGGGTGATCGTGGAGGAACTGATGCCTGCCGAGGGCATGGAGGAGGATTTCGGACGCCGCTATGCGGAGACGCTTTTCGCCGGGGCGGCGGCGCGTCCGGGCGTCAAATCGGCGGCCCTGCTGACCTTCCGCAGCTTTGGCCAGATGATCCCGATGACGCCGGACTATCGCCATGTCGCGATCTACCGGATCAACGACGCGGAGGCGGCGCGGGCCGCATGGGCCGGGGCTGATGCGGCGCTGGCGGGCAGTGGCCTGCTGGCGCCGGGCGGCTGGCGCATCACCCAATGGGACCGGGCGACGCCGCGCCTGACCAAGGATGATGTCCAGCATCCCACCGCCGCTGCCTTGGCGGAGGAAGAGCGCGCCCGCGCCCATATGGGCGACCGGGTGCGCACAGGCGGCACCGAAAAACTGGCGATGAGCTGAAGCGATCGGCGGACACCTAATCGAGAGGAAAAGCCATGATGAATTTGTCGGGGCGGGTCGCAATCGTCACCGGATCGGGCGCCAATATCGGAGAGGCGTGCGCGCGGGCGCTGGCCGGGGCGGGAGCGCATGTCGTCCTGGCCGATATCGCCGTGGCGCGGGCGCAGGGGGTGGCGGAATCCATCGCGGCGGCTGGCGGGAAAGCGAGCGCGATGCCGCTTGACCTGGCGGACGAGGCCAGCATCCGTGCGCTGATCGACGGTGTGATCGACAGCCATGGCCGCATCGACATATTGCACAATAATGCGGCCGACACGCGGCTGGAACAGATGGCGGCGGATGCGTCGCTGCTCGACCTAGACGCTGCCATCTGGGACCGCGCCTTCCAAGTCAATGCGCGCGGCACGATGCTGATGATCAAGGCGGTCGCGCCGCACATGATCGCTGGTGGCGGCGGATCGATCATCAACACGTCGACGGGTGTGGCGTTGACTGGCGACATCAACAATCCATCCTATTCCGCTTCCAAGGCGGCGGTGAACGCGCTGACCCGCAACGCGGCCGTTCAGTTCGGTCGCTTCAATATCCGGGTCAATGCGGTCGCGCCGGGACTGGTCCTGTCGCCGCTCGCGCGCGAGATGATGACTCCGGAGCAGATCGGCATGGTACAGCGCCACGTCCTGCTGCCGCGAGAGAGCGTGCCGGAGGATATTGCCGGAGCAGTGCTGTTCCTGGCGTCCGACGCCGCGAGCTTCGTGACCGGACAGATTATCGGCGTGGACGGCGGCATCGTCCACCACACGCCGTATGTCGCGGACATGCTGGACAGCGCCGCGCGGGCGGGTTGACGAACGGGCGGAACGGCCATGGGCATCTTCACGCATGTCTGCCTAGGCAGTAGCGATCTGGAGCGGGCGGCCCGTTTCTACGACGCCGTGCTTGCGCCGCTCGGCATCGTCAACCTGGGCCGCTTTCTGGATCAGGGGATCAGCTATGGGCGTCATGTGCCCGAATTGCTGATACTGCGTCCGCTGGAGGGGGTGGCGACGCCGTCCAACGGGGCAACGCTGGGTCTGAAGGCGCCCGATCGCGCCGCCGTCGATCTGTTCCACCAGGCGGGGCTGGCGGCCGGCGGCACGGATGCCGGCCCGCCCGGTCCGCGCGGCGCCGTGCCGCATGCCTATGGCGCCTATCTGATCGATCCAGACGGCAACAAGATTTGCGCCTATTGCTTCGACCCTCCATCCGCGCTGGGCTGAAGCCGGGCGGCGTCGCGTCTGTCATCCTACCATATTATAGGTGCACGAGGCCGGCCGTTCCGTTTTAGGGTCGTCCATCGGGAGAATGAGATGACAGGATCATTGGAAGGCCGCGTCGCGATCGTGACCGGCGCTGCGCAGGGCATCGGGGTGGCGGTTGCCGGGCTGCTGGCCGAACGGGGCGCGACCGTCATATTGGCGGACATCCTGGCGGATCGGATCGAGGCAGCGGCGCAGGCATTGCGCGACGCGGGCAAAAGCGCCGAGGCGGAGACGTTCGACCTGACCAGCGAGGGCAGCGTCAGGGATGCCGTGGCGCGGATCGTCGGGCGGCACGGGCGGATCGATATCATCCACAATAATGCGGCTTATCAGGCGGCTGAACAGCGCGCAGTCGACCTCGACGTTATCAATCTGGCCACCGCCGCCTGGGACAAAGCCTTTGCCGTCAATGCGCGCGGACCGATGCTGCTGTGCAAATATGCGCTGCCGACGATGATCGCGGGGGGCGGCGGTTCGCTCATTCATTCCGCGTCCGGCTTCGGCCTGCTCGGCGAGACGACGCTGACATCCTATGGCGCCTCCAAGGCCGCTCTGATCAACCTCAGCCGCTTCTTGGCGACGCAATATGGCAAGCAGGGCATTCGCTCCAACGTGATCGCGATCGGTTTCGTCCTGACCGAGACCGCGATCGAGACGACGCCGCAGGTCGTCAAGGACGTGCTGCTCGACCATCATCTCAACCCCGAACTGGGGTCGCCGGCTGATATCGCCAATGTCGTCGCCTTCCTGGCGTCCGACGAGTCGCGCTTCATCAACGGCGCGCTGATCCCGGTGGATGGCGGCTTCACCGCGCACCAGTCGACGATGGTGGATTTCCAGCGCATGTTCCAGGCGAGCGGGAACAACCAGTTATAGGATGGCAGCGGCGGGACAGGTAAGCGAGACCCTATCCGATT
The DNA here is from genome assembly GCA_044237945.1 of Sphingobium sp. Taxonomy (GTDB): domain Bacteria; phylum Pseudomonadota; class Alphaproteobacteria; order Sphingomonadales; family Sphingomonadaceae; genus Sphingobium. Next base: position 32,264 of record JBIIEH010000032.1, on the reverse strand, counting down.
GCAGGTTCCCTGACCGGTAAAGCGTCCAGTCTTCCCGACCGAAGCCCGAATGGGTGACGGTCGAGGAGAGAGCTATGCATGAAGCGGCGTTGGAACTGCTGAACCGGACGATGGACGAGCAGTTGAAGCGGTCCGAACATCCCGCCGATTTCCCGGCGCTGCCGCCGATCCCGGCGGGGCGCTACACCGATCCACGGTTCGAGGCGCTGGAAAAGCAGGGGCTGTGGAACGGGACGTGGCTGCTGGCGGGGATCGCGTCGGACCTGGCGGAACCGGGCGCATACAGGCTGTTCGAGCAACTGGATCGCTCCGTGATCCTGTCGCGGGGCAAGGACGGCCGCATCCGGGGGTTCCACAATGCCTGCCGCCATCGCGGATCGCCGCTGCTGCTGGAGCCCAAGGGGCGGGCGATGCGCTTCATCTGCCCCTATCATGCTTGGGGCTATGACCTGGAAGGCGCGCTCAAATCCGTGCCCAGCCAGCATGACTTCGCCTGCCTGAACAAGGCCGACAACGGCCTGATCGAGGTGCGCTGCGAAACCTATCGTGGCTTCGTGTTCATCAGCTTCAACGATGACGCCGAGTCGCTGGAAGATTTTCTGGGTGAGTTCATCGCGCTGACCGATGGCTACCCGCTCGACCGCATGGTTGTGAAGGATCATTTCTTCATTGAAATGAACTGCAACTGGAAGATCGCCTACCATAATTTCCTGGAAATCTACCACGTCAACACGGTGCATCCCAAGACGCTGGCGCCGCATCTGGATTCCCGCAGCTTCGTGATCGCGCTCTATGAGGGCGGGCATATGCGTTTCGGTACGCGCAAGAAGGGCGGGGATTCGCTGTTCGCCACGCCGCCGGTGCGGCCCGACGACATCGCGCCGGTGTTCCTGGAAAATACGGTCGCGCTGCCGACCTTCCCCAACACTTTCTTCTCGCTCGATCCGGTGGGCTTCAACCTGCAATGTTTCTGGCCGGCCGGACCCGACAAGTCGATCATGGAAGTGCGGCAACTGGGCTGGGAAGCGGACAGCGACGCCGACCGCAGCTTCTGGACGGGCATGCGCGCGGCGGCCGAGCATATATTGTCCGAGGATATGTGCCTGTTCGAGAATATCCAGCAGTCGCTGCGCAACGGCACAATTCCCGCGATCTGGGCCGGCTATCAGGAGCGCGCGCTCTACTGGTTCGAGGAAGAGATCGACCGGCGCATCGGGCTGGACCGGATACCGGCCGACCTGCGGATCGAGCCGCGCATCGCATCCTTCATGGCGCCGCGCAGCCGATAGGCAGGGCGCGCGTCACGCCCGCAGCCGGGCGTGACGCGCGGGCTATTATTCGCCCAGCAATTTCCAGCTGCCATAATCTTCGCCCGCGACGAAGAAACGCTCGTTCATCGGCAGGCCGTTCTGGCCCCAATGGTCCATATTTGCGACCCAGGCTTGAATGCCGTACATCACCCAGCGCGGAATCTGCTCGTTCCAGATCGTATCTAGGTCGATGACGTTGGTCGCGCCTTCCTTGATCAGGCAATCGCGATAATGGGCGATCAGGTCGCGGTGGTTCTGGCGGCGTTCCTCGATCGTCAGTGATCCAATCGAGAAATAGGTGAGGTCGCGCCAGGGGCGGCCGCGACGGCCCAGTTGCCAGTCTACCCACATACGTTCGCCATCGGGCATGATATAGGTATTGCCCTGATGGCAATCGCCCAGGATGACACAATAGGGCGCTTCGAATGCGCGTTCATAGTCCACCAGCCGGTCGAAGGCGCGTTCGACGCGGCGGGCGTCGTCCAGATAATGTTTCGGCGCGATCGCGCGGAAATTGGGATCTTTCAGATTTTCCTCGATCCAGTGCCACATGATGCGGACCTGATCATGGTCGACCGGAACCTCCATCGACGTCGGCAGCCAGGGCGCGGCCTCGCGCGTGATCAGCGGGCTGTCCCACAGACCGGCATGGAGTTTCGCCAGATCGGCGAGCGCCGATGCGACGCCGTCGACGCCAGCATGCTGGGTCGAATGGCCGAACTTGCCGCCCCGGCCGATCAGGTCCTCCAGCACGATCACGCCCTGGGCTGAGCCATCGTCATCCCAGTCGGCATAATAGCAGGTCGCGGTGTTGGCGATGAGCTTGTCGGTCAGGAAATGATAGAAGCGCGCCTCCAGCGCATGAATGTCGACATCGTCGAACATGCCCGACCAGTTCGACTTGATGCACAGATTGCGGGGCAGGCCAGCGGCAATGCCGGCGTCGTTCCAGTCCACGGCGACGCGCAATTTCGTGGTGTGGCTGTCAAATAGTTGCACGACCTCCAGCGCGTTGACCGCGACGCCCGGATATTTATGGGCCATCAGCGATCCGAGCCACGCCGCGTCCGGGGTGAAGCGGCCGCGCGGTAACCTTGTGGTGCGGGCTGGATAGGGACTGGGCACGACATTGGGGTCGATGGTCGCGACGGGCGTGACGGCAGGCTGGTTCATGACGGTCATCCTCTCCAACAGCCGCAGGCCTATGCTCGGCTGCTTTGCGGGGACGAGTTTCGTCAGCGGACCGGAAAATCGAGCCTGCCGGGCGATAGGCCCGATGCGGTTCAGGCCAACATCGCGGCGAAGCAGGTCTGCAATTGCTGGACGAACAGGGAAGGCTGTTCGAAGGCGGCGAAATGGCCGCCGACATCCAGTTCACCCCAGTGGACAAGGCGGGGATAGCTGCGTTCGGCCCAGCGGCGCGAGGGGCGGAAGATTTCCTGCGCGAAGATGCTGACCCCGACAGGCAGGTCAAGCCGCCGCGCCTGGAAGGCGCTGGCGCTTTCCCAATAGAGCCGGGCGGAGGACGCGCCGCTGTTGGTGAACCAGTAGAGGCTGATCCCGTCCAGCATCTGGTCGCGGGTCAGCGCGTCTTCGGGCACCCCCCGATTGTCGGTCCATGCTTGGAACTTCTCATAGATCCAGGCCGCCTGTGCCACGGGCGAGTCGGCGAGGGCGTAGCCCACCGTCTGCGGCCGGGTGCCTTGCAACTTGGCGTAGCCGGCGTCATGCTCCTGATAATATTGCATCCGCTCGACTGTTTTGGCCTCGGCCGGGGTCAGGTCGGCAAAGTCGCTTTCCACAGGGAAGACCAGCGGCATGTTGAGATGGATGCCTATACATTCGGGTGGCGCCGCCATGGCGATGGCGGTCGTAACCGCTGCGCCCCAATCGCCGCCCTGCGCCACGAAGCGATCATAGCCGAGCCGCCGCATGAGCGTGATCCAGGCGGCGGCCGTCTTTTCCACGCCCCATCCGGTCCCGGCGGGCTTGCCGGAAAAGCCGTAGCCCGGCAGCGAGGGGATGACGACATGGAAGGCGGGAGCATCGGGCGCGCCATGCGCCGCCGGATCGGTGAGTGGCCCGATGACGTCCAGAAATTCCAGCACCGACCCCGGCCACCCATGGGTGAGGGTGAGCGGCAGCGCGTCCGCGCGCGGGCTGCGGACATGGAGGAAGTGGATCGACAGATCGTCGATCGTCGTCGTGAACTGGGGCAGGGCATTGAGCCGCGCCTCACAGCGTCGCCAGTCATAGCCGTCGGCCCAATAGGCGCACAGGTCTTGCAACGCCGCCAGCGGCACGCCCTGGCTCCAGTCGCCGACGGTCTGCGCTTCAGGCCAGCGCGCGTCGCGCAGCCGGCGGCGCAGATCGTCCAGCGCCTGTTGCGGGATCGCGACCTCAAAGGGAGTGACCGGCGCCGTCATGTGCGATGTCCTTCCGTCAAAAACGGATGCCAAGGGCATCGAGCGTGCCCAGATCCTCGCCGGCGGTGAAGATGCGTTCGACGATATGCGCGCCCTTCTGGCCCCATTCGTCCATATTGGCGATCCAGGCCTGCATCGCATAGGGCGGCCAGCGGCGATAATATTCCCACAGCGTGTCGTCGTCCGGCACGCCGAGCGCGCCGGTTTCGACCAGGCAGCGGCGATAATGGCGCAGCAGGTCGCGATCATTGGCGCGCCGTTCCTCGATGGTGAGGGCGCCCAGCACGAAATAGGTGAAGTCGCGGATCGGGCGGCCCCGGCGGACGAGCTGCCAGTCCAGCCACACCCGATCGCCATCGGGCCGGACATAGCTGTTGCCCTGATGGCTGTCGCCATGGACCAGGCACCATGGCCCCTGCTCCTTCGTCTGGGCGAAGTCGATCAGCGCGTTGTAGACGGTGTGCAGGCGGGAGAGGTCGGGCTTGATCCAGTCGGGCAGGAACGCCTGATAGTCGGGCTTGGCGTGGTTCTGCTGCGCGAAGCTGTACATCATGGTCAACTGATTGGCGTCGACCGGCGTCACCATCGACACCGGTAGCCAGTCGGCGGCGTGCAATATCGGGCTGTCCCAGAAGGCGCCGTGGATGCGGGCCAGACTGGCGACGCCGCGCGCGGCTTCCTCCACGCCCATATGGTCGGTGCTGATGCCGAAATGGCCGCCCTCGACCGACAGATCCTCCATCACCACCAGCCCCTGGCCGCTGTCGGTGCGGGGGTCCCACGCTTCGAAATAGGATCGCGGCGCGGGGAAGGCGACGTGGCGGCGGAAATCCTCGTAGAAACGCGCCTCCAGACGGCAGATGCCGTTGCTGTCGAATTGCGCCCAATTGGCCTTCAGGCAGACATTTTCGGGGATGCCGGCCGCCTTGCCGACGTCATTGAGGGTCAGCTTCACCTGATATTTGGTGGTGTGGCTGTTGCGGAGGAACACCTGCTCCATGGCCTCCACCACGATGCCGGGATAGCGCGCCTGCATGATCTGCGTCAGCCAGGACGCCGTGACATCTTCCAGCCTGGCGGGAATGCCGACCGGATTGGGCAAGTTCGACATGCGCGGGCTTCCTTATTTGATCTTCTTGAGTTCGCGGATCGCCCGGTTTGCGGCGATGCGCCCGGCGATGCCGGATACGCCGCCGCCCGGATGCGCGCCCGCGCCGCCGATCAGGAAGCCGGGGAAGGGCGGCTTGGGACCGCCAAAGCCCGTCGCCGGGCGATGCACGCCCGAGCGCAAGGCGCCGAAATCGATATGGGTGACGCAGCCATTGGTGGCGTTGAGGCGCTTTTCCCGCTCCCGCGCGGTTTCGACGAAGCGGCCGACTTCGGTGTCGAGGCCGTCGTAAAATTCGCTCAGATGGCTGATGACGGAGGCCATGGTCTTGTCCTTGAGCGCGGGCGACCAGCCCTCGCGCGCGTCCACCGCCACGCCGGGCAGATAGACATAGGCGAGCGATCCGCCCGGCGGCGCCTGCGTCGGGTCCGAATTGGACAGCTGGCTGAGCGACATGGCGTGGCGATCGGGTATGTCGCCGCGCCGCGCGGTGGCGAAGGATTCGCGCACCTCCTCCGGCGTGCCGATCAGCCCGACCGCCTTGTTGAGATCGGCATCGTCATGGCGCAAATCCTGGTGCCGCTTGAGCGTCAGCGGTCCCGACATCGCGATATTGGCGAGGAAGGGCGCGGCGTTGGAGCGGTTGGCCGGGGCATGTTCGATTCGCTGCGTCAACGCGCGGGGCAGGCCGCCCGGCGTGGTCAGGCGCATGGCGGTGCGCGGGTCGCAGGTCGCGATCACCATCTTGGCGCGGATGACCCGGCCATCCTCCAGCCGGACGCCCTTCGCCGCGCCGTCGTCGATGATGATCTCCGCCACCGGGGCGTTGAGCTCGATCGTCGCGCCCGACGCCTCGATGCTGCGGGCGAGGGCGTCGGAGAAGGATTGCAGGCTGCCGATCGGCTTGCCAGTGCCATATTTGTGAGTGACCGCGAAGATCATGTAGGCGGCGGCATTGCCGTCATCATCGACCGGGCCGGCACCCGCTGCGATGCCAAGCAGCAGAGCGATAGTAGCGGGGTGTTCGAACCGTTCGCAGGCGATCTGGTCGGCGGTCGCTTTCGACATGGCGACCAGTTCGTCCTTCAGCCGGACATTGCGCACCGCGCTGCCGATCATCTTGGACAGGTTCTTGAAGTCGGGTCGGCCAGGCTCGGCCATCATCATCGGGAAGCCGATGTCCATCATGACGTTCAGCGTCTTCATGAACTCCAGATAGGCCTTGCCATCATTTCGGTTGATCCGCGCGATATCCTCGGCCGTGCGATGATAATCGTAGAACAGCGCGATCGAACTGCCGTCGGGATGGAGATAGGCATAGGTCGGATCGGGATCGACAGTGCGCAGCCCATATTTGTGCAGGTCGAAATCCTCGATGATGCCGGATTTGCGTGCGAACAAAAGTTCGACGGCGCAGGGCGTCACCAGATGTTCCGGCGCTTCGGGGATCATATAGCCCGAACTGGTCATGCCGCCGACCTTGGCGAGCCGTTCGACCACGACAACCTTCTTGCCTGCCCGCGCCAGATAGCCGGCAGCGGCCATGCCGTTGTGCCCAGCGCCGATGACGACGACGTCGACCTGATCCGTCATTCCGCTCTCCTCCCTTACCAGCTCGATCAGCCGTTCGCGGCGGCGGTATAGGCCTTGCCCCATTCGGCCAGCGCGACGAGGCGGGTCTTGCGATCCGCCTGAAGCTGCGGGATCTTGTGCTCGTCCGGGCCATCGGGGACGATCACCAGCGGTTCCTTGCCCAGGCTGGCGAGCGCCAGCGCGCAGACCTCGGCGGGGTCATAGGCGATGGAATAATCCATCCCCAGCCCCTCGGTCGCGCGGCGCAGGGTCGGCGTGTCCATGATCGGCGCGGCGACGCCGATGATGTCGACATTCTGACCGTCCAGTTCGGCCCACAGCGATTCGACGAAGTTGAGTTCGAACGCCTTGGTGCCCGAATACATGACGAGCCAGGGCTGGCCGCCCAGCCCCGCGCCCGACGACATGACCAGGATACCGCCCTTGCCGCGCTGGAGGAAGCGGTTGCCGAAACCGTGGACGGCCTCCAGCACATTGGCCGCGTTCATGCGGAGCAGCCGCAGCGAGCGGTCGACCGGCTCGCCGAAGAAGCTGTTGCCCGCGCCGTCGGCACCCGCGTTGGAGATATAGAGGCCGATGTCGAGATCGGCGGTCGCATCGACCAGGCGCGTGCCCATGCCCGCTTCGGTGAGGTCCGCGACAAGGGCGCGATATTCGATGCCATGCGCGGCCGCGAGGCGCTGACCCAGCGCGTCGAGCGCCTCCTGCCGGCGCGAGATCAGCACCAGATTGATGCCCAGCGCCGCAAGCTGTTCCGCGTAGCAGGCGCCGGTGCCCTCGGACGCGCCGGCGATGACCGCCCAGGGGCCGTATTTCGCGGCGAAGGCGGCGCCGTCGAACGGCGGAAGGTCGATTTTACGCATGGGATGAAAGTCCTCTCTTGGGGCGGCCCTGTCGGCTCTGAAGATGATGGCGGGATGGTAGAAGAGGAACGGGGCGCAACAGCCTATCGGCGGGCAGGGCTGTCGATAAACATGCTCCGCGCAATAGGGCTTGCCATATAATGACGAAAATGTCATTTAATGGGAAAGAGCAGCGGGAGAGGATAGCGGCATGCAGGCAAAGGCGATGGAACAGCAGGGTACAGCGGCGCACCGGGTCGCCTGCGTCGACGATCCGGTGCGGGTGGCCGCCGCGCTGCGGCCCTTGCTGGAGGCACATGCCGCCGATTGTGAACGGGAGCGGCGGATCGTGCCGCCGGTGATGGCGGCGCTGCGTGCGTCCGGCCTGTTCCACATCACTGCGCCCCGGCGCGCGGGCGGGCCCGCTCACCGGCTGATCACCCATATCGAGACGGTCGCGGAACTGGCCAAGGGATGCGTCGGCACGGGCTGGGCCTATGGCCTGCTGTCGGGCATCACCGGCACCGCGCTGGCGCTGCCGCCGGCCATGACGGAGCGCCTGTTCCGCACCGGCGACGAGCTGTTTTGCAGCGCGTCCGCGCCGTCGGGCCAGGCGGCGCCGGTGCCCGGCGGCTATCGCGTGTCCGGCAAATGGGGCTATGGGTCCGGGTGCCTGCATGCCGACTGGGCGCTGAATGGCGTTATCGTCCAGACCGACGATGGACCGGAGGTCGCGATGGCGTTCCTGGACCTGCGCGATGTCGCCTGTTCGATCGAGGATAACTGGCATGTGGCGGGCATGGCCGGATCGGGCAGCAACATGATCGTGGCCGACGCGCTGTTCGTGCCGGACGAGCTGATCCTGTGGACGGCGCGCACGCCGCCGGCGGAGGTGCTGATGGCGATGGAAGGGCTGGAGCCGCGCGACCGCTGGCCGATGGAGCCGCTATTCCCGCTGGGCGTGCTGGCGCCGATGCTGGGAGCGGCGACGGCCCTACTGGAGGGCGTGGTGCAGGCCATGCCGCGGCGGCAGGTGGTGGGCTGGTTCTATGCCGGGCAGAGCGGGTCGGACGCGCTGGTCGGCGCGACGGGGCGCGCGGCGATGGAGATCGATTCCGCGTGGCTGCATATCAGACGAGCGGCTGAGATGCTGGACGAGACGGCCCAGCAGCGCGTGCTGACCGGCTATGACAAGGCGCAGATGCAGGCCGATTGCGGCTATGCGATGGAATTGCTGCGCACGGCGGGTAACCGGCTGATGGATGTCGCCGGACCGGGCGCCTTCGCGCTCGCGAGCCCGCTCCAGCGGCTGTGGCGCGACCTGAATGTCGGCACCCGGCACAATGCGCTGAACGCGCAGCTTTCGGTGGAACTCTACGGCCGGGCGATTGCCGGCCTGCCGTCCAATATCGCGCTGTTGCCGGACATAACGCCTCGTCCGGCCTGGGCCATGGCATGATGACGGGAGAGGGAAAGACGATGGCGATACCCACGGCGCAGGAGATGGCGACCTTCCTCACGGTGCAGGCCGAACTATTCAGCGAAGGCCGGATCGACGATTTCCTGGCCGCCTTTCGCGCGATCGCGCCGGGCGGCTTCAAGGTACAGGACCCGGCAACCGGGCCGGTGCAGGAAGGCTGGGACAAGCTGGAGGCGCTGTGCCGCCAATATGTCGGATGGCAACTGACCGTCGAGGATGTGAAGGTGAGCGGCAACGAGGCGGTCATCTATGTCCGCAACGATGGCGAATATGAGGGCAAGCCGGTACGCGCCTACAGCATCGAACACTATATATTCGGTGAGGATGGCAGTCTGCTTGCGCGCTATTTTCACCCGATGCAATAAGGGCCGATGACCAATGCCGCGCCTGTTTCCTCCGCTGTCGATCCACGGACTGCGGCAGCGGCGGTGCGGCGCGCTCGGATGCGTGAGCGGTTGCTTGAAGCCGTGCTCGATCTTTATCAACCGGGGCAGGGCAGCGGCGGTCTGGTGATCGATAATGTGATCCGGGCGGCCGACGTGTCGCGTGGTAGCTTTTATAAGTATTTCGATTCCCTGGACGCCGCCGTGAATGAACTGGGTGAGCGGCTAGCTGCAGACCTGATTGCCGATTTCCGGCGTCTGTTTGACGAAAATGCAGACCCGCTGGTTCGAGCGATCGGCGGAGCCATGATGGCGATGGTACGGGCATGGCATGATCCGCGCTGGGGCGGGTTTACCTGCCGGGTCGATTATGTCGACTATTTCGCGCGGGCGAGCATGTTCGATCTCATTGTGCGAGATGCGCTGGAATCCGCTCGGGCCATCGGACTCATGCGCTTTGTGGCTCTTGACGTCGCGGTGGACCTGATTGTGGGTATGACCATTGAGGCGCGCCGGCGCCTGATGCGCAGACCCGTTGCGCCACAAGCCTATATCGATGAAATGATCGCGCGCACCTTTGCGGGGCTTGATGCGAACCCGGTCGACATCTCCCGGGCGAGAGTGATCGCATGGAGCGTCATGTTCGACGCCGCGCCAGATCTCGTCTGGTGGCGAGAGGGTGACTCGATACTGGGGGCCTAGAGCTTGGTCCAGCAGGGAGTTCCGGCTTTTTCGAGCGGCCCGCAACTTGCGACGCGGGTCGCCCCGTTCGACGCGATGAGAATGAGCCAGTCGCCGCTGTCCTCACAGCGTAGCGCCCAGGCGGCATTGGGGCCGATATCGCCGCGAAACAGGGATTTGGCGGTGCGCGTGCATTGCTGTCCTGCATCGCGCATCAACTGCGCGAAGGCCTTGCTGCGGCCGGCTTTGTTCTGGGCCTCGATCGCATTGCTATATTCGTTTCGGCTGGTGCCGTGTCGAGTGATCTCTGCATAGGCGACCCGGACCAGGAGTGTGATTGCTATCAGCGCGGTCGGCACCAAGGTCCAAAGCATCGCGCGACCCGCATTGCCGCCATCATGACCGCAGGCGGGGCACCCCTTGCCATAACCTTCCTGCGGCATTTTGCATTTCGGGCATTTCATGGCCGCTCTCTACCCGTGTTGCTCCCATGTCGACCCTATCCTTGGGCAGGAACGGCTCGAGGCTGACTGGGCCATTCTATAGAATATGGAATCGCCCGGTGCCTTTGCTGAACCTTTCTGGCTGTCCGTTGCTGAGGGATCGGAGTCGTCCGGGACTTTCCGGTCGCCGGCGACGCGTCGGCAGGCTGTGGCGGAAGCATTGCGGTCTCAGATCGTCTCGGGCGCCATTCCGCCTGGCGCATTGCTGCGGGAAACGGCGCTGGCGCGGGCGATGCATGTGAGCGCGACGCCGATCCGGGAAGCGCTGGATACGCTGGCGGCCGAAGGGTTGGTGGAAATCGAGACGCATCGTCTGAAACGAGCGACCCCGATCGACCCGGACGTGACCCGTGATCTGATCCGCGTCCAGGCGGAACTGTGGCGTCTGGGTTATGTCTGGGGCATGGCGCGGGTCGACAGAATCAACATCGCGTTGCTGGAAAGGGCGATCGCCCGCTACCGCGCGGCGCTGGAGAGCGGCGAACATATGGCCGCGATCATGGCGGGCCTCGATTTCCACAGCATTTTCATCCGGGCGTCGGACAGTCGTGAATTGCTGCGTTCCACGCTGGATCGGCGCGGCCTGATTGCCCGCTTCATCTTCCTGTACGGCATCGACACCCTCTCGACCATCGGCCTAAGCCAGCATGAGGCTATATTGGGAGCCTTCAAGGCGGGCGACCGCGATGCCGTTCTCGCCGCTCTTGACCGCATGGCCGTGCGCCTGATCGGTCTGTCCGACAACATCCCCGCCACGGGCGCTGACGTCGATTTTCTGCAAAAGGACTAACAATGGATTTCGAACTGCCCGAGGAATATCGCTCTTTCCGCGACATGGTGCGCCGCTGGGTCGAGCATGAGGTGCCCAAGGAATGGGCCCGCGCGCTGGAAAAGGACGAGCATGAATATCCCTTCGCCCTGTGGGACAAGTTCACAGAGGCGGGCTTCCACGGCGTCGGCATATCGGAGGATTATGACGGGCAGGGCGGCGATGTCGTCATGCAGATGCTGCTGGCGAGGGAACTGGCGCGCTCGCTAGGGGGGCTGGCGTGGATCTGGGGAATCACCAGCTTCGCCGGGTCCAAGTCGATCGGCCTGTACGGTTCGCCCGAGCAGAAAGCCAAATATCTGCCGCTGATCGCGACGGGACAGTTGAAGGCGGCGATCGCCTTTACTGAGCCGGCGGGCGGCACCGACCTGCTGGGCGCGATGGCCACGACGGCCGAGCGCGTCGATGGCGGGTGGAAGATCAATGGCGAGAAGATCTGGTCATCCTCCGCCCATGTCGCCGACTATCTGCTGGTGATCGCGCGCAGCGACAAGACGGCCGAGAAGAAGCATCAGGGGCTGACCCTGTTCTGGGTGCCGACGAAGACGGAGGGCGTGAAGATCACGCCGCTCGTCAAGCTTGGCATGCGCTCCATGGGCAGTTGCTCGATCCATTTCGAGGATGCCTTCGTCCCCGACGAGAATGTGCTGGGGGAGCCGCACAAGGCTTGGTACATGCTGCTGCCCACGCTCAATAATGAGCGCATCATGGTCGGCGCCTTCTGCCTGGGCGTCATCGACGGCGTGCTGGAAGACGCGATCGACTATATGCAGCAGCGCAAGGCGTTCGGCGGCATCATCGGCCGGTTCCAGAGCTTGCAACATTATGTCGCCGACATCGCGACGATGCAGAAGACCACTGAACTGATGCTGCATTATTGCGCCCACAAGCAGAGCCGGGGCGAGAATGTCGGAGTTGAGGCCAATATGCTGAAGCTGATGGCTTCGGAAAACGCCAATGCGGCGGCGGACATGGGCATCCAGATCCTGGGCGGCATGGGCTATTCGGCGGAGACCGACATGCAGCGCTACTGGCGCGACAGCCGGCTGTGGCGGATCGGCCCGATCACCAATGAAATGGTGCGAAACGGCATTGCCGAGAGCCTGGGCCTGCCCCGCTCCTTCTGAAGGACAGGTGTGTTCGGGCGGGGGCGGGTATAGCCTTCGCCCGACGGTTTTGGAGAGAGAAAAATGATGTTTCCCGAGCAGCCTATCCCCGATCATGTGCCGCCCGAATTGGTGAGCAAGAACTTCCCGTTCCTGTTCGGCACGACCACCGCGCAGGACCCGTTCGACGATCTGGCAATGCAGGTGCATGAGGGACCGGACATCATCTATGCCACCCATGCCTATCCCGGCGGCACTCCCGCCTGGGTGCCGCGACGGATGAAGCATCTACGCGAAATCTACCTCGACACCGATCATTTTTCATCGACCGACTTTTCTCCCTATTCCAAGCTGGTCGGCGGCAACTGGATCAACTCGCCGGCGGAGCTTGATCCCCCCGCGCACGGCCCGTTCCGCCAGATGGTCAATCCCGCCTTCACGCCCAAGGCGATGGCCGCGCTGGAAGAGAAGATCCGACAATATGCAATCGAGTATATCGATGCATTCACGCCACGCGGACAGTGCGAGTTCATGGGCGAATTCGCGTTCGAATTCCCGATCAAGGTGTTCATGGAACTGATGGGCCTGCCGTTCGACCGGATCGGCGAGTTCATGGCGTGGGAAGCGGACTTGCTCCACAACCATAACCTCGCGGAGATCGCCGAGGCGACGCGCAATGTCCTAGCTTATCTCAGTAGCGAAATTGAGGACCGTCGCGCTAATCCGCGCAACGACCTCATCACCTTCGGCGTGCAGGGCGAAATTGGCGGCCGCAAGCTGACGGACGACGAACTGCTGGGCTTCATGTTCAATCTGTTCATCGGCGGGCTGGACACGGTGTCCACCAATATGGGCCTGCATTTCCGCCATCTGGGCACGCATACGGAGGATCAGGCGTTTCTGCGGGCCAATCCGTCGGAAATCCCGCATGCAATCGACGAGCTAATGCGGGCCTATGGTGCGGTGACGACCTTTCGTACTTGTAAGAAGGAAACGCAGGTCGGTGGCATCCGCATCCTGCCGGGAGACAAGGTGGCGATGTCCACGACGCTCGTCGGTCGCGATCCCGACGAGTTCGATGCGCCGACCGAGGTCCGGCTGAACCGGCGGCCGCGCCATGTCGGCTTCGGCTTCGGCATCCACACCTGCGTCGGCATGCATTTGGCGCGGCGCGAACTGCGCATCGCGATGGAGGAATTTCTGGCGCGTATCCCCGAGTTCCGGATCGCTTCGGGTCATCAGGTGCAATGCCATCTGGGCATGATCCAGCCGGTCGAGCTGCCGCTGGTCTGGACGCCGCAGGGGTGAAAGGGGCGGGGCGTCCCGTGTCGGGGCGCCCCGCATCCGGTTACAGGTCGAGGCACGCCTCGTCGAAGTCCAGGCGCGGATTGCGGGGATAGAGGCCCGCCGGATCGCCATAGCCGATATTGCACAGGAAATTGCTCTTCCACCGGCCTTCGGGGAAGAATTCGGCGTCGGTGCCGGCCTTGTCGAAACCCGACATCGGGCCGCAGTCGAGACCCATCGCACGGGCCGCCATCATGAGATAGGCGCCCTGAAGCGTTGAGGAGCGCGCCACCGTATCCTCGATCAGCGCATCCTTCCCCTCGAACGTGCTGCGCATGTTGCGCGCGGGGAACAGCTTGTCATAATGCTCGTAGAAGCGCATGTCGCCCGCGATGATCACGGTGCAGGGCGCCTGCATCACCTTGTCGACATTGCCGGCGTTCACATGGGGCCTGAGCCGCGCCTTGGCCGCCGCCGACCGCACGAAGACGAAGCGGCCGGGATTGCTGTTCGCCGTGGTCGGTCCCCATTTCGCGAGGTCATAGAGGGTCCGGACGATCTCGTCGGTGAGGGGCCTGTCGCTCCATTGGTTATGGGTGCGGGCCTCGCGGAACAGCAGGTCGAACATGCTGGATCGGGTGAGGGTGTCGGACATGAAGGCTCCCTAGGATGGGGGGGAAGGGGGAATGCCCCGTTCATCCCAGCCCCGGGCTTCGCGCGCAAGGATGCCCTGCGCCTCTTCGCCGAGGCGGGCCATGTCGGCCGTTTCCCAGACGCGGTGCAGGCCGGTGGCATAGGCGCGGCCATTGTCGCGATAGAGCAGGGCGTCGATTACATTGGCGTGCAGCTTGTCCACGCGCCGCACCACGCGGTCGGGCGTTCCCATGACCAGCGAATGGGGCGGGATGATCGTGCCGGGCGGCAGGAAGCTATGCCCGGCGACGATCGATCCGCGACCGATGACGCAGCCTTCCATGATGGTCGCGCCGACGCCGATCAGGCAGGCCGGTTCGATGGTGCAGCCATGCACCACCGCGCGATGACCGATGGTGCAATAGTCGCCGATGATCGTGGGATTGTCCCAGCCGATATGGACCATGGCATGATCCTGTACGCTGGCGCACCGGCCGATCGCGACATGCGCCCGCTCGCAGCGGACCACCGCATAGGGCCACAGGCTGCAATTCTCGCTCAGCCGCACGTCGCCGAAGAGGCGCGCGGTCGGATCGATATAGGCCGCCGCGTCCATGGCGTCAGCGCGTGATGACGATCTTGCCATGGGGACTGCCCGCCTGCGCCGCCCAGGCGTCGGCCGCATCGGCAAAGGCGTAGCAGCGAGTGTCGACAGTAAGGCCCTGCGTCAGCGCCATGGCGATTAGCCGGTCATAGGCGGCGCGACGCTCGGCTGCGGGGCGTTGTCCGGTGCCGACGCCGGCATGGCTACGGAACACCAGATCGCGCAGCGACAGAGTGACGGTCGGCCCGGCCTGTACGCCGATGCTCATCATCCGCGCGCCGGGGCGGGTGGCGCGCATCGCCGCTTCGGCGGGCGCGCCGTAGATGACGTCGAGCACGACGTCGTAGCCGCCGCCGGCCACGGTGCGGAGGGCCGCTTCGTCATCGCCTTGGCCCAATATGGCGATGGCATCGGCATGGCCGGCCGCCTGCATGGCTTCCAATCGATCCCGACTGCGCGCGGCGGCGACGACCCGGCCCGCGCCCAGGAACCGGGCGACCTGTGCGCCGATCTGTCCCACCGGGCCGGTGGCGCCCAGGATCAGGACGGATTCGCCCTTAGCGATCCGCGCCTCTTCCAGCGGAATCAGCGCGCCGGTGCCGGATATGGCGAGGGCGATCAACTGATCGTCGGCAAGGGCATCGGGCGCGGGCCAGATTTCCTCCTCAGCCACCTGCGTGCGTTCCGCGATGGCGCCGAAGGGGGAATGGCTATGGCCGAAATAGACTCGGCGGCCATCCTCCAGCCGACCGACGCCTTCGCCGCCCGGCACATAAGGCGCGCCGACCGGGCCGAAAAAGCCCCGGGCGCGCATCAGGTCGGTCGGGCCAATCCCGGCCGCCGTGACATCGACGATGCGATAGCCCGGAGCAGCGACGGGCTCGGGATAGTCGGTCAGGGAGAAGCGGCCATCGGTGTCGATCAGTGCGGCGCGCATGCAATATCCCTGTAAATGGCAGGATGACGGGCGGGTCGATCAAGAGATCGGCCCGCTCGCTTCGATGTTAGGTCAATAGGCACCGGGCGGCGAGATCGGATCGGCGCCGGTCAGGTTGCGACCGTAGATTTCATAGCCGATGGTCGGGATATTCTGGATATGCCGCAGCGCCATCGACACGTCGCGCCAGTAGCGATTGATCGGCTTGTCCAGCGCAAAGCCGGAGGAGCCGGCCTGGAACATCAGCGATTCCGACGCCGCATGCACCAGTTCTATCATCTGCGCGCCGCCCGCGCGTTGTTGCGCCTTTTCCGCGAGCGTGAATTCCTCGCCCAGGCCGACACGGTCCAGCTTGGCCGTCAGGCTGAACAGGATCAGCTTCGCGGTGTCGATCATCGCCGCCGCTTCGCCCAGGTCGCGCATATAGGCACCAGAGTTGGTGCGCGGGCCGATGATGGTCGTCAGCACCGGCTTTTTCGGGGATTCCGCCGTTACGATTTCCAGCATAGCCTCGACCGCGCCGATCAATTGCGCGATACCAGTGGTGCGAACGACCGGGACGGCCGGCAGAAGATCGGAAGGGGCGCCGAAATGCCGCTTCGTAGGGTCAATCTGGCCGGCGCGCTCGTTCATCAGCACCATCTGTTCCTCGGGGATGAACACATCCTTGGCAACGGCCGTGTCGGACCCCGTGCCCTGCATGCCGGAAACGAACCAGGTATCTTCGATGGTCATGCTGTCCATCGGCAGGTAGCACATGCTGATGCCGGGAACGACGGGGCCGTCATAGCCCTCCAGCACCACGCCCTGCTGCGCCCAGACGGACTGGCGCGAGCCAGACATATAGGGCCATTTGCCGTTGATGATCCAGCCGCCATCGACCTTCCGCGCCTTGCCGGGCGGGTTGTAAGCGCCGCAGACCGTCTGCGGGCCTTCGCCGAACACGGCATCCTGTACGCCATCGGTGGCCAGGCTCGTGATCCAACTCGTTCCGTTGATGATCTGGATGACCCAGCTGATGGCGGGATCGCCCTTCGCGATTTCCATCTGCACGCGACAGAAGTCGGTCGGCGACATGCCCAGGCCGCCCAGACGCTGAGGCAGCAGCATGCGCAGGAAGCCTTCTTCCTTCAGCATTTTGTCCACGGCGGGCGTTGGGCTGCGTCTCTTCTCGCCCTCTGGCGCCTCAGCCTGCAGGAAGGTCCGCAAACCGCGCGCCTTCTCCACCATTGCATCAGCGACCGCCTTGTTGGCGAAGCCGCACTGGACTTCACCATCCACCTTGACTGCAGTAGCCATCAGTTCATCCTTTCTTATGTTCGGCCTTATGTTCGGCGTCGTGGCCAGCAATCTGTAACGCCCATTCGCACAGGCGATCGGGCGCGCTGTTCCAGATCGCCAGCCATTCGGGCGTAGCGGGAATAATGAGAGTGCTGAGTTGCAGGCGGACCATGGTGTCGCAGAAGATGTCGCGATGAATCCGGCTGCCAGTGAGCATCTCGAAATAGTCGAGTACGGGGTCGAGCGCGCGCTGGACCGCCGCCTTGTGGCGATTGAAATGGCTGCGCAGGAAATTGAGGTGAAAGGCTGGTTCGACCTCGAATATGCCTTCGGGCGAGCGTTCGATGGTAAACCGGCCATAGAAGCGCATGACCGCGCGGAAGCGCTCGATCGGGTCGGCAATGCCTTCGCCCGCTTCGACAATGCCCTTTTCAAAGCTGTTGCAGATATATTCGCTGACCGCCGCCAGCACCTCTTCCTTAGAAGCGAAATAGCGGTAGAGCGTCCCGCGCGAGATGCCGCTGCTTTCGATAATGTCGCTCATGGAGAGACGGCGCGCACCGATCCTGCTGATTGCGCGCAATGTGCCGTCCATGATCTTGAGCACGCTGCCCGATTGATCGGTGGCGACAATTTCGCTCCAGTCGGTGTGCGGCACCAGTTTCATGTCTGCGCTTCCATCTCTGCGAGATTGTGGGGAACACTGACATAGCCCGGCAGATGCTGCCCGCCATCGACGTTAATCAATTCGCCGTTGACGAAACGCGACATTTCCGAGGCGAGGAAGAGGACGACGGGGCCGATATCCTGTTCCGGATCGCCTGCGCGCTTGAGCGGGTTGCTGGCGGTCGCCATGTCCAGAAAGCCGGGGACATTTTCCGCCAGTTCGGCAAAGACCTGGCCCATGCCTGTCGGGGCGATGGCGTTGGTGCGAATGTTGAACCGGCCCCATTCGACCGCAGCGGTGCGGGTGAGGCCCAGGATCGCGCCCTTGTTCATATTATAATCGGCATGCAGCCACGCGCCGGTCTGGGCGTCGATCGAATAGAAATTGACGATGGAGCCGCCGCCACGCGCCTTCATATGCGGGAAGGCGGCGCGCATCGCCCACCAGGTTCCCCAAGTACCGATTTCCAGCGTGCGCTTGAGCATGTCGTCCGTCTTCTGCTCCAGCAGCACGTTGGGCGAGAGCAGCGAGGCGTTGTTGACCAGGATGTCGAGACCGCCAAACTCGCCGACGGCGCGGTCGATCATGGCTTCGACTTCGGGCTTGACGCCCATGTCGGCCGACATGCCCACGGCGCGAACGCCGAAGGCTTCGGTGATCTCGGCCGCGACCGCTTCCGCAGCGGCGCCATCCCGTCCGGTGATGAGCAGATTAGCCCCGGCCTGCGCAAGGCAGCGGGAAATGCCGTAGCCCAGCCCTTTTGCGCCGCCGGTGACGATCGCAACCTTGTCCTGCACCAATCCCGTCACGCCATCACTCCTGTCATCTGCTCGCTCAGGGCGCGGTCCATTTCCATCCGCTCCTGGCAATAGTCTTTTGTGAAAACATAGCCGCGAATGGCGCCGTCGGCGTCGCGGTAATGATATTTGAGACCATGGTCGTCATTGGCGATCTCGTGCCACTGCCCCTCGACACCGATGGGCGCGGGCAGCAGGACGACGGGATAGGCTGTGGTCTTGACCTGAACCGACAGCGGCGGAAAACGGATGTCGGTCGGCGTGCCGAGGGCGCTGGGGGCGATGGCGCGCGCGGCCGCCATGATCGGCGTGACATAGGCGGCGAGGCCCTGCGGATATTCCGCGCAGTCGCCGATCGCATAAATGTCCGGATCGCTGGTGCGGCCGGTCTGATCGACCCTGACGCCGCGTCCCACCTCCAGCCCCGCCTCCTGCGCAAGCTGTATATTGGGGCGCAGGCCCACCGCCGAGAGTACGGCCTGCGCGTCGATCGCCGTGTCGTCGTCCAGCTCGGCCCGGATGCCGGCATCGCTCTTGTGGATGCCGATGACCTTGCGGCCCAGATGCCATTGCACGCCCTTTTCGGAAAGGGCGTCGCGGATCATGCCGCCCACGCCAGGGGGCACGAGTTGCGCCAGCGGATGGCCGAGCATGTCGACGACCACCGGCCGGTAGCCGCTGCCCGACAGATCGTTGGCGAATTCCGTGCCGACCAGTCCGCCGCCCATGATGAGGACGCGGGCACCATAGGGGAGCGCTTCGCGAAAGGCGCGATAATGATCGAGATTGTTGACCACGAGCGCGCGATGCGCCGCATCTCCGTCGATCGGCGGACGGACGGGATCGGCACCCAGCGCCAGCACCAGCTTGTCGTAGAAGATCGGGCCGCCGGTGGTCAGGACCGCCTTGTCCTGCCGGTCGATGGCCTCCACCAGGCGCCCGGCGCGCAGGTCGAGTTTGAGCTGTGCGGCCATTTTCTCCGCCGGGGCGGTGACGAGGGTATCGGCCACCTTGCCCTTTGCGAGAGCGGTCGACAGCGCCGGCTTGGAATAGAAATGGCCGTCATCCTGGGTGACGAGCGTCAGCCGGGCGTCCGGCGCCAGCTTGCGAAGCTCGCGCAGGACACCATAGCCGGCGAGGCCGCTACCCACGACCACGATGTGCGGAGAACCCATCACTGGCGCGCCGCCGCTAGAGGAAGATGGCAAAGTTGGACATGCCCAGCGTCGACTGATCGACGATGATCTCCCGACGCGCCAGCTTGTACGCGCCATCGACAAGGCGCCAGATGTCTCGCCGTTCGGCGGTCATCGTCTCATTCTCCGGATTGTCGAAGCGGCTGCGCTCGACGTAGAGATAGCTCACCACCTCATATTCGCCTGCTGTTTCGCATTCAGCCATGCGGACGTTGGTGACGAAGCGGCGGGTGCGCGATGGCGGGTCTTCGGCCCAAGCGCTCTTTGACAGGCGGCCGGTCCGCATCAGGATCGATCCGTAATTTTCGTCGAAATGCTTCATCGTGCGCACCACGTCGCGATCTTTGTTCGGACCGTTGCGGGTCAGGCGGAGCGGAGCGGTGTAGCTGATGTCTTGCTCGATCAGGGCGACCCAGTCGTCGAACCGGCGCTCGTCGAGGGCAGCGGCCTCATCATACAGGGTTTCGAGCAAGCGGTTGTAGATTTCCGACCCCAGCGGCACGCGTTTGGTAGAAACCAGACCGCGCATGACGCTGGTCTTGTCGATGGCGGCGGTCGCGTAGTTCACCATGATATGATCCTCTCTTTTCGCGGCGCCGCTCAGGCTTCGGCCATCAGGTTGTAATAGGCCATCCACCAGGCCCATTGCGTGTCGTCCTTCGTGAAGCCGGGATAGAGATCCCCGCCGCCGACCCAGCCTTCGGGCCGTTCATGGCCGTGCAGCGCCTGATATTTGAGGGTGATGGTCTTGCTCATATGGCCGCGCGCGTTGCGCATGATCTGCGGCCAGGTGTCCGCATCGTCCTGCTCGATCGTGCCGGACGTGCCGGTCGACCAGATCGCGTTCTGGAGCATGTCCGCCTTCACATCTTCCGGCGCATCCTTTTCGGCGAAGATGAAGTTGATGAACTCCACCTTGTCCGGCCCCTTGGGCACATAGGTGTGCAGGGTGAGCGCGCCCGACGCGCCGCCGTCCATGCGTGGCGCGAAGATGAAGGCGATGAGGATGTTGGGGAACATGCCGCCGACCTGCGGCGGGATGGTCGCAAGCTGGTTGACCTGATCCTCCGACAGATTCTTGAACAGTTGCGGAATCATCTCCTTGGTCACGCCCGGAGGGGTGAGGAGGTTCAGCCGCTCCTCGACCGATTTGCCTTCAAAGCTGATGTCGGCGAACATCTTGAAGGTCTGGGCAGCCTCAAGGCAGCGCAGCGTATGGCCCTGCGGCACCGAAATATCGACGCCGTACATGCCCGGCGCATTGTCATAGATGGATTCGGGCGTACCGCCCATGATCCCGCCTTCCATCAGCGAGCGATGCAGGGTCAGTGTGTGGAAACCGTCCGAGCCGGACTGCTCGCCGGGGATCTTCCAGTTGCAGGGCAGCACGAAGCGTTGCGGCGGCCCGAGCATCTCCAGCCCGTTGTCAGTGCGGCAGAAAAGCTGGTCGAGATAATATTTGGCGTCACCCAGATAATCCTCGAACGACAAATCCTTGTTCCAGGTCGCGAAGATCAGGCCGCCATAGAGTTGGACCCGCGCCTTCTTGAGGCCGAGCTCGTCCTTGGAGCGCTTGTTGCCGTGCATTTGCTCCTTTTCGATCGGCGCGCCGATGAAGCTGCCATCAGCGCGGAAGGCCCAGCCATGATAGATACAGCGATGCGCCTGTGCATTGCCGGCCTCCGCCGTGCAGACCTTCATGCCGCGATGGGGGCAGACATTGAGCATGACATGGATTTCGCCGTCGCGTGCGCGGGACACGATGACATTGTCCTCTGCCATGTCACGCATGACATAGTCGCCCGCCTTGGGAATTTCCGATTCATGGCCAAGGAGCAGCCAGGTGCGCGCGAAGATGCGCTCCATTTCCAGCTCGTACAGTTCCTTGTCGTTCATCACGCGCAACGACACTTCGTTCATGTCGCGGTTGATCAGGTCGTTGAGCGTGGTTCCGTCGCTAAGCGTCAGCCCGGCATTGTGCAGCATCTTGCTCTCCTCGAGGATTTCCTTGATTGAGTCGCGTTATACATATTGAACTAAAACTGTTCAAGGTGTAATGTGCCTTCAACAGGAAAGGAGAGGCTGAATGAGCCAGAAGCTGAAGATCGTCATCGATAAGCCCGCTTGCTGCGGCTACGGGATTTGCGCGGAAATCTGCCCCGAAATTTACAAGCTCGATGCCAATGGCATTGTGTTCGTGGAAGACGACATCGTCCCGGAAGGGTTGGAGGAACGTGCCCGGGAAGGTGCCGAGGCCTGTCCCCAATCCGCCCTCGCGGTCGAAGAAGTCTGAGTCGGGGTGAGGATGGCGGGCTTCATCGATGATGACGCCTGTCATCGGGTAGGTTCGTCGACCGCCCGTTCCGCCGCACCGCTCTTGCGATAGAGGCACAAGAGGAGTGCGCCGATGGGACAGGCCGACATGTTGTTCACGCCATTCGAACTGGGCGCGCTGCGACTGCGCAACCGCTTCGTGATGGCGCCGATGACGCGCAATTTCTCGCCCGGCGGCACGCCGTCCGATGGAGTCGCCGCCTATTACCGGCGGCGCGCGGAAGCCGATGTGGGCCTCATCATCACCGAAGGGGTAGGGGTGGACCATCCCGCCGCGGTGGGGCGCGAAACGATGGGCGGGGGCGCTTCCCCCGTCCTGCACGGCGCGGATGTGCTGGCCCGGTGGCGGGATGTTGTGGCGGGCGTGCATGAAGCCGGGGGCCTCATCATCCCCCAATTATGGCATCAGGGGGTCATCCGCGCGCCCGGTACGGGCTATCATCCCGATGCGCCGTCGGCACGGCCCTCGGGCGTGTGGGGGCCAACCGAAAAGGCTATGGTCCCGCCCGACTATCTGGACATGGTGCGTGCGCCGACGGCCCCGCTGACCGATAGCGAAATCGGCGACATCATCACTGCCTTCGCGCGTAGCGCGGCTAACGCGCGGGCAGTGGGGTTCGATGGCATTGCGTTGCACGGTGCGCATGGCTATCTGATCGACAGCTTCCTGTGGCACGGGACCAATATGCGCGATGACCGCTGGGGCGGCGGCATTGCCGAGCGGGCGCGATTCGCGGCGGAACTGGTGCGTGCGATCCGCGCCGCGACCGGCCCGGATTTTCCTGTCGTCTTCCGCTTTTCCCAATGGAAGCTTCAGGACTATGATGCGCGCAACGTGGAAACACCCGCCGAACTGGAAGCGATGCTGGCGCCACTGGTCGATGCTGGCGTCGATCTGTTCGATGCAAGCACGCGGCTATTCACGGTGCCTGCCTTCGACGGCTCCGACATGGGGCTGGCCGGTTGGGTCCGCAAGGTGACGGGTAAGCCCAGCATGGCGGTTGGCGGCGTGGGAATCAGCAAGGATCTGCAATCCTCCTTCTCGCAGCCGACCGTGATGACGGACAATCTGGCGATCGTGGCCGAACGGATGGCGCTGGGCGAGTTCGACCTGATAGGGGTCGGCCGCGCGCTGCTGATGGACCCGCAATGGGTGTCCAAGATGCGGGACGGCGGCGCGGTCAATCCGTTCCGGCTGGAGGCATATGCCTCGCTCGATTGAGGCAGGCGCGGATGTCCCGCATCAGTGGCTGTCCGCCGCCGCATAGACCTGGATGCGGGCAATGTTGGTCCGTTCGGACTGGCGCGTGATCGCCATAACGGCGTCGGCGACGTCCTGCGGCATCATCGCGGGGATGAAACTGTCCCACGCCGGTTGCCCTCTGGCCTTCATATCCTCGAAGATTTCAGTGCTGGTGGTGCCGGGCGCGACGATGCCGACCTTGACGCCCGTGCCCGCCAACTCGACCCGCAGGCAGTCGGTAAACGCCTCCAGTGCGCGCTTGAGCCCGCCATAAACGCCAACGCCTGGCGCGACGATGTTCGCGCCGATACTGGATATGTTGATGATCTGGCCCCGGCCCGCCGCCTTCATGGTGCGGGCGAACAGGGTACTGGCGCGGACGACCGCTTCATAATTGATCGCGATCATAGGGCGGAGCTGATCGAGGTCGAAATCATCGATCGGTGCGGCGTGCAGGATGCCGGCATTGTTGACAAGAATGTCGGCCCGGCCGAACCGGCCGATTACGAAATCATGGAGTTGCTGCGGCGCGCCCGGTTCCGTCATGTCCGCGGCGAAAGCGGCGCTGTCAGAGCCCAGTTCTTCCGCCAGTGCGGTCAGCGCATCGGCGCGGCGGGCGACCAGCACGAGCGTGGCGCCTGCCTTGGCGAGCGAACGAGCAGTCGCTGCACCGATGCCGGACGATGCACCGGTGACGATGGCTATCCGTTCTTCCAGACGTTCCATGATGCGTCTCCCTTCCTTGATGGTCAGACGAGGCGAATCAGCCGCTTGCCGTCATTCTCGCCGCGATAGAGACCGGCGAGCGCGTCAGGGCAGGCCTCAATCCCGTCCAATATGTCCTCGCGCCAAGTGAGGCGACCTTCGGCGATCCATGCGCGTAATTGCGCTATCGCTTGCGGGTAGCGATCGACATGATCGAAGATTACGAACCCTTCCATTCGTGCGCGCTTGACCAGCAGGTGGCGTTCGACGCGCGGCCCGGTCGGCCATGGCGCCCAGCGATCTATCGATGCGGTTCCACACACGACGACGCGTGCGCGGGGCGCCAGATGTGGGAAGACCGCGTCGCTGATCGCGCCGGAGACATTGTCGAAATAGATGTCGATCCCTTGCGGCGCCTGCTCCGCGATCGCCGCGCCGACATCCTGCGTGCGATACTCTATGGCGGCGTCATAGCCATAATCCTGCAGGCAGCGCCGCGCCTTGGCCGCGCCTCCCGCGATCGCGAGGGTGCGGCATCCCAGGATGCGGGCGATCTGGCCGACGGCCGAGCCGACCGCGCCGGCCGCCGTCGACACCAGCACGGTTTCGCCCGCGCACGGCTGGCCGATGAGGGTCAGGGCGAGATAGGCGGTCAGGCCGTTAATGCCCAATATGCCGAGCGCTGCCCGCATCTCCTGCGCCGTTGTCCGCTGCACGACCTGATCGGCGGTGACGCAGGCATGTTCCTGCCAGCCGAACCAGCCGGTGACATATTCGCCCACCGCATAATCGGGATGGGCCGAAGCGATCACTTCGCCGGCTGCGAGGCTGCGCATGACCGCGCCGATCGCGACGGGCGCGGCGTAATTGCCTTCATCCGCAATCCAGCCGCGCATCGCGGGCTCGACCGAGAGATAATGGTTCCGCACGAGGATTTGCTCCGGCGCGGGCGGTTCGACCGGCACGGCGCGGATGATAAAATCCTCTGCCTGCGCGATCCCCGAGGGGCGCGATGCGAGCAGGACCTGGCGGTTGCGATCAGGCATCCACCCCGGCCTTCACCATGGTGAACTTGCGGCCACCATGGTGAACTTGCGGCGCGAGATCTTCCACCCGTCCGATGTCCGGACCAGGCAGTCGTCATAGAAGCCGGCGGCGCGGTGGGTGAGGCCACCCTGCATCGCCTCCGGCAGGATGGCGTCGACATAGCTGCGCGCATGCCACTGGTCATTGCGGTTCTCGATCACGATGTTGGTGATGCGGTGGAGCGTCGGCCCCATATGGCGGTGCGCCGCCTCCATATATTCGACGATTTCGCGCAGCCCGCGCCAATGCCCGAAACTGCCGTAATCCGCTTCGCAATCCTGTGCGAAGCAACTGCGGAACAGGCGCCAGTCGCGCGTGTCTATCCCGGTGGCATAGCGCAGCAGCAATTGCCTGATCGCGCGTTCGTCCTCAGCGCCGATCGGCACATGTCGCGTCAGGCTGCCATGTGCAGGCATGTCCCATCCTCCCCTTGTCTGTCCGTGAAACATAGGGAAGCCGCGGCCGATCTTGCCCGCCAAAGGATAGGATGCGCAGCGATGTTCTTGCGATTTATGATTTTATCAGCAGGGGATGACGCCGGCTTGGGCCGGCCATGGAGGAGAGCGGTTTGGCGGACGAGATGATCGCGATCGATGTGGCGCTTTCGACTACGGCGGCCGATCGCGAAGCGCTGCTTGGCCTGCTCAGGGAAACGGTGGCGGCATCACGCGCGGAGCCGGGATGCCTCACCTACCGCGCGAGCGTTGCGCTGGGTGATCTGTTGCAGCTCTACATTCTGGAACTGTGGGACAGCGAGGCCGCCTATCTGGCGCATCGAGAAGGCGCTGCGCTTGCCCGGTTCATCGAGCGATTGCCCGGATGCGGGCGGATAGTATCGATCGAGCGCCGTGCCGGCGTGCTTCACCCCTATGGACTGGCGGCCTGATGCTGGACAGCGCTGCCAACCGCGCCGTCAGCGACGCGCTGCACCGGGCGATCGTCGACAAGGGGGAGATCGGCATCCAGGTCGCCGCCTATCTGGGTGAGGAACTGGTGATCGATTGCTGGGCTGGCATCGCCGACCATGAAACCGGGCGACCCGTGGATGCCGATACGCTGTTTAACGTTTTTTCCGTGTCCAAGGCGATCGTGTCGACGGCAGTCCATGTGCAGGCGGAAAAGGGCCTGCTGGACTATGACCGGCCGGTCGCGGACTATTGGCCCGAATTCGCCCGAAACGGTAAGGGCGATATCACCATCCGCGATGTTCTGAACCATCATAGCGGCACGCCGCAGATGCCACCGGGCACAACCCCGGAAACGATCTGCGACTGGGAATTCATAACGGCTGGCATCGCCGATCTCAGCCCCATATTGCCGCGCGACAAGCCTGCCTATCAGGCGATGTCCTTCGGCTGGACACTGGGCGAGGTGGTGCGGCGTACCGATCCGCGGCATCGCGCCTTCGGTCGCTTCGTCCGTGAGGAAATCGCCGAACCTTATGGCATTACGGATTTGTGGATCGGTATTCCCGATGACGCCGATTTGCGTGTCGCCCGGCTGGTCGATGAAGGATCATCGGCCAGTTTCCCCGATGACAGCTATTTCGCAATGGCGCTGCCCAACAATGTCCGCCTGATCCCGGATGTGTTCGATCGGTCCGCCGTGCGTCGCGCCGCTGTCGCCGCCGTCGGCGGCATCTTCAATGCCCGCAGCGAGGCGCGGTTCTGGGCGATATGGGCCAATGGCGGCATACTGGACGGCCATCGCCTCCTGTCGCAGGCGCGGGTCGATGCGGCCTGCATGCCGCGCGCCAATAATGATGCGCCCGATCCCGTCTATTTCAATGCGCCGATGCCGCTCAGCCAGGGGGGCTTCTGGATGCATTCGCCGACCACGCCGCTGACCTGTCCGGCGCTGGGCGCGCGGACGATCTGCGTGCCGGGCGCGGGGGGATCGCTGGGCTGGGCGGACCCCGATACGGGGCTGGCCGTGGCCTTCTGCCACAACCGGATGATGCGCCCGCGCCGTTGCGAGGACCATCCGCTGCACTAGATCGCGAACGTCCTGCGCGCGTCGCTGGGCCTGTGAGGATATGGACAGTTTCGATCATGTGATCGTCGGCGGCGGGACGGCGGCGGGCATATTGGCGTGGCGGTTGACGCAGGCGGGGCGCAGCGTGTGCGTGTTGGAGGCCGGGCCGGAAGACAGCCGCTTCTATCATCGCGTGCCCGCCGGCTTCATCAAGACATTGTTCGACCCCGCCGTCACATGGCAACTGGCGAGCGAGCCCAATCCCCATAGCGGCAACCGGCCCATCCCCTATACGCAGGGAAAGATTCTGGGCGGGTTCAGCAGCGTCAACGGCATAATCTATAATCGCGGCCAGCGGGCCGATTTCGATCATTGGGCGCAACTGGGCAATCGCGGTTGGGGCTATGACGACATATTGCCCTATTTCCGGCGGAGCGAATGCCGGGAGGGAGAAGGGGACGACGACTTTCGCGGGCGGGACGGCCGCCTTTCGGTGACGACGGCGCCCTGGCCCAGCGCGGTGGTCGATGCCTTCATCGATGCCGCCATGGCACGCGGGCACCCCTATAATCCCGATTATAACGGTGCCCGCCATGAGGGCGTGGGCCGGTATCAGAGCGCCATAGGCGGGGGACGGCGCGCCAGTACGGCGACCGCCTTTCTGCACCCCGCGCGGCGCAAGGGAGCGGCGGTGCTGACGCAGGCGCTGGCGACGGCCATCCGGTTCGACGGGCGGCGCGCGACCGGCATCGTCTATCGCCACCATGGCGAGACCGAGGAGGTCAGCGCGCGACGGAGCTTGATCCTGTCGGCGGGGACGGTCAACACGCCCAAGCTGCTGCAATTGTCCGGCGTGGGGCCGGCGGGGCTGCTGCAACGGCATGGCATTGCGGTGCGCCATGCGCTGCCCGGCGTCGGCGAGAATTTTCATGATCATTACAGCCCCCGCCTGGTCTTTCGGCTGCGCGAGGGAGTGGACAGCCTGAACGCGCATGTGCGCGGGTTGCCGCTGGTACGGCAGATCGTGCGCTGGATGCGGGGACGGCCAAGCGTCCTCGCCCTGTCGCCGGCATTGGCCCATCTGTTCGGGCGCAGCAACCCGGCGCTGGACATCACCGACTACAGCCTGGTCTTCACGCCGGGCAGCTACAAGCAGGGTTTCATCGGCCGGCTGGACGATTTTCCCGGCATGACCTGTGGCGCGTGGCAGATGCGCCCCGAAAGCCGGGGGCATGTGCGCATCCGCTCGGCCGATCCGATGGACGCGCCGCTGCTCGACGCCGACTATCTGGGCGCGGAAAAGGACCGCATCGTGCTGGTCGCCGCATTACGTGAGGCGCGCGCCATCCTGTCCCATCCAAGGCTGGCGCCGCTCGTCGAGTGCGAACTGTTTCCCGGCGCGGCTGTCGACGGCGATGACGAATGGCTGAGCTTCGCCCGGCAATATGGCAACAGCAGCTATCATCTGGTCGGGACCGCCAAGATGGGGCCAGCCGGCGATCCGATGGCGGTGGTGGACGAGCGGCTGTTTGTGCATGGGCTGGACGGATTGCAGGTCGTCGACGCCTCCGTCATGCCGGTCATCCCGTCGGCCAACACCTATGCCGCGACCATGATGATCGCCGAAAAGGCGTCGGACATCATATTGGGGACATGATGCTGGCCGACGCCTGATCGATTCGTCGCTATTTCCACTTCGGCAGGGCATAGGCGACCAGTTCGTCGCTCGATCCCGACAACATCGCGCCATGGCCGCCGACCGCAATCACCACGAACTGGCGGCCGCTGGCGCTCGACCAGTAGGTCGAGGGGGAGGCATTGCCGCCGGCGGCTAGCCGCGCCTTCCAGAGCAGCCGGCCGGTCGTGCTGTCATAAGCGCGGAACATATGCTCCTGCGTCGCGCCGATGAAGGTCAGGCCGCTCGCGGTCGCCACCGATCCGCCGATATTGGGCACGCCCATGGGGATCGGCACGAAGGTCGGCAGCGCCAGCGGGCCGCTGTCGCGTGAGGTGCCGAACAGCTTGCTCCAGACCAGCTTGCCGGTCTTGAGGTCGACAGCGTTGATGCGGCCATAGGGCGGCTGCTGGCAGGGGATGGCGATCGGCGAGAGGAAGGGCGTGATCCGGGCGGCGTAGGGCACACCCATCTGGGCGACTGGTCCACCGACATCGCTCATATGCTCGGCGTTCATCGGCTTGATGCCCTGCCGGTCCGCGACGGCCCGGGGGATCAGACGGTTATAGTTGGCGACCTGGTTATTGTTGACGATCATCAGCCCGCGCACCGGATCGACCGAGACGCCGCCCCAGTCGATCCCGCCCAGATAGCCGGGCCAGGTCAGCGTGGGATGTTTGGTCGACAGCGGCGTCATGTCGCCATCAAACCGCGCCTGGCGAAAGCGGATGCGGCACATCGCCTGATCGATCGGGGTCAGGCCCCACATGGTCCTTTCGGTCGGGCGCGGGCCACCGAAGCTGGGCATGCCGACCGAATAGGGCTGGGTTCTGGACAGTCGTTCGCCGGGCACCGCGCCCTGCGGGACGGGGCGTTCCTCCACGGGCAGGATCGGCTTGCCGGTCGCGCGGTCGAGGAAGAAGATCTCGCCGCGCTTGGTCGGCTGGAGCAGGCCGCGCACGCCGCCCGGCAGATCGATCAGCGTGGGCTGAGCGGGCACATCATAGTCCCACAGGTCATGATGCGTAGTCTGGAACGACCAGCGCACCGCGCCGCTTTGCGCGTCCAGCGCCAGCACGGCGCTGGAATAGCGATCGTCATTGGCGGTGCGATGCCCGCCATAATAATCGGGCGTCGCGTTGCCGGTGGGCACATAGACCAAGCCCAGCGTCTCGTCCGAGCTCATCGGCGCCCAGCTGTTGGGCGTGCCCCGCGTGAAGGTGGCGCCATTCTGCGGGAAGCCATGATCGTCGGGCCGGCCGATGTCGAAGGCCCAGGCAAAATCGCCGGTGACCGCATCGAAGGCGCGGATCGCACCTGACGGTTCGCCGATTTTCTGGCCATCCGTCACCCAGCCGCCCAGAACGAGGCGGCCGCGCACGAGCGCCGGGGGCGAGGTGACGAAATAATAGCCTTTATCCACGTTGCCGAGGCCGGCTTTCAGGTCGACCTGGCCGTCGCGTCCGAAACCGAGGCAGGATTGGCCGGTGGCGGCGTCGAGCGCGATCAGCCGGGCGTCGAGCGTTGCCGTATAGATGCGCTCCGCACAGAAGCCGGTGGCCTGCGGCACCCGATAATAGGTGACGCCGCGGCAGACGAGGCCATACACGCCGTCGAGATTGGCCTTGGGCTGGTGCCGCCATATTTGCCGGCCCGTTTCCGGGTCGAGCGCGATCACGTCATTATTACCCGCGCACAGAAACAGGCGATTGCCGACTTTCAGAGGGTTGGCCTGAAAGGCCGTGCCCTGCTTGCCGGTCGTCAATTTGCCGGTGTGGAATGTCCAGGCCTTCTCCAGATTGCCGACGTTGGCGGGGGTGATCTGCGCCAGCGGCGAGTAGCGCGATCCGCCGCGATCACGGCCATAGGCCATCCAGTCGCCATCGCCCGCGCGCGCCGGGCGCGCGCCCCATGCGGCGCTGGCGGCGGTCGGCGACCGATCGGCCCAGAACGCGACGCCGACCGCGCCAATGAGGAGCAGCGCAAGACCGGGCCACAAGATACGGGCGCCCGGCAGCGAAGCTTCGCGGCCGACATGCCGGCGGTAGAAAGGCGTCAGCATGTAGAGGCCCATGCACAGCGGCATGGCGAGCCGGGGCGCCAACGCCCATCCGTCAAGGCCGGATTCCCAGAGTGCCCAGCAGAGATTCGCGGCGAGAAACGCCCAGTAGAGGGTGATGGAAAGGGGCGACCTGCGCCAGCCCAGCAGCGCCATAAAGACCATGGTGAGACCGGAAAGGACATACCAGACTGATCCGCCAAGCAGGGCTAACTGGCCACCTAACCAAAGCAGCGAGAGACCGGCGAGCAACATTATGAGCAGGAAGAGCTGGTTCAGAAAGCGGCGCATCAGGCCCCCGGGGTGCGGTCAGAAAATCTTGAAAGCGATCAGGCAGGCAGTTGGGCTGCCAGCCAGTCCGGCACGTTCAGGCGATAGCATTTCTGCTCATAGAGGCGGCTGATCCGCCAGCCCAGTGTGGTCCGAATGAAATCATGATGATACCAGAGTCCAAAGACGAGCGTATCCGTCGTCTTGCCATCGCTGACCGTCATGGGATTGTAGCATGCCGTCTTGGTCTGGGCATGATTCCCGTCTATCCGATATTGGGTGGTCGAGACCGCGTGCTGA
Source organism: Sphingobium sp. (assembly GCA_044237945.1). Classification (GTDB taxonomy): domain Bacteria; phylum Pseudomonadota; class Alphaproteobacteria; order Sphingomonadales; family Sphingomonadaceae; genus Sphingobium. The sequence continues at coordinate 955 of JBIIEH010000032.1, read as the reverse complement.
AACGCCGGTATCTTCGACAGGCTGTCCGCGAGGAACTGCTTGATCTCCGCCAGCCCGCCGACGACACCAACCATTTCGGAATAGTCGATCACGGCGTCCGGGGTAAAATAGGCATCCAGCGCGTCCCAGTCCTGCGCATCCACGGCATAGCAATAGCCCACGATCAGATCCTGAATCTCGAATCTGTCCGACATTTCCTGCAACGTCAGTGTCATGGCCTCTCCTCCATTCTATAGAATGGACGGGTTGCACGGCACAGGCGACTTGCCGCCTTCCATTGGGTAGGTGTCGGGCGAGCGGCCGGCAGGGAAGAAGCGGCATCTGCAGGACGCGATCTTGCGGACTGTTTTTTATCAAGGAGAGTAATATGGGCCTCGCCCCGTTCACGGAAGCCGATTTTGTCCTGTCCAAGGAGAAGCGGGCTGAAATCACTGCCGGATTGACAGAACGGCAGGCGTTCATGGTCAACCACTGGATGGACCTGCACGAGGTCATCAACAAGGGCGATTGGGATGGCATGGATGCCTTCTTCAACACCGACACGATGACCTATGACAATCCGAACCGGCCCGATCTGGGCACCTATCATGTCTGGAAGACCTCGCCGCAGGGCCTGTACAAGACCTTTCCGCCCAGCATCTATCGCACGCTCAAGGCCTGGGGCCGGGGTGAGGACGAAATCTGCGTACTGTGCCATCATCATGGCAAACATACCGGTGGCCCTTACATGGGTGTCCAGCCGACGGGCAATGACCTCAACGTGCTGTGGTTCTCCTGGCTGCGCTTCCGCGGCGACAAGATCGACCACATCTATTCGATCTCCGACGTGCTGACGATGCTGAAGGACCTGGAAGTCATCAACGTTCCCCAGCCGGTCGACCCCTATAAGTGACGGACAAGCCGACGCGGGCGGACGTGCATGCGCCCCCGGGGGCCGAGGGGGGGCCGGGGCCCC
>JBIIEH010000016.1:0-82121 GCA_044237945.1 Sphingobium sp. | reverse complement strand
ACACGCCGCCGCGGCGCATCGTCGAGGCGCCGCGTCGTCCGAAGGGGCGCCGTGTCATCCTCGTCTCCACGGCCGGCAATATATTCAATGAGGAAACGGATTTGCTGAAAGACGCGGTGTATCTGCTGTCGGGGGTTCGCACGGCCATTGGCGATTTCGGCGGCAGTCTGAAGGATTTCACGCCGGCGGATCTTGGAACGCGCGTGGTTGCGGAAGCGCTGTCGCGCGCGAATGTCGATCCGCAGGATGTCGGGCATGTCGTGATCGGACAGGTGATTCCGACCGTGCCGAAGGACGCCTATCTTGCCCGGGTGATTGGCGTGAATGCGGGCATACCCGTGGCAGCCCCGGCGATGACGCTCAACCGGCTTTGCGGATCGGGCGTGCAGGCGATCATTTCTGCCGCGCAGATGCTGACCCTTGGCGAATGCGATATCGCCGTTGCGGGCGGCGCCGAAGTCATGAGCCGATCCCCCCATCATGTCGCGGCGGCCCGGTTCGGTCAGAAAATGGGACCGATCACGATGGTCGACGCCATGATCGAGACATTGAGCGATCCCTTTGACGGTCAGCATATGGGCATGACCGCCGAACGGGTCGCCGCCGACTATGGCATTGATCGGGCGGCGCAGGACGCGGCGTCTGCCGAAAGCCATGCCCGTGCGGCGCGCGCGCAACAGGAAGGGCGGTTTTCCGGCCAGATTCTGCCGATCGAGATCAAGACCCGCAAGGGAATGACCCTGTTCGACCAGGACGAGCATGTTCGGGCCGAGACAACGCCCCAGTCGCTTGCCGCGCTGCGACCAGCCTTCCAGAAGAATGGCACAGTGACTGCGGGCAATGCCAGCGGCATCAACGATGGCGCTGCGGCGGTGGTGCTGGCGAATGCACGGGCGGTCGAACAACGGGGCCTCAAGCCCATGGCCAGAATATTGGGCTGGGGTCATGCGGGCGTCGACCCCAAGGTGATGGGAATTGGCCCGGTGAAGGCCGTACCGATCGCCTTGGAACGCGCCGGACTCAGGCTGGATCAGATCGACGTGATCGAAAGCAACGAGGCTTTCGCGGCGCAGGCCTGCGCCGTGGCGAACCAGTTGGGTTTCGATCCGGCCAAGGTCAACTCCAATGGGTCGGGCATTTCGCTTGGTCATCCGGTCGGGGCGACGGGTGCGATCCTGACGGTGAAGGCGCTGCACGAACTGGCGCGAACGGGTGGGCGTTATGCGCTCATCACAATGTGTATTGGCGGTGGTCAGGGTATCGCCATGGTGATCGAACGCTGCTGAACAACAAGGTTGATGGGGAGGGATGAGAGGATGAAGCATTCTGTCGAAATGACGATCGACGTCAGCGACGCGGCTGGACTGGGCATGGCGGCGCATTGCGCGATCACGGTTCACCTGCCCGACCTCGATGCGCTGGTCAGTCCGCCCGTCGTCTGCTTCGCTTTCCCCGGCGGCGGTTATTGCCGACGTTATTATAGTTTCGACATGCCGGACGGCTCCAGTGGCGGACAGGCGGGTTTTCACTGCGGTCGGGGCTGGATCGTCATCGCCTGCGATCATCTGGGCTTTGGCGATTCGACGATCCCCGAAGGCAATGCCCTCACGCTCGACAATGTTGCGGCCGCCAATGATGCGATGGTGCGGGAGGTCATGCGGCGGCTGGAGGCGGGCGAACTGGTCGATCGACTGGCGCCGGTTGTCGGCGCTACCTGCCTCGGCATCGGTCAGTCGATGGGCGGATGCTTCACCGTCGTGGCGCAGGGCAACCATGGTACATTTCACGGGATCGGCGTGCTCGGCTATAGCGCAATCCATACCATCGTGCCGACCCGGCCGGGGGAGCCGCAGGCGGCATGGCCATGGATTTCGCGCCGATCTTCGCTGGATGCCCCCCATGTCATGAACATGGCCGCGCTGGCGGAATCGACGGGCGTGCAGCTGGGCGACATGGGATCGCTTCAGGCTGCGGCGCGCGCGGGCGAGCATCCCTTCCAATGGTCGTTCCACTATGACGACGAGCCGGCGGACATAGTAGCGATCGACATGCTCGCCTCCGCCGGGCTTGCCGATCCACTGCCGAAATGGCGTTCGGCTACGACCCCTCCATGCGGCGTCCATATGGTCGCGCCGGGTGCGGTGGCGCTGGAAGCGGCTGCGGTGCGCGTGCCGGTCCTGATCGCGGTGGGCGAGCGGGACGTCGTGCCTGACCCGTTCGCGGAGCCCAAGGCTTATAAGAGCGCGCAGGACATCCAACTCTTCATCTGTCCGCGCATGGGGCATATGCATAATTTCGCGCATAGCCGTGCCCGTTTCTGGGAGCGTATCCATAATTGGGGTGACGGCGTGGCCGCGCAACGCGCGCTCGGTTGAACGAGCACGCTGCGCTATAGGCTGAATCCACCGTCGACGATCAGCGTCTGGCCGGTCATATATCCGGCCCTTTCGGAGGCCAGAAAGGCGGCAGCTTCGGCGACATCCTCGCCACCGCCGAAGCGTTGCAGCGCGATCCGCTTGCGCTGCGTTTCCCAGATTTCCGGTGAATAGAGCGTTTTCAGGAAATCGGCGCCAAGGCCGGCGTCGATGATGCCCGGCGCGACCATGTTGGACCGGATGCCATAGCGGCCTTCCTCCTTCGCGATCGCACGGCCCAGCGCCTCCATCCCTGCCTTTGGAACGGAGGACAGCGCGTCGCCCGGCGGGAAGCAGTAATTGGCGACGGAGACGACCGTGACGAAATTGCCGAAACCCTGCGCCCGGAAATGGGGCAGGGTGGCTGAGACGATACGGGTGAAGCCGATCAGTTCGATCTCGATCACTTCGCGCCACTGCTCCTCGCTGATCCGGCTGACGAAGGGCTGGGGAATTTCGACGCCGCTGGCGAAGATCATCGTGCCGATGGAACCGAATTGCTCGACGGTGGCGGCGATACCGCTGTCGATCGAGGCGCGATCGGACAGGTCGCAATGGACCGGCCATCCCCGGTCAGCGCGCGCGCCCAGCGAAGCGGCCACCGCCTGCGCCTTGTCGCGGCTGGACCGATAGCCGATCGCGACATGATCCCATTCGCCAGCCAGGCGGCGACAGATCGCGCTGCCCAGGCCGCCCGTGCCGCCGACGACGAAGGCCGCGCCCCGGTTCATAGCGGCAGATGCGCGGCAAGGTGACGCAGCAGCCGTTCCGCGAAAGCATCATTACGGTCGCCGGTGAACATATGGCCAACGCCCGGCGCGACCTCCACCTCCAGTTGCGGGGCGAGCGCGCGGAAGCGCCGGACGCTGTCGTCTGAGACGACCTCGCTCAATTCCCCCTTCACCAGGATGAGCGGCGACTTCACGCGGCTGGCGGCAGCGATCAAAGCTTCTCCCTCCGAGGGCGGATGTAAGAATTCCGGGGTGGTGGTGCGCGGGTCCCAATGCCAGAACAGGCGGCCATCCGCGCTTCGCATCGATTTGGCGAGGCCGGACACATCGGGCAGGCGCGGCTGGCCCAGATGCGCGTGGAGCGCATCGGCCGCATCCTCCAGCGAGGCGAAGCCCGCGTCGCTCGCGCGGAAGAAGCCGCGAATATCCTCTACGCCGGCATCGACCATATAGGGCGCGACATCGGCGAGCATGATGAGGCCTACCATGTCGGGGTGGCGCGATCCCCCGACCAGGGCCGACTGGCCGCCGCGCGAGGCGCCCACCAGCGCGAGAGGCCGGCCGATCGCGCCGATGATGCCTTCCACGTCGCGGGCATAGGCATCCAGCAGATAATCGCCGTCAGCGGCCCAGCCGCTGTCGCCATGGCCGCGCAGGTCGAAGGTCAGACCATAATAGCCGGCCTGCGCGACCTGGCGCGCCGATCCCGCCCAGGACCGGCGGCTCTGGCCGCCGCCATGGAAGAAGCAGACGGCTGGAGCGGCGGGATCGCCATAGGCGTCCGCGACCATCTCCAACCCGTCACCGGGCAGGCTGATCCGGCTTGCGACCGTCATGCCCGGACGCGTCCCCCCTATTCCGCGGCGATCGGCGGCACCATTTCCGCGAAGGAGGGATGCTCGCCGGGGCCGGCATAGGCGAACTTGCCCGGCGCATGATGCCATTTGCCGTCATTGCGGCTTTCATAGGGCGACGCGACCTCGATCAGGCAGCCATGGGTGCTCTTGGCACCGACCCAACTCCATTTCTGCCAAGTCATGTCCGGATCGTTGAAGGTCTGGCCGCCGCCGGGCAGGTGCAACCCTTCAGCCTTCAGCTTTTCCATCGCGCCGGGAACGTCGTCGGTGGCGTAGCAGAGATGGTGGACATGTTCGCCTACCTTGTCCAGCCGATTGCCCATCGGCGTGCCCGGTGCGGGCTGAATGAACTGGATTTCGGTGCCGCCATTGTTGACGAAGGTCGCCCATTTCATGCCGGCGTCGTCGCCGCTGGAAAATTCGTCATATTTCACGATCCGCTCTTCCAAAGAGGCGGGATCTAGCACGCGCAGGATGCGCGTCCAGTCGTCGATCGCCTTTTCCAGATCCTGCACGACCATGCACACATGCGCAAAGGGTCCACTTGGCATAATCACTCTCCTCGGAATTAAATCACTACCGTCGCAGTGCCGGCATTGACAGTGCCCCTGCCGTCAATATCCAGCGCGAATTCGCAACTGATGGTGTTGCCGTTGATCGCGGTCACCTTGCCGTTCACTACCGCGCGGTCGCCGCCATAGACATTGTCCAAAAAGCGCGAATCCATCGACTGGATCCGACCGCCCGGAAAGGCGCGCATCAGCATGTTCATCATATAGGCGACGTTGATCGGCCCCTGGTTGATGACCCGATCGCCAAGCCCCTTCGCCTTCACCACTTCCACATCCAGATGGATCGGGTTGGGATCGGCCAGGAACACCGCCCATTGCTTCATCGCTTCCGGGCTGACGCTTTCGATGACGAAGGGCGGCAGCACATCTCCCACGGCATGGCTCATGCGGCGAACTCCTTGCGGGGCAGCACCCACACATTATCGGTTTCCAGCACCTGCGTGCCGTCCAGCAGATGCAGGCGCAGGCGGTAGGTCAGCACGTCCATGACGCCCAGTTTGCGGCTGCGCTTGCGGACCAGGCTCAATATCTCGCCCGTCACCCGGTAGCTTTCGCCGACCTTCAGCGGGGCGTCGAAGCGCACGCCGCTGCTGCCCATCATCGGGCCGTCCTCGACATCGAATTCGCAGGCTTCGCACACGCCTGCGACGGTCTTTCCCATCGCCACCTGGGTCGCGATGTAATAATAGATGGGGTGCGCGGTGCCGTCCGCCGCAGGTTCGATCCCGGTCGAGCGGCATAGGGCGGCATTTTCCTCCGCGCTGATGGTGAAGACCTTCGTGCCGTCGAGCGAGGTGCCGGCGGCAGCGGGGGCGGGCGGAAGATCGTCAAGATCGCTCATGGCCAATTTCCCTAGAAAGAGCGCGGCAGGCCGAGGCTCTCGGCAATCGTGTTGCGGACCATCTCGTTGCTGATCGGCGTCATGCGCAGAATGCGGTGATCGCGCCAGTAACGCTGCATGTCGGTTTCCGCCGAGTAGCCCATGCCGCCTAGTATCTGAATGCCCAGGTCGGCTGCTTTCACTGCATTTTCCGTGGCGACCATCTTGAGCATGTTCGCTTCGGTGCCGCAGGGCATGCCGTTGCTCTGCATCCAGGCGACATTGTAGAGCAACAGTTCGGTCAGCTTCTGCCAGGTGGCGATGTCGGCCACATAATGTTGCAAGATCTGGAAGCGGCCGATGATGCCGCCGAACGCTTTGCGCTGCTTCATATAGTCGAGCGCGTCTTCCAGAACGCCGTCGATGGCGCCCAGACATTGCGCGCCGACCATGATCCGCTCATTGTTAAGCGTGGGCAGCATCGCGTACCAGGCTTGACCCGGCTCGCCCAACACATCCTCGTCGGGAACGAACACATCCTCATAATGGACTTCGCTCGAGCCCATCGCGCGCATGCCCAGCTTGGGCAGGAGCGAGGCCGTGATGCCCGGCGCTTTCGCGTCGACGAAGAACATGGTCAGGCCATGATGCTTCTTCTCGACATTCTTGTCGGTGCGGGCGAGGACCAGAAGCCGGTCGGCCGCCTTGGCGCCGGTGGTCCACATCTTGGCGCCGTTCAGCTTCCAGCCGCCGTCGACCTTTTCAGCATAAGTCTTCATGGCGCCGAGAACGTCGGTGCCGCCATCGGGCTCGGTCATCGACAGGGATACGCGCAGCTTACCCTGCGCCATTGGCCGCAGCCAGCGGTTCTTCTGCTCTTCGGTGCCGACCGCGCCGATCGTCTTGGCGCCGCCGAACGATGTGAGGCCCCATACCCACAGCAGGCCGCCGGCCGTCCGGGCGAACTCGCGCGCGAAGATCATCTGCATCATCACGTCGCCGCCCAGACCGTCATACTCTTCGGGAATGCCGATGCCGAAAAAACCCTGCTCGGCAATCTTGTCCCACAGGGCATAAGGATAGCTTTCTTCGTCGGCCTCCAGCGTACGCATCCAGTCCTTTGGCGCTTCTGCCTCGACCCAGCGACGCACGATATCGCGGAAGGCCTGCTGTTCCTCGGTGAGTGAAAAATCCATTGCTATTCCCGTTGGTAGGGCTGTGACTAAGCGCGCGTCAGGGGCACTGCGAACCTATCCGACTATAGGGTGGGGCGGCGGCAGAAGGCGGAGAGCTGGTCCACGAGCATCGCCAGTTGATCTGGCACCGGCGCGGCCTCAATCGGGTCGCCGTCGCCGCCGAGGGTGTTGATGGCGATGCCCAGCGGCGTCGGCCAGCCGCGCAGGGCATGGGTGATCGTCCGCAATTGCTGGAGGGTCGCCACGGCCGCCTGCCAGCCGGCCGCCGTAGCGATGCATCCCACCGGCAATCCATCGAAATAGCAGCGGTCGTCCCGGCTCATATCCTCGACATAGTCGAGGGCATTTTTTACGAAGCCCGATATCGCGCCATGATAGCCGGGCGAACCGATGATCACAGCATCCGCCGACCGCAGGATTTCGACATAGTGCCGCGCTGCGTCGGACCGATCCGGATTTTCGGGCGCATAGGGCGGGAAATTAATATCCTCCCCGGCCAGCAGAGTGGTGCGCACGCCCCGTGCCTCTGCGATGGCGAGCGCCTTGCGCAGCGCTCGTTCGGTGGAGGAATAGGCGCGCATTGTTCCGCCGATAGCGACAAAATGAAGCTGGTTCATATCAGATCGACAATCCTCCCTCGACCGGTATGACCGATCCAGTGACATAGGCGCCCGCGCGAGAGGCGAGGTAAATGGCCGTCCCGGCCAGATCTTCCGGCGTGCCGACGCGACCGCGCGGGACCATCGATTCCACCATTTTGCGCATGTCGTCGGACGTGATGACCGTCATTTCGGACTCGAAGAACCCGGGCGCGATTACGTTGACGGTGATGTTGTCGCGGCCCAGGCGCTTGGCGAGGCCCTTCGCCATCCAGTGGATGCCGCTCTTCGACGCCTGATAGGCGTAATTTTCCTTCGGCCCGACCTTGAGCGCTCCGACCGATCCGATGTTGATGATCGATGCGGGTCGGTTCGCCGTCCCGCCCGCACGGAGCAGCGGCAGAAATTTCTGAAGGGTGAAGAAGGGTGCCTTGAGGTTCAGGTCGATAACCGGATCCCATTCGCTCTCACCATAATCGTCGATGGAGGCGTCCGCCATAGTCCCGGCATTGTTGACCAGAATATGGACGGACTGCTCCCGATCGGCCACCGTGGCGGTCAACGCCTCGACACCGGCGAGCGTGGACAGGTCAGCGGCAAGCCCGGTGCAACTGCCGGCCGTCGTCCGGGCGATCTCGGCTGCGGCAGCCATGACCTTGGCCTCGGTTCGCGCGCAGATATAGACTTTCGCGCCCGCAGCCGCGAAGCCGGTGGCGATATGCTTGCCGATACCCGCCGAGCCGCCGGTGATGATGGCGACGCGATCCTTGACGCAGAACAGTTCCGCCGCGTTCATGCACCGGCTCCGGCGTTGGTAATATTCAGGATGAGGTCGACCGTACCTTCTGGGTCGCCGACCAGAAGGGCATGGTCGCCTGGATGGTCATGGATCGTCCAGTCCAGCGCGCGCGCGCGATCATGCATCGCGGTCATCACCGTGACAGCCGCTGCGATATAATCGACCGGCTTCGAGATGGTCTCTGCCCCCACCGGGATAACGCAGGCGGTCGCTTTCATCGGCTGGTCGGAAAGATTGTCGAGCAGCCATTTTTCCCGGGCCGGGTCCATGAGGTGCGGGTGCTCTTTCGCCGCGGCGCGCTGCATCTCGTGTACGCCCGAACCGATCGGGCCTTCCCCGGCCTCCAGCATCGCGTCCAGTCCTGCGATCTGATCTTCGGGCACATAGCCCATGAGCGAGGCGATGCGTTCGCCCGAATGGGGGACGATGGCGTCGAGATAGATGACCTTGGCGATCCGGTCGCCGACTTCGGCGATCACGCCGGGCGCGACGGTCCCGGCATAGCTGTGCGCCACCAGAACGACGTCGCGCAGATCCTCATATCGGAAGACATTGACGATGTCGCGCACATGGGTGGCGTTGCCGACATTGCGGCCGATGAGATGTTCGCGCTCACCGAAGCCGGTGAAGGTGGGCGTATAAACCTTGTGTCCCTTGGCCTCCAGCAGTTCGCGGACATATTTCCAGGTCCAGCCGCCCATGCCGCCGCCGTGGAGAAGAACGAATGTGGTCATGAAGATCAGGCCTCCGCCGGTTCTGTGTTCTGGATGAATTCGGGGAACGGGTCAGGTCCCCACAGGAACATGCTGTCTTCAGGCGCGTGATTGGCAGAAGGCCAGTCGACATCATGCGGGATGAAGTCGATATCTGCCGAATATTCGCTGAAACTGCCCCAGGGGTCGCGCACATAATAGAAATAATTGGCGCCCAGCACATGCTGGCCCACACCCCAGTTGGGACCATAGCCCGCCCGTGCCATGGTGGCGCCGCCCAGGCCGACTTCCATCACGGAGCCGACGTCCCAGCTATTGTGATGCATGCCCCGGCGATCGGAGAGGACGAGCGCGAGCAGATGATGGTCGCTGCCATGGACGCCATGCAGGAAAGCGACGGCCGGCTCGCTCTTGTCCGACAGGCGCAGTCCCAGCGTCTTTTCATAATAGTCAATCGCGGTGTTCACATCGGTCGTGAAGATGGCGAAATGCGACAGGCGGCGCGGATGCACCTTGGGCGCCTTGCTGTTGGGAATGGCGCCGGACTGGCCAGGGGCTGAACTGTTAAAGGTGAACTGGCTTTTTTCCGAAGGTGTCGCCTTTTCGGCGGCGCGCACGTTTATCGGCAGGCCGTCGAAGCCGGAGAACCAGATACCGTTGGATTCGGCCCCTTCGGGCGCGTCGATCATGGTTACGCCGCACCGCGCAAGATGCGCAGAAAATGCTTCCATTTCATCGGGAAATATGCCGAAGCTCACATAGCGCAGCGTCTTTGTGTCGCCGCTCTGGCGCAGCACCGCCCAGCGATGCGGATTGCCGACAGTATAAAGTTCAAGCGCGCCATCCTTGTCCCGCACGTCAAGACCGAAGAGCGTGTAAAAGGCCCTTGCTTCCTCAATGTCCGGCACGTCCAGCGCGAAATGATCGATGGAATGCACGCCCAATATGTTGGCGCGGCGTCCCAACAGGCTTTCCTGGTTCATCCCTTCCTCCTTGACTGGCCGGACGCTGTGCACTGGCAGCGTCCGGTCCCGTGATCACGCCGCCTTGATCGGATTTACGAGCAGGCCGATCTTCTCGATTTCTACCTCGCACACATCGCCATCTTTCATGAACAGCGGCGGCTTGCGCGCGAGTCCGATGCCGGACGGGGTGCCCATCACCAGCACGTCGCCAGCCTCCAAAGCGAAGCAGGTGGACAGCAAGGCGACGGTATCGACCACGTCGAACACCATGTCGGACGTGTTGGCGCTCTGCACGACCTGTCCGTTCAGACGGGTTTCGATCTTCAGGCCCGCACCGCCCGCAGGCAGTTCGTCCGCAGTGACGAGCCAAGGGCCGAACGCGCCGGTATCGTCGAAATTCTTGCCCACCGTCCATTGTGGCGTCTTGAGCTGATAGTCTCGGATCGACCCGTCGTTGAACACGGAATAGGCGACGATGTGCGACAGCGCGTCTTCCTTGGCGATGTCCTTACCGCCCTTGCCGACGATGGCGATCATCTCGCCCTCATAGTCGAGCTGGTCGGAAAAGGGCGGCTTGATGATCGGCGCGCCATGGCCGATCAGGCTGGAATTGAACCGGCCGAAGACGGTTGGGAATTCTGGCACCTGAAAGCCGCCCTCGGCGGCATGATCCTTGTAGTTGAGGCCCAGGCAGATGATTTTGGGTGCCTTGATCAAGGGCGCCAAGAAAGTCAGGTCTTCCAGCGCCACTGCCTGGCCTTCTGCACTGACCTTCGCGCCCGCATCGGTCAACGCGCTACCGCCAGCCGCGATCAGAGCGTCCAGATCACAAAGCGCCGTGTCGCCGAACAGCGCTTTGATAGCCGCGCCGGTTTCCACCGCGAGGCCGGTCTCCCCATCCTTCATCACCTTCGCCAACCGCATGATCTATCCTCCAGAAAATTTGAAAACTGCCTGATCGAAGGCATGAGGCATCATGAAATATATTTCAAGCATCAAAATCAATTTGTTAGAATTGCTATCGGAAATGAAATCGATATAGTCGCTACGATGACGAGGAAGCTGAGCCTGACCGAACGCGCTTACCGGCGATTGCGCGATGATCTCCTGACTTGCCGGCTGATTCCCGGTGCGAAGATCAACATCAAAGATATCACCGAAACCCAGGGCTTCAGCCTTGGCGCGGTGCGTGAGGCGCTGTCTCGGCTGACGTCGGAAGGGTTTGTCACGCAGGACGATGCCCGCGGATTTCGGGTGACGCCGATATCGATCGATGAACTGACGGATCTTGTCAGAGTGCGCGCTGACATCGAGGGGCAATGTCTGAGACGCGCGATAGGCAAGGGCGGGCTGGACTGGGAGGCGGCTATCGTCAGCGCTGCTCATCGCCTGAGCAAGACTCCCACGCGCGATCGGAAGGAGCCGACCCGGCTTAACGAGGACTATGCCGAAGCGCATGGTGCCTTTCACCATGCGCTTGTCGCGGCATGCGACAGTCCCTGGCTGCTGCGCATGCGTGACTGGCTTTATGCTCAGTCGGAAAGATATCGCTATCTTACCGTGCCGCTTGCGAACAGCGATCGGGACTTGGTGCATGAACATGCTCAGATCGTGGATGCGGTGCTGGCGCGTGACGCGGACCGTGCAGTGGCCCTGCTGACCGAACATCTTTCGGCTACGGCCCGACTGCTCATCGATCGGCAGGACGGCCCGGACGGATCCGATGGCGCGATCGTGCTGGCCGCTGGCGTTGGGCGCTGATCGCATCTCAACTCTGCCGGTTCTGGCCTGTGCCGCCGCCACTTGCGGGCATCAGCATGTTGCTCATGCCGCCATCGACCAACAGATCGACGCCGCTGATATGGCCGGCAAGGGGGCCGATGAGGAACAGGATGGCGCTGGCGACATCCTCCGCCATGCCAAGCTTGCGTAACGGTATATTGGCCTCTCGCTGATCGCGCCTTGCGGGGTCGTTGTACCCCGCCGCCGTCATGGGCGTGTAGGTCGGCCCCGGGGACACGGTGTTGCAGCGGATGCCGTCCGGTCCCCATTCGATACTGAGCTGGCGGATCATCATCAGAAGAGCCGCCTTGCTGGACGAATAGAAGCCGAGCGAGGGGGTCGGCTGTGTGGCCGACATGGAAGCGGTCGCGACAAAGGCGCCCTTGCTGGCCTTGAGATGGGGATGGGCGGCCTTGCCCAGCAGCCAGGACGAACGCGTGTTGATCGCGAAGATGCGGTCGAAATCGCCGATCGGCAGTTCGACTAGTGCGCCGCCCATGATGATGCCGGCATTGCTGATGACCGCATCGATGCCGCCCATATGCGCGAGCGCCGCCTCCACGATCCTGTCGCCGCAATCCGGTTCGGCGAGATCGACCAGTTGCGTTGCCGCGGCCGCGCCGATGGCATCGGCTACGACCTGAAGATTGGCCGCGTCTCGATCCGCGAGCAGCATCTGGTGGTCGCCCGGGATCACGACGCCTGCCGCCAGCAACTCGGCGCACGCCCTGCCGATACCGCTCGCAGCACCCGTGATGATAACCCGCATATTCGTCTCTCCCATCTTCATTCCAATCGGCGCAACAGGCTGGTGATCAATCCTTCAGGCCCAGTTCGTCCATCAGCGCGCCGCGCAGCTTGAACTTCTGGATCTTGGACGCCGACATCGGCCATTCCTCGATAAAGCGGATATGGCGCGGCACCTTGAATGACGCGAGGCGCTGTTTGGTATAGGCGATCAGCTCCTCTGGCCCGACTTGCGATTCCAGTTCGACATAGGCAGCGGGAATTTCCGCGAGCCGCTCATCGGGCAGACCGACCACCTGCGCCAGCCGAACCGCAGGATGGGTCGCCAGTACGGCCTCGACCTCGGCGGCGGCGACATTTTCGCCACCCACTTTCAGCATGTCCTTGAAGCGGCCGTGGAACATGACGTGGCCCTGTGCGTCGATGGAGCCGATGTCGGCGCTGTGATACCAGCCATCGGCGTCGAGCGCCTGCGCCGTCTTCTCCGGATCCTTGTAATAGCCGTCGAACAGATTATAGCCGCGGATTAATATCTCGCCGCGCTCGTCGACGCCCTTTTGCTCTCCGGTTTCCGGATCGACAATCTTCATTTCGATGCCGGCCAGCGGGAAGCCCAGCTTCTTGAACCCCATTTCCGGGTCCATCGCATAGCCGCCCGTAGTGACGATGCCGGTCGCCTCGGTCATGCCCATCGTGCCCACCTGAAGCATGCCGGGGGCTTTTTCGCGATAAGCCTGACCCACGCGATCCGGCATGAAGGCGAAGCAACTATTCTGGAGCCGGACCGAGGACATGTCGGCCTTAGCCCAGTCCGGATGCGTGATCATCGCCTGATGGAAGGTGACGAAGGGCAGGAACATCATCGTCACCCCTTCCTCCTCGATCTGTTTCAGGCTTTCGCCGGCATCGAAGTGCGGCTGGCCGATGAAGGTGCCGCCCACATCCATCGCGCCCAGCATGCACAGCATGGCGGCGATGTGGAAGAGTGGTAGCGGCGACCAGGCCCGCTCGTCTGACTGGAACGCCCAACGATAACGGGCGAGATTCGACGCCTCTCGGGTCACCGCCTCGTGACTGAGCAAGCAGCCTTTAGGATTGGCCGAAGTGCCCGACGTATAAAGGATCATCGCGGTATCGCGAACGCGGACGGTAAGGCGCGAGGCATGGATATCGGCGTCTTCCAGTTGGTCGCTCGCCGCATCGAAAGCCGCCTGATCAACGAAACCAGGGACCGAACGGCCACCCAGCATGACGATCCGCTTGAGCAAGGGCGCGCTTGAAAGCGTAAGCATTGCAGAGTCGGTCGCATGGGGCAGATCGGGAAATGCCTCCGTCAGCCGCTGAGCAAAATCGATATGGTCGTTTACGAGGTCGTTGGTGACGATTGCTGCAAGATCGGCATTTTCGACCACATAGGCCATCTCCGGCGCCTTGTAGCGCGCGTTCATCAGCACGGATACGGCGCCGCACATGGCGTTCGCGAACAGGGTTTCGACAAATTCGATGCTGGACGGCAACAGAATGCCGACATGGTCGCCGCGCTTGATGCCCAGCGCCTTCAATCCCCGTGCGCGCTTCAGGACGCTTTGGACAACGTCCTCATAGGTCTTGCGCTCGCCTGGAAATATCAGCGCTTCCTTGTTAGCTGCCTTGTCCCAACCCTTCAGGAGCAGGTCGCCCAGAGTGGTCGCAGAGATGCGAAATGGGGCGCAATCTTCGCCTTGTGTGACCACGGATGTCCGCTCCTAAAAATGCAGGTCAGTTGTTGATGGCGCTCAGATTGCAGCCAACGCCCTGTCCTGCGCCTTTCGTTGGATAGGTGCAGCCTTTCCGTCCGAACCCGAGAGCAGCTCAGAGATTTTTGCGTCACGGATCGGGAATTCACGATGGAAGCCTATGTTTACGATCATGTCCGTACGCCCCGGGGCAAGGGCCGCCCCGACGGCGCGCTGCATGAAATCACCTCTGTCGAAATGGCGACGCAGCTCCTGCGCGCGCTGCAGACGCGTAACGATCTGGATACGGCGCTGCTCGATGATGTGATCATCGGCATGGCGCAGCCAGTCGGCGAGCAGGGCGGCGTGCTGGCCCGCGCGGCGGTGCTGCAGGCGGGCTATGCCCAGACGGTCGCCGGTCAGCAGATTCACCGCTTCTGCGCGACCGGGCTGGATGCGGTCAGTCTGATCGCAGCGCAGGTCCATGCCGGCATGATCCAGGCCGGCATCGGCGGTGGCGTCGAATCGATGAGCCGAACGGTAATGGGATATGACTCGGGCGCCTGGACCTCCGATCCGTCGGTTGCCTACGGCAATTATTATGCGCCGCAGGGTATTGGCGCAGACATTATCGCCACGCTGGACGGCTATACCCGCGAGGATGTCGACCGCTTCGCCGTCGAGAGCCAGCGCAAGGCCGCCCATGCCTGGGATAATGGCTATTTCGAGAAGTCGATCGTGCCTGTGAAGGATGTGCTGGGCGAGGTCGTGCTCGACCATGATGAACATATGCGTCCGGGCACGACGGACGAAAGCCTCGCCAAGCTGAAGCCGGCCTTTGAGGGCTTTGGCAAGGCCGGGTTCGAGGCCGTGGCCAAGACCAAATATCCCGAGATCGAGGATCTAAGCTATGTCCACCATGGCGGTAACAGCTCGGGCATCGTCGATGGATCGGGTCTGGTGCTGGTCGGGTCTAAGGAGTTTGGCGAGAAATCTGGCCTTAAGCCGCGTGCGAAGATTCGTTCTTATGCCAATATCGGTTCGGAACCGACCATTATGCTGACGGCCCCTGCGGCTGTGTCGCGCAAGGCGCTCAAGGCGGGCGGCATGACGGAGAAGGACATCGACCTGTGGGAGCTCAACGAAGCCTTCGCCAGTGTCGTCATGCGCTACCAGCGCGACATGAACATCCCCGACGAAAAGATCAACGTTAACGGCGGCGCCATCGCTATGGGTCATCCGCTCGGCGCGACCGGTGCGATGATCCTGGGCACGGTCCTTGATGAACTGGAGCGCCGTGATGCCGCGACCGGGCTCATCACGCTGTGCGCCGCCAATGGCCTGGGCACGGCCGCCATCATCGAGCGCGTCTGAACGCGCGAACAATTTTTAGAGCGGGAATTCCCATGAAGACTATGCGACTGGAAAAGGCCGATAACGGCATCGCCATCCTGACCCTCGATGCGGACGGGCCGATGAATGTCGTCAACGACGCGTTCATCGCCGACATGGCCGAAGCGACGGCGCAGATCGCCGGGGATGAGGGTATCACGGGTGTGATCCTGACGTCGGGCAAGCCGACATTCATGGCCGGCGCCGACCTCAAGCAGCTCGTCAACGGCTTCGACACGCTGACGCCGAAGGACGCCTACGCTTTCTCCAAGCGCGCGACCGACATGCATCGCGCCATCGAACAGTCGGGCAAGCCCTGGGTCGCGGCGATCAACGGCCTGGCGCTGGGCGGTGGCTTCGAACTGGCGCTGGCCTGCCATCATCGCATCCTGGTCGATGATCCCAAGGCGCTGGTGGGTCTGCCTGAGGTCAATGTCGGTCTGTTGCCCGGATCGGGCGGCACCGTTCGCCTCGGCATTATTGCCGGTATGAAGGTCGCGCTCGACCTGCTGCTGTCGGGCCGTTCGGTTACGCCGGCAGAGGCGCTGAAGCTGAAGATCGTCGATGCTGTCGTTCCGGCCGACAAGGTGGTGGATGCCGCCAAGGCATGGCTCTCGACTGGTCCCGATCCGGTCAAGCCCTGGGACGTCAAGGGCTGGGCGCCGCCGCAGAAGAAGGGGCTGACCGTGCCCGAGGATTCTGCCGCCTATATGATGGCGGCCGGCGGCCTGGCGAAGGGCGGCTATAATAGTCCGGCACCGCTTGCGATCCTCGACAGCGTCTTTCACGGCATGCAGTTGCCGTTCGACAAGGCGCTGGCCGTTGAAGGCAAATATTTCGCCAAGCTGCTGACCGATCCGGTCGCGCGCAACATCATCCGCACGACCTTCATCTCGAAACTGGCGGCAGAGAAGGGCGCGCGCCGCCCCGAAGGTTTCCCCAAATTCGCGGCGAAGAAGGTCGGCGTGCTGGGCGCCGGCATGATGGGCGCGGGCATCGCCTATGTGTCGGCCAATGCGGGGATCGAAGTCGTATTGATCGATCGCGACGTCCCGACGGCGGAAAAGGGCAAGGCCTATTCCGCCAAGATTCTGGGCAAGCTCGTCGAGAAAGGGAAGGCAACGCAGGATAAGGCTGATGCCTTGCTGGCGCGCATCACGCCGACCGATGATTTCACCCTGCTCGACGGTTGCGACCTGATCGTGGAGGCGGTGTTCGAGGATACGGCGATTAAGGCCGAGACCACGCGGAAGGCCGAAGCGGTCCTGCCAGACCATGCGGTCTATGCGTCCAACACCTCCACCCTGCCGATTTCGCAACTGGCGGAAGCGTCGAAGCGGCCGGACCAGTTTATCGGTCTCCACTTCTTCTCGCCGGTAGATCGCATGGGGCTGGTCGAAGTCATCATGGGCAAGCAGACGAGCAAGGAAACGCTGGCCAAGGGGCTCGATTTCATTGCGCAGCTGCGCAAGACGCCGATCGTCGTCAATGACAGCCGTGGCTTCTACACCAGCCGCGTGTTCCAGATGTTGATCCACGAAGGCGCGGCGATGCTGGCGGAAGGCGTGCCCCCGGCGGTGATCGAGAATGCGGCCAAGGCGGTTGGTATGCCGGTCGGCCCGCTGGCGCTGCTCGATGAACTGACGCTAGACCTGCCGCTCAAGATCGTCGACCAGGCGATCGCCGAGGAGGGCGACAAATATACGCCGCCCGCCGGCACCGCCGTCATGCGCCGGATGAAGGACGACATCGGCCGCTCCAGCCGCAAGGCCGGCGGCGCCTTCTACGACTATCCCGAGGGTGGCAAGAAGCATTTGTGGAAGGGGCTGGCCGAGTATTTCCCGGTCAAGGACGGTTGGGACATCGAGGAGCTCAAGCAGCGCTATCTCTATGCGCAGGCAATGGAGACGGCGCGCTGCCTGGAGGAGAATGTCCTGGAAACGCCGCAGGATGCCGATCTTGGCGCCATCTATGGCTGGGGTTTCCCGAGCTGGACCGGCGGCACCATCAGCTATATCGACACGATCGGCATTGCGATGTTCGTGAAGGAAGCCGACCGGCTCGCCCAGCTTTACGGACCGCGCTTCCTGCCTTCCGCTTGGCTGCGGGACAAGGCGGCGAAGGACACATCCTTCTATGACTCGGCGGAGGCGACGGTGGTCAAGGAGCCGATGCCGGCATGAGACGCCTGATCTTCGAGCAGGAGCATGAGCAGTTCCGCGACAGCGTCGTCAAGTTCATGACGGCGGAAGTCGGCGCCCATGCCGAGCGCTTTCGCGAACAGGGTATGGTCGACCGCGAGCTGTACCTGAAGGCCGGCGAGCAGGGACTGCTGTGCACCTGGGCCGACGAGAAATATGGCGGGGCGGGAATCGATGATTTCCGCTTCGAACAGATCATCATCGAAGAGAATATGCGGCACGGCGATGTGGGTTTCTACATCAACCTGCACAATGATCTGGTCGCGCCCTATATCGCCAAGCTGGGCAATGACGAGCAGAAGGACCGCTGGATGCCCGGCATCGTCAGCGGTGAGAAGATCCTCGCCGTCGCGATGACGGAGCCGTCGACCGGCAGCGATCTGGCAGGGATGCGCACGAATGCGGTGGACAAGGGCGAGCACTGGCTGCTGAACGGCGCCAAGACCTATATTTCCAACGGCATCCTCGGCGATCTGGTCGTCGTCGCGGCGCGGACCGATCCTGACTCCAAATATAGCCAGGGTCTGTTCGTCGTCGAACGCGGGATGGACGGGTTCGAGCGCGGACGCAAGCTCGCCAAGATGGGGCTGAAGGCACAGGATACCGCCGAACTCTTCTTCAACGATGTGAAGGTGCCCAAGGCGAACGTGCTGGGCGACCCGACCCAGGGCTTCAAATATCTGGCGCGCTTCCTGGCGCAGGAACGGCTGGTCGCGGCGATCGGCTTCATGGCGACGGCGCAGACCGCGTTCGACATCACGCTGGACTATGTGAAGGAACGCAAGGCGTTCGGGAAGCCGATCGGCGCATTTCAGAACACGCGGTTCAAGATGGCGTCGATGCGCGCCGAACTCGACGCCCTCCAGACCTATGTTGACCAGTGCGTGATGCTGTTGAATGCTGGCGAACTGACGCCCGAGGACAGCAGTTCGGCCAAGCTGCTGGCGAGCGAACTGGAAGGCCGGGTGATGGACGAATGTGTCCAGCTTCATGGCGGCGCGGGCTATATGGAGGAATATCGCATTTCCCGCATGTATACCGACGCCCGCATCAGCCGCATTTTTGCCGGGACGTCGGAAATCATGCGCGAAATCATCGGTCGCGGACTGGGACTGGATGAGCGTAAGCTGTCCTGAACGCGGGACCGGGGATCGTCTTATGCTGAATGTCGAACAAGCGCGCAGCTTTCGGGTGCCGCAGGCGCAGGATGTGTGCGATCCGCGCGCGACCATTCTCTATGCGCTGGGCGTGGGGGCGGGCCTGGGCGCAATCGACGAACAGCATCTGCTCTTCGAGCGGGATCTGGCCGTGCTGCCGACCATGGCGCTGGTGCTGGGGACGCCCGGATTCTGGCCGATGGCGCCGGAACTGGGCTGGGACTGGTCGCGCATCCTGCATGGCGAACAGACGCTGAAGCTGTTCCGTCCGCTCGGACTGGGGCAGGTGGTCGACGGCCGGATCGAGATTGTCGATATCGCCGACAAGGGCGCGGGCAAGCCGGCGCTGGTGCGCGCGCGGCGGACGCTGCGGACGCCGACTGACCGGCTGATCGCGGAGATGGAGGAAGTGTGGGTGCTGCGGGGCGCGGGCGGCTTCGGCGGCGCGCGCGATCTGGCGGGGCCGCCGGCGGCTATCATGCCCGACCGGCCGGCCGACGCCCTTCTCGACCTGCCGACCGCGCCCAATCAGGCCATGCTCTATCGCCTGACCGGCGACCGCAATCCCCTGCATATCGATCAGGGGACGGCGCAGACGGCCGGGTTTGACCGGCCGATCCTGCACGGCTTGGCCACGATGGGGCTGGTCGGTCGCGCGATCAGCCATCTGTGCTGTGGAGATGATCCCACGCGCCTAACCGAGATGCGGGTGCGCTTCACGGCGCCGGTCTGGCCGGGCGAGACGGTGCGGACGGAAATCTGGCGGGATGGTGACGGGCTGCTGTTCCGGGCGTGTGTGCCGGACAGGGATAGTGTCGTGATCGATGGCGGATATGCGCGCCTCGACGGATTCTCAGAAGAACAGGACAGGTTGAAGTGAAGATATTGGAAGGCAAGATCGCGCTGATTTCCGGCTCGGGGCGTGGTATCGGCAAGGCCATTGCGCTGAAGCTGGCGGGGGCGGGCGCGCATGTCGTGGTCAATGATCTGGATGCGGATGTGGCGCAGGCGACGGCGGACGAGATCGAGGCGCTGGGCGCGCGTGCGGTCATCTGCGTCGGTGACGTGACGCTGCCCGATTTCGGCGAGAAGTTCGTGGCGGCGGCGGTCGACCATTTCGGGACGATCGACATCATCATCAACAATGCCGGCTATGCCTGGGACACGGTGCTGCAGAAGACCAGCGACGAACAATGGATGGCTATGCTGGACGTCCATCTGAGCGCGCCGTTCCGCATCCTGCGCGCCGCGCAGCCAGTGATCGCCGCCGCCGCCAAGGCGGAGATCGAAGCGGATGGACGGGCGAAAAGACGCACGGTCGTCAACATCTCCTCGGTCGCCGGACTGGGCGGCAATCCGGGGCAGGCCGGCTATGCTGCGGGAAAGGCCGGCATCGTCGGCCTGACCAAGACCGTCATGAAGGAATGGGGGCGCTATAATGTAACCGTTAACGCCGTCGCCTTCGGCGCGATCATGACCCGCATGACGGCCGGAGAGGCGGGCAGTTCGACGATCAACGTCAAGGGGCGGGACATCAAGGCCGGCGTCAGCGACGAGATATTGGAAGCAATGGAAAAGGGCATCCCGCTGGGCCGTGCCGGAACGCCTGAAGAAGCGGCGGGCGCGGTTTACCTGCTGTGCCTGCCCGAGGCTGATTACATTACTGGCGAGGTGATTGTCGCAGGCGGTGGTTGGAGGCTTTGAAGGGGGCCGGGCGGCGCGCGCCGATGCGCGGGCCGCTCAGGCAGGCCAGGTCGGGGTTCGGCCCAGCATGGCTTCGAAAATCGGGCGCATCATTTCGGGTACGGAACCTGCGCCGATGCCCGTGCCTAAATTGAAGCCGCGCCGTTCATGAATGCGCCAGCCCTCGGCCGTGCGCCGCAACCTGTCTTGATAACCACCCACGGCCAGCAGGTCGGTCGGCCGCAGCGGATCGGCGTCCGGCACCGCAAACCATTGCCAGGCGAGCACGCGGCTGTTGGCGCGGGCTTCGTCGCCATTCACCTCGATCACCAAGTTGGTGACATTGTGGGAGCAGCCCAACAGTGCGCCCTGATAGGCCATGCACTGGTCATGGATCGCCTCTCGCCCTTCCGAACGCGCGCTGCCGAAGTCGATCGAGCCATCCACAGTGAACACTTCATCGGCGATACGGTGATATTGCATCGTGTCGACCAGATGGGCGTAGCGGTAGATGCATGCCTCTATGTCGATCCGGTCGGCGATGCTCTGAAGGTCGATCGTCATGCTTGCCTCACTCCATCAGGGATGGCCGACGCCGATCAGCCGCAGCCGACGACGCCGCCATCGACCGGGATCTGCGCGCCTGTCACATAGGCGCCTGCCCGCGAGCACAGGAAGACAACGATACCGGCGATATCGTCGGGATTACCGAGGCGGCGGAGCGGGATATGCGCGAGCAGTTGCGGATCAACGCTTTCCTCATCGCGCATGTGCGCCGTCATCTTGGTCGGGAAGAAGCCGGGAATGACGGCGTTGACGGTGATGTTGCGCTCTGCCAGATCGCCGGCCAGATCGCGAGTCATCATGTGGACCGCCGCCTTGCTGGCGGCATAGCTGTAGGCGTTGAGCCGTTCCGTCTTCATGCCTGCGACCGAGCCGATATTGATGACCCGGGCGGGATCGCCCGGCATCCCCGCTGCGCCCAGTTCCGGCAGCAGTTCGCGGATCATGGTGAAGGGCGTCTGGACGTTGACCGCCATCACGCCGGGCCAGGCCTTGTCGGGGAAGCTGTCGATCGCGCCGCCCCAAGTCTTGCCGGCATTGTTGACGAGGATATGGCATTCGCCCACCGCCTGGCGATAGCGCGTGACGAGATCGACCGCCGCTTCGGGTGTTGACAGGTCGGCGGGCAGGGGGATGCACAACCCCAGCGGGGCCATTTCGGTGGCCGCCTCCTCGCAAATATCGGCCTTGCGCGAGGTGATCGCGACGGTCGCTCCGGCGCGCAGCAAGCCTTCGGCGATCATGCGCCCCAGCCCTTGCGCGCCGCCCGTGACAAGCGCCTTCTTTCCGGCAAGGCTGAACAGGTCGCTCACATCGTCACCACGACTTTGCCGAACTTGTGCTGGTCGCGCAGGTGCAGCAGGGCTTCCCTGGCCTGCGCGAGCGGATAGGTCGCTTCGATAACGGGTTTGATCTGATGCTGATCAGCAAAGGCCAGCATATCCTTGAAATCCTGCGGATCGCCAACCTGGCTGCCTACGATGCTGGCGCTCTTCAGGAAAATGTCGGTGGCGTTGAACTTGACCTCATTGCCGGCGGTCGAACCGTAGATGACGATGCGGGCGCCTGGATTGATGGCGCGGACATAATTGGCGAGGCTGGGGGAAGGCGCGCCGTCCAGCACCACGTCGACGCCGCCGGTCAGCTTGCCGACCTGCCGGCGCCATTCTGGATCGGTGTAGAGCAGGCCACCCTTCGCACCCATCGCAATGGCGCGGTCGATCACTTCCTGGCTTTCGCCGGTGACATAGACATTGGCCCCCTTTGCCACAGCAAAGGCAAGGCCGAAGGTCGCGACGCCGCCGCCGACGCCGCTGATCAACACGGTTTCCCCGGCCTCCAGCCGTCCCTTGAACATCAGCGCGCGCCAGGATGTCAGCGCGGTCAGCGGCATCGCGCCGGCTTCCTCAAAGCTCATGAAGGCGGGCTTGGGCGCCAGATTATCGACCGGGACGCAGATATATTCCGCGATGGTCCCGGCGAAAGGCATGCCAAGCAGCCCGAAGTCGTCGGCAGGCGCGTGGCGGTTCGGACCCCAATTGCGCGCGGGATACAGGACGACCTCGTCGCCTTCGCTGACGCTGCTCACGCCATCGCCGATCATATCGACGACGCCCGCGCCGTCGCAGCCCAGCGTCGTAGGGACAGTCATGGCGGGATATTGGCCATGGGTGATGAAGAGTTCGCGATGATTGACAGAGGCGGCTTTGAGAGCGACGCGGACCTCCCCAGGGCCAGGAACAGGCGTTTCGACATCCGCAACGAACACGGAGTCGGGACCCTCGGTCCGTTCGAGATAAAGCGCCTTCATGGTCAACCTTTCCTACTGTGCGGCCCGATGCTGGCCTTCGCCTGATGCGCAGACGTTCTGGCCGGACCCCGCTTGTCAGGTTCAAAGCTGGACATTTTTCCGGCTGCCTGGGAACCTATCTGTAGATAGGAAAAGGGGTTGCGTTTATAGATTCTTTGCTCAGAATATATTTTGAATAATAAAACGAATCACGCCAACGTGCGTCCAGGAGAGCAGCATGACCGTTGTGCCAACAACCATTTTGCCACCGCGCTCGACGAATGCCCCAATCCGGCGGGCCGCGCTTGCGGCTTTGACGGACAAGGTGGATCAATCGCGAATGACGGTCGTCTCCGCCCCCGCGGGCAGTGGCAAGACGACCGCGATGCTTTTCTGGGCCGAGCAGTTGCGAAGCCGGGATCGTCCCGTTCTCTGGCTTGCGGCGCGGGCCGGCATAGGGAGCAAATCTTCCTTCCTTCAGTCGCTCAAGGCGGCCGGCGTGACGGCGGGCCTGCCGTGGAATGATCTGCACAGCGATGCGCCGGACGTCAGCTGGCTTAAGACCATGGCTATGATGGGCGATGTCAGGCCGGTCGTCGTCATCGACGACGCTCAATTGTTGGGGCAACCTATCCTCGATTTCGTGGCGCAATTGTCGTCGAGCGCGCGCGATGCGCTAACTATCATCATCGCGGCGCGGGGTACGATCGGACTGTCGGTCGCGCGCATGCGGGCACTTGGCTTTCTGGTCGAAATAGGAGTGGCGGACCTGTCCTTCACCCTTGCGGAAGCCACCGAACTGGTCACACGGACTATTGGCGCGCCGGTGGATTCGCGTGATCTGCAGGATATAGTAGGCGATACTCAGGGCTGGGTCTCGGGTATCGTCATCTCATGCGATTTGTATCGGCGGGCGCGCGAAGGCGGAGCCAACATGCGGCTGACTGGGCTGCGGCCGGAATTTGCTGAATATTTTCATGACGAGGTCGTGAGCCTGCAACCCGATGACGTGCGCCGCTTTCTGGTCGACACGGCTATCCTGGACGAGCTGACGCCGTCGGCCTGCGCCGCAGTCACGGGTGACGAGAACGCACGGACGATGCTCGACCATGTCTTTCGCGAGGGGTTGTTCCTAAATGCCATCGATCAGGAGCATAGCCGTTATGCCTATCATCGCCTGTTTCGCGAAATGGTGCTCGGCCGATTGATGGACCGCGCGCCGGGGCGGGCGTCGATCATGCACCGCCGCGCCAGCGAGCATTTCGCGAAGAACGAACAATTGATCACGGCGATCGAGCATGCACGGCTCAGCGGCGACAGGGAATTTCTGGCCGATCAGTTGGATCAGATGGCGGAACGGCTGATCTATTCAGGCTATCTCTATCGCGTCGACGAGCTGGGATCGGAGCTGCCATGGCCCATTCTGGCCGAGCGGCCGAACCTGTTGCTGGCCCTCGCCTGGCGCCGCATCCGGCAACTGGCATTCTCGTCTGCGGACCGGTTGATCGCCGCCGCACGACAGGTCTGCGAGACGCGGCGGGAGGAGCAATCCTGTTCCGGCCATGAAATTGAACAACTCGATCTGTCGATTCGCCATCGCTGTGTTATGCTCGCCGCAGCGCGTGACGATATGGTGACCGTGGAAGCGAGCGCCGAACCTCTCCTTGCGGAAATGGCCGACAGTCACGCCTATCTGAGCTGCACGCTTCTGGCGCAGCTCATGTCGGCGCGGCGGGAGTTGTATCATTTCCAGGACATGCTGAAGCTGGAGGCGGAAACCAGCCGTGCGCTCTCTCGTCCGGGATCGGATTTTGCGTCCATCGCGTTGAAGGCGTCGGTCGCACCCACGTTGATGGCGCAGGGCAAAACCCAGTTCGCCCGGCGGTTTCTGGAAGAGGCGTTCGCGCTTGCTCAGGACATTCATGGTCCCGGTTCCGGTCTGGCGGCGCTTCCCGCCTTGCCGCTTGCTGAACTGCTTTACGATGCGGATGATCTGGAGCAGGCGGCGGCGCTTGCGGACCACTATCGGCCCGTCGTCCGGCAATGGGGATTTTCCGACCAGATGGCATCGGCCTATCTGGTGAGTGCTCGCCTGAGCGCGGCGCGGGGCGATCTGCCGGGGGCGCTTGCGACGCTAAACGATGCGCATCGGGTGGCGATCGAATGCGGGCTTGATCGCCTGCGCTCCTTCATTGTCGCCGAAGAGGTGAGGCTGTTGACCAAGGCTGGCCAGATCGAGGAGGCGGAACGGCACTTCCTGGCAGGCGAGCCGCAACTGGATGGCGAACCCATTCCAACCTTGCACCCCACGCGCCGCAACGAGAATATCGCGATCGCCTGGCTTCGGATCGAGATGCAACGCCACCGGTTGGGACGGGCGCGCAAGGTGGCCTATCGCTGGCTTGAGTTCGTCAAGCGGGCGGGGGCCTTGCGTTCCGCTGTGATATTCGAACTTCTGCTGGCAGAAATCGCGGTTCTCCAGGGCAATCGTTCCGAAGCGCGCCGCGCCGTGCGAGCGGCCGTTGAAATGGCGGAGCCGGCTGGTTGGGTGCGCGTCTTCATAGATGAGGGCGAAGTCATCGCCGCCCTGATCGTCGAAGCCTATTCGCAGGGACCCGAACTCGAGACGCCGGCTGATCGCTTCGCCGTCCGGCTAGTGTCGTTGCTGCGCAAAGGGCCGCAGTTCGAAACGGAGGAGGACGAAGAGGATGATTTTGGCCTGACCGGGCGCTTGGCCAACCGGGAGGTGGACATATTGACGATGGTCAGTGGCGGCCTGCGAAACCGGGAAATCGGCGACAGGCTGGGCCTGACCGAAGGAACGGTCAAATGGTATATGCAGCAGATTTACGACAAACTCGGCGTGCGGCGGCGGCCGCAGGCGGTTCTACGGGCGCGCCAGCTGGGTATTCTCCCCTGACAGCGCCGTCGCGTCCTATCCAAGGATAGATTGCGCCGTTCGTCGGAGCTGCGAACGGCGCAAGCTGCGCGAAAGGAAATATCATGGCAAAGTCTAAAGTCATCATCAGCTGTGCGGTCACCGGCGCGATTCACACACCCTCCATGTCACCCTATCTGCCCGTAACGGCGGAAGAAATCGCTGAGTCGGCAGTCGGAGCGGCGGAAGCGGGCGCGGCCATCATCCATCTGCACGCGCGCAATCCGGTGGACGGGAGGCCGGACCAGAATCCGGACCTGTTCGAACCGTTCCTCAAGGTGATCAAGCAGCGCACGAACGCGGTGCTGAACCTTACCACAGGCGGGCACCCCTCGATGCCGGTACAGGAGCGTATTCGTCCGGCGCATACCTTCGCGCCCGAAGTAGCCAGCCTGAACATGGGCACGATGGGATTCGGGCTGTTTCCGATGCTGGATCGCTACAAGTCTTTCAAGCATGATTGGGAAGCGCCTGCGCTGGAAGCTTCGCGCGACCTCGTATTCAAGAACACCTATGCCGACATCGAACATTTGCTGACCACCTTGTCGCCCTTGGGCACGCGGTTCGAGTTCGAATGCTACGACACCAGCCATCTCTATAATCTCAGATATTTCCTCGACCGGGGCCTGGTGAAGGCGCCGCTATTCATCCAGACCTGTTTCGGGATTTTGGGCGGTATCGGCAGTCATCCCGACGATATCATGCATATGAAGCGAACCGCCGATCGGCTGTTCGGCGATCAGTATCAATGGTCGGTGCTGGGCGCCGGCGCTCGGCAGATGAGCATCGTCGCCATGGCGGCTTCGATGGGCGGCAATGTCCGCATCGGTCTTGAGGATTCGCTGTGGGGCGGGCCGGGACGGCTCGCCGAAACCAATGCAGAGCAGGTCAGGACAGCGCGCCAGATCGTTGAAGGCATGGGCCTTGAGATCGCGACGCCGGACGAGGCGCGCGCCATGCTCGACCTCAAGGGCGCGGACCGGACCAATATCTGATGGCCGGGCAAAGCGGACCGCTTGCGGGTATTCGTTTGCTGGAGATCGATGCCATCGGTCCGGTACCACTTGCGGCGATGTTGCTGGCCGACATGGGCGCGGACATTGTGCGCATCGCTCGACCGCCGTCAGCAGGCGCTGGGGATTGGGACGATGTAGGCGGGGATATTCTTCATCGCAGTCGGGCGGTGACCTATCTCGACCTCAAACAGAATGCTGATCGCGAACAGTTGCTGGCGCTGATCGAGCGGGCGGATGGCTTGATCGAGGGCTATCGGCCCGGTGTCATGGAACGGCTGGGGGTAGGACCCGATGCGTGCCTTGTGCGCAATCCGCGTTTCGTGTTCGGGCGGATGACGGGATGGGGCCAATCAGGACCGCTGGCGCTGCGGGCGGGCCACGACATCAACTATCTGTCGATCACCGGCGCTTTGCACGCAATGGGCGATGGCGAAACGCCGCCGCCGGTGCCGCTCAATCTGGTGGGCGATTATGGCGGTGGCGCAATGTTCCTCATTTTCGGAATGTTGAGCGCGCTGCTGTCAGCCCAGAGGACGGGCAGGGGGCAGGTAGTCGACGCCTGCATTACAGACGGCGTCGCGTCGCTGATGAGCCTATTCTACGCGTGGCAACCCAAGGGATTGTGGGCTGATCGGCCGGCATCCAACTTGCTGGACGGCGCCGCGCCTTTCTATCGTTGCTATGCCTGCGCTGACGGGCGGCATGTCGCGGTGGGGTGTTTGGAACCGAAATTCTTCAACCAGATGGTCGATGGACTGGGGCTGGCGGACCGGGCCTATGATCAACAGGACCGAAGCGGATGGCCAGCGATGCAGGCCGACTTCGCCGCCGCCTTCCTGACACGGACCCGCGACGAATGGGCAGAGCTGTTCGCGGATAGCGATGCTTGCGTAAGCCCGGTGCTGTCGATGGCAGAAGCGCCGGGATATGGGCATAATGTGGCACGCGCAACCTTCGTTGAGCGTGACGGAATCGCCCAACCATCTCCCGCGCCAAGGTTGTCTGTCGATCCTGGCGCCATCCGGGAACCTGCCCCGATGACGGTCGCGGATTTGATTGCGGCCTGGTCATGACCACGGGCCAATAGCGCTCGGCGCGTAGCAGGGATTTTCGCGTCCGATTTCCTCGGGCCCGAACGGCGTGCCTTCGCCATGGCCATTCGGGCGCTTCCAAAGGAGCAAATCGACCGAGGTGCGGCGCAAATGCCACAGCGAAAGCTTTTGTGATCAGGCAGGTGACCACCTATCCGTTGATAGGTGGATAATAAGGGTCAAGCTTGCTTCTAGCGCCAGTCAAATATGCCGGCGTGACAGTCTTTTTGTTGCGCGGCCAAGTCAAGGAGAGGGATTCATGCGATTGGCAGCTTTGAAACTGGCGTTGGTAGCGAGTACGTCGGGCGCATTTGTTCCAGCCATCGCGCAAATGACGCCGCAGGTCGCGCCGCAGGCGGAAGGTGGGGACTCCGGCGATATCGTCGTCACCGCCCGCCGGCGCGAAGAGCGCTTGCAGGACGTTTCCGTATCCATCTCTGCCTTCTCCTCCGACGCACTGGAGCGCAGCACTGTCCAGACGGTAAGCGACGTCAAGACGATCGCGCCGGGCTTCACCTTCTCGTCCGAAGGCGGCAAGGACAATGTTGCGCTTACGCTGCGCGGTATTGGCCAGTTGCCGCTGGGCGAAGTGACGCCGGGCGTCGTTATCTATCTCAACGATACGCCGCTGCCATCCGTCGGTTCAAACGTGCCGACCTATGATATCGGCAGCATACAGGTGCTGAAGGGGCCGCAGGGAACCTTGTTCGGTCGCAACACCTTGGGCGGCGCCGTCGTTATCGGCAGTCAGAAGCCGAGCTATGAATTCGAAGGCTATGTCGAGGGCACCTACGGCCGCTTCGACTATCGCGAATTGGAAGGCGCGGTGAATATCCCGATTGTCGAGGACAAGGTTGCGTTCCGCGCGGCAGGTCAGATTCGTCGACAGGACCCGCGCATTGCAGCTTTCGATGGAGGCCCAGGGTTCGAGAATATTCGCCAGGATGCTTTTCGGCTGTCCCTGTTGGTCGAACCCGTCGATGGCCTGAAGAGCACGACCATCTATGAATATTTCAAAGGCGACGAGTTGGCGGGCGGCTTGTATCTGCTGCGGCAGAATTTCCCGTTTGCCGCGCTAGGGCTGGGCGTAGTCGATCCTCAGGTTCAGGCTGCCATCGAGATGCAGAAGAACAACCGTCGAGGCTCGTATGACGGCGGGATCAACGGCGGCGCCGCTTATCGCAAGACGACCTCGATCACGAACGACACCTCTTTTTCGTTCGGCGATCTGACGCTGCGCAACATCTTTGGGTATCGCAAGAATTACAGCTATCAGCTCATCAATTCAGGTGGTCTTCCGCTACTACAGATTCCCACAGGCCTGCCGTCTCCGGCGCCTTCGGCGGTGCCGTTCACGCTGTTCACGGCCTCGTCGGTACTCGATCGGCAATATTTGACAAACGAAACTCAGTTGCTGGGTGACTTCGGGGCCTTCAATTTCATCGTTGGCGCCTTCTACAATAACGACAAGCCGAACGGCGCCAGTGGATCGCAATTCACTGCCTTTTCAGTCGGCGGTGTGCCGGCGCCGGCGGTGTCCGCTCATGTCCGTAACAAGAATTGGGCGGTATATAGCCAGATCGGCTATGAGTTAACCGACAAGCTGAAGCTCAATCTGGGCGCTCGCTACAGCTGGGACAAGGTATCGGCCTGTGGTGGCACGATTGGCGCTAGCTATGTCGATGAAGCTACCTGTCTGAGCGCCGCCGCACTGGGCCTCGCCGATGGTGTTGGCACTGTATCGAACAAGGGCAAGGCGCCGAGCTGGACGATCGGTCTGGATTACAAAGCGACGCCGGACTGGTTACTCTACATTGTGTCGCGGCGCGGCTATCGCGGCGTGAATGTGAATACGCCGTTGTTCGAAACGCCTTTCACTACGGGAGGAACCGATGCTGCCTGCGTTGCGACTGGCGGCGTGTGTGCGGATCTCCGTCCATTCCAGAAGACGGGCAAGGAAACCATCACCGACGTCGAGATCGGCTCCAAATATGATTATCGTGTGGGTTCTGCGCGTGGCCGCCTCAACATCGCTGCCTATTATAGCAAGTACAAGAACGCACTTCAGTTCCTGAACACCCAGACAACCGTGCCCAACGGAACCCCGGATTCTCCGACCAATGGTTCTCTGGCCATCAACGCGGCCAATCTGCGCATCTGGGGTGTCGAACTGGAAGCGTCGATTAGCCCAGTCCGCAGTCTCACGGTCGGCTTCAACGCAGCCTATACCAATGTGAAGGTGGAAAGCCTTACGGTGCCGGCTACGCTGCCGCCGACGATTGTGTTGGGTGAAGGCCAGATCAACAAATATTCGCCGAGCTTCTCGGGCACGGCGAGCGTGAGCTGGACGTTGCCGATCCGTCCGGCCGATGGCGATGTCGTATTCAATGCGGACCTGTTTATGACTGATGATTTTGGCGGCCAGAATGGCGAAAAGCTGCCGGGTTACCAGTTGGCCAATGCGCGTCTCGACTGGCGCGGGATCGGGGGCACTGGCCTTGATCTGGGCGTTTATGTGAAGAACGTCTTTGGCGAGAAATACTTCTCGGCGTCGAGTGTATTGCTGCCATCCTTCCCCACCAGTTCGGTCTACGCTGGCGAGCCGCGCACCTGGGGCGTGTCGGCCAAATACTCCTTCTGAACGCACGAGAGGGCGGCGCGGTTCATCTGACGTCGCCCTCTATAAGGACAGGTTCGCAATCATAGGCGAGCCGTCAGCAATGTGGCGCCGTACATCTGGGAGAGATGGCTATGAGGCTCGGCATTTGCAGCATGTGGGGAGACAGGCTGGAGGCATTTCGTGAAGAGGTTCGGCTCGCCTCCGACCTGGGTTTCGAGCTGATCACCGTTGGAGATTCGCCAGCTGGTTGGCACGATCTCTATGTCTCGCTGACGCTTGCGGCGCTCGACGCTCCCAAGGCGACTTTGGCGCCACTGGTGACATCGCCTTTCATGCGGCACCCTCTTGTCACGGCGTGTGCGCTCACCACGATTGATGATCTGTCGGGCGGGCGCGTCGCGTTGGGGCTGGCGACTGGCGGCAGCACGGTGATGGCCATCGGACGTCCGCCGGCTACGCAAGCCGAAATCCGGGCGGAATTTTCTGCGTTACGTGGCCTTTTCGCCGGCAATCCGGTCGAGGTGAACGATGCCCAAGTGAAACCGCCGCGTTTTGCCCGTCCAATCCCTATCTATTATTCCGCATTCGGTCCCAAGGCGCTGGCTCTGGCCGGGGAACGGGCCGACGGCGTGATCCTGTTCGCGGGGGAGCGTCATCTTGATGCTCTTAAGGACCGGATCGGGGCGGTTCGGGCTGCGGCGGAAGCGGCGGGGCGCAATCCGCTGGAAATTGATATTTGGGTCATATCCTTCGCATCGATCCGGCCAACCCGCGCGCAGGCTATCGACGATCTCAAGGCGTTCATCGTGGTGAACGGCATGGCGTTCCGCACGCCCGAAACGCTGGCCCGCGTTCCGACGCAGTTTCGCGGCAAGATTGACGCGCTGCACGCGCGCTACGACGCCACCGAACATGTCGTGGTCGGCGGGAAGAATGTCGCCCTGATGGAGGAACTGGGATTGACCGAATTCCTCGCGGACTTCGATACGGTTGCAGGGCCGGTAGAAACGGTTACGGCGATGTTGCGGCAGTTGGAGGCCCTGGGGGTCTCCACCTTCATCGCGGCCTTGCCCGGACATGCGGCGCCGCTGGAAACAATAAGCGGGCTTGCACAGGCACGGAGAGAGATGTGACGTTGGACCTTCTGCATCTGCGCGATGATGGGGCCGCCGGGATCGCGGCGCTTCTGGGTTCCCGATCACTCGCCGACATGATGGCCTGTGCGGAAAAGCTAACGCTCGCGGGCCATGGCCGTCGCGTGACATATTCCCGCAAGGTATTCATTGCGCTTACAAAATTGTGCCGCGACGTCTGCCATTATTGCACCTTCGCCACCACGCCGGCGCGCGTGGGCGACGCCTATCTGAGCCGCGACGAGGTGCTGGCGATTGCCCGCGCTGGCGCCGCCGCCGGATGTCGAGAGGCTCTGTTCACGCTCGGCGACCGCCCGGAGGCGCGATACGCCGCCGCGCGCGAGGCGCTGGCCCGTCTGGGCCATGAATCTACCCTGTCCTATCTTGCGGAAATGGCGGAACTGGTCTTTCAGGAGACCGGCCTGTTGCCGCATCTCAATCCGGGGCTGATGGACGAAGCGGACTATGCGCTGCTGCGCCCGCACGCGGCCTCCATGGGCATTATGCTGGAGAGCAGTTCGGATCGCCTGTGTGGCAGGGGCGGGCCACATTTCGGTTCGCCCGACAAGGCACCGGCGCTGCGCCTGGCCGCTATAGAGGAGGCTGGTCGCGCACGCGTGCCGTTCACCACCGGGCTGCTAATCGGCATAGGCGAAACCCGTGACGAAACCGTAGAGGCGCTGGTTGCAATCCGCGATATGCAGCGCCGCCATGGGCATATCCAGGAAGTAATCATCCAGAATTTCCGGGCGAAGCCGGATACGCGGATGGCGCAACATAACGAACCGGCGCTGGACGATCATCTGTGGGCGATTGCCGCCGCGCGCATCATTCTTGGGCCGGACATGACGATTCAGGCGCCCCCCAATCTCCATGACCGCGCTGCTCTTGCACCACTGATCCGGGCGGGCGTCAATGACTGGGGAGGCGTGTCGCCCGTGACGCCCGATCATGTGAATCCCGAAGCGCCCTGGCCGCATCTGGAGATATTGGCGGACGCAACGAATGCGGCCGGACGGACGCTGGCCCAGCGGTTAGCCATCGGTCCGCGCCATGCGCTGGCAGCGCGGGAATGGGCCGCGCCCGCCATAGCCACGCGGATTCTCCATTCGATCGACGCGCGTGGATTGCCCCGGATGGACGACTGGTTCGCTGGCCATGGCGATGCTGCTCCGGACATCATGCCGGTGGAACGCGAGCAGGCTTCGCCTGCCGTCCAGGCGATCCTGGCGATGGCGGACACGGGCGGCAGGCTAAACGAGGCCGACATCGTCACGCTGTTCGATGCCGAGGATGCCGATCTAGCGGAAATCGTTCGGCATGCGGACGGACTGCGGCAGCGGACGGTGGGCGATACGCTGACCTTTGCGGTCAACCGCAACATCAACTATACCAACATCTGCCTCTATAAATGTGGCTTTTGCGCGTTCTCGAAGGGCAGCACCAAGGCCATGCGCGGCCCCGCCTATAAGCTGGACCTGGCCGAAGTCGCGCGGCGCGCCGCCGAGGCCTGGGATCGCGGCGCGACAGAGGTCTGCCTGCAGGGCGGCATCCATCCCGACTATGACGGCGACACCTATCTGGCGGTCCTGAAGGCGGTGCGCGAGGAAGCGCCCGACATTCATATCCATGCCTTTTCGCCACTGGAGGTGATGCATGGCGCCCGGACGCTGGGCCTGCCGCTGGAGGATTATCTGGCGCGCCTGCGGGATGCAGGCCTGTCTACACTGCCGGGCACCGCGGCGGAGATACTGGACCCGGAAGTGCGCGCCATTATCTGCCCCGATAAGGTGACGGCGGACGAATGGATCGAGGTGATGCGCGTGGCGCATGGCGTCGGCCTGCGCAGTACGGCGACGATAATGTTCGGCCATGTCGACGAATATCGGCACTGGGCCCGCCACCTGCTGCGCATCCGCGCCTTGCAGGTGGAAACCGGCGGCTTCACCGAATTTGTGCCTTTGCCCTTCGTGCACATGGAATCGCCGATCTGGCGCAAGGGGCAGGCGCGATCCGGCCCCAGCTATCGCGAGGCGGTGCTGATGCACGCCATCGCGCGCATCGTGCTGCATCCGGTCATCGCCAACATCCAGGTGTCCTGGGTGAAGATGGGACCGGAAGGCGCGGCGGCGATCCTGAAGGCGGGCGCCAACGACATGGGCGGCACGTTGATGGACGAATCGATCACGCGCGCGGCGGGCGGCGTCAACGGGCAGGAGTTCGGCCCCGCCGAAATGCGCGCCCTGGCGGCTTCCGTAAACCGGCCCGTGCGCCAGCGCACAACCCTGTATGAAACCGTGCGCCCGCGAAAGATGGCCGCGCCCGCAAGACCCTGATCGATCGGACGATCGATCCAGCCCCTATTTGAGGATGATATATATGACTTTACCGGCCATCGGCGTTGTTGGCGGCACTGGCAATCTTGGGGCGGCGATCGCTTGGCGGCTCGCCCGGGCGGGCTATCCCGTGACAATCGGGTCGCGCAATGCCGAAAGTGCGGCGAATGCGGCCGCCGAACTGGGGCATGGCCTGCGCGGCGGCGCCAATATCGATGTCGCGGCTGCGGCGGAGATCGTCATAGTTACGGTGCCCTATGCCGCGCAGGAAGCCACGCTGCGCGACATTGCCCCCCATGTCGCGGGCAAGCTGGTGGTGGATACCACGGTGCCGCTGGCGCCGCCCAAGGTGATGCGCGTCCAGATGCCGCCCGAAGGGTCCGCCGCGCAAAAGGCGAGCGCCGTATTGGGGAGCGGCGTGACGCTGGTGTCGGCGTTCCACAATGTCGCCGCGCACAAGCTGGCCAAGGATGTCGACGTTGGATGCGACGTGCTCGTCTTTGGCGACGACAAGGATGCGCGCGCGCGCATCGTGACCCTGGCCGACGCCATGGGCCTGCGCGGGCTGCATGGCGGCGCGCTGGTCAATTCGGCTGCGGCCGAGGCGCTGACGTCGATCCTCATCTTCATGAACAGGACATACAAGGTTGATGGCGCGGGCATTCGCATCACCGGCGAGCTGATCCCTCCCGAAAGCTGACCGCGTCGGACGCAGGGGCGGCGTCCCTTCCCTTCCAAAGGAAAGGTGCGACCCGGGTAGCGCGCGTCATCCTTCGCGTCAAACAAACGTTGAGGGAGGACGGTCCATGAAGCTCAATATCGGCGTGCCCAACAGCATGCATGTCGCGGCAATGACGCAGCCATGGGAACATGCGCTGACCGGCGACGACATCGGCCATGCGCTCAGGGCCGCCGATGATCTGGGCTTCAACAAATGCATGCTGGGTGAGCATTTCATCATCCCGCAGGAGCATATCGGCCTGTCGGGCGACCATTATGTCCATGGCACCGTCGCGCTCGCCTTTCTGGCCGGGCGCACGACGAAGATGAAGGTCAGTTCCTCCGTCTCCATCCTGCCGCTGCAAAATCCGATCGTGCAGGCCAAGGCCTGGTCGACGCTCGACTGGCTGAGCGGCGGGCGGGCGACGGCCTTGTTCGGTGTCGGCTGGCTGAAGGACGAATTCGACATGCTGGGCGTCGATTTCACCAAGCGCGGCCGCATGGCGGACGAATATGTGGCCGCGATCATCGAACTGTGGACGTCCGACCACCCGGCGTTCGACGGCGAGTTCGTGAAGTTCAAGGATGTCGGCTTCGCGCCCAAGCCGGTGCAGCAGCCGCGCCTGCCGATCTGGTTCGGCGGCGACGCGGAAGCAGTGATGAAGCGGGTGGCGAAATTCGGCGACGGCTGGTCGCCGTTCCGCACGCCGCCCGAGAAATTCCCCGAATGCCTGGACTTCATCCGGTCGCAGCCCGAATATGACGGCCGCCCGATCGACATGTTCTTTGCGCTGGAAATGCTCAATGTCGGGGCGCATCACGAGATCATGGATGACCCGCGTGCACCGGGCACCCGCGACGCGCAGAAGATCATCGATCAGGTCGGATGGCTGAAGGAGCTGGGCGTCAACGAGACCATCGTTCCGCTGCCGCCGGGCATAACGGGCATCGCGGAATATCTTGAACGGCTGCAATGGGTGGCCGAGGAGATCATGCCGAAAATCTGAACCCTGTCCGGGGGAAGGCGTGGACGGCCTGCGCCTTCCCCATGGATGCAGCAAGAGACGATAATCGGGAGGACATGATGGCCCAATATGATGTGGTGGTGGTGGGATCGGGCGCCGCCGGCATGACGGCGGCGATCCGCGCCGCATCCGCCGGCCTGTCCGTCCTGGTCCTGGAAAAGGCGGCGCATTTCGGCGGGACAACCTCCGTGTCGGGCGGGGGCATCTGGATCCCCGGCAGTCCGCAGGCCAGGGCCGCGGGCGTGACGGACACGCCCGCCGTGGCGCGCCGCTATATATTGGACGTGATCGGGGCCACGGCCAACCCGGCCCTGATCGACGCCTATCTGAGCCACGGCCCTGAAATGGTCGAATGGCTGGACAAGAACAGCGCGGTCCATTTCCTCCTCTCGCCGCCCAGCAGCGACTGGTATCCCGAGGTGGCCGGCGCCGTCGATCATGGCCGGCTGCTCGCGCCGCAGGAATATGACGGCAAGAAGCTGGGCGACCATTTCGCGGAATTGCGGCCGGCGCGTGAGGAATTCAATGCGCCGGGCGGCTTCATGATCGACCTGTTCGACTTGCCCTATCTCGCCGAGATGCCTTCGCCCAAATCGTTGTTTCACTTCGGCAAGCTGGCCGCGAAGTTCGGGCTGGATAAGGTGCGCCGCTATCCGCGCGGCACGCGACTGACCATGGGCAATGCACTGGCGGCGCGGCTGCTGCGGTCGGCGATCGACGCCGGGGTCACGCTGCGCAAGGAGGCTGCCGTCGACCAGTTGCTGGTCAAGGACGGGCGCGTGGCGGGAGTGCGCACGGGCGGCGAAACGATTGCGGCCAGGGTCGGCGTGTTGCTGGCGTCGGGCGGCTTTTCGGCCAGCGAGCAGTTGCGCAAGGCCTATATCCCCTATGCCGAGGAGCATGTGTCCATCCTGCCCTATGAGAATACCGGCGACGGCATGAATATGGGGCTGGAAGCCGGCGCGGCGCTGGATGGCGACAATCTGGTCAATGCGGTCTGGGCCGTGGTGTCGAAGATGACGCGGCCCGACGGCTATGTCGCGCGTTACGCTCACCTGATCGATATGTCGAAGCCCGGCTGCATCGCGGTCGATGCCAAGGGCGAGCGGTTCGGCAACGAGGCGTCGGTCCATTTCGTGGAAGCCATGCACAAGAGCGGCACGGTGCCCGCCCATATCATCGGCGACGCGGCCTTCATCAAGAAATATGGCATGGGGATGGTCTATCCCGGCGGCGGCGGTCTCAAGAAGCTGATCGCAGCGGGCTATGTGACCGAGGCGTCCAGCCTGCGTGAACTGGCCGAAAAGATCGGTGTAGACGCCGACGGCCTGATGACGACGGTCGCGAAGATGAACCGCTATGCCGAAACCGGAAAGGATCTGGATTTCGGCAAGGGCGACACGCAGATCGATATCGAGATTGGCGATCCCAAGCACAAACCCAATCCGTGCCTGGGCCGGGTGGAAACTGGACCATTTTACGCCATCAAAATCTACCCCGGCGATGGATCGACGACGGTCGGCCTGAAGATCGACGAGCATTGCCGCGTGATCGGCGCAGATGGCGCGCCGGTCGAGGGGCTGTTCGCGGCGGGCCTGGACGCCAATTCCATCTGGCGCGGCAAATCGCCGGCCCATGGCTGCAATGTCGGGCCGGCCATGGTCACTGGGTTCATCGCGGGCAAGGCGATGGCGGGAGCGCGGGTTCCGGCCTGAGGGGAGGCGAGGATGACAGTGGCAGGAACGACGCAGCGCTTTCCCGACGCGGAGACGCTGCTGGACCGCTATCCGCTACCCGAATATCTGCGCGAGAATGTGCAGCCGGGCCTGACCGTGCTGCTCGCGTCGATGGAGGAGGATCGCGACCTCAACGCCAACGGCCATGCCCGCGCGCTGCACATCATCTCCGACGATCTGGCGCGGCTGAAGGCGATCGCCGACGATCGCGCTCGCTATCCCGAAATCGCGGACGTGGAGATAAAACAGCCGCTCTTCATCCTCGGTCTGCCGCGTTGCGGCACCAGCTTTCTGCACGCGCTGATGGACGGCGATCCGCAGATCCGCACCCCGCTGATGTGGGAGGTGGCGGAACCCTCGCCGCCACCCGAGGCCGCCACGGCCGATACCGATCCCCGCATCGCCCGTTTCGATGCGCATCTTCGTGCGCAACTGGGGGCGGATGCCGACGAACTGCTCAAGGCCCATCCGCTGGGCGCGAAGATACCGCAGGAATGCGGGTCGTTCATGACGACCTCCTTCCAGAGCAGCAACCCCTGCATGTTCCAGCATCTTCCGCGCTTCTATGACTGGTTCAAGGGCATCGACGCCACCTTCCGCTACGAAGTCCACAAGATGTGGCTTCAGCATCTGGGCTGGCGCAATCCGGGGAAGCATTGGGTCCTGAAGATCCAGGAACATATGTACAAGCTGCCCGCGCTGCGCGCCGTCTATCCCGATGCGTTGTTCATCCAGCCGCATCGCGATCCGACGACCGTGATTGCCTCCATCGCGCAACTGATCAGCGTCATCCGCGCGCCGTCCTATGACCATGTCGACCTGCACGCGCTGGGCGCCGAATTTCTGGAGTTGTGGTGGGATGGGGTCAAATGCAGCATGGGTTATCGCCGGGCGCATCCCGACCTGCCGATCCACAACATGCGCTACAAGGATCTGGTCGCCGATCCGGTGGCGACGATCCGCGCAGCCTATGACCATTTCGGTTGGGACTTCACGCCGGAATCGGAAAAGGGCATATTGGGGTGGCTGCATGACAATCCGGCAGGAAAACATGGCCCGCGCACCTATACGCTCGCGGATTACGGCCTGACGACGGAGCAGGTCAGCGAACGGTTCGCTGAATATATCGACACCTATCGTGCCTATATCTGATCTCTGGCGCAGTTGGCTGGACCGGATGGCCGGCGCGGAGGCGGTGCTCGACCGCCTCGCCGACCCCGCCGATCCGCAGGCGCGGGCGGAAGCATACCGCCTGCTGTTCGCGACCATCGCCACCGGCTATCAGACCGCCTTCGCCGACGCCGACCGACCTGATTTCGTGCCCTCTGTCAGCAGCGTGCTGAACACGGTCGGGGTCAATCCCGACTTCATCTACGGCGCGGCGCGGATCGACGGCAGCGGCGTCTATCGCCTGACCGGAACGCGCGGCGACGGCGTGTTCGTCTTTATCGATCTGGTCGCGGGCGGGCTTGGTCCGATGGAGGATCTGGGACCGTCCGTCGGCATGATCGATCTCGATGCCTGCGCGCTTGGCCCAGATGGCGCGTTCGACATCCTGATCGGCGGTGAGCGGCCGGAGGGACATACGGGCGACTGGTTCCCGCTCGATCCGCGTGCGATCACGCTCGGGCTGCGCCATGCCTATTATGACTGGGGGACGGGCCGGGACTTGCGGATCGCGATCGAGCGGGTGGATCGGCCGATCGGCGGCGCGCCGATGCCGGCCGCCGACATCGTTCATCGGCTCGACCGACTGTCCGCCTTCGTCGAGCGCTATGCCGCCTTCGCGCTTGGCTACGGCCAGCGGCAGCGGGCGCAGGGATTCGTCAACCGGCTGGAATATGACGACTGGGCCGGGCGCGGGGGCGTCGCCGGGCAGCATTATTATCAGGGAATTTTCCGGCTGGAGCCTGGCGAGGCGATGATTCTCGATACGGCGGTGCCCGACCCGGTGCGCTACTGGAATGTGCAGCTCAACGATCCGTTGTGGAACACGATTGACTGGATCAACCATCAAAGCAGCCTCAATGCGCACCAGGCGGTGCTGGACGGTGACGGCCGTTTTCGCGCGGTGATCGCGCTGGATGATCCCGGCGTACCCAACTGGCTGGACCCGGCCGGACGGCGGGAGGGATCGCTCATGCTGCGCTGGACCGGCGCGCGTTCGGGGCCGGAACCATCGCTGAAGATCGTGCCGGCGGTCGACATCCGCGCTTATCTTCCCGCCGATACGGCACATGTCACCCCGCAACAGCGCGACACGACGATCCGCCAGCGCCGACGCGGTGGGCAATGGCGGCGACGGTGGTGACGCGAAAGGACTGAACGGATGGAATTTGCGGGCAAGGTCGTGCTGATCACCGGCGCCGGATCGGGGCTTGGTCGCGCGGCAAGCCTGGCCTTTGCGCGCGAAGGCGCCGCCCTGTGCCTGCTGGGCCGCAGCCCGGACAAGCTGGCGGAGACCGCGCGTCAAATCGGGGAGATGGGCGGACAATGTGTTGAACTGGCCTTCGACCTTGGCGATCCGCAGGGGTGCGTTGCGGCCATAGACGCCGCCCTGGCGGCCTTCGGGCGGCTGGACATATTGTGCAATGTCGCCGCCGACGTGATGTTCCACCCGCTTTCGGACATCAAGGCGGAGGAATGGCGCCGCACCATCGCCTCCAACCTGTCCGGCCCCTTCTTCCTGATGCAGGCGGCGATGCCGCACCTGATCGAAAGCCGGGGGAATATCATCAGCGTGGCCTCGACCGCCGGGTTCATGGGGCAGGCCTATCTAGCTCCCTATACCGCGTCCAAATTCGGTCTTGTCGGGCTGACATTGTCGCTGGCGATGGAGATGATGGACAGCCCGGTGAGGATCAACGTGCTTGCGCCGGGGCCGATGGTCACGGAAATGACGCACGGCATGGACTTCCCCGACTTCGCCGATCCCAAATTGCTGGCCCGCTATACCGGAATGCGCCCCCCCTGTCCGCCCGAGGATGTGGTGGAGCCGCTCCTGTTTCTCGCCTCTGACCGCGCACGACGCGTGCATGGCGCCTGCTGGTCGGTCGATGGTGGGATCACCGCCGGATAAAGACACACCGCATCAGGAGAGGATAATTGCATGGCGACCCAATTGGCGCACCCGACATCCGCCGATGACATCAGCCCCGCCTATCTGACCGCGCTGATGGCGCAGGCCGCGCCCGGCGTGACCGTGGATGCGGTCACGATGCTCGACGCCAAGACATATGGACAGCAATTTGTGTCCACCGCCGGGCGAGTCGTCGTCGACGTCCGCTATGGCGCGGGAAGCCCCGCCGACCTGCCGACCCGGCTGGTGATCAAGGTCGCGCGCGGCGTCGACAAGATCTTGGCGCCCTTCTACGAGAATGAAGTCAATTTCTACAATCGCGTCCGCCCCGAATTGGAGCTGGAAGCGCCCCGTAGCTTCGGCGCGGGGTTCGACGCGGCGTCCAGCGATTTCGCGATCGTGCTGGAAGACCTGACCCTGCGCGGCGCGACCTTCCCCAATGTGCTGACCCCCGTGCCCCTGGACAGCGTGCGATCGATCCTGTCGCAGCAGGCCCGGCTCCATGCCCGCTTCTGGCAAAGCCCGCGCCTGCGCGCCGGGGGCGACCTGGCCTGGGCCGGCAGCCATGTCGAGGGCAAGGTCGCCGACCTCATGATGCATGGCGCAGAGCCGCTGATCCAGCATGAGATCGATACCGTGTCCTTCAAGCGCGAGATGGTGCAGCGGCTGCGGACCAGCGGGCCGGAATTGCGCAATGGCACCTTCGCCTTGCACCGTCACCAGCAGAGCCTGCCGCAGACGCTGGTCGAAGGCGACATGCACATCGGCAACACCTATTTGCTGCCGGATGGATCGGGCGGGTTGCTTGACTGGCAACTTACCTGTCGCGGCCACCATATGCATGATGTCAGCTATCTGGTGACGACCTCTCTGTCGGTCGAGGACCGGCGCGCCCATGAGCGGGATTTGGTCGGTTTCTACCTGGACCGGCTGGCGGCGGATGGCGTCGCCGATGTGCCCAGCTTCGAGGAAAGTTTCGTCGAGTTCGGCCGCTGCCTGATGTGGGGTGTCTATATCGGCTGGCTGACGACGCCGGTGGTCAATTATGGCTGGGAAATCAACGTGATGAATCATTTTCGCCTGACCACGGCGTTCGAGGATCATGATACCGCCCGGCTGATCGCGGAAATCGCGTGATGCGCGACCTGACCGATCGCGTCGCGATCGTCACCGGCGCGGGCAGTGGCATTGGCCGGGCCACCGCCATGGCGCTGGCGCGGCAGGGGGCTGCGGTCATCCTCGCGGGCACGACCGAGGCGCGCCTGTCGGAGGTCGCAGCCGCGATCTGCGAGGGCGGCGGACGGGCCGTGCCGCTGGCTTGCGATGTTCGAGACGAGGACGCCTTTGTTCGTATGCGGGATCTGGCGCTCGATCGTTTCGGCCGGGTCGATATCGTGATGAACAATGCCGCCGCCATCAGCATCGGCTATCCGGAGGATATTCCGTTGGAGGAATGGCAGCGGGTGTTCGACATCAACCTGATGGCGGTCGTTCGCAGCAACGCGCTGTTCCTGCCGCTGCTGCTGGCGCAGGGCAGCGGTCATCTCATCAATGTAGCGTCGGTCGACGGGCTCTATGGCTTTGGCTATGATCGCCTGCCCTATGCCGCGAGCAAGGCCGCACTGGTGCAGCTATCGGAAGGTCTTGCGCTGTATCTGAAGCCGCGGGGAATCGGCGTCACCTGTTTCTGCCCCGGCCCGGTCGCCACCAATATCGGCGATCATATGACGGCGTTCGGCAGTCCGCTGGACGTGCGTGGCGCCGGGGAGGCAGTGACGATGGTCGATGCGGACGCGGCCGCCGACATGATTCTGGCGGTGGTTCTCGAAGATCGTTTTCTCGCCGTATCCAGCCCCGTCATCCTCGACAAGGCGCGTGACCGCATGGCGGACATGGACGGCTTCATCGCCGGACAGATCGAGGCGCCGCATACCCTGTTCCCGGCGGAGGTGGCCGGACAGATATTGCAGTGGCGTTGAGTCGCGGCACAAATCCATCGGCGCCCCAGTCAACGGCTATGCCGCCTCAGCCACCATGCCCGCCCGTGCGCGGGCGGTAGCCACCAACTTGTATAGGCCGGCATTATAGTCGGTGAGTTGTTCCATCGTCAGGTCGCGATAGGGCGTCATCGGACAGAGCGAGTCCACCACATCCCAGAAGGGCTCGATCTTTTCGAGCACTTCATCGACCGGGCCGCAGGTGACGAAGGCTTCGACCATCTCGTCCGAGACATTGCCGATGACCTTGGCGATGTCGCCATGTTCGCCCAGGCTGAGTTGACAGGCGCGCGCTTGGTCACCGAAGCCGATAGCCTCGAAAAAGGGCTCATATTCCTTGTAGCCCGAATAGGCGGCGACGGTGGCGCGGCTGTCGTCAATCGCCTTCTGCTTGTCGTCGTTGACCGCTATCCACGGCCAGGCGTTGATTTCGATATCGGTGCGCGTCCGACCGAATTTGGCGAGCGTGTCGTTGATGAAGGGCAGGCGGCTCTTGGTATAGGCGGCCGACCAGAGCGCATGGACCATAAGGCCGTCGCCGACCTCGAGCGCGAGGGCGGTCATCTTCTCCTGCAAGGCAGCGATCCAGATCGGGATTTCCTCCCGCACCGGCGGGGCCGTCAGCATCATCTCCTCAAAATCGGCGGAGAAATATTCGCCCTTGATCGGGTCCAGCCCCTTATGCCCGTTGGCGATGACATAGCGGATCACCTTCACGCTCTCGCGCAGATGCGACAGCAGCTTGCGTTCCGGCTCGCCATACATGCCGGTGATGCAACTTTTGATGCTGGAACCCAGCCCCAAGATGAAACGGCCGTTGGAAATGCGATCGACGTCCATCGCTGCATAAGCGGTTTCGACCGGGCTACGGGTGCCGGCGATGGCCACGCCCGTGCCGACTTTCAGACTGGTGGTCAGCGCCGCCGTCGCCGCCATCGGCACGAAGGGGGCGCCGTAGATCTGGAGCGAAAAGCAACCTTCAAAGCCTGCCTGTTCCATCTGCTGGCCGATCCCCGCCATGACGGGAGCAGGCAGGGTCGGCATGACGCCCCACCAGCGGCGTTCGCCGCCGACGACATTGACGAGCTTGGACATGATGGCTCCTGCGCAGAAAAAAAAGGGGCGGGCGCATCGACGCCCGCCCTCAGGGAGAAATCAGAACTGGAACAATTCCTTGCGCAGGCCGATGATATCGCTGCAATCGGCGCTGACATTGTCGCGATAGGCAAAGTCGCCCTTCGCCTGCCGATCCGCAATATCCATCATCGCCATACGATAGCGCTGTCCCGCCTGGTCGAACTTGCTATGCAGGTCCTTGCGGTCGGTATGACGCATGTAGCGCGGGCTTTGCGGCGAGGTCATATAGCTGTCCTGCCGCGAGACCTTGTAGCCCGCCTTGGGCATGACATGGCGGAACATCAGGCCCGCATTGCTGGTGTTCATCACCATTTCCATCCGCGTGCGATCGCGCGTTTCGGGCGTGCAGGGGTGGAACAGCGGCACATCGTCGCCGGGGCTGAAGCGGCCATAGGCGATGGCGCAGTGCGAGCGCAGATAAATGCGGATCACCTGCCGCACATTCTG
The DNA here is from genome assembly GCA_044237945.1 of Sphingobium sp. Taxonomy (GTDB): domain Bacteria; phylum Pseudomonadota; class Alphaproteobacteria; order Sphingomonadales; family Sphingomonadaceae; genus Sphingobium. Next base: position 38,150 of record JBIIEH010000016.1, on the reverse strand, counting down.
GGTCGGCTGCTTGATGCCGCTGAAGAATTTCATCACCGGCGCCACCGACTTGTTGACGCAGGTGCGCACCATGGTGACGGTTTCGCTGTCGTAGAAGGTCTCCACCGTCTCGCTGTCGGATCGTTCGTCGCCGACGACGTCGGCGTGCAGGAAGTCGGCATGGGTGAGGTCGATCAGATTTTCCAGGCTGATCGGCGCGCTGCTTTCGAAGCGGACGGTCGCCGTCATGTGCCGGGGCAGGCCGCCCTTGGGCGGCAGGAAGGGCAGGCTGGGCAGATGGACCGGATCGGCGGCCAGCGGGTTGCCGAACCACACCCAGACGACGCCATAATGTTCCATCACCGGATAGCGGCCGCGCGCATCGGTAAATTCGCTCTTGTCGCGGGCGATGCGTTCATTGGGGTGGAATTCGCTGGCGACAACCACGCCATTGTCGCGCCACAGGAAGATGGGGTGCGAATAGACGGCGCGGCGCACGGGCTTGCCGGTCACCGAATAATCATGCGCCACCGGAAACCAGCTGTCGCGCATCACCAGATTATGCGGCACCCAGCGGTTGATGGCGTTCATCGCGATCGGACTGCTGCCCGACGGCGTGGACGGGCTGTCGTCGATGGAGACGGGACGGTCGGCGACTTCAAGCATGATCTTGTCCTCCTTCAGGCCGCTACGGTCTGGCTATCGGTGGTTTGCGGTGTATCGAGCATGGCGTTGCGCAGATCCTCGCCATGCAGCGAGACGGTCGGCTTGGTGACGCGCAGCTTCGATCCGTCGACCGAGGCGAGCACCGACAGCGGGTTGATGCCGCGCAACATGGCGCCGCGCCAACCGGCATGCCGCACGCCCAGTTCCGCGCGCCAACGCACGGCAGTCACGCCCCGCGCCGACGGCACGGGGGACAGCACGGCGTGGAGCAGGTCGTTATACTGATCGTCGCGAAGCGTCAGCTGCGTTTCGCCGGTGAGCGGATGGGTCCGCGTCACCAGCGTCAGAGGGAACTCCGCGACGAAGTGCGACGGCCAATGCAGCGGGTGCCACTGACAATTGCGCTCCATCACCAGCATGCCGCCTTCCTCGTGCAGCTCTGACATCAGATAGGGGCTGAACCGCACGCCGCGAATGGCGATGATCAGGCCGGGATCGTCATAGAGTGCGTTCAGATATTCCTGATGGCTGCAGCTGAGATTAACCGTACCGCAATAGGTATATTTGGGGTCAGCGCTCAGCGGCGCCTGCGCCTTGGGATTAAGGCAGACACGCACGAACCCGGCCTGCTCGCTGACGGCGAAGGCGCTGGCCTTGTAGATCGGCGGGAATTTCTGCTGATCCTTCATGTTAGGGATCTCTTTCAGGCGCCCGGATTCGCCGTCATAGCTCCAGCCATGATAGCCGCACTGGATCCAGCCATTGTCGCGGATGCAGCCCAGCGAAAGCGGCGCGCGACGATGCGGGCAGCGGTCCTCCAGCGCGCGAGCAATGCCCTGATTGTCGCGCCACAGAACGATTGGCTGGTCGCCGACATCCACGGATAACGGCTTTTTCGAGGTCACTTCCTCGGACCGGGCGACCGCCCACCAAAGATCGGTATCGAGACTCATGGCGCTGTTCACTCTCCTTTGCATTAAATTGACGAATGACAATTTATATGTCAACTGCTTTTCCCTATGGATCAGTTGATGCTTGATCGACCCCAGCGTGCCCGTGGCCGACCCGCCCTGAACGCCGTCCAGGCCGTCGACGAGGACAAGTTACTAGGGCTTGCCTTTGCGACATTCGCAGAGCGTGGCTATGAAGGGACGACCCTGCGCGACCTGTCGAAGCGCCTGGGGGTCAGCCACAATCTGTTGAATGTCCGCTTCGGCCGGAAGGAAGATCTGTGGGTTCGCGCCGTCGACTGGCGGATGGCGCAGGCTTCGCCCTTCGTGGAAGCTGCCTTTGATGAACCCGCCGATCCTGAGGTGCGATTGCGCCATCTCATCCAGCGCTTCTGCCTGTGGGCAACCAGCAACGGCGACATCGTGTCACTCACCAATGTGGAAGGATGTCGATCAACATGGCGGCTCGACCATATTGTCGAGCATTTCGTGCTGCCGTTCCAGCGCCGTCTCGACGGATTGCTGGACGCGGTCCGGTTACAGCGCCCGGTGAGCGGCCTGTCGACTGCGGCGCTCATGGCGCTTCTGGTGCAGGGGGTGGGCTATTATTTCTGCGCCGTGCCGATGCAGGAGCGGCTGGGCGCGGGATATGAAGTGAGCGAGGTCAATGCGGCCGAGCATGCAGACCGTCTCGCCGCCTTCCTGCTGGCCGCGCTTCTTCCGCCCGCCTGACAGGCAGAAGAAGGGCTCGATCGGCCTATTTGTAGGGATCGACCGGCTGCGGCACTTCGACCACGCCAATGTCCTTGAGCATGGTCAGCACGTCCGAAATGCTGAAGATACTCACGATCTTGTCGTCCTGGAACTTGACGATCGAGAACCAGTTGACCTGGAATTCGTTGCCGGTCGGCTGCACGCCCATGTAAGGGCCGCCCACATGCTTGCAATAGTGGGTGGCGTAGATCCAGATTTCATCCTCGCCTTTGCCGACCGCATCGATCGTCTTGTAGGCGGCGGGAAAGAAGGTCTTGTAGAGCGCGACCGGTGAGGTCTTCCACTGTTCATAGGTGCCCAGATCCGGCCGGTTCGGGTTGCCATAGCGGAAGTCGGGATGGAAGAAGCGGTCCATGCCGTCGAAATCGCCTGCGTTCAGCGTTTCCTGAAGGTCGGTCCAGTGCTTGACCATTTGCTTCTGCTTGTCCGTCAGCACGGTCGAGTCCGAAACGTCGAGCTGATCGCGAATAGATTCTTTCCAGGCCACGATAATCCTCTCTCATTGATACAGGCGTAGGGGTAAGGGGTCGGCTCAGTCCTCTGGCGCGATCGTGACGACAAGGCCCGACAGCGGCTCCGTCATCATGATCTGGCACGACAGGCGCGAATAGTCGTTGCGATGCGGCGATCCGTCCAGCAGGTCGCTTTCATCCTCAGTGACCGGCGGCAGGGACGCCGCGAATTCCGGTGCGACATAGACGTGACAGGTCGCACAGGAACAACAGCCGCCACACAGCGCCAGCAACTCATCGAAGCCGTAGTCGCGAATGGCTTCCATCACCGAAGCGTCGGCGGATGCCGTGATCGTCTGCTGCGTTCCCTCGCGGGTGATGACGGTCAATTCGGGCATGATATCCTCTGTCTGAAAAAAATAGGTTCGGCTTCTCCTAGCCACGCGTCCGCGCCTGCCCTCCTGCCGGAAGAAAGGTGGCCGGGCCGCCTATTTCACTTCGACCTGCACCGGGAAGCGATCGAAATAAAACGCGAAGGGCTTGCGCAGCTCTTCTCCCGTGACATGGAAGTCGCGTTCCAGATTATAGACGATCTTGCCCTTCGCCTGCTCGCCATGTTCGGCAAGGTAGCTGTGCAGATCGGCCAGCGCCTGATCGGTCAGGGGGATGTCGGCGATGCGATAGATTTCCTGGAGGATGGGATCCGGATTTCGGATCCATTCATGGAAGTAGACGTCAATCGTCTGTTCGGGTGGCAGGATGTCGCGGTCGCGCACGCAGGCCCGCAGCAGTTTTTCATAGCGATCAGGCCAGTAGCCCAGCGGCTCCTGTATATCGATCGTCTTGCGGAACATGCGCGCGGCATAGGTATACATGGTGAGCTGCGAGCGGATCGACCCGACCGGATCGCGATGGGTGAGGACGAAGGTCGCGTCGGGGAAGGTCTTATAGAGGGCGGGCAATTGCTCCATATGCTGCGGGCATTTGATGACCCAGCGGCTCGGTCCCTGCAGGAAGGTGAGGACCTGGAGGCATTTTTTGAGATAGGCATAGGTGCCCGACTGGTCGTGGCTGAGATAATAGTCGCGCCAGCGCGGGACCAGCGACAGCCATTCGATCAGATAGGAGGAGAAGTCGGGCGCCTGAAGCTCGATATCCTCGCTGATATGGTCCGGCGAAAATTCGTGCATGATCGCCATATAGGGTAGGATTGATTCCATCATTCGCCAGCCCGTCTCCGCCTTGGTCCAGCGCGGATTGGCGTCTAGCGGCGTCGGCTGCTCATCCGGCGCGGGCACGGGCGCGATGGCTTCCCACCAGGGCAGCGAGCGAAAGCGACGGTCGGCCGACAGCAGGCCGAGAAGATGCGTCGTGCCCGATCGCGGCAGGCCCGCGACGATGACGGGCCGGTCGATCTGGATGTCCAATATCTCCGGATGGCGCTTCACAAGATCCTCGATCCGCAGGCGGGTGGCGGCGTATCGGATCATCATCTGGAACAGGTTGGCGCGGGTCACGGCGGAGGCGTTGCTGTCCTCGCCAATGGCCTGGCACCAGATGGCGAGCCGCTCGCGGAAATCCGGCGGGCCGAAATCGGACAGGCCGGTTTGCGCCCGGGCGGCACCCAGAATGACCTCGGGCTGGAGGACGATCTGATCCGCTGCGGCTTCCGCCCCGGCCATGATCTGCTTCTGGAGATTGGTCAGCACGGGGTGGTGCAGGTCGGTGATGTCGATGATGTTCTGGCGCGCGGCCGATTCCTGCGCGGGACTGCCCATGGCGCTCTCCTTCCGTTTGTCGGTGCGTCATGTAAATGCGCCGACCCTGTCTTCGGCAAGGTGCGCAGCCATCGCCACTACGCCAAATATCGCGCCACAGCGCCATGTCCGACCTTGCGCCGGTCGGGCAGGCCGAGCGGGTGGAGTGGATGGATGAATGCCGTTTCCCAAGTCTATGAGTTGCCGGTGACGTCCAGCATGCAATGCACGATCGGCGGACGAATCGCCCTGCCCGGCGTCGTGATGGAACTGCATCATTATCGTTTTCTCGGCGAGCAGGGCGGCGTCTTCTCGTCGCAGCGCAGCTTCCTCGACCTTGCCTTGTCGCCACGCCCCGGCAGGCCGCGCGGCGGCTATGACGGCATCGCTGGGAACGGTGCGAGCGCGGTCGGCGAGCTTCTGTTCGTTCCGGCGGGCAGCGCCCTGCACACCAGTTGGGGCGAAGGCGAGCAGACGTCGATATGCTGCGCCTTTGACGGGCCGGGCTTCGACCATGACCAACTGGACCTGTCGCTCGATGCGTTGCAGGCGGCGCTCGATATCCGCAGTCTGGCGGTACGCGATGCGCTACGTCGGATAGCGGACGAGATTGCGCGACCGGGCTTTTGCAGCGAGATGCTGGTGCAGGCGATTTGGATTCAGGCCGCGATCGAGTTGCAGCGCTATCTGCGCATCCCCGAGGGCGGCGGCGAGGAGCGGGGCGGCGGCCTGTCGCGGGCGCAACTGCAATTGATCGCCGATCGCATCGAACAGCCCGGAAAATCGCCGTCCGTCGCCGCGCTGGCGGCCGAATGCGGGCTTTCCACCCGCCATTTCTTCCGCCAGTTCAAGGCCGCGACCGGCCAGACGCTGACCAGCTATGTCACCGACCGCCGGATCGACCGGGCGCGATCGCGCCTGCGCCAGGCGGGATGCGCGATCAAGGTGGTGGCGTGGGAATGCGGCTTCGACAATGCGGCCGCCTTTTCCGCCGCCTTCCGCAAGGCGACCGGGCTGACGCCCCGGCAATATCGCGAGGCGGCGATCCATTAGGCGAGCGGCGGTTTCGCGATGGCATTGGCGCGATCGCGAAAGTCGGTTCGCTTGTCGATCCACGTCCCGGGCCGCCATGGTGCGCCAAAATGCCGTCCTGAACGGCGATTGACGGGAGAATCGGTGTGCCGGAAAATCTGTTCGATCTGAGCGGAAAGGTGGCGCTCGTCACGGGCGCCAATTCCGGCCTGGGGTTCGGCTTCGCCCGGGGGCTGGCGCGGGCGGGAAGCGACGTCGTGGTCTGGGGACGGCGCGCCGACCGGAACGAGGAAGCCGCCGCCGCTTTGCGCGCTTATGGCGTGCGCGTGTTTACCGATGTGGTCGACGTATCCACCGAACCGGACATCGTCGCGGGCTTCGCGCGGGCGATCGACGCCATGGGCCGGCTCGATACGGTGGTGGCCAATGCCGGCATCGCCAGCCAGGTGGCCTTCACCGACATGGATGTTGCGACCTATCGCCAACTGATCGACGTCAATCTGGATGGCGCTGTTTTCACCCTGCGCGAAGGCGCCAGGCACATGAAGATGCGAGCCGAGGCGGGCGATCCGGGCGGGTCGCTCATCATCTGCGGCAGCGGCTCGATCTTTCAGGGCGTGCCGACGATGGCTCATTACGGCATCGCCAAGGGCGCGCTCAATTCTCTGGCCAAGGCGTTGGCGGCCGAACTCGGCCCGATCGGCGTGCGTTGCAACGTCCTCGCGCCGGGGTTCATCGAAACCGAAATGACCTTCGCCAACCCGGAGGTCGGCAAGATGATTTCCGACATGGTCGCGGCCAAGGCGCCGCTGGGCCGTGCCGGCAAGCCCGCCGACCTGGAAGGGGCGATCGTCTATCTCGCCAGCGATATGGCCGCCTATCACACCGGCGACACGCTGGTCATCGATGGCGGCAAGCTGTTCGCCAACTGATCGTCCGAAAGGAGCAAGCCCATGTTCGCGCGCCCCAACAGCCAGCATTGTCAGGTGGCCTATGTCACCAACGATCTCGACGCCGCCATGGCCGCGCTCAAGGCCGCCTATGACACTCCCGGCTTTTTCGAACTCTCCAATATCCAGCCGGGCGAGGACCCGACCGGCAAGCCGGTGCTGAAGATCGCGCTGGCGATCGTGGGCGGGGTGGAGATCGAACTGATCGAGCCGGTCGGCGACACCGCGCCGCTGTACAAGGATTTCCTGCCAGGGGGCGATGCGCTCGCCATCCGCTTCCACCATGTCGCGACACGGATCGAAGGTCCGATCGCCAATTGGCACGCGCATGTCGCATCGCTCGATCTGGATCGCCATCCGGTGGTGTTCGAAGGGGAGATCGGCGATATGCTGCGCTACATCTACACCGACGAGCGCGCGATCGTGGGCCATTATGTCGAGCATGTGTGGATGTCGCCCGATCTGTTGTCGCAGATGCGTGTGATGGTGCCCAGCTATCCCCCGGTAAAGGATTGATCGCATGACCATCGCCCTGTCCCGACTCAATTTCCGCGATATCGGTGGTTTGCCTACTGCGGGCGGCGGACTGGTCAGCTCCGGCATCCTGTTTCGGTCCGAAGGACCGGCCAGTTTTGTCGAGGACCATCATGCCGAACTGTCTGAACTGGGCTTTCGCACGGTGGCGGATCTGCGATCGGAAATAGAAAGGGACGCAGCGCCCCATCGCTGGTGCGGGCCGGATTGCCGGCTGCTTGATCTGGACATGAACACCGATCTGCGGGCGCAGGGAGAGGATATGTGGATGACGCTGGGCCGTGATCCCACCGCGGATCGCGCGATCAAGGTGATGGAGCATAATTATGGGCTGATGCCGCAGGCGTTCCAGCCCCACCTGTCGCGCATGGCAGCAGCGCTTCTGGCGCATGAGACGCCGATGCTGGTCCACTGCACGGCGGGGAAGGATCGGACCGGCGTGGTGGTCGCTCTCTTCCTCGACCTGTTGGGGGTTCCGCGTCCTGTGATCGTGCAGGATTATCGCAAATCGGACATATTCGGCCAGAATCTACGCGTGTCTGGCCATTTGAAGGGTGAATTGCAAAGAACCTTCGGCTTCGTTCCGCCCGACGACATGGTGACTGTGCTGATCGGCGTGCAGGACAGTTTCCTGATGCGCGCGCTCGACATTGTTAGAGAACAATGGGGCGGGGTGGACGGCTATTTTGAAGCGGCGGGCGTAGACGAGGCGCAGCGTGGCGCGCTGCGGTCTCTGCTTGTTGCAGACTAGGCGAGGCATATGCACGGGCGCCGCGGCAACGCTGGCGGGCCTTTTGCTGCCCGGCGGCGGCGGCGCGCGAGCGCTGACAGCTAAGGAAACGGAGAACAGGATGAGCGACAACGGCATTTTCGAATGGGAGGACCTCCTCGACCAGCTTCGTCCGCTTGGCCAGTTAATGCGCGACCGCATCCCGGCGCGTTTGCGCAGCGACCCGCATGTCATGCAGGAATCGATGCGGTTGCTGCTGTCGGGCGTGCTGCGAACCACCAATGACGCGATCATGCACGACCGCAGCCATCCGATCTTCGTGCCCGAACTCAACATCTGCCAGAATATCTTCCAGCCCAATGCGGACACCATCTACAAGGCGGCGCTGATCGAGAAGGGTGGCGCCTATCGCATCCGAGGCGATCGCGGCACGACGCGGATGATGATCCTGGCGCAGCTTGGCCCCGACACGCTGCGCACCGGCCAGCATCATCCGGCGCAGGACGCCAATGATTTCGACGACTTGCATATCGGCGTAGACGGCGGCTTCGACGTCATCCTCTCGCTGCAGAAGCCGGCCGGACATCAGGGAGATTGGTGGGAATTGAAGCCGGATACCGAAAAGCTGATGATCCGGATCGTCGGTTGCGACTGGGGTGTGGAGCGCGAGCCGCGTTTCGGCATCGTGCGGCTGGACGCCGACCGCGCGTCCAAGGGACGGCCGACGCTGGCGCAGCTTGCCCATCGCTTCGCCGAGATTCCGTCGACGGCTGCGGTCTGCGCGCTCGCCTTTCCCGACAAGGTGCAGAAACTGCGCGACGAGGGGCTGATCAACACGCTCAAGGTCGTGGACTTCTCCCAGATGAGCGGGCTAGCCCGCCAGTCCTATTATGAAGGCGCCTATGATCTGGCCGATGACGAGGCGCTGATCACCGAGGTTCGAATTCCAGAGGAAGTCACCTACTGGTCGCTGATCCTGACCAACGAACTGTATGAAACCACTGACTGGTATCACAACCAGTCTAGTCTCAATCCCGCGCAGGCGGTGCTGGATGGCGACGGCTGGTTCCGCGCGGTCATCGCACCGCGTGATCCCGGCGTGCACAACTGGCTCGACACGTCGGGCTATCCCAGCGGCGCCGTGCAGGGGCGCTGGTTCGACACCGATGAGCGCCCTACGCCGACGATGAAAAAGGTGAAGCTGGCCGATGTGCGCAGTCATCTTCCCACCGACACCGTGCTGGTGGCGCCGGAGGCGCGCGCCGACATGATCCGCGAGCGCACGCTGCGCGCGCACAGCCGCATCATCTGGTGAGGAAGAAACCATGAGCGACACACTCGCCATGCTGCTGGACTATGAGGCGATCCGCAACGTGAAGGCGCGCTATTGCCGGTTTCTCGATACCAAGGATTGGGACGGCTTCATCGGCCTGTTCACGCCCGACGCGGTGATGGACGTGCAGGAGGACACCGGAAACCCGCCGATCAGCGGCCATGCCGCCATATTGGACCAGGTGCGCTTCGCCGTGATCGATGCCCAGTCGGCCCATCAGGTCCATTCGTCCGAAATTGCCCTGCGCGGTGACGAGGCGGATGTGATCACGGCCATGCAGGACCGCGTGGTGTGGGCGCCGGGCAAATGCCCGATCCCCGGCGCACAGTCGATCACCGGCTTTGGCCATTATATCGAACGCTATGTCCGGCGCGACGGACAGTGGAAGATCGCCGCGCTCAAGCTGACCCGCCTCTATGTGGAGGTGCACCCGACACCTGCCTTTTGACAGGTTGCCGATGATCCTCCCGGCGGCAATGCAAGGGTATAGATCTGAGAGGGCACAAGAATGACCGTAGCGGTGGAACCCGGCGCACAGGCACTTTTCGACAAGTTCGGCACCTATATCCTGCCCGGGCGGGTCAATGATCCGCGCCGGGGCATCGACGAGGCGCAGGAGGCAGAGCGCATCGGCTTGGGCTGCGTATGGATTTCCGAACGCTATGCGCTGAAGGAGCCGGCGGTGCTGGCGGGTGCGGTGGCGGAGGCAACCTCGAAAATCCGCATCACCGGCACGATGTACGCGACCATGCGCCACCCGCTGGTCACGGCGAGCGTCGCCGACATGATGCAGGCGATGAGCGGCGAGCGGTTCCGCCTGATGTTCGCGCGCGCCGTCCCCGCCTATATGAAGATGCTGGGGTCGCCGCCGATCACGATGGATCGGCTGGCCGACCTCATCTCCATATGCCGCCGCCTGTGGGCGGGGGAGAAGGTCGATTATGATGGCGTGCTGGGCAAGTTCCCGGCGATCAGCCTGACCGACCGTCATGGCGGTACGCCGCCGCCGATCATCTTCACGGCCATCGGGCCGAAGAGCCTGGAATTTGCCGGCGAACATTGCGACGGCGTGCTGCTGCATCCCTTCGTATCGGCGCAGGGCGTGAAGAACAGCGCGAAGATCGTCCGTGATGCGGCGGAAAAGGCCGGGCGCGACCCCATGTCCGTGCGCATCTATCATAATATCATCGTCGCCCCCGACCTGCCCAAGGAAGAGGAGGAGGCCGTCGTCGGCGGCCGCGCCATCACCTATTTCGAACTGCCCGGCTTCGGCGACCTGATCGTCGACATCAATGGCTGGGACAAGAAGGTGCTGGAGGATATCCGCGCCCATCCCAAGATCGCCGGCCTGAACGGCAAACCCGCTGATCAGGCCTATACGCGGCAAGAACTGGTCGATGTCAGCCGTCTGATCCCGCAGCAATGGCTGGACGAGGGCGCGGCGGTCGGCACCGCCGCTCAATGCGCCGACCAGTTGATGGAGTTCCTTGACGCAGGCGCTGATGAAATCCTGCTCCATGGCTCGTCACCCAAGGATATGGGGCCGCTGACCACCGAACTGAAGCGCGCACTCGCCGCCAAGGGGCTGTAATCATGGAAGTCTTGACCCCCGACCGCATCACCACCCAGTTGCAGAACTGGCTGGCGAGCGAAAAGCCCGACTGGCGCGACATCCAGGTTCGCCCGCTCGACGTGACCTTGGGCGCCGGCTTTTCCGCCGACATCTTCTTCGTTGATGTCGACTATGCCGATGCGGCGGGGCCGCAGGCCCAGACGTTGGTGGTGCGCCGACAGCCGATGGATCTGGAAGTCGTGTTCGGCAGCAGTCTGGCGCTCCAGGGCAAGATGATGGCGGCGCTCGACGCGCGCGGCGACCTGCCGGTGCCGCCGTGGATCGGCATGCATCTCGACCCCGATATTTTGGGCCTGCCCTTCCTCGTCATGGGCAAGGTCGATGGCGAATGCGCCAAGCAGAAGCCCAATTACAATCTGGAAGGCTGGCTGGTCGAGATGACCCCGGCGCAGCGCCATCGCAGCTTCGACAATGCGATCCGCGCCTTCGCCAGCCTGGCGACGATCGACTGGCGGGATGGGTTCGAATTTCTGGCGCAGCCGGAAAACGGGACGCCCGGCCTCGACCAGTATGTCGGCGCGCTGGAGGCATGGCACAAGGCGGCGGGGCGCGGCCGGACGATGCCCATCGTCGATGCCGCCATGGCCTATGTGCGCGCCAACATGCCGTCGGACGCCGGCGTCAATGTGCTGTGGGGCGATCCCACGCCGTCCAATGTCATGTTCTCAGCCGACGGCGGTGTTAACGCGCTGATCGACTGGGAACTGGCGGCGCTGGGACCGGCGGAGTTGGACCTGGCCTGGTGGCTCTATTTCGACGACCTGTTCGGGCGCCGGTTCGGCATCACCCGGCTGGAAGGCCTGCCGAGCAAGGATGAGACCGTCGCCATCTGGGAAGCGGCGAGCGGCCTAAAGGCCAAGCATCTCGACTATTATGACATCGTCGCCGCGCTGCGCATGGCGCTGGTCGCGGTCGGCGCCTTCGACCGGCAGGTCGGCATCGGCAATATCCCGGCGACCAACAAGTCGCTGAACGACAATTTCATGACCCTGTATCTGGCCGAAAAGATGGGGCTGCCCATTCCCGAGCTGGGGCCGGATTTCGTCGCCTTCATGAAGAATCTGACCCCGGTCGAGGAAGCTGCCGAATAGTATCGGGCAGGGTGCGGGCCTGCAGGAATAATCGTCAAACATAAATGCGTTAGGAGAGGCATATGCGGCGGTCGGGCGGAGCAGGGCGGTGAGCGCGGATACCGTGGAGCAAGCGCGCCTCGACGCAGACGCGCTGGTCGCCGAAGCACGCGCCTCGACCGGACTTTCGGACTTCGGGCCGGACCTCTCCTTTATGTCGGGTTTCCACCGGCTGGTGGACGCGGTGGAGGCGATGGACCCGCCCGCCCAGTTGCGGGCGACGGCGCATCACAAGATCGTCGGCCTGCTGGCCACCCGGCTGCGCTATGTCGAGGATGAGCGGCTGCACCCCGGCATCGTGGCGCAGGATGTCGGCGATCCGCTGATCGTCTGCGGGTTGCCGCGCACGGGCACGACCATCACCTATGACCTGCTCTGCCTCGACCCGGCGGCGCGCGCGCCGCGCGAATGGGAATGGTATATTCCCTGGCCGGCGCCGGAAATCGCGACCTTCGACAGTGATCCGCGCATCGCGCAGGTGCAGGCCATTTATGAAAACTGGCTGAAGCATGCGCCGCAACTCGCCGATATTCAGCGAATGGACTGCACCCAGCCCGGCGAGTGCAATCATGGCATGATGCTGCATTTCGCCAGCACCAACTTCCCCGCCGAACTGGGGGTCCCCGATTTCGCGCGCTGGTTGCAGGAGAGCGTGCCGGAGGGGCAATATCGCACCCACAAGCGGATGCTCCAGCAATATCAGTGGAAAGGCCCCAGGGGCCGATGGACGCTGAAATCGCCCCAGCATCTGATGGACCTGCCCGGTCTGGTGGAGGCCTATCCCGGCGCCATGCTGGTGTGGACCCATCGCGACCCGGTGCTGACCTTTTCCTCGCTGTCGAGCATGATCGCCGGTTTCCTGGCGGCGGTCGGCGGCGCCAATGACCTGAAGGCGATCGGCCGGTCGGTGGTCGATACCTGGAGCGCGGCGATGGTCCGCGCGACGCAGGCGCGGGCGGCGGACCCCGCGCTGGAAGCGCGCATCCTGGACCTTGGCCATCGCGATATCGTCGCCGACCCGATGGCCGCGACGCAGCACATCTACGACCGCTTCGGACTGGCCTTCAGCGAAGCGCATCGCGAACGCATCGCCGCTTTTCTGGCCGACAATCCATCGGCCAGCCGCCTTGGCCGGCACAAGCACAGCCCCGACCAGTTCGGGATCGACCCGGGCGAAGTGCATGAGCGACTGGCCGACTATTATACGCGCTACGGGCATCTGTTCGACCGCGCCTGACCCGCTTTCAGGAGTGTTTCCATGAGCGTTCTCGACCGTTTCCGCCTCGACGGGCGTACCGCCATCCTGACCGGCGTCGGGCCGGGCGTGGGCGAGCATGTCGCCAAGGCCTATGCCGAACTCGGCGCCAATGTCGTCATTTCGGCGCGGTCGCAGGACCGGCTGGACCGCATCGCCGGGGAGATCAATACGGCCGGCGGGGGCAGGGCGCTGGCGGTGGCCGCCGACGCGGGCGAGAAGGCTGATCTGGAGCGGCTGGTCGCGCGCGCGCGTGACGCCTTCGGCCCGATCCATATCGTCTTCAACAATGCCGCCGCCGGCGTGGTCTACGCGGCCGATGGCGGGCTGTGGGCCAATACCGATGACGTCTGGAAGACGGCGATGGACGTCAATGTCATGGCGACCTGGCGGCTTACCGAACTGACCGAGGCCGACATGAAGGCGCATGGCAAGGGCAGCATCATTTCGGTCCAGAGCTGCGGCGGCTTCACGCCCATACCGCCAGCCGTCGCCTATGGCGTGTCGAAGGCGGCGCTGCTGTTCCTGGTCCGCGAACTGGCCAAGTCGCAGGCGCCCCACACGCGCATCAACTGCCTGTGCGTCGGATCGATGAGTCCCGACGGGCAGGAGGCGGACATTCACAAGGGGCTGGGACTGGCCGAGCGCAATGCGATCAAGCGCTTCGGTGCGGCGGACGAGGCGGTTGGCGCGGCCATCCTGCTGGCGGGAGACGGCTCCAGCTACACGACCGGCAGCACCATCTTCACCGAAGGTGGCCGGGTGGGGACCATATCATGACCGCCAACCCGCTCTGGACCGACGATCAGGCCGCCGCCGAGACGCTGGCGCTGCGCCTGATCGAGCGTGCCGACATCCGCGCCGCGCGGGAGGCTGCGCGCCTGCGCCTGCTGGCCGATCCGATGGCGGAGACGCTGGACGGCCGGCTCGGCCTCGACCGCGCGCTCGACCAGTGGGTGCTGGGCCTCGCCATGCGGGAGGCGAATGGCGATACCGCCGATCCCAAAGTCGTCTGGAACATCAGCAATCCGCCGCGTCCCTGGTTCGGCCATATCTATGGCGGCGCGGCGGTGGCGATCGACAATCCGGACAATTTCAACCGCGAGATCCCGGTTGATGGCAGCGGCCATTATGCGATCGACATCCGCTTTTCCGCCGATCCGCCGCAATTCAGCATCGTTGCGGAGGTCGAGCCGGAGCATCATGCCGGCCTTGGTCGCAATCTGGGTGCGCTGACGCTGCAACAGCTTCTGCCCCATTGCAACGCCGACGGCTGTGTCACGGTGACGGTTGGCCCGCAGGAGGGCGGCCCGACCCATTTGCGCACCGAGCCGGGCGCGCGGATTCAGGTCTATACGCGCGACAGCCAGCGTGACTGGAGCCAGGTGCCTGCGGAGGTCACCGTCCGTCGTCTCGATCCGCCGGCCGGCTGGACACCGCGACCGGAGGAAGAGATCGCCGCGACCGTGGTCGACGACTTGCCGGCCTGCGTTCACTTCTGGTCGACGTTCAAGGATAATTTTCTGGGCGATCACCAGCCCAACACGCTGGTCGGCCCCAATGGCCGGGACGGGAACTGGGGCTATCTCGCCGGCGGCCGCTTCGCGCTGCCGGACGGGCAGGGGCTGCTCATCACCATCGATCCGGCGGGCAGCTATTATACCGGCTTCCAGATTTCGGACCCCTGGACCCTGTCACCCGACCCCATGCTGCGCATGGTCAGCCTCAACAGCGGGCAGGTGACGCCCAATCCGGACGGGACGCTCAGCTATGTGCTCGCTGGCGTCGATCCGGGCATCGCCAACTGGATCGACACGGCGGGGCTGCGGGCAGGCTGGACGTTGCTGCGCTGGCAGGGCGTGCCCGCTGGGGCCGAGCCCGGCAGCTTCATCCGCGAGGTTCGCCTGATCGATCTGGCGCAGATCGATGCCGAGATCGACGCGACTGTTCCGCGCGTGGATATCGCGACGCGCGGCCAGCAACTGCGCGACCGTGCGGCCCAGCATGCGCTGCGCACCGGCGCGCCGACATGGGGAGAAGCATGATGCAGCCCAGGGGTTCGATACTGGAGCTGTGCCAGGTAGTGCGCGACATGGATCGTGCGCTGGATCACTGGACGCGGGTCATGGGAGCGGGGCCGTTCTTCGTCTTCGACGTGCCGGTGCTGCCGGGCCAGATCTATCGTGGCCAGTCGACGCAGGTGGCGATGAAGGTGGGCTTCGGCTTTTCCGGCGGCTTGCTGATCGAACTGCTCCAGCAGACCAATGACGGGCCGTCGGTGTTCACCGAGATGCTCGACAGTCATGGCGAGACCTATCACCATGTCATGCTGCGCATCCCCTATGACGAGGGCGTTCAGCGCCTGTCGGGCGAAGGCTATGCGATGGCGTTCAGCGGGGCCATGCCGTCGGGAGAGCGGTTCGCGCTGTTCGATACCCGTGGGGGCAATGGCGGCTATATCGAATTGATGGACCTCTCACCCGCGATGGAAGCATCGCTTGAGCGGATGCACGCGGCCCATCTTGTATGGGACGGTGTCGATCGTCCGGTGCGGTCCATGGCGGACCTTCATTAAAAAAGGTCTGGCGGTGCCCCGCTGCCGTGTCGGACAGCGGGGCAGGCACCGCAATATCAGAGCTTCTTCAGGTCCGCGTTCGACAGACTCGTCGTCACGCCCTTGTCGCCCGTGCTCAGGGTCGTCGCCGGGATGGTGATGAACTTTCCGCGATAGATCACGCGCACGGCGGTGACCGCGCCGTCCTTGGCTGACTCGACGCGATCGATCTTGCCGATCTTGGTTCCTTCGGCGGAATAGATCGCCGCATTGCGGTCCACCGCCGGTGTTTCCGCCAATGCAGGGGCAGCTAGACCGAGGGCGGCGAGAGCGATGATGATCGTCTTCATGTTGGAAAACCCCGTTGTCGAAAGATACGGTCTGTTGGCGCAGTCGGAAGATAGTTTCAAGAGAAAACCAATACACATAGAAAAGAATCTGTTCTATCTGTATCGACGCGAACGGGGCACCGAATTGGTTGGGGAGGATGAATGCGGGGTGTTGGCGGTTTCCGGGGGCGTGACCAGTGGTTCATGCTGCTGCTCGGCACGATCTACATGTTCAATTTCATCGATCGAACGATCATCGCCGTAGTCGGGGAGTCCATTCGCCACGATCTGCACCTGAGCGACCTTCAGCTCGGGATGCTGGGGGGACTGGCCTTTTCCCTATTCTACGCGGTGTTGGGCATCCCCCTGGCGCGATTGGCCGAACGCTATAGCCGTGTCAGGATCATCGCCGCGGTAACGATGCTCTGGTCGCTGATGACCGCGCTGTCCGGCGCGGCGGGGAGCTACATTCAACTGCTCCTCTGTCGCATGGGGGTCGGCGTGGGTGAAGCGGGCTTTACGCCGGCGCTGGTTTCGATGATTTCGGACCGTTTCGATGCTGGTCGCCGCGCGGTGGTCTTTTCGCTCATCGCGATCGGCGTGCCAATGGGAGGCGCCATAGCGGCGGTCGCCGGCAGCGCGCTGGCGCAGGCGTTCGGCTGGCGATGGACGCTTGCGGCCGTTGGCGCGCCGGGGCTGTTGCTGGCCCTTCTGCTGCTCATGACCATAGCCGAACCCGATCGGAAAGACGCCGGCGATCGGGCGGATACGCCATCCTTCGTCATGGTCCTGCGGCGGCTGGGGCATTCTCCCGCCTTCCTCCACCTCACTTTCGGCAGCGGCTTTGTCGGCCTGGTCGGGTTCGGCACCAATCTGTTCCTGATCCCGCTGCTGGTCCGTCGTTTCGACTTGCCTCTTGCTCAGGCCGGGCTGGTGTTCGCGCTGTCGTTCAGCATGGCGACGATGGTGGGGCAGGTTAGCGGGGGATATCTGATCGGGCGCCTGCTCCGGCGCGATATCCGCTGGGGCGGGTGGGCACCCGCCATTGCGGTCGCCCTTGCTCTGCCCCTCTATCTGTTGGCGATCCATCAATCCGACTGGCGGTGGCTGGTCGTCTTCCTTTTCGTCGCCACCACCCTACTCTACGCCTTCACGCCGGCGATCATGACGATCACGCAGTCGCTGGTAGAGCCACGCATGCGCGCATCCGCCGCCGCGCTCCATGCCTTTGGCCAGACGGTAGCGGGGCTGGGCATTGGATCGGTTGCCCTGGGCTATCTCAGCGATCGCCTGGCCGCTTCTATCTATGCCGGGCGCTATGCTCAGGACTGCCTCGCTGCCGGGAGCGCCAGGCCACCAGCTGCTTGCCTTTCCGCGGCCGCCGATGGCCTGCAACTGAGCATGCAGATTTCCGCTGCAGTACTGCTGATCGCCGTACTTCATTACAGCCTTGCCGCCAGAAATCTGCCCATGGAGGCAAATGCGTCGTGAAGCGCGGTAAAGCTGTCGAGCTTCGGCCAAGCGATGTGAAACGAGATGACGCCTCAGGGATCGCTATGCCATTTTGCGGCCGTGTCGATCATCGGACCGCGAAGAGGCGGCAGAAAGGATAGAGGATGGGAAAAGCAGGAGTTATCGGACTGGGACAGATAGGCGCGGGTGTCGCCATCTGCCTTGCGCGGACAAACCAGTTGGCGGCGGTCTACGACATTCGGCCGGATGCGGCGGATACGCTGGAGGGCGTGCCGCCCGTCGTCGCCAGTCCGGCGGAGCTGGCGCGGCAGGCCGACGTCATCATCATAGCCGTCGTCAGCGCCAAGCAGACGATCGATGTGCTATCCGGCCCCGACGGGATATTGTCGCAGGCGCGGCCCGGCCTGACCGTGGTGCTGGTCGCGACGGTTTCGATCACCGACCTCGACGCCATCCGGGCGTTGACGGACGCGGCTGGCGTCGCGCTGGTCGATTGCGGCGTCACAGGCGGCACCAAATCGCGCGAGCATGGCCTCGTCTGCCTGGTCGGCGGCGCGGATGAAACCGTCGCCAATGTGCGTCCGGTGCTGGACGGCTTCGCCAAGCTGGTGGCGCATATGGGCGGCCCCGGCGCCGGAATGGCTGCGAAGATTGCCCGCAACGTCGTCGTATTCGGCGGTTTGCGCACGGGCTATGAAGCGGCGGTCCTGTGTCGCAATGCTGGGGTCGATATTCATCAACTGAATGACGTGATCATCGCCAGTTCGGACGGCGTGGGCGGCCCTCTGATGCTCGCGCTGCGCGATGATCCGTCGAGCAGCGCGCAGGAAGCGGGTATTCGCGAATATACGCGTGGCCTGATGGTGAAGGATCTGGATGCCGCTCTGGACCTTGCCAGCAGCTACGGGATCACGCTGCCGCTGGTCGAACTGACGCGCCGCACGGATCAGGCCGTTGTCGGCCTCGCCGACGTGATGGGAGAGAAGGCATGAGCATCGATGAAGCGCAGTGGCAGAAGGGCCTTGAAATATTCGATCAGGTCTACGGACCCGGATCATCGCAGATGACGCTGCCCTATCGCGAATCCTCCTTCAATCAGGAGATTGTCGGCAATCAGTTCGCCAATCTGTGGGGCAGCGATATCTTTTCGATGCGGGAAAAGCGTCTGTTGGTGCTCGGCGCAACCGCGATGCTGGGCCGTCCGGATCTGGTGGAAATCCAGATGAACGGCGCGCTCATCAACGGGGAGTTTACCGACGAGGAGCTGGACTTCCTGCCGCTCTTCATCCTTTTCTACGCGGGCGCAGGCAATACGACAACCGTGTTCCGGGGTATCGAGGCCGCCAAGGCGCGCCGCAAGGAACGCGAAGCCGCCAACGCATAACAGCGTGTCGGTTGCAGGAAGCGGTCCGCCCAGCCCGGCGGGCCGCTTTTTTTTGATGATCTACGCATCGCATTTGGCGACGCGAGCGCGGCGAAGCGACCGGGCCGCCAGCAGCAGCAATATTCCGCCGGAGAATGTGAACAGCATCGCCATTCCGATGCCCCAGGCCACGCCGGCCGTTCCACCGACATAGTCGCTGACCGCGCCGATCAGGTAGGTTCCCGCGCCCACCCCGAAGAGGTTCGCCCCCAACTGGACGAGCGATACGGCAAGGCCTCGCAGGCGTGGCCCTGCGATCGTGACGATGACGGCGTAAATCGGGCCATTATAAGATGCGCTGAGGAACCCGCAGGTCATCATCAAAACCAGCATATGGTCAAGGTCATGCAGCATCACCGTGCCGACCCCCGTGAAAGCCGTCAGCAGCGGTATGGTGGCGCCGAACAAGGCGGTTCGCGCCGGATCGAAGCCGCCGCGCTTCTTGTTAATGAGGTCGATCACCCATCCCGCCAGGAACCCGCCGATCGAACCGAGGCCGCCATAGGCGATGGCGATCAAGAGGCCCGCGCGCGCGATCGGCAGGCCGTGGACGCGGATCAGGAAGGTCGTAAGCCAGGTGCTCATACCGTAGATGCCGGCGGCGATCAGGAAGATCGCCACGATGCAATATAACAGGCCCGGCTGGGCGGTGAGCAGCGGGATGCGCCGCCGCAGCGGCAGTTGCTCGCCTTCCAGCGCGGCGGGTTCGTCATGTGCACCGCGCGCGGGTTCCCGGACGGTGAGCAGCAGGATCGGCGCCAGGACCAGTCCAGGTACGCCGGCCGCGACGAACGCCCAGCGCCAGCCCACCGTCTGCACGATCATGCCGCCGACGATGAAGGCGATGGCGAGGCCGATCCCCGAACTCAGATACCAGATGCCGATGGCGGTCGCGCGGCGATCCTCCTTGAAATAGTCGCTGAGCAGGGACATTCCGGTCGGCGATCCGCCTGCCTCCGCCGCGCCAACCGCAGCGCGGCCGATCGCCAAAGTCCAGAAGCCCGTCGCCAGGCTACACAACGCGGTGGCGCCGCTCCACAGGGTCAGGGCAGCGGCCATCAGGTTCCGGCGGTTTCGCGTATCGACCGCGATGCCGAATGGGAGCGCGGCCAGAGCGAAGAAAATACCGTAGGCAAAGCCCGCGAGGATGCCGAGCTGTCCATCCGAAAGAGCGAATTCGCGGCCCACTGGCGCCAGCACCAGTCCGATGATCGCGCGATCGATCCCATGACAGGTCTGCGCCAAGGTCAATATGCCGAGCACATACCAGGGATATCGGCTGACGACTGCTTGCTGTCGGGGCGAAATCGTCATGTTGTCTGTCTCCGCAGTAGCGCCTGAACGCTTCTTTGTTTCCAAGCACCTATCTAACCGTGCGAGCGGGTTGGGCCATCGGCGCGCTGTGCCGTCAGTCGGCCAGACTATGTCGATCCTGGGCCATCGGCAGGATTGCAGGGTGCGACGAAGACCTGTCTTGACGACCTATCGAAAGATAGAAGTAAGTGTGATCCGGTACGCCTACCCGGCGTGTGCGAAAAACGACAAGAGATCAGACGGGGTAGAGATGTTTCGTCCGGAGAGCGATTGGACCGACCAGCATAGGTTCGGCGTAGACGATTTTTACATCGAGGCGGCAGCAACGATGAGCGACGCCCGCGTCGATGTGCGCCACTTCAGTTGGGTGAAGCCTTGCACTGGCCCTTTTAGCCCGGAAAAACATTATCTTGACTATTCGCTCGACCGGCAGCCGCGGCGCAGCATTGTCAGTATGGGAAGGCCCGATCGGCGCGCGGCGGCGGGGGACATACTCTACATGCCACCGCATCGCCAATATGTCGGAGAACCTGCCCTTCAGGAGCGGCATCTTGTTTGCGTCGCCCTGGGGGAGCAGTTTCTGGACGAGCTTTTCGATGGCACGCGGCCGTTTCAGGGCCTGGACCCCTGTGCCGATGTTCAGAATATCGCCATGCGCCGGCTGTTCGAAACACTGGCTGCGGAATTGCGTTCGCCCGGCTTTGCTAGCAAGGCGATGATCGAATCGATGCTGATGGGCCTGGCGGTCGAACTGGCGCGCCATATGGGTCCGCAGGAACTGGGCGTCGGGACTTCGCGGTGCGCCCGGCAGGCACGGCACATCGTCGATTATATCATGGAAAATCTGTCCGGATCGCTGGGCGTCGCCGACATCGCCCGCGACACCAACATGAGCGTGCGGCACGTCGCGCGCGTGTTCAAGGACGCCACCGGGGTCAGCGTTGGCGAATTCGTCGCGCGCAACCGCATCGCACTGGCCAAGGAGTTGCTTCGCGGCGATAATGCCCGGATTAAAGAGATTAGCTGGCGCTGCGGCTTTAACAGCACCTCGGCCTTTTCTGCCGCCTTTCGCGCCGCGACAGGCCAGACCCCGAAGGATTTCCGGTGCCAGCCGTCGCAGATGCATTGACGGTGCTGCTGGGAAATATCGATCTGCGGCCAAAATCTGTCGCGAAGCAGTCAATCCGCCTCCCAAGGCTATGGGGCATATGACCGCCCGGCTAAAGCGCCGGGATCAGTGCGCAGGGGTCTGCGCCGATCATCAAAAAAGCCGATATGGGGGAGAAGAAATGACCAAGGCCACCACATTGGGAGCGATCGCGACCGGCGCTTTCATCGTTGCACTGGCTCAGCCGGGCTATGCGCAGGCTCCGCAGTCGGGCGCTTCCGAGGGCATTCAGGATATCGTAGTCACCGCCCGCCGTACCGAGGAAAGTCTCCAGACCACGCCGATTGCCGTTACGGCGCTCAGCCCCGAAGCATTGACGACCGCAAAGGTCGAAAATGTCGTGGACTTGCAGCGGACCGCGCCGGGCCTGGTTATCGGCCGCGGCTCCGCCGGTGGTGACGGCATTGTCTTTGTCGCCATTCGTGGCCAGGGCAATCTCCAGCCGATCTTGGCGAATGATCCTGCTGTCGCGACATATATTGACGGTGTCTATATCCCGCGACCGTCGACGGGCATGACCGATATTCAGGATATCCAGCGGCTTGAAGTGCTGCGCGGGCCACAAGGAACGCTGTTCGGCCGCAATACGACTGGTGGCGCGATCAACATCATCACCAACGATCCTGACGACACGCTCAGCGGGACGTTCAAGGCCGAATATGGCAATTATGACAATCTGGGCGCGCAAGCCAGCATCAATGTCCCTCTTGCTGACGGTCTCGCAGTCCGCCTCAGCGGCGCGATCAACAACCGCGAAGGCTATGGCAACAATCCGAATAACAATCGTGACTTTTCGGACAACAATAGCAAATTCCTGCGCGGCAAGATCAAATATGAAGGCAATGGATGGGACGTTACGCTGTCGGGTGACTGGAACCGCCAGCGCAATAATGGTCAGCAGATTGCGCTGTGGACCTTCAATCCCGCTATCGTCCCGGCAGCATTTCAGCCAGGGCTTACGGCCGGCCTGCTGACCAAGGCGGACTGGTGGGAAAACACGGCCACGGGCACCTCGGTCGCTGCCGGCATCGGAGCGCTTACTCCCGAGGCGCAGGCGCTATATGGCGTTCAACCTTTCAATACGCTGGAAGTCTATGGATTTTCTGGCACTGTCAACGTCGAGCTGGGCAGCCTCAATCTCAAGTCTATTACCGGCTATCGTCATTCTATGAACTATGGCCTCAGTGATACGGACGGAACAGCGGTCCCGCTGCTTGGTACTTTTGCCGGCTCGGGGTCCTATTATATCTCTCAGGAATTGCAGCTGTCTGGCAATATTACCGACAGTCTCAGCTTCATCACCGGCGCCTATGCGGGCAAAGAAAGCGGATATGAATTCAGCCGCTCGCAAATTTTTGGTACTCGTATCCGTGATTCCAACGCGGATGTCACCAACAAGACTGCGGGCCTGTTCGCCCAGGCCTACTACCAGTTGACGCCGACGCTGCGCGCCGTGGGCGGCTTCCGCTACACCTGGGACACGCGAGACAGCGTATTGCATAACGCGCAGGTTCTGGGTCTGCCCTATGATGTGGCCGTCGCGGGAACGCCGACCGGCATAAATTGTACCGTAACCCCGACGGAGCCTGTTACGGCCACCACCTGTAACCAGGAGCAGAATGCCAAGTTCGACTATCCGGCATGGAACCTGGGTCTGGACTGGCAGGCCAACGAAAACCTCTTCCTCTATATTGCAACTCGTGGCGCCGCCAAGGCGGGTGGCTGGAACCTGCGAGCGGGCGGTCTGCCGGCTTTCGCGCCGGAGAAGGTGAAGGATGTGGAGGCTGGCCTCAAGGTGGATCTCTTCGATCGGCGCGTGCGCTTCAACACGGCTGTCTTCCACACTTGGAAGGATGACAATCAGGCGATCGTCAATAGCTTTGTCACTGGAATTGGCGTGACCCAATATATCCAGAACAACGGCAAGGTTCGCATCTGGGGCATTGAAAACGAGCTGACGGTCGTTCCGTGGGAGGGAATGACGGTTGGTATCAACGGTTCGATTCAGAACGGTAAGTATGTCAAGGGTACGTTTAGCGAAACTCAGGTCATTGCGGGCAGCGGCTGCACCAATAGTGCTGGCGTAACGGATGGCTGTGTTGTGGATCTGAGCGGCCTGCCACTTCTGCAATTGCCCAAGAAGCAGCTTAACATCAGCGCGACGCAGAAAATTCCTTTCGGTGCGGGCACTCTCGCAGTCACCGGCGCTTATTCCTATGTCGGCGCACAACATTTCGATGCGGTGAAGGCGGCCGACCAAGCCTCGGCTGCGACCAAAGCTGCCTATGCTACCGAGAACGCGCTGGGGCGCGTGCCGGGCTATGGCATTTTCAACGGTCGCATCGCCTTCCAGTTGGCGGATCCGAATGTCGAGATTGCGATCTATGGTCGCAACATCACGAACAAGAAATATCTGCTGCGTCGCTTCCCCGATCTCTATCGAAGCCTGGGGATCGCGGCGGCCTACGTCGGTCAGCCCGCAACATATGGCGTGGAAACCACGTTCAAATTCTGATCGGCTTTGGCTGGCGGAAAAAGGGGAGACGGGAGAGGGCGGCACCGTCCTCTCCCCGAGCCGGTCTTGGGAAAGTGGCGAGATATGATGCGGTTGGAAAACAAGGTAGCCATCGTCACCGGAGGCGGAGGAGGCATCGGGTCCGCCGTCGCTCGACGCTTCGTTGCGGAGGGCGCCCGCGTCGTTCTCGCTGATCTCTTCGAAGATTCAGCGGCCCGCGCCGCCCATGAACTGGGAGAAAAGGCGTTGGCCGTGCAGTTCGACGCCGCTGATCCACAGTCGGTAAAGGCCATGGTTGATCGCACTGTCGATCATTTCGGCAGGCTCGACATATTGCACAACAATGCAGCCATGACCGATCCGGTCAAAAGTCCGCAGGACACCACGGCCGTGGACATCCCGATCGGCATCTGGCGGGAGATATTGGACATCAATCTGACCGGCTATCTGCTGGGGTGCAAATATGCGATCCCCCACATGATCGCCGGCGGTGGTGGCTCCATCATCAACACGGCCTCCAATTCAGGAACGGCGGGAGACCTCGCCCGGATCGCCTATGGCTCATCAAAGGCTGCGATCATCGGCCTGACCAAGTATGTTGCGACCCAGCATGGGCGACAGAATATCCGTTGCAACAGCGTAGCGCCGGGCGTTGTCCTGACCGACGCGCTCGAAAAAACCGTGCCGGGTCTCAAGGAGATCATCCAGCGCCATATCCTGACGCCCGAGTTTGGAACGCCCGACGATATCGCCGCGCTGGTTGCCTTCCTCGCCTCGGATGAGGCGCGCTATATCACAGGCGAAAATATCTCGATTTCCGGCGGCGGCCTCGTCCATCAGCCGCATTATGCCGATCTGCTCACCTTCATGCAGACGCCGGACTGACCCCATGCCGCAGACGCAACATCATGACTTCCCGTCCGGCCCGACCGATTTCGCGGCGCGACGACAGGGTGATGTCTGCCTCGATGTTGCGCTTCACTCCAACATGTACCGGAGACTATCATGACCACGACCGCCAAGACGCCGCTGCCCGATCATGTGCCGGCCGAACTGGCCATGGCGCTGCCGCTCTTTTCCCGTCAAGTGATCTATGACAATCCGCAGGAAGTGCTGATTCCGGCGATGCATGCGAATTTGCCCCCGATCACCTATGTCACCAACATCTTCCCCGGCGACCAGCCCGGCTGGCTGCTCAAAAATGCCGAGGATGTGCAGGCGATGCTGCGCGATCCCGACAATTTCACCAAGAACGGTATGGGAAAATGGGCGCAGAATATCGGCGAAAATTGGTTGGTCATCCCGACCGAGGCCGATCCGCCGGTTCATACCGGCTATCGCAAAGCGCTGAACAGCCATTTCTCGCCGCAGAAGATGTTCGCCATGAAGGAGCAGGTGCGTGAGCGCGCGCGCGTCCTGATCGACGCTTTCAAGGATAAGGGCGAGTGCGATTTCATCGCAGAGTTCTCGGAGAAGTTTCCGATCTTCATCGTACTTGATCTGCTCGGGCTGCCTCAGGATCGCATGGCGGAGTTCCTGAAATGGGAAAAGGAGATGCTTCACTCCAACGACTGGCAGGTGCGCGGGAACGCCGTGCGGTGCGTGAAGGACTATCTGTTGGAAGAAATCGAGTCCCGGCGCCAGAATCCGCGGGACGACTATATCAGCAAGGTGCTGACGTTCGAGGTGGACGGCCGACTATGGAATGACGATGAGGTCTTCGGCCACTGCTTCAACCTGTATATCGGCGGGCTTGACACGGTGACGTCGCTGCTGGGCAATATCTTCAACTATCTGGCGACACATCAGGAGAGGCAGAACCAACTGCGCGCGGATCCGTCGCTCATTGTTCTGGCGGTCGAGGAATTTCTACGCGCCTTTGCGCCGGTCACGGCGTTCCGGATCGCGACCAAGGTCATCGAAATCCATGGCCAGAAGATCATGCCTGGCGATTATGTGGCGTTCAGTTCGCCAGTGGTTGGTCGCGATCCGGCCTTTTACGAAAATCCGCAAGACGTGCGTTTCGACCGCAAGGCACCGCATATGTCGCTGGGCAGCGGCATCCACAAATGCCTGGGTATGCACCTTGCACGCCTGGAACTGCAGATCGCGGTGGAGGAGTTTGTCAAAATGCTGCCCGAATTCAGGATCAAGGATGGGTTCAAGGTGCCCTACTTCGTGGGCAATATCCTGCACGTCCCAGATCTTCATCTCCAATGGAATTGAAAACTAAATCACGATGAATTTTGCTGCGCAATGAATATTCCAGGGTGTTTTATCCTGGGGTGTGACGGTGTGTTCAGACTTGACCGCTTCCGCTATTTTCATCCAGTGCGAGTGAGCTTTTTTGGGGAACGATATACCTAACCAGCCAAAATCCGATTGATGTGATCGCGCAATCTGGCTGGTTAGATTTCATGGGCAGCAAGGCCGAAACCGTCAGCCTCCATCAGTTC
Source organism: Sphingobium sp. (assembly GCA_044237945.1). Lineage (GTDB taxonomy): Bacteria > Pseudomonadota > Alphaproteobacteria > Sphingomonadales > Sphingomonadaceae > Sphingobium. The sequence goes on along the minus strand of JBIIEH010000016.1, from coordinate 11,743 downwards.
TTTCAGCGCTTCTGACGTGCTCCCCAAAGTTCCTCCACTCATAAGTAGAGTCCGGGGTTGTCATCGTGCCCATCCGGGCGGGTTTGCACAAGCCGCCTGGCAGCATCGGCGGGCGTCAGCCCGCCTATACCGCTATGCGGCCGCACATGGTTGTAATCGTTGCGCCAGTTCTTCAGCACCGATCGGGCATGGCTCAGCGATGCGAACAGCGTTTCATTGAGGCACTCGTCGCGTAGGCGACCATTAAAGCTCTCCACGTAGCCGTTCTGCTGCGGCTTGCCGGGCGCGATATAATGCCACTCAATGCGTCGGTCCTGGGTCCATCGCAGGATCGCCAGACCCGTAAGCTCAGTGCCGTTATCGCTGACGATCATGAGAGGCTTGCCGCGCGCTGCGATGATTGCGTCAAGCTCTCGGCCGACACGGGCGCCTGACAGCGACGTATCCGCCACCAGCGCCAGGCACTCGCGCGTAAAGTCATCGACCACAGCAAGCATGCGGAACCGCCGGCCGCAGGCCAGTGTGTTGCTGACGAAGTCGAGGCTCCAGCGCTGGTTGGGGGCTTGCGGCAACGTCATCGGCGCTCGCGTGCCCATGGCTCGTTTGCGACCGCGTCGTCGCCGCACACGCAGGTTCTCCTCCCGATACAGGCGCAACAGCTTCTTGAGGTTCATGACGATGCCCTCACGCGCCAACATGATCCCAAGCCGCCGATAGCCGAACCGCCGTCGTTCCAGCGCAAGTCCGCGAAGCCGCGACCGAAGGTCGCCATCATCCGATCGCCGATGCGCATAGCGCATCGCCGTCCGATCCACGGCACGGATGGAGCATGCCCGACGCTCGCTGATCGCGAGGAGCTGTCGAACATGCTCGACCGCCTTGCGCTGAGCGGCAGGCTTCACCAGTTTTTTGAGGTCACTTCCTTCAGCACCGCATTATCGAGCATCGCTTCGGCCAGCAGGCGCTTCAGCTTCGCGTTCTCGTCCTCAAGCATCTTCAACTTGCGCGCCTGCGACACGTCCATGCCGCCATAAGCGGCCTTCCACTTGTAGAACGTCGCGCTGCTGACGCCGTGCTTGCGACACACATCCGCCGTCCCAGCGCCAGCCTCCTGCTCCCGCAGAACCGCAATGATCTGCTCCTCGGTAAACCTGCTCTTCTTCACGTCGCACTCCTTCTCGAAGTGGACTCTACATCAAACTGGAGGAGTTTCCGCGGAGCACGTCAGGTGCGATGATCGCTGCCGATTTCACGCGCAAGGAACGATACAGCTTCACGATTACGAGGGGACATTCTTTGGGAATCGGAAACCGTCTTCAAGGAAGAGGTCAGCGAAATGGAGCGCCGCGCTATCGTTGAGTTTCGTTCGAATGATCCGGCAGTGGGCTATAACCGCTGGCCCCGGTTCATTGGGATGGCGGCCGTTAAGCCGACTGGCTAGTCAGGTATATAGCCTCAAAACAAAACCCTCGCCAGCCCATTGGGATGGCGAGGGTTTCGATGGTGGGCGTGGCAAGGATTGAACTTGCGACCCCTGCGATGTCAACACAGTGCTCTACCACTGAGCTACACGCCCACGGGAGACGGGCCTTTAGCGGGGCATGCTACGGGGCGCAAGCGGGAATCTTCGCGTCATTCGTTCTGCCAACTGGACAGGCCCGAACAGAAACATATGCTGGGGCGAAAAGGGGACGCCGAACCACATGCTGCCATCTTCCACGTCGCCCATTCAGACGACGCCGCGCCTGCCCTGGTATCGGCAGCTGTACGTTCAGGTGCTGATCGCAATCACGCTGGGCGTCATCATCGGGCATTTCTGGCCCAAGACGGGAATCGCGCTGCAACCGCTGGGCGACGCCTTCATCAAGCTCGTTAAAATGATCATCGCGCCGGTCATTTTCCTGACGATCGTGACCGGCATCGCCGGCATGAAGGAACTGGCGGCGATCGGCCGGGTGGCGGGGAAAGCCTTCGCTTACTTTCTGACCTTTTCGACGCTGGCGCTGGTCGTCGGGCTGATCGTCGCCAATCTGATCCAGCCGGGCGCGGGCCTCAATATCGATCCGGCGACGCTGGACGCGGGCAAGGTCGCCAGTTTCGAGGAACAGGCCCATGCCCGCACGCTGGTCGCCTTCCTGCTGGACATCATTCCCGGCACGCTGATTTCCGCCGTGGCGGACGGACACAATATTTTGCAGGTGCTGTTCGTCGCCATCCTGTTCGGCATTGCGCTCAGCCTGATCGGGGAGAAGGCCGAGCCGCTGATGACGGTGCTCGAATCGGCGAGCCATGCGATCTTCAAGCTGGTGTCCTTCCTGATGAAGGCCGCGCCGATTGGCGCATTCGGGGCGATGGCGGCGACGATCGGCAAATATGGGCTGGGGACGCTGCTCAACCTGATCGGGCTGGTGGCGACCTTCTATCTGACGTCGCTGCTGTTCGTGCTGGTGGTGCTGGGGACGGTGGCGTGGTTCGCGGGGTTCAACATCCTGCACCTGATCCGCTATCTGAAGGCGGAACTGCTGCTGGTGCTGGGCACGTCCTCATCCGAAGCGGCGCTGCCGAGCCTGATCGAGAAGATGGAGCGGGCGGGGTGCCGCAAGTCGGTGGTCGGGCTGGTGGTGCCGACCGGATATAGCTTCAACCTGGACGGCACGAACATCTACATGACGCTGGCGGCCCTGTTCATCGCGCAGGCGTGCAATGTGCATCTGAGCCTGGAGGAGCAGATATTGCTGCTGGGCGTCGCGATGCTGTCGAGCAAGGGCGCGGCGGGGGTGACGGGCGCAGGCTTCATCACGCTGGCGGCGACGCTCTCCATCGTGCCGAGCGTGCCGGTGGCGGGCATGACGCTGATCCTGGGGGTGGACCGCTTCATGAGCGAATGCCGATCGCTGACCAACTTCATCGGCAATGCGGTGGCGACGGTGGTGGTCTCCGCCTGGGAGAAGGGACTGGACCGCGAGCGATTCAACGCGGCGATGGCCGGCGTGCCGCTGGACCCGACGCCGGATGTGCAGGAAGTGGTGCCTGACTGAAGCGGCGGGCGCTCGTCCGGGCGGGCCTGCGGGGTACGGGAACGCGACACTGGCAAAGTTCACACCGTTGTCGGGTGATTTCCAACAAAAGGGCGCAATAGGGGCGCTGAAGTCACGGTGACGCGCCGGTTTGGTCACGCCTGGGGCGCAGTCGGGTCACTGCAAGGTCACTGGAACGCGCCGCTTGGGTCACAGTCGCGCGACAGTGGCGCTACAGCCTTGTGGAGCTGTGGGGTGGACGATGGGAAAGAGCCGGGCGGGCGGATCATGGAGGAGGGTGGGGTCTGTAGGACAGGGAAAGTCGTAGGGGTGGATTGTGCCCAGTTGCTGACATTCAGGCAGTGAGTTACTCTTCGCGCGTGATGAGGTCGGTCATATGAAAGAGGCGCTGTTTTTCGGACTGTTGCTTCTCACATCTGCCCTAGAGGCTCGGCCAGAGCACGCGCTGGACCCGAGAGCAGTTTTCGCAAAGAACGATCATAATGGTCGCTTGGCTAACACCAAAATCACTGAACTTGGTATCATTAGAACAAAAGGCGTTCGATATTCAGTCTATTATCTGGAATTTGTAAATCCCATCTCGCATCACGGCATGCAGCAAATAGCCGTCATACGAAATGGCAAGGAATTTTCGGGCAGCTATCAATGCTCTTTGGGGGTAGACCAATATGGCGGAGCGAAGCTGACGGTGGGAAAGGACAGACTTACCGTAAGGCTCTATGATGGCGTGAACCGACCTTCTCTCCCGGCAAATCAATATACGTTTGTCATTCGATTTGACGCGAAAGGCCCAACCAAGAACAAATATTTTTGCGGGGAAGGGTCTGGCTGGCAGGACAGCATTTGACCGGCCAAGGGAGGTGTCCCGATGCAAGCGGGCTGTCTCCAAATCGCCCATGTCTGCGCTAAGCCCACCCCGCTGCGACTAAATTCGCTGCGCTTATTAAGTCTCGCTGCCCCTCCCCTGAAGAGGAGGGGAGTTTCTTTAGTTTAGGCCGGTCAGGCTTTCGGTGCCGAACATGCGTTCGATTTCCAGCACCAGGTCGCGCAGGTGGAAGGGTTTCGACAGCACCTTGGCCTGGGGGACGGCCTTGCCGGCCTTGAGCGTGACGGCGGCGAAGCCGGTGATGAACATGATGCGCAAGTCGGGGGCGACGGAGGCGGCGTGCTGGGCGAGTTCGATGCCGTCCATTTCGGGCATGACGATGTCGGTCAGCAGCAGGTCGAACCGATCCGAATTGATGTGCGGCACGGCTTCGCGGCCGGTCGATACGGAGATGACCTCGTACCCCGATTTTTCGAGCGCGCGCGACAGATAGTGGCGCATGCTCTCATCGTCTTCAGCCAGCAATATGCGGACCATCGCGCTTGTCAGACCCCTTAGAATATGCCCCAAAAACCGCTCCGGGCATTGCATCCCTTGCGCGATGTCTGGCATTATGCGGTGAAGGGTAAAGAATATCCAGTCGAGTAACCACTTTTTGGGGCGGGACGCATTTTTGAACCATGAGCCGTTGATCCCGCCTGCCGACAGGACCCCGGCCTTCGATCGGTTCGGTCCGTCGATTCCCGATTTTCCGATCATCCTGTCCGCGCCGCATGCCGGGCGGGACTATGCGCCGGAGATGCTGGCGCAGGCGCGGGTGGGCGTGGGCGTGTTGCGGCGGCTGGAAGATCGCTTTTCCGACCTGCTGGCGCATGACGTGATCGGGCGGGGGCACAGCGTGCTGGTGGCGCGTACGCCGCGCGCCTTCATCGACCTCAATCGCAACGAGCGGGAAATCGACCCGGAGATGGTCGCCGGGCTGCCGCGCGACGCGGCGCTGCAATCGAGCGCGAAGCTGCGCGGCGGGCTGGGGCTGGTGCCGCGGCGGCTGGGCGACGTGCCGCAATTATGGCGCGGGCCGATTGCGTGGACGGAAGTGCAGCGGCGGATCGAGGTGCTGCACCGGCCCTATCATGCGGAGATCGCGCGGCTGATGCGGGCGGCAAGGGATCGGTTCGGCCATGCGATCCTGATCGATCTGCATTCGATGCCGCCGATCGCGGCGCGGGCGATCGGGCAAGCTCCGGTGCGGCTGGTGCTGGGCGATCGGTTCGGCCGGGGGGCGTCGGCGCGGCTGATGACGCTGGCAGCGGACATCGCGGCGGCGCATGGCGTCGCGGCGGCGCAGAACCATCCCTATGCCGGGGACCACATCATCGAGCGGCACGGGCGGCCGGGCGTGGGGCTGCACGCGATCCAGCTGGAGGTAGACCGCAGCCTGTATCTGGACGCGAAGCTGGATCAGCCGGGGGCCGGGTTGGCGCAGATGCGGGCGATGGTGACCGACATCGTCGAGGCGCTGGCGGTGGAACTGCCGCGCCGGGAGTGGCAGGTGGCGGCGGAGTAGATCAGCGGCGTAGATCAGCCCTGGGGCGGGGTGGTTTCGCCGATATCCTCGGTCTTGGGTTCGTCGCCCAGGGACAGGCCGTGGCGCAGCAGCATGGGGAGATTGGCTGCGGCGAAGAGGATCGACACGACGGTGACGCCCCAGACCTTGACCGCCAGCCAGGCGTCGAAGCTCATGGTGCGGCGCATGACTTCATTGGCGATCGCCATGAAGACGAAGAAGAAGGCCCAGTTGAGCGACAGCTTCTTCCAGCCGGTTTCGGTGAGGCCGTCATAGGCGGCCTGGAGCAGATATTTGAGCAGCGGCTTGCCGCGCGCGAGGCCGGCGAACAGCATCAGCGCGAAGAAGGCGTAGATGATGGTGGGCTTGACCTGGATGAAGCTCTGATCGCGGAAATAGATGGTGAGGCCGCCGAAAAACAGGATCAGCAGCGCCGACAGCCACAGCATCGGCGATACCCGGCCCAGCTTCACCTTCGAGACGATGACGGCGATGACGATGGCGATCATGAACGCGCCGGTGCCGAAGGTCATCGCGGTGATGGGATTGTTGGCGCCAAAGAACCAGCCCGCGCCCTTGTAGGTCAGGAAGAAAACGAGGAGCGGGCCGAAGTCCAGCGCGAGGGAGAGGTTGCCGCCGTGGGTGGGTTTTGGGGCGGGGGTGGTGTCAGGCATAAGTGTTCGTCCACAATGCGTCATGCTGAACTGGTTTCAGCATCCATGGGGCGGCGGGCGCTGTCGTGATCGGCGGCGTGATACGAAGCGGAGTCGTGCAGGGGCCGTCGCCGGCGCGCCTTTCAGGGCTGCGGCGCGTGGGGACGAATGGATGCTGAAACAAGTTTAGCATGACGGCGGAGGGGCGGGGGTCAGCGCGCATAAGCCGTGCCGGCGATTGCCTTGGCCATGTCGGCGGGGTCGAAGGGCTTCAAGTCGTCGATCTTTTCGCCGACGCCGATCGCGTGGATGGGGAGGCGGTATTTTTCTGCCGCCGCGACCAGCATGCCACCGCGGGCGGTGCCGTCCAGCTTGGTCATGACAAGGCCGGTGACCTGCGCGACCTGTTGGAAGACTTCGATCTGGCTCATCGCATTCTGTCCGGTGGTGGCATCCAGCACCAGCACAACGTCATGCGGGGCGGCCGGGTTCAATCGGCCGAGGACGCGGCGGATCTTGGCCAGTTCGTCCATCAGCTCGGTCTTGTTCTGGAGGCGACCGGCGGTGTCGACGATGAGGACGTCGATGCCGGTGGCGGTCGCCTGCTTGACCGCGTCGAACACGATGCCCGCCGCGTCGCCGCCTTCCTTGCCGGCGACGATGGGGACGCCGAGGCGTTCGGCCCAGACCTTGAGCTGGCCGATGGCGGCGGCGCGGAAGGTGTCGCCGGCGGCCAGCATCACGCCATAATCCTGTTCCAGGAAATTCTTGGCGAGCTTGGCGATCGTGGTGGTCTTGCCCGAGCCATTGACGCCGATGACCAGGATGACCTGTGGGCGCGGAAACGCCTCGATCTCCAGCGGGCGAGCGACGGGGGCGAGGACCTTTTCGATTTCCTCCGCGATGATCTCGCGCAGATATTCCTCGGTCAGTTCGCGGTTGAAGCGCCCTTCGGCCAGGCGGTCGCGCACGCGGGCGGCCATGGCGGGGCCAAGGTCGGTCAGGATCAGCGCTTCCTCGATCTCGTCGAGGGTCTGGTCGTCCAGCGCGGCCTTGGTGAAGAGGCCGGTGAGATTCTCGCCGAGCTTGTCGGAGGTGCGCCGCAGGCCGCCGAAGAGACGATCGCGCCAGGAAGTGGGTTCAGCCATGATCGGCTCCTTGCGCGATCAGCGTGCCATTCTCAAGCGCCGTGACGGTCGCGGCGACGATGGAGCCGGGGGTGGCATGCGCATGGAGGCGCACGGGTGCGAAGTTCTCTGCGTGGCCGGTCGTGCCGCTGCGCTCCACCAGCACGGACAGGGTGGTGCCGATCAGGCTGGAGAGCCAGGCGTGGCGCCGGGCTTCGCAGGCGGCGCGCAGGCGGGCGGCGCGGGCCTTGATGGTGGCGCGGTCGACTTGCGGCATGCGGGCGGCGGGGGTGCCGGCGCGGGGGGAATAGGGGAAGATGTGGCCGTGGACGATATCACATTCGTCCAGCAATTTCAGGCTGTTGGTGAACATGGCTTCGTCTTCGGTGGGGAAGCCGGCGATGAGGTCCGCGCCTATCGCGATTTCCGGGCGGGCGGCTTTCAGGCGCTGGACCATGTCGATGGCGTCGGCGCGGCTGTGGCGGCGCTTCATGCGCTTGAGGATGAGGTCGTCGCCGGCCTGGAGCGAAAGGTGGAGGTGGGGCATCAGGCGGGGTTCGTGGGTGAGAAGATCGAACAGGCGCTCGTCGATCTCCACGCTGTCGAGCGAGGAGAGGCGCAGGCGGGGGAGGTCGGGGACGTGGCGCAGGATGCGTTCGACCAGCTGGCCAAGGCTGGGCGCGCCGGGCAGATCGGGTCCGTAGCTGGTGACGTCCACGCCGGTCAGCACGATCTCGCCATAGCCGGCGTCGACCAGTTGCTTCGCCTTGTCGATGACCGCGCCGGCGGGGACGGAGCGGCTGTTGCCCCGGCCAAAAGGGATGACGCAGAAGGTGCAGCGATGGTCGCAGCCATTCTGGACTTCGAGGAAGGCGCGGGCGTGATCGGCGAAGGCGCTGGCCATGTGGGGCGCGGTGTCGCGGACGGCCATGATGTCGGCGACGCGGATTTTGGCTTCGGCGGGAGCGTAGGAGGCGGGGTCGAGTTTCTCGCGGTTGCCGAGGACCGCGTTCACTTCGGGCATATTCGCAAAAGTCGCCGGTTCGGTTTGCGCCGCGCAGCCGGTCACCAGGATGCGCGCGTCGGGGCGTTCGCGGCGGGCGCGGCGGATGGCCTTGCGGGTTTGGCTGACGGCTTCAGCGGTGACGGCGCAGCTGTTGACGACGATCAGGTCGTCCTGCGCGCCGGCCATCTCCCTGATCGCCTCGCTCTCCGCGATGTTGAGGCGGCAGCCGAGGGTGATGATCTCCACCTTAAAAGCGGTCCCAGTCGGCCTCGCCGTCGAAGACATGGGTGGCGGGGCCGGTCATGCGAATATTGCCGCCGGGCATCCAGTCGATCGACAGGTCGCCGCCGGGCAGGGTGACGGTGACGGGGCCTGTCACCAGCTTGCGGCGGATGGCGGCGACGGCGGTGGCGCAGGCGCCAGTGCCGCAGGCGCGGGTGAGGCCTGCGCCGCGCTCCCACACGATCAGGCGGATGTGGTTGTCGCCGATGACCTGCGCGAAGTTGACGTTGATTCGGGCGGGGAACAGCGGGTCGGTCTCGATCAGCGGGCCGAGGCGAGTGGTGTCGACGGCGTCGAGGTCTTCCACGAAGAAGACGACATGCGGGTTGCCGACATTGACGGCGGCGGGGGCGGGCAGATCTTCCCAGCTGGCGCCCATGGTCAGCGTATCCATGGGATAGGCGAGGGGGATCGCGCCCCAGTCGAAGCGGGGCATCCCCATGTCCACGCTGGCGCCACCGTCGATCAGTTTCGCGTCGAGCAGGCCGGCCTTCGTGCGGATGGTGACGTCGCGGCCGACGAACAGGGGCACGCAGCGGGTGGCGTTGCCGCAGGCTTCGACTTCGGAACCGTCGGCGTTGAAGATCTGCATGGAAACGTCAGCGTCGGGCGCGTTGCCGATCAGGATCAGCTGGTCGCAGCCGATGCCGGCATGGCGATCGGCAATGGCGCGGGCGCGGGATTCGGGCATCTCGACGGCGTCAGTGCGCGCGTCGATGACGACGAAATCATTGCCCAGGCCATGCATTTTCGAGAAGCGTCCCATGATGGGCGCGCATGTAGGGCAAGACGGGGCAAAAGGCTACAGGGGGGCTTTTGATCCTGTTGCGCCGCAACGCTTGCCCCGCGCTTGTTCCGCCGTTAACCCTCCGGTCGCCGCGCCTGCTTCACGATCTGTCGAATTTGTGCGCCGCCGCAGCCTTTTCTTAACTGGTCGGGGCGCTATGCTGGCCCCTTCTGAGCGGGGATATTTACCATGGTGGAGTTTGCAGCGCTGACCTATGGCCTGTTGGCCAGCGTCATCCTTTCGGCGGCGCAGCGCAATCGCAAGCAGGGCAAGGCGCATCCGCCGCTGTTGCTGTATCTGGGCTATCTGCTGTGCGGACTGTCCGCCGGTGGCGCGCTGATCCTGAGCTTTATCGCTGTTCGCCTGCTGCTGGGAAGCTGACCCGAATTAGACCCCGTCACGCCCGCTCTGCTGCTTGCGCTTTTGCGCGCGCATCCTATCTTGCGGGCGGAAGAGAGAGCTGATGAACGACGACAAGGAACCGCAGGGCAACCCCTGGATCAAGAGCGCGATGATCTGGGCAGGCGTTATCGTGGCGCTGCTATTGTTCGTGTCGCTGTTCGAGCGACCGGGCGCGAGCGGCGGATCGAGCGTGGCTTATTCCGAATTCCGGTCCAAGGTGCAGCAGGGCCAGGTCAAGGACGTGGCGATCGCGTCCGACCGGATCAGCGGCACGCTGACCAACGGGCAGAAATTCACCACGGTTCCGGTGCCCGACCAGACGCTCATCAAGACGCTGGACGAAAATGGCGTGCAATATTCGGGGCAGGCCGTCGAGCAGCCGAGCTTCTGGCAATATCTGCTGTTCCAGTCGCTGCCGTTCCTGCTGATCCTGGGCATCGCCTTCTTCGTGCTGCGCCAGATGCAGAAGGGCGGCGGCGCGGGCGGTGCGATGGGCTTCGGCAAGTCGAAGGCCAAGCTGCTGACCGAAAAGCACGGCAAGGTGACCTTCGATGACGTCGCCGGCATCGACGAGGCGCGTGAGGAATTGCAGGAGATCGTCGAGTTCCTGAAGGACCCGACCAAGTTCGCACGCCTCGGCGGCAAGATCCCCAAGGGCGCGCTGCTGGTCGGTTCGCCCGGCACCGGCAAGACGCTGCTGGCGCGCGCGATCGCGGGCGAGGCGGGCGTGCCGTTCTTCACCATTTCCGGCTCCGACTTCGTCGAGATGTTCGTGGGCGTCGGCGCCAGCCGTGTGCGCGACATGTTCGAGCAGGCGAAGAAGAATGCGCCGTGCATCGTCTTCATCGACGAGATCGACGCCGTGGGCCGTCATCGCGGCGCGGGGCTGGGCAACGGCAATGACGAGCGCGAGCAGACGCTGAACCAGCTGCTGGTCGAAATGGACGGCTTCGAGGCGAACGAAGGCATCATCATCGTCGCGGCGACAAACCGCCCAGACGTGCTGGACCCGGCGCTGCTGCGTCCCGGCCGATTCGATCGTCAGGTGCAGGTGCCGCGTCCCGACATCGAGGGTCGCGTCAAGATATTGGGCGTCCACATGAAGAAGGTGCCGCTGGCGCCGGACGTCGACGCCCGCGTCATCGCGCGCGGTACGCCGGGCTTTTCCGGCGCCGACCTCGCCAATCTGGTGAACGAGGCGGCGCTGCTCGCGGCGCGTCGCGGCAAGCGGCTGGTGGCGGCGCAGGAATTTGACGACGCCCGCGACAAGGTTCTCATGGGGGCCGAGCGCCGGTCCATGGTGATGACCGAGGACGAGAAGAAGATGACCGCCTATCATGAGGCGGGTCATGCCCTGGTCTTCGCATACGAGCCGACCGCCGACCCGATCCACAAGGCGACGATCATCCCGCGCGGCTTTGCGCTGGGCATGGTGCAGCCGCTGCCGGAGCGCGACAGCTACAGCTATCATCGCGACAAGATGCACGCCGACATCGCCGTGGCCTTTGGCGGCCGCGTCGCCGAGGAAATGATCTTCGGCTATGACAAGGTCAGTTCCGGCGCGTCGAACGACATCATGCAGGCGACCCGCCTGGCGCGCGCGATGGTCACGAAATGGGGCCTGTCCGACAAGGTCGGGCCGCTTGATTTCAGCGACGGCGACGACAGTTTTACGGGCTATGGCATGGCGCGCACCCCGCGCATGTCGGGCGAAACGTCGAAGCTGATCGACAGCGAGATCAAGTTCTTCGTGGAGAAGGGCCTGGAGCGCGCCCGCGAACTGCTGGGCAAGCACAAGGAACAGCTTCACCTGGTCGCCAACGCGCTGCTGGAATATGAGACGCTGACCGGCGAGGAGATCAAGGCCCTGCTCGACAAGGGCGAGATCACGCGGGATGACGGCACGACGATCAAGCCTTCGGTGATCCCGGCGGCGGGGTCTTCGATACCCAGGACGAAGCGACGGAAGGGGCCGTTCGGGGACCCGGCGCCGATGGGGGCCTAAGCGTCAGCGCGAGACAGGAAAAAAGGCGCGGGGTCACGGACTCCGCGCCT
>JBIIEH010000041.1:0-32583 GCA_044237945.1 Sphingobium sp. | reverse complement strand
TTCGGTCGGGCTCCGCCCTCCCTACGCCGCGCGCAGCGCAAGGCGCGTTCCTCGACCGTCGTGCCATCCTTGAAAGGGGGTCCCTTTTGCGCGCCGATCGGGGGTCCCGTTTGCACGCCGATTGACATGCATATCTGCGGAACTGCATCGCCATCGTGGCAAGCAGCACCGATTTGCCCGCTCCTGTCGGGCCGACGATCAACGTGTGGCCGACATCCCCAATGTGAAGGGAAAACCGGAAGGGCGTCGAGCCTTCTGTACGAGCGTGAAAAAGAGGCGGTCCCGCCAGATGGGCGTCGCCTGTCGGCCCCGACCAGACCGCCGAAAGGGGGATGATGTGGGCGAGGTTCAGGGTATTAATGGGTGGCTGCCGCACATTGGCGTAAACTTGGCCAGGCAGCGAGCCAAGCCATGCCTCCAGCGCATTGAGGCTCTCCGACTTGGAAGTGAAGTCACGACCCTGAACGATCTTCTCGGCAAGCCTGAGCCTCTCGGTAGCTATCGCCGGATCTTGGTCCCACACAGTGATGGTCGTGGTCACATAGGCCTGACCGATCATATCGGAGCCAAGCTCCTGCAATGCCAGGTCAGCATCTTCCGCCTTGTTCGAGGCGTCGCTGTCTAACAGCGTCGAAGCCTCGTTGGTCATGACCTCCTTGAGGATAGCCGCGACTGACTTTCTCTTGGAAAACCATTGGCGCCGAATCTTACCGACGAGGCGTGTCGCATCGGCCTTGTCGAGCATGATGGCCCGCGTCGACCAACGATATGGAAAGGCCAATCGGTTGAGCTCGTCGAGCAGGCCGGGATAGGTGATCGTCGGAAACCCATTGATCGTCAGCGTGCGCAAATGCGCCTTGCCCAAGCGGGGCTCAAGACCACCGACGACGTCCTCGTCAGCCAGGAGGGAATCAAGGTACATGGGTGTCTCGGGCACTCGGACAGCCTGGCGCTTCGTCGAGATGGTGCTGTGCAGAAAGCTGAGGCTTTCCTCATCGTCGAGCCAGCCGATCTCCGGGAGAAAGCCGTCCAGCAGTTGCAGGATTCGGTGCGACCGGTCGATGAAGGTGCCGAGCAGCTCTGTGGCGTTCGAATGCCGCGAACTCGTGCCTTCATAGAGAAAGCGCTCGGCCCGCGCGCTGTCTTCCGCAGGTGGCATCCAAAGAAGCGTGAAATAGTACAGGCTGTCGAAATGCGCGCCTTCCTCGTGAAACTGCTCGCGCCGTTCCATATCGACGAGGCTTGATGCCGGATCGGGAAAGTCGTCGTCAGGATAGTCGTTTGCCGGCACACGCTGGGCCTCGCAGAAGACGGCCCATCCTGACCCAAGCCGCCGCAGCGCATTGTTCAGCCTCGCGGTTGTGGCGACGAGTTCGGCCGGCGTCGCCGAGTCGAGATCAGGTCCGCGAAAGTGAGCCGTACGCTGAAACGACCCGTCCTTATTGAGGATGACACCCGGCGCGACCAGCGCAGCCCAAGGCAGAAAGTCGCTCAATGCGCTCGCCGACGAGCGATATTCGCGTAGCGACATCATGCGCGAAGCCACACGGGATAGCGGACATGCCGTCGGGCCACATCGACGAATTGTGGGTCATGGCGCGCTGCCCACACACCAAGGGCATGTCCGATCGTCCATAGCACGATCCCAGCTACCCACAGGCGAAGGCCCAGCCCGACTGCGCCGGCCAGAGTGCCATTCACAATAGCGAGCGCGCGGGGCGCCCCGCCCAAAAGAATTGGTTCCGTCAAAGACCGATGTACCGGCACTTCAAAGCCCGGTGGCAGCGCGCCGCGATCCATCAGACCAGCGCCCCGCCGCCGAAGGAAAAGAAGCTGAGAAAGAAGCTGGATGCGGCGAAAGCGATGCTGAGACCGAAGACGATCTGAATCAGCCGCCGCGCGCCGCCCGACGTATCGCCGAAAGCCAGCGTGAGCCCGGTCACGATGATGATCATGACGGCGACGATCTTCGCGACAGGACCTTCAATCGATTCGAGTATAGACTGGAGCGGGGCTTCCCAGGGCATCGACGATCCTGCGGCATGCGCTGGGATCACGATGGCGACGGCTAGGGCGAGGCCAAGCGCCAGCGTGTGCCGGGTGTCGCGCAGGTTGACACGGTTCATCACGTTCAATCTCCTTGGTTGCAGAGGGAATATTCGCCGTCGGGACCGAGACCATCGACGCGAACGAGCTCGGACAGGCGTCGGCCATGACCGTCGCGGGTCAGCACCGCGATGAGGTTGATCGTTTCTGCCACCATGGCGCGTGGCACCATGATCACCGCTTCCTGGATGAGATGCTCCAGCCGCCGAAGAGCGCCGCGTCCCGACCCGGCATGGATCGTGCCGATGCCGCCGGGGTGCCCCGTCCCCCATGCCTTGACGAGATCGAGCGCCTCGGCGCCACGAACCTCGCCAATGGGTATCCGATCTGGACGCAGTCTGAGCGCGGAGCGTACCAAATCCGCCAGCGACGCGGTGCCGTCCTTCGTTCTCATCGCCACGAGATTTGGCGCCGTACATTGAAGCTCGCGCGTATCTTCGATCAGGATCACACGGTCGTCGGTCTTTGCGACCTCCGCCAACAGAGCGTTGGTGAGGGTGGTCTTCCCGGTCCCAGTGCCGCCAGCCACAAGGATATTTTGTCGGCTTTTCACGGCAGCCGATAGTAGCTCGGCCTGCGCATCGGTCATGATGCCCTTTGCGACATAGTCCGCCAACGTGAACACGGCGACGGCGGGCTTGCGAATGGCGAACGTCGGCGCCTGAACAACCGGTGGCAGCAAGCCCTCAAATCGTTCGCCGCCTTCGGGAAGTTCGGCCGATACCTTTGGTGCGCCTGCATGAACTTCCGCGCCGACGTGATGGGCGACAAGCCTCACAATGCGCTCGCCGTCCTCCGGTGGTAGCACCACCCCACTGTCCGCCAGCCCGGTCCCGAGACGATCTATCCACAGTCGCCCGTCTGGATTGAGCATGACCTCGACGATGGCGGGATCGCTGAGCCAAGTCAGAATTTCAGGCCCCAGCGCACTGCGGAGCATGCGGGTGCTGCGCGTGGCTTCTCCGTTGCGGAATGGATGAACGCTCATGTGCCGTCCCAGCTAGCAACTGAATCAGCATTGATTCAGCTAGGGACGCATCAAGAAAGCCATATGGCTAAGGACAGCAACATGATCTTTGCCTATTCGCGCTGTGGCGTAGAAAGACAGGGAATCGGCGGTTTTGCAGCAATGCCTGTGTGGCGGAGCGGTTCGACGCTCCGCCACAGTTCGCGTCACCAATATTTGCGACGCTGGAAAATCTCCGAGAAGGAGATCAGTCCATCGAACAGTGCCCTTATGACCAGAGTCGTCCTCTTGCGCACGCCATAGCGTTCGCGGGCATATTTCAGATGCTGGATCACCGTTTCGTGCGATATGCCCAGGATTTCTGCGATCTCGGCATCCGTATTTCCACGAGCGGCCCATACTACGCAGTCTCTTTGTCGCTCGGTGATCATGGCATCACTCCCGTAGTTCACGCGCCCGAGGATCCGTTGCGCACTTTCGAAGGCAAGGCCGCCAATCAATTGCGTCGCCCACATGCGGTTGAAGGGAAACGGGCGGTTCTCGCTGGTGACGAAGGTGCATGAGCCACTGACCTCGCCGGGGATATGAGAAGGCACTGTGAAGCCGTCACCAAGGCCGTGCGACGCGCCGGCGGCAAGTACAGCCCGATCGGCCGCCGTTAGGACAAGAAATTCAGGTATCCTCGACCAGCTGAAGCCGAGATGGGTGCGATGGCTGGCTCGCCTGATTGGATCGCGCGGCCCTAGATCTCGATCAATATAGTATGCTGCCCATCCCGACGGATAGTTGTGAATTTGGAGCGGTTCAGATCCTGGATCGCGCAGGTCGATATGTTCTGCCAGCGCAAAATAGTCGAAGCCCAAGTCGCGCGATATTGCCGCGAGTTTTTCAGACAGCGCATCGATTGAGCTTGCCTCCTTCATCGAGGCGGCAAAGCCGTCCAGAAGCCCCTGTTGCTCCATTGTCCATAATGTCCAACCGCAAGTGCCTTCCCAACCTGCAGTCTCTCGCGATTCGCCTTTCCTTTCTTGCGCTCGCTCCTCACTCTCACAATGGCTTGCTGAGCGTCGTGGAGGGGCCAGTCTAATCATTCGAACTATTAAGACAAGCGCGGACGTTGCAATTAGGAGGAAGGATCTCGGCGGCGGTTTGATGTGCTTGGCGAATGATCTCCATTCCCAAGTTTCGGCAAAATATGTGCGGCGGCATTGCGACACACCGGTCGACAGAGGGAGACAGCGTGAGACGAATGATGGAACGGGTGTGGATGCGACGGGACGCCAGTTGCTCAACGAGGCAATTTTATCGTAGCCCATCTGTTCGAGAAGGCGAGGCCGGACGTCGGCCGGTTGTATGCTCGGCGCATGATAGGGGCCAAGCCATCTCAGATTGGCCAAAAAGAATAGGACGCGTTAATGAGTCGGGCTGACGCGGCAAAGGCCAATAGTGAAATCATCGCATTTCTGGACTATTATACCGATCGGGATCGAGATTTCGACTTCGCTGTATTGTTGAGCGGTCCATGGGGGTCGGGAAAAACGCACCTGCTAAAGTCTTACTTGCAGACCGCGCCCGTCAAGCCACTCTATGTAAGCCTCTACGGCATGACGCACACCTCGCAAATCGAAGAGCAATTCTATCGGCAGATTCATCCCTTCCTAGCCTCAAAGGGCATGAAGGTGGTCGGCGCGATTGCGCGAGCGGCAGTGAAGGGCACGCTCAAGGTCGATCTTAACGGTGACGGCAAGGAAGATGGGACGTGGAGTGCTGGACTTCCTGAGATCGACCTGACGAAAGAGCTGGGCAACCCTCGCGAGCGACTGCTCGTGTTTGACGATCTGGAGCGTTGCCAGATGACGGTCAGCGAAGTCCTAGGTTACATAAACAGTTTCGTTGAGCATGACGGACTCAAAGCGATATTGGTTGCCAACGAGCAGGAGCTTTTGCGTCGCGCCGATCAGCGGTACGCCGACGTCAAAGAGAAGCTCATCGGTCAGACGCTTCGTGTGACTGCTCCGGTGGAAGATGCCTATACCACGTTCCTCGAAACAATCATTGATCCAGTTACGAAAGCCTTCCTTGAAAAGCACAGGAGCGAGGTGCTCGACGTGCATCGCGCCGGTGGCGAGAATAACCTGCGGGTCCTGAAACAAGCGCTCTGGGACTTCGAACGCATTTCCCGTCATTGTCTCGCGCGGCACTGGGCGAAGGATGCGGCGATGGCAAAAGCCTTGTCTGTGGTGATTGCCCTATCGCTGGAGCATCGTAGCGGACGGTTGGCGGATGGGCAGATCACACGGCTGCTCAACGACCGGTTCGGTCGTGCGTTTCGAGCAGAAGCGACGGGGCAAAAAGGGCCGGAAGCGGCAATAGAGGCGCGCTATCCCCAGATCGATTTCGACAACACCGTTCTCGACGCGACACTCTTGGAGGGTGTTCTCGTTGGCGGCCAATCTGATGGAGATACGGTTCGCAAAGTCCTCGATAACAGTTCAGCCTTCGCAACGCCGGCGCATCAACCACTCTGGCTTCGAGCCTGGAACAGTATGATGGCCGATGACGACGACGTCGAACAGATTGTCGCGGAAATCGAGCGGGCTTTCGCCGCCCGCGATTTCGTCGTTCCCGGGGAAATTCTTCACGCTTTTGGTTTGCGGCTGTGGTTCACGACCATTGGCCTGATGCCAGTGGCGCGCGCTGCTATCGTGAGCGAGTGCAAAGCCTATATTGACGATCTACACGAGCACGGGCGGCTTCCGGGCAGCCTGGATGCTGACGATGCTGAACTAAGGCAGTATCATGCGTCGCGTGCCTTTATGGAATCGGAGACGCCTGAGTTTTTAGAACTGTCCGCGTATCTTCACGCTGTGATGGATCAGGTGTCGAAGGCCCAGTATCTCAGCATCTCGCTCCACCTCCTCAGGAAACTCAACGACAGCCCTCAAGAGTTCCTGTTGGATCTCGTCGTCAATGGATTCCGTGCCAGCCCCTACCAAGACGTCCCAGTGCTCGCAGCACTGCCGCAAGCTTTTGTCGCGGAAGTCGTGCTAGGGTTAAGCGCAGACAAGCAGGTGCATTTCCTGCAGGTGATTCATGGACGACATGAGCACCGTAGAGAGGGTCTGAGCGCCGAGCGTGAATGGCTCGCAGACTTGCATGACGCGATTATAGCCGGTGCGCAAAAGGCCAAGCCTATGTCACGTTATCGGCTCACGAATCTGACGGGGAGATACCTGGCCCCGCTTCTTCCCAAGCGGGACCAGCCTGTATGACCACCGCGCTCGCTTCGTCTCGCCATAGGGTCATTCGGCCAGAGCAAAGCATTCGGAATTCCGCTGCGTACCATACGCTTACTTTTCTCGCGCAAGCTAAAAAGTAAACAAGTTCCCTCGGCCTCGGCGGGCCAGAACTCTTTGATTTTCCTGAAGAATTCTGGAGCGGGCGAAGGGATTCGAACCCTCGACCCCAACCTTGGCAAGGTTGTGCTCTACCCCTGAGCTACGCCCGCTCTGGCGGCCGGTTGCAGATGCTTCCGGCGGGTGAGGCGTGGCCACTAGCAGCGCTTATTTGGGGGCGCAAGCACAGAAATCATGTCGCGGCGATTTTGTTGGCGCACGCCCCCGCGCGCGGCAGATTCAGCCAGCCCCTTGTGCCGATGCAGCGAAAGGCCAATATTCGGCACTGTCGCGGCAAAGCGAAAAAAGGCGCGCCGCACTCGCATCCGGAACCGATCGCCTCGCGTTCCGTCTAACTCCGGATATTGGTGAAGGGACGAACCAATGCCGTCACAAGACCTCACGCGCCGCGCGATCCTGCGCGGCGGCGCCGCCGTCGCCGCTGCGCCAGCCTTTACGGGCGCGGCCAGCGCAGCGACTGACAAGCCCTCCGCCACGGGAGCGACCATGCCGACGCATCTGACCGTCAACGGCCGCGAGGCGCATCTGCAACTCGATCCGCGCACCACGCTGCTCGACGCGCTGCGCGAACATCTGCACCTCACCGGCACGAAGAAGGGCTGCGACCATGGCCAGTGCGGCGCCTGCACGGTCATCGTGGAGGGACGGCGCATCAACAGCTGCCTGAGCCTCGCGGTCATGCATGATGGCGAGTCGATCACTACGATCGAAGGGCTTGGCACGGCGCAGGCGCTCCACCCGATGCAGAAGGCGTTCATCACCCATGACGGCTATCAGTGCGGCTATTGCACGCCGGGCCAGATCTGCTCGGCCGTCGCCGTGTTGGAGGAGATCGAGGCCGGCATCCCCAGCCATGTGACCGATGATCTGGACAAGGTCGCCTTCTCCGACGCGGAGGTGCGCGAGCGGATGAGCGGCAATATCTGCCGCTGTGCCGCCTATCCCAACATCATCGCCGCGATTCGCGACGTTCAGGAGCAAAAGGCATGAGGCCCTTCACCTATGAGCGCGCGACCAGCGTGGAGGGCGCGGCGAAGGCCGCCGCCTCGGTGCAGGGCGCACGCTTCATCGCCGGCGGCACCAACCTGCTCGATCTCATGAAGCTCCAGATCGAAACGCCGGCCCACCTCATCGACGTCAATCATCTGGGCCTTGACCGGATCGAGAAGACGGACGAAGGCGGCCTGCGCATCGGCGCGCTGGTGCGGAACACCGATCTTGCCGCCGACAGGACCGTGCGGAAGGACTATACGGTGCTCAGCCGCGCGCTGCTGGCCGGCGCATCGGGCCAGCTGCGCAACAAGGCGACGACCGCCGGAAACCTGCTGCAACGCACCCGCTGCCCCTATTTCTACGACACGCGCATGCCCTGCAACAAGCGCCAGCCCGGCTCTGGCTGCGGCGCGATGAAGGGGATCAGCCGCAGCCTCGCCATATTGGGCACGAGCGATGCGTGCATCGCGCAGCATCCCTCCGACATGGCGGTGGCGATGCGGCTGCTCGATGCGCAGGTCGAGACGATAAGCGCGGACGGCAGGAAGCGCGCCATCCCGATCGCCGACTTCCACCTGCTGCCCGGCGACACGCCGCAGAAGGAAACCGCGCTCAAGTCGGGCGAGATCATCACTTCGGTCACGCTGCCAAAGCCGATCGGCGGCCGCCATGTCTATCGCAAGGTGCGCGACCGCGCTTCCTATGCCTTCGCCCTCGTCTCGGTGGCGGCGGTGTTCAAGGAGGGCGACACGCGATTCGCTTTCGGCGGCATCGGCGCAAAGCCCTGGCGCGTGGCGGAAGCCGACGCCGCCGCCGGCAAGGGCGCAAAGGCGGTCGCAGACGCCGCGCTGGCCGGCGCAAAGCCGACCGAGCACAATGCCTTCAAGCAGCAACTGACGCAGGCGACGCTCGCCTCGCTCTTCCGCCAGCAGGAGGCGCGCGCATGAAGTTCGAAGTCCCCGCCACCCGCAACCCGATCGATCGCGGCAAGGTGATCGGCCTGCCGCATGACCGGCTCGACGGCCCGGCCAAGGTCACCGGCACGGCCCCCTACGCCTATGAACGGCACGATGCCGCGCCCAATGCTGCTTATGGCTGGATCGTGGGATCATCGATCGCCAAGGGCATAATCCAGTCGATGGACCTGCGTGCGGCCGAAGCCGCGCCGGGTGTCCTCGGCATCATCACCTATCGCAATGCCGGACCGCTCGCCAAGGGCGACTACAATACCGCGCATCTGCTGGGCGGGCCGAAGATCGAGCATTATGAGCAGGCAGTCGCGCTGGTGATCGCGCAGACGCTGGAACAGGCGCGCGACGCGGCCAAGCTGGTGCGGATCGACTATGCGGCCGACAAGGGCGCGTTCGACCTCTCGGCCGAGCGCGGCAAGGGCATCGCGCCCTCCGGCGGCTTCGGCGGCCCGGCGGACACGGCGGTCGGCGATTTCGCCGGCGCCTTCGCCAAGGCCCCGGTACAGATCGACCAGAACTACACCACGCCCGACCACAGCCATGCGATGATGGAGCCACACGCCACCACCGCCGCGTGGAACGGCGACCAGCTGACGCTCTGGACCGCGAACCAGATGGTCGCCTGGAGCGTCGGCGAAATGGCCAAGACGCTGAAGATCCCGGCGGACAAGGTGCGGATCGTCGCGCCCTATATCGGCGGCGGCTTCGGCGCGAAGCTGTTCCTGCGCGCCGACGCGCTGCTCGCCGCGCTGGGCGCGAAGCAGATCGGCCGGCCGGTCAAGGTCGCGATCGCCCGACCGCAGATCCCCAACAACACCACGCACCGTCCCGCCACCATACAGCGAATCCGGCTGGGGGCGGACAAGAATGGCGTGATCGACGCGATCGGCCACGAAGTCTGGTCGGGCGACCTGCCCGGCGGCGGCGCGGAGACGGCGGCGGCGCAGACGCGCCTGCTCTATGGCGGCGCGAACCGCATGACTTCGCATCGCCTCGCTGTGCTCGACCTGCCCGAAGGCAATGCGATGCGCGCGCCGGGCGAAGCGGTCGGCCTGCTGGCGCTGGAAGTCGCGATGGACGAGCTGGCCGAAGCCTGCGGCGTCGATCCGGTTGAGCTGCGCATCCGCAACGATGTGCAATATGACCCCGAAGCCGGCCCCAAGCGCCCCTTCTCCAGCCGCAAGCTGGTCGAATGCCTGCGCGCGGGCGCGGACGCATTCGGCTGGGACAAGCGCAACCCGAAGCCAGGCCAGGTGCGCGATGGCCGCTGGCGCATTGGCATGGGCATGGCGGCGGCGTTCCGCAACAATGTCGTCATGGCGTCCGGCGCGCGCATCAGCGTGGACGGCAAGGGCCGTGTCACGGTGGAAACCGACATGACCGACATCGGCACCGGCAGCTACACCATCATAGGCCAGACGGCGGCGGAGATGCTGGGTGTGCCGCTGGACATGGTGACCGTGAAGCTGGGCGACAGCCGCTTCCCCGCCGCAGCCGGCTCCGGCGGGCAATGGGGCGCCAACAGCGCCACGGCGGGCGTCTATGCCGCCGCCATGACGCTGCGCGCGAAGCTGGCGGAAAAGGCCGGCTACCCCGCCGAGGACGCAATCTTCGACGATGGCCTGATCCGCCACGACAACCAGTCGCGCACGCTGGCCGAACTGGCCGGGCGAGAGGGCATCACGGTCGAGGACAAGATCGAGTTCGGCGACCTGGGCGAGAAATATGCGCAGGCGACCTTCGGCGCGCATTTCTGCGAGGTCGGCGTCGATATCGACACGGCAGAAGTCCGCATCCGTCGCATGGGCGGGGCCTTCGCCGCCGGCCGCATCCTCAACCCCAAATCAGCGCGCAACCAGGTGATCGGCGCGATGACCATGGGCGCAGGCGCGGCGCTGATGGAGGAACTGGTCGTCGACAAGCGCTTCGGCTTCTTCGTCAACCACGACATGGCCGAATATCTGGTGCCGGTCCACGCCGACATCCCGGAGCAGGAGGTGCTGTTCGTGGACGAACTGGACGACAAAAGCTCGCCGATGAAGGCCAAGGGCGTCGGCGAACTCGGCATCTGCGGCGCCGGCGCGGCAGTGGCGAACGCGATCTACAATGCGACCGGCATAAGGCTGCGCGACTATCCGCTGACGATCGACAAGCTGCTTGCCGGACGGGAGGCGGCATAGGGCGGGGTTTGAAAGCCTGCGCCGATATGCGATCCTGTCAGGGCGAAGCGATCATGCAGAAGACGATCAGCGTGACGGAACAGCAGGGCGACGGGATCAGAGATCGGGAACGCCACGCCAAAATCGTCGCGATGCAAAAGCTGATCGACGAGGCGGAGGAGGGCGGGATCAGCCAGTTGACCATGGCGGAAATCCGAGCCGAGGCACGCCGCCGGGCGGCCTCCCGCACGACTTCCTGATCCGATAGACCAAAGAAGAAAATGGTGCTGCCGGTGAGGATTGAACTCACGACCTCAGCCTTACCAAGGATGCGCTCTACCACTGAGCTACGGCAGCACTCTCGTCAAAAGCCCGCTGGGCTGCGACGGAGCCGGGCCTATGGCCGCGAGGCCGCGCATTGTCAAGGCGGCTTGCGGCAATCCGCATCAGGTCGCTAGAGCTATATCATGAGCGAGACCAAGGACGAACGCCAGGCGCGGCTGGCAAAGGCGCTGCGCGACAATCTGCGCCGGCGCAAAACGCAGGCGCGCGAGGGCGCGGCCAGCGACGCCCCGCCCCCTGCCCCGCGCGAGGAATAGCGCCCTACAGCGGCGCGCAGGCCGCCTTCAGCCACGCCAGCGCTTCACCCTCCAGTTGCGGCGTGATCTTCTCCAGCACCTTCGCGTGATAGGCGTCGAGCCATTCCCGCTCGCCCCTGTCCAGCAGGTCCGCGTCCACCACGTTCCGGTCGATCGGCGCGAAGGTCAGCGTCTCGAAGCCCAGCATCTCCCGCTCGGCGCCCGGCACCTGCTTCTCCACCACCAGCACCAGATTCTCGATGCGGATGCCATATTCGCCGGTCTTGTAGTAGCCCGGCTCGTCCGACAGGATCATGCCCGCCGCCAGCGGCTCGTCGCCCCCGCCAAAGGTCGCGATCCGCTGCGGCCCTTCATGCACCGACAGGAAGCTGCCCACGCCATGGCCGGTGCCATGCGCGTAATCCACGCCGTCCGCCCACAGATATTGCCGCGCCAGCACATCGAGCTGCCCGCCCCGCGTGCCTTTTGGAAACACCGCGCGGGCGAGCGCGATATGCCCCTTGAGCACTTGCGTAAAACGCCGCTTCATCTCGGCGGTCGGCGTGCCGATGGCGATGGTGCGGGTCACGTCCGTGGTGCCGTCGCGATACTGCCCGCCCGAATCGACCAGATAGAGCGAATCGCGCTCGATCGGCCGGTTGGTCTTTTCCTCGACCTTGTAATGCACCACCGCGCCGTTCGGCCCGGCCCCGCTGATCGTGTCGAAGGACAGGTCCTTGAGCAATCCGGTATCGCGCCGGAACGCCTCCAGCCGATCGGCCGCGATCAGTTCATCGACCTGCCCGCCCGGCGCCTCCACCGAAATCCAGTGCAGGAACCGGCTGAGCGCCGCGCCGTCGCGATCATGCGCCGCCTTGGTCCCGGCGATCTCGACCGCATTCTTGATCGCCTTGGGCAGCACCGCCGGGTCGCGCAGCGACAGCACGGTCGCCCCGCCCGTCTCCAGCCCTTCGAAGATCGCCGCGACCGCGCGCTCGGGATCGGCGACCACCGCCTTGCCCGCGAAGTCCGCCAGCGCATCGGCGAAGCCGGCGCGGTCATGCACCCGCACCGCATTGCCCAGATGCTTGGCCACCGCCTCGTCCATCTTCTCGGGCGCGACATACAAGTCCGCCGTCGCATCGGCATGGACGATGGCGTAGGCGAGCGCGACCGGCGTGCGCTCCACATCCTCGCCCCGGATGTTGAAGGTCCAGGCGATCGAATCGAGCGCCGACAGCACCGCCGCGTCCGCCTTCTTGCCGACCAGCCAGTCGGCCATCTCCTGCCGCTTCTCCGCCGCGCTCTTGCCGGCAAAAGCGTCGTCATGCACCACCAGCTTGGCGGCGCTCGGCGCAGGACGATCCGGCCACACCGCGTCCACGGGGTTCGTATCCACCGCCACCAGCTGCGCGCCGATCTCCGCCAGCGCTGCGCCGGCCTGTTCCACCCAGGCGCGGGTATGCAGCCACGGGTCGTAACCGATCCGCGCGCCCTGCCCCGCATGCCCCTTCAGCCAGGCGGCAATGGAGGTCTGCGGCACGCTCTCATATTGCCAGTGCGCCCCGTCCACCTGCTCGCGCACCTGGAGCGTGTAGCGCCCGTCCACGAAGATCGCCGCTTCCTCCGGCAGCACCACGGCGCTGCCCGCCGACCCCTGAAACCCCGTCAGCCAGGCGAGCCGCTGCGCATAGGCGCCGACATATTCGCTCATATGCTCGTCGGTCAGCGGCACGACGAAACCATCGAGCCGATCCCGCACGAGCTGCGCGCGCAGGGCTTTCAGGCGGTCTTCATAACTGGACATGCGAAACTTTCCCGGATGTATGTGGCCCCTTGCGCGGGGCGTCATGACCACAACATAAGCGTGCCCCGGCGCTAATGCCAACAAATGGACACTGCATGACCGACAGCCCCTCGACCGCCCCCATTGCCCAGATCCGTCCGCACAGCGTGACCCATCACGGCATAACGGTGCAGGACCCCTGGGCCTGGCTGCGCGATCCGGGCTATCCGGACGTGAAGGACAAGGAGGTGCTCGGCTATCTGGAGGCGGAAAACGCCTGGTTCGAAGCCGCCATGGCCCCCCGCAAGCCCCTGCTCGATACGCTGTTCGCGGAGATGAAGGGCCGCATCAAGGAGGATGACAGCTCCATCCCCCAGAAGGACGGCGCCTATCTCTACTGGCGCGCGTTCGAGATCGGCGGCCAGTACCGCAAATGGTATCGCAAGCCCGTCGCCGGCGGCCCCGACGAACTGATCCTGGACGAACCCGCGCTGGCGGAGGGTCACGATTATTTCCGCCTCGGCGCGATGTCGATCAGCCCGTGCGACCGCTATCTCGCTTTTGCCATCGACGATGACGGCTCCGAACGGTTCGAGGCGCGGATCAAAGACCTCAGCACCGGCGAACTGCTGCCCGAAGTCATCCCCGACACCCTCTCCTCGCTCGTCTGGACCAGCGACAGCAAGGGCCTGCTCTACGGCCTCGCCAACGAGAATTGGCGGACGGACAATGCCCGGCTGCACTGGCTGGGCCAGCCTGTGGAAAACGACATCGAGCTGTTCCACGAGGACGACGAAGGCTTTCGCGTCTCCATCGGCCTCACCTCGTCGGAAAAGTGGATCATCATCTCCACCGGCGATCATGTCACCAGCGAAGCCTGGCTGCTGCCCGCCAATGATCCCACAGCCAAGCCCCTGCTCGTCTCCGCACGCAAGGCGGAGCGCGAATATGATGTCGATGAGCATGACGGCGCGCTCTACATCCGCACCAACGACGCCCATCCCAATTTCCGGCTGGTCAAGGCGGCGATGGACACGCCCGACCAGTGGGAAGAGGTCATCGCCCCGGACGATCATTTCTACCTGACCGACTTCTCGCTGTTCAAGCAGTTCTACGTCACCGAAGGGCGGCAGGACGGCCTCGACCAGATCGAGCTGCGCGACTACGCCACCCACACGCCCAAACGCATCCCCTTCCCCGAAGCCAGCTATTCCGCCAGCCTCGACGAAAATCCCGAATATGACGTGACGAAGCTGCGCATCGGCTATGAATCGATGGTCACGCCTGACACCATCTACGACTATCATCTCGCAACGGGCGACCTCGAAGTCCTCAAGGTCCAGCACATCCCCTCGGGCTATGACGCCGCCCGCTACGCCACCGAACGCCTGATGATCCCCGCCCGCGACGGCACGCAGATCCCGGTGTCGATCGTCTATCCGGCCGATTTTCCCCGCGATGGCAGCGCCCCGCTTCACCTCTACGGCTATGGCGCCTATGGCATCGCGATGGAGCCGGGCTTCTCCACCACGCGCCTCTCGCTGCTCGATCGCGGCTTCGCCTTCGCGCTCGCCCATATCCGCGGCGGCGACGATCTTGGCCAGCAATGGTATCTCGACGGCAAGCTCGACAAGCGCACCAACACGTTCACGGATTTCGTCGACGTCGCCAGGGGCCTGATCGACCTCGGCTACACCTCAAAGGGCCGCATCAGCATCTCGGGCGGATCGGCCGGCGGCGAGCTGATGGGCGCGGTCATCAACTCCGATCCCGACCTGTGGGGCGCGGTGGTCGCACATGTCCCCTTCGTCGACGTGCTCAACACCATGCTCGACGAAAGCCTGCCCCTGACGCCGGGCGAATGGCCCGAATGGGGCAACCCGATCGAGGACAAGGCCGCGTTCGAGACAATCCGCGCCTACGACCCCTATGGCAATGTGCGCGCACAGGACTATCCGCCGCTGCTGGTCACCGCCGGCCTCAACGACCCGCGCGTCACTTACTGGGAACCGGCCAAATGGGTCGCGAAACTGCGCGCGACGAAAACCGACACGAACACGCTATTGCTCAAGACCAACATGGGCGCAGGCCATGGCGGCAAGTCCGGCCGCTTCGAAAGCCTGCACGAAACCGCGGAGGAATTCGCCTTCATCCTCTGGCAGCTGGGCGTCGAGCCATGACGGCAGGCAAACCTCCCCTCCCTTCCAAGGGAGGGGAGTTTCAGGTGAACAGTCCCCCGGACTGTTCAGATCATGCCGGGGGCATGATCGACCTGAAACTGGGTGGGTGGCGAGCGAAGCGAGCCTTGCGCCATCTCGACGGAGAGCTGGCGTCGCCTTCGGCTCCGCACCCACCCCAACCCCTCCCTTGGAAGGGAGGGGCTTTATAGCATGCCCTCCTCCTACAGCATCCAGATCACCGCTGCCCCCGGCGACATCGACATCCTCGGCCATGTCAACAATGCCGTCTGGGTCCAGTGGATGGAGCGCCTCGCCACCGAACACTGGACGCAGGACGCCGCGCCGGAACATGTCGACGCCTATGTCTGGGTCGTGACCCGGCACGAGATCGACTATCGCGGCAATGTGCAGGCCGGCGAGACCGTCACCGCCCGCACCTGGATCCCCGAAGGGCCACGCGGCGCGCGCTTCGACCGCCTGATCGAGTTCACCGGGCAGGACGGCAAGGTCCGCGTCTCCGCCCGCTCCACCTGGGCGATGATCGACAAGGCCACCGGCCGCCTGATGCGCGTGCCCGCAGAGGTGGCTGCGCCGTTTCTCAGCGATTGAGGCCCGCGCGAAACGCCGCCAGCCGCGCCACCGCCTCGTCGATCACCTCGTCGCCCTTGCACCAGCACAGCCGCACAAGATGCATGACCGGGTCCTCCGGATAAAAAGCCGAGATCGGTATCGCCACCACCCCCGCCTCGCCGGGTATCCGCGCGCAGAAGCTCGCGTCGTCCATCGCGATGCCCGACGCGGCCAGGTCCACCGTCACGAACCAGGTCGCCTCGCCCGGCAGCACACCATAACCGCCCGCCTCCAGCCCCCGGACCAGCCGGTCGCGCGAAGCCTGCCCCGCCATCTTCTGCGCCTCGAACCAGTCCGCCGGCCGCTTGAGGCCCTGCGCCACCGCCCATTGCAGATTGGGCGGCGTGGTGAAGGTCAGGAACTGATGCGCCTTCCCCAGCAGCCCGACGATCGCCGGCGCGGCACACATCCAGCCGACCTTCCAGCCGGTGAGCGCAAAGATCTTCCCCGCCGACCCAATCTTGACCGTCCGCTCGCGCATGCCCGGCAGCGCCATCAGCGGCCGGTGCGCGACGCCGGGCAAAGTCACCTGCTCCCACACCTCATCACAGATCGCGACTAGATCATGCGCCACGCAATGCGCCGCGATGACCGCCAGTTCTTCCTCGCGCAGCACCGCGCCAGTCGGATTCACCGGATTGTTGAGCAACAGGAAGCGCGTCGCCGGCCCCGTCGCGCCCGCCAGCATCTCCGCCGTGATCCGCCAGTCCGGCGGGCTGAGCGACACCACCCGCGCCACGCCCCCGGCCCGCTCGATCAGCGGCAGATAGGCGTCATAAAGCGGCGCCAGCACCAGCACCTCGTCTCCCGGCCGCACCAGCGCCAGCAGGCTCGCCGCAATCGCCTCGGTCGCGCCGGACGTGACGATCACCTCCTGCGGCGAAAGGTCCAGCCCCTGATGCGCCGCATAATGCGCCGCCACCGCCGCGCGCAATTCGGGCACGCCCGCCATCGGCGGATACTGGTTCGACCGCGTCAGCAGCGCATCCGCCGCCGCGTTCAACATCGCGGGATCACCCGGCGCATCGGGAAAACCCTGCCCCAGATTGATCGCCCCCGTCTCCCGCGCCAGCGCCGACATCTTTTCGAAGATGGTCGTCGGCATCTGGCGATAGACGGGATGGCCAAAGGCCGGTTCGGACATGCTGCGCTCCCTGGCTGCGATGCACTGCTTCTAGGAGCAAAATCGCGACATGGGGAGGAAAGGCTTCAATCCCGCCGCGCCAGTCTCTAAGGCCATCCCCATGTCCCGCGACCCGGCCCAGATCCTGCACGACGTCTTCGGCTTCCCCGGCTTTCGCGGCGTGCAGGAACAGGTC
This sequence comes from Sphingobium sp., assembly GCA_044237945.1. Classification (GTDB taxonomy): domain Bacteria; phylum Pseudomonadota; class Alphaproteobacteria; order Sphingomonadales; family Sphingomonadaceae; genus Sphingobium. The sequence continues at coordinate 15,478 of JBIIEH010000041.1, read as the reverse complement.
GTCGGCCGCATCCTGGCCGGCCGCCCCACGCTCGCCATCATGCCCACGGGCGCGGGCAAGTCGCTCTGCTACCAGCTCCCCGCCGCCGCCCTCGACGGCGTCTGCGTCGTCGTCTCGCCTCTGATCGCGCTGATGCACGACCAGCTGCGCGCCGCCAATGCCGTGGGCCTGCGCGCCGCCAGCCTCACCAGTGTCGACGCCGACTGGCGCGAAACGCAGGACCGGCTGCGCTCGGGCGATCTCGACCTGCTCTACGTCGCCCCCGAACGCGCCAGTCAGGAGAGTTTCCGCGCCCTGTTGCGCAGCGCCAATGTCGCGCTCTTCGCCATCGACGAAGCCCATTGCGTCTCCGAATGGGGTCATGATTTCCGCCCCGACTATCGCCTGCTGCGCCCGCTGCTCGACGAATTTCCCGACGTCCCCCGCCTCGCGCTCACCGCCACCGCCGACGCCCACACCCGCGACGACATTCTGGTTCAGCTCGGCATCCCGCATGAGGGCCTCATCATCTCGGGCTTCGACCGCCCGAACATCCGCTACGCCGTCCACCCGCGCGACAGCCTCTCGCGCCAGCTCGCCGACCTCATCGCGACCCAGCCCGGCCCCGGCATCGTCTATGCCCAGACCCGCGCCGGCACGGAAAAGATCGCCGAAAGCATCGAGCGCAGCGGTCGTCAGGTGCGCATCTACCATGCCGGCCTCGATCCGCGCATTCGCGCCGCCAACCAGGCCGCCTTCATCGCCAGCGAGGATATGGTGATGGTCGCCACCGTCGCCTTCGGCATGGGCATCGACAAGCCGGACGTCCGCTTCGTCGCCCATGCCGGGCTGCCCAAATCGATAGAAGGCTATTATCAGGAATCCGGCCGCGCCGGCCGCGACGGCGAACCGGCGCAGGCGCATCTGTTCTGGGGCGCGGACGATTTCGCCCGCGCCCGCCAGCGCCTGTTCGAACTCGAACCCGCCCGCCAGACCGGCGAACGCGCCCGCATCGCCGCGCTCGGCGCATTGGTCGAAACCGGAACCTGCCGCCGCGCCATCTTACTGCGTCATTTCGGCGAGGACCCGCCCGCGACTTGCGGCAATTGCGACAACTGCCTCTCGCCCGCCGCCAGCATCGACGCCACCGAGACGGCGCGCAAATTCCTCTCCGCCGTCTACCGCACCGGCCAGAGTTTCGGCGTCCAGCATATCGAGGCCGTCCTCACCGGCCAGGTGACGGACAAGATCCGCGAACGCGGCCATGACCGGATCAGCGTCTACAATATCGTCGACGCCGAGGAATCCCGCCTGCTCCGCCCGATATCCCGCGCGCTGCTCGTCCGCGAAGCGCTCGAAACCACCGAGCATGGCGGCCTGCAACTCGGCCCCAACGCGCGGCCCATCCTGCGGGGCGAGGAGGAAGTCCGCATCATCCTGCCGCCCAAGCGCGAACGCCGCCCCCGCCGCAACGCGCGCGGCGCGGCCGAAGCCAATCCGCTCGGCGATCCGCTGTTCGAGGCGCTGCGCACTTGCCGCCGCGAACTCGCACAGGAAGCCGGCGTGCCCCCCTATGTGATCTTCCACGACAGCACATTGCGCGAAATGGCCGAACAGAAACCCGCCTCGATCCACGAACTCGCCACCATCAGCGGCATCGGCCAGAAAAAGCTCGACGCCTATGGCGACGCCTTCCTCGCCGCGATCAGGCCCTATTTGTAAGGGTTCGCGCGGAGCCGCGGAGACGCGGAGCAAAACCACGCCCGCGCCGGAATACCCTCTAACTTCTCCGCGTCCCCGCGTCTCCGCGCGAACCAATTTCCTTGAAACCTGCTTATGGGACGCGCATGGCTCCCGCCAAAGGAGACCGCCCATGTTCCGCCAGCTCACCGACAACATCCTCGTCTCGCCCCAGATCAGCGTCGCTGACGTGGCCGAAGCGAAAGCGATGGGCGTCACCTTCATCCTCAACAACCGCCCCGAACAGGAAGAACCCGGCCAGACCCCCGGCGCCGACATCGAAGCCGCAGCGCAGGCCGCCGGCATCGGCTATGCCGCCGTCCCGGTCGGCCATGGCGGCTTCGCCCCCTGGCAGCTCGACGGCATGGACCAGGCGCTCGAAGCAACCGGCGAAGGCAAGCTGCTCGCCTATTGCCGCTCCGGCACCCGCAGCACGCTGCTCTGGTCGCTCGCCCGCGCCCGCGCCGGCGACAATGGTGACGCGATCGCGCAGCAGGCGCAGGCCGCCGGCTACGACATCACCCCCGTGCGCCAGATCATGGACGCGCTGGCGGCGGGCTGAACTTGCCCTCCGTTCGCCCTGAGCCTGTCGAAGGGTTCGGCTGAGCGAAGTCGAAGCCCTTTGCGTTTCCGCTCAGCTCGAACGGACAATAGATGCCCACCCCAACCGATCACTATGACGCCATCATCCTGGGCGCAGGCGGCGCGGGCCTGATGTGCGCCGCCACCGCCGGCCAGCGCGGCCGGCGGGTGCTGGTGATCGACCATGCCGACGCGCCGGGGAAAAAGATCGTCATCTCCGGCGGCGGCCGCTGCAACTTCACCAACATCCACACCGCGCCGGACCGCTATATCAGCGCCAACCCGCATTTCGCCAAATCCGCGCTCGGCCGCTATAGCCCCGCCGATTTCATCGCGCTGGTCGATCGCCACAATATCGCCTGGCACGAAAAGACGCTGGGCCAGCTGTTCTGCGACGGATCGGCAAAACAGATCGTCGCGATGCTGCTCGCCGAATGCGAAGCCGGTGGCGTCACGATCCGCCTCAACGCCCCCATCACCGCCGTCGATCACGCCGACAGCCTCTACCGCGTCACCCACGGCGCCCACATCGCCACCGCCCCCGCCTTGGTCATCGCCACCGGCGGCCCCTCGATCCCGAAAATGGGCGCGACCGGCTTCGCCTATGATCTCGCCCGCCGCTTCGGCCTCAAGGTGGTGGAGCCGCGCCCCGCACTGGTCCCGCTGACTCTGGGCGGCGAGGATGTCCTGTTCCGCGAACTGTCCGGCGTCTCGACCGACGTCATAGCCAGGGCTGGCAAGGCGTCTTTCCGCGAAGCCGCGCTGCTCACCCATCGCGGCCTCTCCGGCCCGGCGATCCTCCAGATCTCCTCCTACTGGCGGCACGGCGAAGCCATCACGCTGAACCTGCTGCCCGACGCCGCCCCCAACTGGCTGCGCGAGACCAAGCGCACCAGACCCCGTGCCACGCTGCAGGCGACCCTGCGCGCCGATCTCCCCCACCGCCTCGCCGACACGCTGGCCGAACGTCTCGCGCTCCCCGGCGATCTCGGCAACCTGCCCGACAAGAAGCTGGAGGAGGCCGAACGCCGCCTCGCCGCCTGGTCCTTCCGCCCCAACGGCACCGAAGGCTATGCCAAGGCCGAAGTCACCGTCGGCGGCATCTCCACCGCCGATCTCTCCTCGCAAACGATGGAGGCGCGCCGCATGCCCGGCCTTTACGCGATCGGCGAGGCGGTCGACGTCACCGGCTGGCTCGGCGGCTATAATTTCCAATGGGCCTGGGCGAGCGGCCGCGCGGCGGGAGCAGTGTTGTGATCCATATCTACATCGACGCCGACGCCTGCCCGGTAAAGGACGAGGTCTACAAGGTCGCCTGGCGTCACGAAGTCCCCGTCACCGTGGTCAGCAACAGCCCGATCCGCATCCCCGCCCATCCCCTCGTCACCCGCGAAGTGGTGAGCGACGGCTTCGACGCCGCCGACGACTGGATCGCCGATCGCGTTGCGCCGGGCAGCGTCGTCATCACCGCCGACATCCTCCTCGCCGACCGCTGCCTCAAATCCGGCGGCGAAGTCATCGCGCCCACCGGCAAACCCTTCACCGCCGCCTCGATCGGCGGCGCCATCGCCACCCGCGCCATCATGGCCGACCTGCGCGCCGGCGGCGACCAACTGGGCGGCCCCGCGCCCTTCTCGAAAACGGACCGCTCGCGTTTCCTCTCCGCGCTGGACGAGGTGCTGGTGCGGCTCAAGCGGCGGCGGTAAGGGTTGAATGCACGATGTGATAGGATTAAATCCCTTTCGCATAATCGGAGCGAAACCATGCGGACGACCCGACAACTCAGCGTCACCCTGCCCAACGCCATGGCCGATCAGGTCCGCGCCAGGGTCGAATCCGGCGAATATGCCAGCGAGAGCGAAGTCATTCGTGACGGCTTGCGGGCGCTGGATGCACGGGACCGCGCGCTCGAAAAATGGCTGCGGGACGAAGTGGCTCCTGCGCTGGACGCCATTCGGGCCGATCCTTCCATCGGTATTCCACTTGAAGAAGTACGGGCCGATCTTGCGCGATTGCATGAGGAAACGGTGGCCCGGCATCGGGCGTGAGCCACGCCGTTGTTTTCACGCCACAAGCGCGACGACATCTTCGGTCGATTTACGCCTTCCTCGCGAGGGAGGCATCACCCGATATCGCACAGCGATTCATCGACGGCATAGTCAGCCATATGGCGCGTTTCTCCGACTTCCCCAATCGGGGAACGCTACGGGAGGACCTTCGACCCGGCCTTAGGACCACGTCCTGGCGTCGGCGCGTTACGATCACTTTTTCGGTCGAGCAGAACAGCGTGTTCGTGCTTGGCATATTCTACGGCGGTCAGGACTTCGAAGCGCTGGTCTAGCGCCATTGACGCCGCCGCCTCACCCGCACTCCACCGTCACATGCTCCATCCCGCCGATCCCGCGCACCCGCGCGCGGATCGCGCCCGCATCCGCGCCGGTCGCCACGCTGATGATCGCCGCATGGGCATGCGGCCCGATGCGCCAGACATGCAGGTCGCGAATGACCGCGCCCTCTGCCTCCACCAGCGCGCGCACCTTGCCCATCAGCGCAGGCTCCGCCGTGTCGAGCAGGATCGCGGCGGTATCCCCCATCAGCCCCCAGGCCCAGCGCGCGATCACCGCCGCGCCCAGCAGCCCCACGGCGGGGTCCAGCCACCACCAGCCCATATAGCGCCCGGCCAGCAGCGCGACGATCGCCAGCACGGATGTCAGCGCGTCGGTCAGCACATGCACATAGGCGGCGCGCAGATTATTGTCGGCATGGCCATGCGCATGACCCTCATGCCCGTGGCCATGTCCATGGTCATGACTATGGTCATGCCCCAGCAAAAAGGCACTGATGATGTTGATGATCAGCCCAACGACCGCCACCAGGGTCGCCTCGCCGAACTTCACGTCCACCGGCGCGAAAAAGCGCATGCCCGATTCGACCGCGATGAACAGAGCCGTCAGCAGCAGGAACAGCGCGGACGCAAAACCCGCCAGATCGCCGACCTTGCCGGTGCCGAACGTATAACGCGGATTGCGCGCATGCCGCTTCGCATAGCTGTACGCCGCCGCCGCCACCGCCAGCGCGCCGGCATGGGTCGCCATGTGGAACCCGTCCGCCAGCAGCGCCATCGACCCGGTGATCCAGCCGAAGGCGATCTCCACCACCATCGTCGCGGCCGTCAGCCACACCACCCACATCGTCCGCTTCGCATTGCGGTCATGCCCGGCGGTCAGGTAGATATGGTCGAAATAATGGCTGTCCTCGCCATCGTCGGTCGGCGAGGGAGACGGGGAGGGGGCATGGTCATGCGCTTCCTGCTCGTGCCCGTGATGATGATGCCCATGGCCGTGCCCATGGTGATGATGATCGTCGTGCATGCTCATTTCCCGTAGCGCCGGATCAGTGCCAGCATCTCGTCCGTCGCCTTGGCGCGCGCCTCGTCCGACAGCCCCGGCCGCGCCACATGCTCGCGCATATGCTGCTCGATCAGCTCTTCCATCAGGCTCCCCACCGCGCCACGCACTGACGCCACCAGTTGCAGCGTTTCCGAACAGCCCGCGTCGCCCGCCAACTGCCGCTCCACTGCCCCCACCTGTCCGGCGATGCGCCGAACCCGCGCCAGCAGCCTGTCCCTGTCCTCGACGATATGCATAGGATACCCCCCTATCCTATACGCCCGCGCGCCTCAACGTTTATGTGCGCAGATCATAGTGCATCTTCCCGCCCATCCGCTTATCCGGGATCATGGCCGACACTCTCCACTGCGACCTTGCGATCCTCGGCGGCGGCCTCGCCGGCGGCCTCGCCGCTTTGGCCTTCGCCGCCCGCCACCCGGATGTCCGGCTGCTGCTGGTGGAGCAGGGGCCGGCGCTCGGCGGCAACCATATCTGGTCCTTCTTCGACGGCGACATCCCCGCCGATCAGCGCTGGCTGGTCGATCCGCTCGTCACCCATCGCTGGCCGGCCGGCCACGCCGTCCGTTTCCCCGGCTATCAGCGACAACTCAAGGCCCCCTATAACAGCATCGCCTCCCCCCGCTTCGACGCCCATCTGCGCACCACCCTCGGGCCAGCCATCCTCACCGACGCGGACGTCGCGACCGTCACGCCCAACAGCGTCACCCTGACCGACGGCCGCCGCATCACCGCCGCCGCCGTCCTCGACGCGCGCGGCCCCGCCGACCTCTCCGTCCTCGACTGCGGCTGGCAGAAATTCGCCGGCCAGACCCTCCGCCTCGCACAGCCCCACGGCCTTGATCGCCCCGTCATCATGGACGCCACCGTCGACCAGATCGACGGCTACCGCTTCGTCTATCTGCTCCCTTCGGATGACCGGACGATCTTCGTCGAGGACACCTATTACAGCGATACGCCGGACCTCCCCGTCGCCGCCATCGGATCGCGCATCGCCACCTATGCCGCCGCCCAGGGCTGGCAGGTCGAACAGGTCACCCATCAGGAAACCGGCGTGCTTCCCGTGGTCTATGGCGGCGACTTCGCGCGCTACTGGCCCGCCACCGATCCCGTCGCCCGCATCGGCGCCCGCGCCGGCCTGTTCCACCCGCTCACCGGCTATTCCCTGCCCGACGCCGTCGCCACCGCCCTCTGGCTCGCCGACCAGCCACTGGAGTCTCTCGCTACCGCCACCCGCGCCCGCGCCGCCGCCCACTGGCGCGCCGGCGGCTATTATCGCTTCCTCGCCCGCATGCTGTTCCAGGCCGCCGCGCCACAGGATCGCTGGCGCATCTTCGCCCGCTTCTACCGCTTGCCGCAGGCGCTGGTCGGCCGCTTCTACGCCGGCCGCTCCACCCCGGCGGACAAGGCTCGCATCTTGTGCGGCCGCCCGCCTGTGCCCATAAGGGCCGCCATGCACGCAGTATGGAACCACCTCGCCCGATGAGTCGGGCCGCTATCGTTATTGGCGCGGGATTTGGCGGGCTGGCGCTCGCCATCCGGCTACAGGCCGCCGGCATCGCGACCACCCTGGTCGAAGCGCGCGATCGGCCGGGCGGCCGCGCCTATATGTGGGAAAAGGACGGCTTCACCTTCGACGCCGGCCCCACCGTCGTCACCGACCCCGCCTGCCTCGCCGAACTATGGCGTCTGTCGGGCCATGACATGGCGGAGGACGTGACGCTGACGCCGGTCATGCCCTTCTACCGGCTCAACTGGCGCGACGGCGTGAATTTCGACTATTCCAACGACGAAGCATCCCTGCGCGGCCAGATCGGCAAGCTCGATCCCGCCGACATCGCCGGCTATGAACGCTTCCTTGAATATGCCGCCGGCGTCTATGAGGAGGGCTATCGCAAGCTCGGCTCGGTCGCCTTCCTCGATTTCGCCTCCATGGTGAAGGCCGCCCCGGCGTTGATGAAGCATCAGGCGTGGCGCTCGGTCTATTCCATGGTCTCGTCCTTCGTGAAGAACGAGAAGCTGCGGGAGGCGCTCAGCTTTCACACCCTGCTGGTCGGCGGCAACCCGATGCAGACCAGCGCGATCTACGCCCTCATCCACAAGCTGGAAAAGGACGGCGGCGTCTGGTTCGCCAAAGGCGGCACGCACAGGCTGATCGAGGGCATGGCCCGCCATTTCGAGCGTCTCGGCGGCACGCTGCGCCTGGGCGATCCGGTGGTGCAGATCGAAACCTTCGGCGACCGCGCCACCGCCGTGCGCACCGCCTCGGGCTGGCGCGGCGAAGCGGACGCTATCGCCTCCAACGCCGACCTCATGCACAGCTATCGCGACCTGCTGGGCGATCATCCCCGTGGCCAGAAGCAGGCGCACAAGCTCGCCGAAAAGCGCTGGTCGCCCAGCCTGTTCGTGCTGCATTTCGGCATCAAGGGCAGCTGGCCCGGCATCCCGCACCACATGATCCTGTTCGGCCCGCGCTATGGCGGCCTGCTGACCGATATCTACGATCATGGGGTGTTGCCGCAGGACTTCTCGCTCTATCTGCACCATCCGACGGTCACCGACCCGTCGCTCGCGCCGGAAGGCCACTCGACCTTCTACGCGCTCGCCCCGGTTCCGCACATGGGCAAGCTGCCGATCGACTGGGATCAGTTCGGCCCGGCCTATGCGGAGCGCATCCTCGACGAGATCCAGCACCGCCTGATCCCCGACATCCGCTCCCGCATCGTCACCCGCTTCCACTACACGCCTGCGGATTTCGGGCGCGACCTCAACGCGCATCTCGGCAGCGCCTTCAGCCTGGAGCCGCTGTTGACCCAGAGCGCCTGGTTCCGCGCCCATAATCGCGATGACGTCATCCCCAATCTCTATCTGGTGGGCGCCGGCACGCATCCGGGCGCAGGCATCCCCGGCGTCGTCGGCAGCGCCAAGGCGACCGCCAGCCTGATGCTGGAAGACCTGGCGCAGGGCCTCACCCCCTCCTTTTAGGGGCGGGGGCGCTCTCCAACCTCCGTTCGTTTCGAGCGTAGTCGAGAAACGCTGGCACAGCGCTAACGGCTTCTCGACTACGCTCGAAGCGATCGGATCGATATATAGTCAAAGACCCCTCCTTCTGACACGGAACGAACCATGCTGAACAAACTGGCTGTCTATTGCGGCTCGGCCACCCCCGCCGACCCCTCCTATGTCGAGGCCGCCCGCATCGTCGGCCGCACGCTGGCGCAGCGCGGCATTGGCGTCGTCTATGGCGGCGGTCGCCTGGGCCTCATGGGCGCGGTCGCCGACGCCGCGCTGGAAGCGGGCGGCGAGGTGATCGGCGTCATCCCCGAAGCGCTGGTCGGCGCGGAAGTCGCGCATCGCGGCTGCACGGAACTGCACGTCGTCCAGACCATGCATCAGCGCAAGCAGCTCTTCACCGACCTGTCGGACGGCTTCGTGACGCTGCCCGGCGGCGTCGGCACCATGGACGAGCTGTGGGAAGCGATCAGCTGGGCGCAGCTTGGCTATCATGACAAGCCGGTCGGCCTGCTCAACGCCGGCGGCTTCTACGACCAGCTTATCGGCTTCAACCGGCATATGATCGACACCGGCTTCATCCGCCCGCAGCACGCCAATATCCTGGTCCACGCGGCCGACATCGACACGCTGATCGACCGCATGGCCGCCTATGAACCCCACGAAACGATCTTCCGCATGAAGGCGGAGCGTCTCTGACGCTCCCGACTTGCCCGGACAAACAGCAAAAGGCCCGTTCCCCAACAAGGAACGGGCCTTTTTGCGTCAGCCAGATCAGCCAGCGGGCAGCCCTGCGGCCGCCCGTCGGATCACTTGATCTTGGCTTCCTTGAACTCGACATGCTTGCGCACGACCGGGTCGTACTTGCTGAACGACAGCTTCTCGGTCTTCGTGCGCGGGTTCTTCTTCGTGACGTAGAAGAAGCCGGTGTCAGCGGTGCTGACGAGGCGGATCTTGACGGTTGCCGGCTTGGCCATGGCCCATTCCTGCTCTTGTGAATTTCGCTAAAAAGAAAAGCGCCCCATGCGGGACGCCCCTTACGGCAGCGGCCCATGGGGCAGATTCGGTCCGCTGTCAAGGCGCTCGCCACCTTCTCTCACCCTTTACGCGGCTTTAACCGTGGCGCGTCCATGCTGCGCGATGGGGCAAAAAGGGACGGCAGGCCATGCGGCAGCAGAATATCAGGGACACGGTACGCACCGATCTCATCGGCCGGATCGACGGACTCGCGGGGCAGAGGGGGCATCTGTCGGCGCCGCGCATTCATGATGAAGTCGACCAGATCCGCCACATCGCCCATACCTTCGGCTTCGACAGCGTCGAATCGCTCGCCGGCACGCTCCAGTCCGCCCTGTCGCTCCACGGCCTCGGTCTCGTCGTCCTCTCCTATCTCGACCTGATGCGCGACGCGCTGACGTCCGAGCCAGCGCCGGTCCTCATTCCCCTGGCCACCGTTCAGCCCCGCGCCCTGCGCGCCTGAAGCGACCAGCCGGATGGACGCGCTGCTCTTCGCCCTTGTCGGCTGCCTCATCGGCACGCTGGGCGACAAGAGCCAGCGCTTCGTCCTAGCGCTCGCCGAACGCTTCGATCGCGACGGCCCGCTCATCCTCGCGATCCTCCTCGCCTGCGCCGCCAACGCCGCGATCAGCGCGACCGCCGGCGCCTTCATCGGCCCGCTGATGGCCGCGAACGCCCGGCTGCTGTTCCTCGCCCTTGCGCTGCTGTTCATGGCGGTCGGCATGCTCTGGCCGATCAGCGATCCCGATCCGCTCGACGGCTGGCGCATCGGCGCGTTCCTGACGATGCTGCTCGGCTTTTTCATCTTGCAATTCGGCGACGGCCAGCAATTCCTGATCCTCGGCCTCGCCACCCGCACCGCCGATCCTGTTCTTGCCGGCATCGGCGGCGCGATCGGCACCAGCGCCGGCCTCATCCCCGTGGTCATCGGCCGCCGGGCGCTGCTCGAAGCAGTTCCCCTGCGTATGATCCGCCGCGCGCTGGGCGGCCTGATCCTGCTGATCGGCCTCGCCTGCGCTGCGTCCGCGCTCGGCCGCCTCTGATCGAAAGACTGCATCACCCTGAACGGGATTTTGCGCCGAATTTCATGGCACCATTGCCGCGGCAAATCATTATATGTCCGAAATCAGTTTGCAGGAGGACATCAATGACCGCACCCGATCTCGATACGCCCACGGACCTGGGCGACAACGCGACCAAGTCGGTGGCGCAGGCGCTGAACGCGGTGCTGGCGGACAGCTACGCGCTCTATTTCAAGACCAAGAATTTCCACTGGCACGTCTCGGGTCCGCACTTCCGCGACTATCATCTGATGTTCGATGATCAGGCGACGCAGATCCTGGGCACGACCGACGCCATTGCCGAGCGCGTGCGCAAGACCGGCAATGTCACCCTCCGCTCGGTCGGCGACATCTCGCGTCACCAGAGCCTCACCGACAATGACGCCGACTATGTCAGCCCCGCCGACATGCTGGCCGAACTGCGCGACGATAATCTCAAGCTCGTCGAAGGTCTGCGCGCGGTAAAGGCCGCCGCCACCGAAGCGGGCGACAACGCCACCGAGGGCATTGTCGACGACTGGACCGACCAGGCCGAAGAACGCGCCTGGTTCCTGTTCGAAGCCAGCCGCGGCGCATAAGCCAGTATCAGTTCACGCGGAGGCGCGAAGACGCGGAGAAGCAGTACAACGCCTCCGCGTCCCGCGCCTCCGCGCGAACCATCTTCTTTCTGTTTCAGCGCTACTCGATCAAGCCGATCACCAGAATCTCGATCGCCTCGTCCCGGCCGCCAAAGTCCACCTTCTCGCCGACTTCCGCCCCCATCATCGCCCGCGCCAGCGGCGACGAAAAGCTGATCAGGCCGCCATGCGGATCGGCTTCGTCATCGCCGACAATGCCGACGCTCTTTTCCCGCCCGTTCAGCCGATAAGTCACCCGCGCGCCAAAAGTCACGCTTTCGCCATCCGCCGCCGCCTGCACCTGCGCCGTCGCCGACCGCGCATGCCAGTAGCGCAATTCGCGCCGATGCTTCTTGGCCGCCTCCTCGTCGAACCCCGCCAGATCGACCGCCTCCAGCGCCGCCACCGCCTCCCGGATCAGCCGCAACCCCCGCGCCGTCACCAGATTGGGGCCGGGCGGAATCGGCAGCTCGAACTTCGGCTCCATATGCTCATCGTCGCCCTCGCGACGAAAGGCCACGCTCATGCTTTGCTCCAAAATATCCCGATAGGGCGGTTCGGCATTTCGTCCAGATGGAGCCGAAAAGCGTGATTTGCGAGTACCGGAGCGCAGCGTACTTCAGTACGTGACCACCGGAACGCAGGAAATCGCGCTTTGCAGGCCCATATGGGCGGAATGACGGGCCGCCCTAATCCTCGTCGAACAGCCCGGCCAACTGCTCCACCATCGTTCCGCCCAGCTGCTCGGCGTCCATGATCGTCACCGCGCGCTTGTAATAGCGCGTCACGTCATGCCCGATGCCGATCGCCACCAGCTGCACCGGCGATCGGTTCTCGATCCAGTCGATCACCTGCCGCAGATGCCGCTCCAGATAGGTGCCGCTGTTCACCGACAGCGTCGAATCGTCCACCGGCGCGCCGTCGGAAATCACCATCAGGATGCGCCGCTCTTCATGCCGCGCGATCAGCCGGCTGTGCGCCCACATCAGCGCCTCGCCGTCGATATTCTCCTTGAGCAGCCCCTCGCGCATCATCAGGCCCAGATTGCGCCGTGCTCGCCGCCATGGCTCGTCGGCCTGCTTGTAGATGATGTGCCGCAGGTCATTCAGCCGCCCCGGCATCGGCGGCCGCCCGGCGGCCAGCCAGTCCTCGCGGCTCTGCCCGCCCTTCCACGCCCGCGTGGTGAAGCCCAGTATCTCGGTCTTCACGCCACAGCGCTCCAGCGTGCGCGCCATGATGTCGGCGCTGATCGCCGCGATGCTGATCGGCCGCCCGCGCATCGATCCCGAATTGTCGATCAGCAGCGTCACCACCGTGTCGCGAAACTCGGTGTCGCGCTCGATCTTGTAACTCAAGGACCGCGTCGGATCGATCACGATCCGCGCCAGCCTTGCAGCGTCCAGCATCCCCTCGTCCTGATCGAAGTCCCAGGAGCGCGACTGCTGCGCCATCAGCCGCCGCTGCAAGCGGTTCGCGAGCTTCGTCACCGCCCCCTGCAACGACACCAGTTGCTGATCCAGAAACCCGCGCAGCCGGTTCAGTTCATCCTCGTCGCACAGGTCCGTTGCCGTGACGATCTCGTCATGCTTCTGCGTATAGGGCTTGTAATCGAAACCGGGCGGCAGGTCGGCCATCGGGCGATTGGGCCGCACGGGCATCATGCCCTCCTCGCCCATATCCTCCGCGCCCTCATCCGCGTCGGCGTCGTAATCCTCGCTATAGTCGGCCTCGCCCTCTTCGGTCTCGCCGCCCTGCTCCTCGGCCCGCGCCTCGACGTTCATGTCGCTGTCGCCGGCCTGCTCCTCGCCCTGGTCGCCCTGCTCCTGTTCCTGCTCCTGATCGTCGCCCTCGTCCTCGCTCTCCTGCTCGTCGCTTTCGGGCGGCACGTCCGCGTCGATCAGCTGGAGATGCTCCAGCATCGCGGTGGACAGCTTCTGGAACGCACGCTGGTCGTCGATCGCCAGCGCCAGCGCGTCCAGATCGCGCCCGGCCTTGTCCTCGATCCACTGGTCGACCATCGCCATCGGCCCGCGCACGTCGGGCGGCACCGGCTCGCCGGTCAGCCGCTCGCGCACTTTCAGCGCCAGCGCGGTGGACAGCGGCACTTCCTCGGCCGTGCGCGCCCGCCGGATCGGGTCGGACTTCAACCGCATCGCCAGCGCGGAATTGAGGTTCGCCTTCACCCCCTCCATCCCCCGCGCGCCGATCGCCTCGACCCGCGCCTGCTCGACCGCGTCATAGACCGCGCGCGCCACCGCCTCGCCCGGCGCCGACGCGCCATGCAGCCGTGCATTATGATGCCGCAGCTTCAGCGCATTGGCGTCCGCGAAACCGCGCGCCAGCGCCACCTGATCGGCCGGCAGCGCGCGCGCGGGCGCCGGCACCTTGATCGCCTTGCCCGCCATATGCGGCGCGTCGGCGGTGAAGCCCACCTCCACCTCCACATCGCGCGCCATGGATCGCGCCGCGCCCGACAGCACGTCCTTGAAGGCGTCGAGGGGGGATCGCTCGCTCATGCCTCCAGCAGCCGCTCGCAAATGGCGGCGCGCTTGTCCGCGTCCACGCCCAGCACATCGGTCAGATAGCCGTCCACGCCGCCATGCCCGGCGTCCAGCGTCGCGAACAAAGTGGCGATATAGTCCTCATCCGCCGCCAGCACCGGCGCGATCACATCCGGCATGCGCTGGTGCATTTCGCCGATCAGCGTCTTGCTCTGCCCCGTCAGCCAGTCCCAGTCGGCATGATCGTTGGTCAGCAGATAATCCTCAATGATCGTTTCGCGCGGCACGCCCAGCAGCGCCAGGATCAGCGCCGCGCCCGTGCCGGTGCGGTCCTTGCCCGCCGAACAGTTGATCAGCATCGGCACGCCGCCCGCCGCGAGCCGGTCGAACATCGCGCGATAGGCTTCGGCATGGTCGATATGGATCGTGCGATACAGGTTCATCATCGCCTCGCGCATGTCGTCGGCCGTCGCCAGCCCCTTGCGCAACATATCCTCCAGGATGCCGGACGTGCCGTGATAGTCGCGGCAATAATAATCGACTGCATCGTCATACCAGCTGGTCGGCTCCCGCCGCCGCTCGTTGCCGCGCCGGAAATCGCAGATCGTGCGGATGCCGAGCGAGCGCAGATGCTCCGAATCCTCGTCGGTCAGCAGCACCATCGTGCCCGACCGATACAGCATGCCGCGCTTCACCATTCGGCCCTCTGCGGTCGCATAACCGCCAAAGTCGCGCAGGTTGAAGGCGCCGGCGAGCGGCAGGAGGCGCGATTCTGAATCGCGGGGAAGCGTCTCGGACATGGGATCGGCATGCCTCGACGAGCCGCGCCGCACAAGAGGCAAGCGGAGGAACGGTGGCCTTACGCGACGGGTTTCAGCCTTATCAAGGACTTGTGAGAGGACAAGCGATGAGGATGGCCCACATGGATCGATCGACGCCGGACGATAGCGGAACGCTGCATCGCCCGGCTACGCAGGACCGGCTGCTGGAGCAGGCCAACGCCCTGCTGGATGACGGCGATAGCGGCGGCAGCGCGCGCGCCTTGATGGACCCGATCGCCAAGGACATTCGCGGCAATAGTGGCGACAACATCCTCTACGGCACGAAGCAGAACGACTATATCAACGGCGGCGGCGGCAATGACCGGCTCTACGGCTATGCCGGCAATGACGAAATCCACGGCGGCCCCGGCCGCGACCGCATCAATGGCGGCGCGAACACCGACAGCCTGTGGGGCGGCAAGGGTCCCGACAATTTCGTGTTCGACGCGCCCGGCGCCGCCGACCGGCTGATGGATTTCGACGGCGGCGACGGCGACACGATCGACCTGCAATATCTCGACGCGAATGTGAACCGCGCCGGCCAGCAGGACTTCATCTACATGGGCAACCAGAATTTTACGGGCCGCGCCGGCGAACTCATCTGGTGGGTCTATGACAACGACACCACCTGGGTGCTGATGGACCGCAATGGCGACGCACAGGCCGACACCGGCCTCCTCCTCAACCGCGCCCATTATTTCTCGGCCAATGATTTCCTGATCTGACGGAGTCGTCATTGCG
>JBIIEH010000009.1:0-131698 GCA_044237945.1 Sphingobium sp. | reverse complement strand
ACGCGCTGCGCCAAGAGGCCAGACCCCACCCCCGGCCCCTCCCCTAAAGGGGAGAGGAGAAGAACGTCCGCTTCTGGTCGTCAGCAATCATTCCTCCTTCGTCATGCCGGGCTTGACCCGGCATCCCGCTTCTGGGCGTCGCGAGGAGGCAACGGTACTGTGATTCAGGGCTGCGATGACGCTAACAAAGTCTTTGACGGCCGGCAGCGAATAATCCCTGTCCTACAGCCGGCAGCACAGCCTATCCCGCTGCCGGCTCCTTGCAATTGTCTATCGGCACAAACGCGCGCATCGCTGATGCGCCAAGCGTCAGCCTGTCCGTAAACGCGCCCATAAGGTGACATAAGGTGACAAATTCAGGCCTCGAACGCGGTCTCTTTGTCACCTTATGGCGGCTGGCCGCCATTGCCCCCCAGGCATGACGATGGTGACGGAGGCGTTTGCGACGCCGCTTCAGCCCTGGTCCTGCACCGCTTCCAGCACGGCGGCGCGCAGTTCGGGCAGGCCCATGCCCTTTTCGCTGGAGGTGGCGATGATGTCGGGATGGGCGGCGGGGCGCTTGCGAATGGCGTCGGCGGTCGCCTGCGTGACGGCGGCGAGTTCGCTGGCCTTGATCTTGTCGGTCTTGGTGAGGACGATGCGGTAGCTGACGGCGGCGCCGTCGAGCATGTCGAGCATGTCGGTATCGACATCCTTGATGCCGTGGCGGCTGTCGACCAGCACCAGCGCGCGCTTCAACGCCGCGCGGCCGCGCAGATAGTCGTTCACCAGGAAGCGCCAGCGCTTCACCAGGTCCTTGGGCGCCTTGGCGTAGCCATAGCCCGGCATGTCGACCAGGCGGAAGCGCAGCGGATCGCCGACGTCGAAAAAGTTGAGTTCCTGCGTGCGGCCCGGCGTGTTGGACGTGCGGGCAAGGCCGTTGCGGTTGGTGAGCGCGTTCAGCAGCGAAGATTTGCCGACATTGGATCGGCCGGCGAACGCGACCTCGTTCACCGCCATGTCGGGCAGGAATTTGAGGTCGGGCGCGGACTTGAGGAACGCGATCGGGCCGGCGAAGACCTTGCGCGCTTCCTCGATCAGTTCGGCCTGTTGCTGTTCGTCCATTATTCGTCCTTCATCGCCGGGGCACTCGCGCCATCCGCCCCGATCGTCACCCTGAACCTGTTGCAGGATGACGGCAGAAGGGGGGCTGACGCTTCGCCAGCCCCCCTCACGTCACTTCGCTTCCGCCGCGTTGTTCAGCACGGGGTGGCGCTTGTAGAGGAACCACTGCTGCGCCATCGACAGGCAGTTGTTGGTGATCCAGTAGACCAGCAGGCCCGCCGCGAACGGCGCCATGATGAACATCATCATCCACGGCATGATCGAGAAGACTTGCTGCTGCACCGGGTCCATCTGTGCGGGGTTGAGCTTGAACTGGAAGAACATCGAAACGCCCAGCAGCAGCGCCAGCACGCCGATGGCGAGGAAGGCGGGCGGCTGGAAATCCAGATAGCCGAACAGGTTCAGGATATGTGCCGGATCGGGGGCGGAAAGATCCTTGATCCACAGGACGAAGGGCTGGTGCCGCATCTCGATCGTCAGCATCAGCACCTTGTAGAGCGCGAAGAAGATCGGAATCTGGATGAAGATGGGTAGGCAGCCGGCGAGCGGGTTGACCTTCTCGCGCTTGTACAGCTCCATCATCTCCTGCTGGAGCTTGGGCTTGTCGTCCTTGTACTTTTCCTGGAGCGCCTTCATTTTCGGCTGCACCGCGCGCATCGCCGCCATGCTGGCGAACTGGCGCTGGGCGACCGGGAACATGATGGCGCGCACGATGAAGGTCAGGCAGATGATGGCCACGCCGAAATTGCCGATATGTTCGAACAGCCAGTGCAGCAGGGCGAAGATCGGCTTTTCGAACCAGTAAAACCAGCCCCAGTCGATCGCCCGGTCAAACAGCGGAATGCCAGCGTCCTGATAGGCTTCGAGCGTTTTCACTTCCTTGGCGCCCACGAAGAGCCGCGAGGTCTGGGTGATCGCCTTGCCGGGCGCGAGCATCGTGGAATCAAGCGCGATGTCGGTCTGGTAGCGGTTGCCGCCCTTGCGCATCTGCGCGGCGAAGGGCGCCTTCTGGTCGGGCACCAGCGCCGAGAGCCAGTATTTGTCGGTGAAACCGATCCAGCCGCCGGTTGAATTGAAGGTCTGGCTCGACGGGCCTTCATCGAGGTCCTTGTAGTTGATGTCGTAATTGGCCTTGCCGTTGAACACGCCCATCGGGCCGACATGGATGGTCCAGGTGTCGGGGTCCTTCGAATGGCCTTCGCGGCTGATATAGCCATAGGGCTTGACGCCCACCGCGCCCGCGCCGGTGTTCGACACCTTTTGTGCGGCGGAAATCATGTAGTTCTGGTCGACCGACAGTTTGATCTCGAAGGTCTGGCCAGAGCCGTTGTTCCAGCTGAGCGTCACCGGGGTCGTCGGCGTCAGCTTGGCGCCCTGCGCGGTCCAGAGCGTGTCCTTGTTGGGCAGCGTCAGGCCCTCGCCCTGCCAGCCGAAGCCGGCGAAATAGGCGTCCTTCGCGCCGGCCGGGCTGTAGACGCGCACGGCGGGCGATCCCTTGTCGATGGTGTCGCGATAGGTCGGCAGCACGATGTCGTCGATGCGCGCCCCTTTGAGGTTGATCGAACCCGTCAGGCGCGGCGTTTCGATCGGCACGCGCGGACTGGCTTTCAGCACCAGCGCGCGGTCCTGCACGGCGGCGGGACCATCGGCGATGTCGGTTCCGGGGGCGGCGACAGGCTTGCTCTTGCCGTCCTCCAGCTTCGTCGCCGGCGCGTTGGCGGCGGGGAAGAAATATTCGGAGATATAGGGCCAGCCGAAGAGGATCAGCGCGGTCAGCAGGACCGCCAGCACCATGTTCTTCTTGTCGTCCACGTGTCGCCGCCGTCTTTCGTATCTGTGTCAGGGCACCGGATCGTAACCGGAGCCGCCCCATGGGTGGCATCGCATTAGCCGCTTGAACCCCAGCCAGCTACCCTTGATCGCGCCATATTTGCCGACCGCCTGAATCGCATATTCCGAGCAGGAGGGGGCGTAGCGGCAGGTGGGAGGCAGGACGCGCGAGGGGCCAAGTTGCCAGCCGCGCGCGATCAGGATGAGCAGGCGTGCGATCATCTTGCGGGGCGATTTCGGCGCGGGGCCTGGTCGGCCGGCGCGCGCATCACCTTGCGCAGCGCCTTTTCCAGCTCGGACCGGAGCAGGGCGAAGTCCCGCTCCACCCCGTCCGCGCGGCCGATCAGCACATGGTCGGCGCCGGCTATGCCCATTTGGGGGAGGAGTTCGCGCGCCAGAACGCGAAAGCGGCGCTTCATCCGGTTACGGATGACGGCGCCGCCGATCTTCTTGGTGACGGTGATGCCGATTCGCATCGCCGGATCATCATCGTCGCGTTCGCGCACCAGTAGGACGAATCCCGGCATCGGTGCGCGACGTCCGCGATTCGCCGCCAGAAAATCCGCGCGCCGACTCAATGTGGCCGGCACGGCGGGGGGCGATTCGCGAATCGATGTGATCAGGCGGACAGCTTCTTGCGGCCGCGGGCGCGGCGCGCGCGGATCACGTTGCGGCCGCCCGGCGTTTCCATGCGGGCGCGGAAACCGTGACGGCGCTTCCGAACCAGGTTGCTCGGCTGAAAGGTGCGCTTCATCGTACAAATCCTCGAATATCGATCGGCTTGATAAAAAAGGGCCGCCCGAAGACGGCCTCATCAAGGGCTGCCCGATAGGGAAATGGGGGCGGGAAGTCAATGGCGATGGACAGGAAGGCGGCTATTTCGCGCGGGCGTCGGCTATCGCCTTCTTGAGCGCGTCATAGCCCAGCGCGCCTTCCAGCACCTGGTTGCCGATGACGAAGGTGGGCGTGGCGCGGACCTGGAGGTCCTGGGCGAGTTCCAGATTCGACGCGATTTCCTTGTCGTAGCGCTTGTCGGTCATCGCGGCTTCGGCGGCCTTGCGGTCGAGGCCGGCTTTCTCTGCGCTGGCGAGGATCGTGGCGCGGGTGACCTGGCCGGCGGCGTAAAGTTCGCGGTGATACGCTTGGTAAACGCGCTTCTCTGCGGCGAGCTGGGAGACCTTGGCGGCGTCGACGCTTTCGTCGGAGAGGATCGGAAGTTCGCGGTAGACGACCTTCAAGTCCTTGTTTTCACTAACAAGTTTTGCAATTTCGGGCAGCGCGGCGCGGCAGTAGCCGCAGGCATAGTCGAAAAATTCGACCAGAACGACATCGCCCTTCTCCGCGCCTTCCCAGGCGCCGGCAAAGGGCGTTTCGATCGCGGTGCGGTGGGCGTCGATCAGCGCGCCGGTCTGCTTGGCTTTCAGGCGGTCCATCGCTTCGGGCAGGATTTCGGGATGCTCGAGAATATATTCGCGCACGACCTGCTCGATCGCGGCGCGATTCTGGACGGAGCCACTGCCTTGCAGCAGCAGCGCGACGCTGGCCGCAGCGGTGGTGAGCGCGAGGGCGCCGATGGTCATCAAGATCGTCCTGTTGGAAAGGGCGGCGCGAAAGCCGGGAGCGGGGGTGGGGGTGTCGGTCATCTCTTCTTGCGCTGTCTTTCGACTTCGGCGCGGGAGGTCATCGCGATGTCCTGCGCGCGCAGATAGTGGTTGGTGCCCTGTTTGAGGCCCTGCATCGCCTGATCGGCGCTGCGCAGCGCCATACTATGCTGGCCCATCAACGCAAAGCGTTCCGCGCTGGCGAGCGCCGCGCGGGTATTGTCGCCGCGCTGGGCGTAGACGACGCCAAGCTGATACCAGGCGAAGGGATTGTCGCGGTCGCGATCGACCGAGGTGCGCAGCACCTGCTCGGCTTCGGCGAAATTGGCCGGGTCTTCGCTGGCGATCAGCGCATGGCCGAGGAGGGTTGCGATCAGCGGCTGGCTGGTCTTGGCGACCGCCTCGCGCAGGGGAGCGATCGCTTCCTTGGGCCGGCCGCTCTCCAGCAGAATCTGGCCTTCAAGCTCCAGGAAATAAGGGTCGTGCGGCGATGCGCGCAGCAGCGCTTCGGTCTCCTCCAGCGCCTTTTGCGGATAGGCGCTTTTGTGCCAGGCATAGGCGCGGGCGTAATGCGCGGGGATCGACTGGTCGCTCTCCGGATATTTTTGCAGGGTCTGCGCCGGTTCCGACACGAAGCCGAACAGCTTGGCCTTGATCCGTTCGAAGCGCTGCTCCAGCGACGGATCGATCGGATTGTTCCAGGCGGGATCGATCGTATAGACCTCCCGCAGCACGTTGATGCGCTCGCCCGAGAGCGGATGGGTGCGGCCGTAGCTGTTGTCCTGCGGGATCGCGAGGCGATATTCCTGATTCTGGAGCTTCTTGAAGAACTCCAGGCTCCCCTTGCCGGTGACGCCCGCCTTGCTGAGATAGCGCGCGCCGGCAAGATCGGCGGAGCTTTCCTGCGCGCGGGAGAAGGCGAGATATTTGCTCATGCCGGCCTGCTGGCCCAGGCCCATGATGCCCATGCCCGCTTCCGCGCCGCCGGCCGCGATGACCGCCGCGCCGGCGATCAGGCTTAGTATAGTGATCCCGGTCGCTTCCTTGATGCCGTCGGTGCGGATGACATGGCCGCCCTCGATATGACCGAGTTCGTGCGCGACCACGCCCTGCAACTGGTTCACATTGTCGGCGGCGGCGATGAGTCCGCTGTGGACCCAGACATATTGGCCGCCCGCGACGAAGGCGTTGATCTCCGGATCGTTGATCACCATCACCTGGACGTTGCGCGGTTCCATGCCCGCGGCCTTCACGAGCGGGCCGGACATGTCGTTCATGAACGCCTCGGTCTCCGCATCGCGCAGGATCGACTGCGCGAGCGCCGGCTGTGCGCACAGGGCGAGCGGGGCGACGAGGATCGCCGCGAGCCGGAGGGCGCGCGCAGTCATGCGGCGGGGAGGCGGGATGACAGGAGGATCATCGCGCGTCGGCCTGCCATCCGAGCGCTGAACGGAGCGTGAAGGGGGCGCTGCGCAAAGGAAAAGCGCCGCTGCATGCCGATGGGACCGGCGATGCAGCGGCGCTTTTTCATGGTGCGTCTTGTCCCGGCTTACTGGCCGAAGGTGCGCTGCCACCAGCCGCGACGCGGCTCGCCACCTTCCTCAGCGGTTTCCGCGTCGCCCACGGCGGGTTCGGCTTCGGCGACGTCGGCGGGGGCAACCGGCTCGACGACGGCGGGCGCGGCGTCTTCCACTACCGGCGCTTCGACGACGGGGGCTTCGGCCTCGACGGCATCCGCCTTCTTGCGGCGGGTGCGCTTGGGCTTGGCCGGGGCCTCTTCCGCGACCGGCTCGACCGCCGGCGCGGCTTCCGTCACGGCTTCGGCCGGGGCTTCCACGTCCGCCTTCTTGCGGCGCGTCCGCTTGGGCTTGGCCGGCGCTTCTTCGGCGACCGGCTCAGCGACAGCCGGTTCCGAATCGACGATCGGCGCATCGACGATCGGCGCTTCAACAACGGGCGTTTCCGCAGCCTTGCGGGCGCGGGGGCGACGGCGCGTCTTGGGCGCTTCCTCGGCGGGGGCCTCTTCGGCAACCGGCTCGGCAGCGGGCGCTTCTTCGACAGCCGCTTCTTCCGGCGTCTCGGCGGTCGCTACAGCCTCTTCGCCCTCGCGGCGGCGACGGCCCCCGCGACGACCACGGCGACCACGACGGCGTCCGCCTTCGCTCTCGCCTTCCTCGGCGGCGGCTTCGACCGGAGCGGCTTCGCCCTCGACCTCGGCATCGCTCTCTGCGTCTTCCTCAACGCCTTCGCCTGCCTCAGTTGCACCCTCTTCGCCACGCTCCTCGCGCTGGCCGCCACGGCGGCGACGGCGACGGCGACGACGGCGGTTGCCGTCACGGTCCTCGCGCTCTTCGCCGCGATCGCCGCGCGGTTCGCGCTCGGCGGGGGCTTCGGCCTCTTCCTCTTCCTCGATCTCGTCCTCTTCCTCGGGCAGGTCGAAATCATCTTCCTCGATGGCGATCGGGGTATAGTCGACCACGCGCTCGGGGCGCGGGCCGCTGGCCTCGACCGACATGCGCGCGCCCTCGATCTCGCCATCGGGCAGGATCGCGATGCGCACGCCATAGCGCTGCTCGATCTCGTCGAGTTCGTGGCGCTTGTTGTTGAGCACGTAGAACGCCGCTTCCTGGCTGGCGCGCAGGGTGATGAGGGTACCGCGACCACGCGCCGCTTCCTCTTCCAGCATGCGCAGCGCGCCAAGGCCCGCCGACGATGCGGTGCGGACCAGGCCCGTGCCCTCGCAATGCGGGCACTGGCGGGTGGAGGCTTCCAGCACGCCGGTGCGCAGGCGCTGGCGGCTCATTTCCATGAGGCCAAAGCCCGAGATGCGGCCGACCTGGATGCGGGCGCGATCGTCCTTCAGCGCCTCCTTCATCGCCTTCTCGACCTTACGGATGTTGGAGTTGTTCTCCATGTCGATGAAGTCGATGACGACCAGGCCCGCCATGTCGCGCAGGCGCAGCTGACGCGCGATCTCACGCGCGGCCTCCAGATTGGTGGCGACGGCGGTCTGCTCGATGCCATGCTCGCGGGTGGAACGGCCCGAGTTGATGTCGATCGACACCAGCGCCTCGGTCGGGTTGATCACCAGATAGCCGCCGGACTTCAGCTGAACGACCGGATTGTACATCGCGGCCAGCTGATCCTCGGCGCCGGCGCGCTGGAACAGCGACACGGCGTCGGCATACTGCTTCACGCGGCGCACATGGCTCGGCATCAGCAGCTTCATGAAGTCGCGGGCGGCGCGATAGCCGTCCTCGCCCTCGACGATCACTTCTTCGATATCCTTGTTGTAGATATCGCGGATCGCGCGCTTGATGAGGTCGCTGTCGTTATGGATCAGCGCCGGCGCGGACGCCTTCATGGTATTTTCGCGAATCTCGTCCCACAGGCGGGCGAGATAGTCGAAGTCGCGCTTGATCTCCGGCTTGGTGCGCTGGAGGCCGGCGGTACGCACGATGCAGCCCATGGTGGAGGGCAGGTTCATCTCGGCGATGATCGACTTCAGGCGCTTGCGGTCGGCTGCGTTCGAAATCTTCCGGCTGATGCCGCCGCCATGCGACGTGTTGGGCATCAGCACGCAATAGCGGCCGGCGAGCGAGAGATAGGTGGTCAGCGCCGCGCCCTTGTTGCCGCGCTCTTCCTTGACGACCTGCACCAGCAGCACCTGGCGGCGCTTGATGACGTCCTGGATCTTGTAGCGGCGGCGCAGCGCCATGCGCTTGCGGCGCAGCTCCTCGGCCGCGTCGTCGCCCTTGCCGCCACGGCCACGGCCGCGCCGGCCGCCGTCCTTGCCGTTGCCGGTCTCGTTGCCGCCGCCGTCGCTGCTTTCGGCCGCTTCGCCGTCGCTCTCATCTTCATCGTCATGATGATGCGTCGCCTCGACCACTTCCACGCTGCCGTCGCCGGCGTCGTGATGGTCATGTCCATCGTCATCCTCATCGTCGAAGTCGGCGCGCAGCGCGGCCTCTTCCTCGGCATGCTCGCGCTCTTCGCGCAGCAGCGCCTCGCGGTCCTCGCGCGGGATCTGGTAATAGTCCGGGTGGATTTCGCTGAACGCCAGGAAGCCGTGGCGGTTGCCGCCATAATCGACGAAAGCCGCCTGGAGCGATGGCTCCACGCGGGTCACCTTGGCCAGATAGATATTGCCCTTGAGCTGCTTGTGCTCAGCGGATTCGAAGTCGAACTCCTCGATCCGGTTACCTTTGACGACCGCGACCCGGGTTTCTTCCCGGTGGCGCGCATCGATCAGCATACGCATTGTCATGTAGGATTCTCCAGCGTCGGCGGCCGTCAGCCTGGGGCCGGGCCGCCGCGCGACAGTGAAGGGACGGCAGGGCGCGTCGCGCCTGCATCGTCCGGTTTTCAAGGATATATGTGTCTGCTGCCGGGGCAGGGCCGGGCATCGTGCCGGTCCGCTCCATCCACGCGCACAGTCCCGCTATCGGGCCTCGCGTAGAATGGAATTCATGCCTCATGCAGCGTCAACCTGGTCTTGGCATCGGACCGGACAGGAAAGGCCGCCGATGCTGGAAATTCCCCGATCCACGCATGACTAAAATCATGGCGTCACAATCAGGAATGCGCATGGGTAGCAGTCTATGCGCGGTCGGGCAATGTCTGTGACATCGGCTCGCAACTATTGCGCCGATGCAGCCATTGTCCGGGATGTCGTGATGGCTAAACATCCTGAAGAAGCGGTTAACCTTCTCATTTTACGAGCCGCCAACGGGTGATGCTTAATCCGGTGTTCAGCGTGGGGACGCTCGACACGGAAGCTCGTCATGAAATTCGGCTGGACGGCCAACCGTGCTGCGTTGCATCATCGCGGCATGTTGCAGGGACTTGCACTGATAACCGCGCTTTTTGGCGCTGCGCCCGGTGAAGCGGGGAGCATATCCGCCGTCGACATCAATGATGATGTGGTGACGGTAAGCTTCGACGACAAGGTGGATGGCGCGTCGGCTTTCCTGCTGGACGGGCCGCGCCGGATCGCACTGGACATTGCGGGCGCGCAGGTGAGCGGGCGATCCTTTGCCGGGAGCAGCGGCGCGGTAGGGTCGGTGCGGCAGGGGCAGCTGAGCGAGGCGACGGCGCGCGTGGTGCTGGACCTGAAGGCGCCGACGGTGGTCGGTGATCCGAAATTGGCGGCGGACGGCAAGTCGCTGAGCTTTTCGCTGCGCTCGGTGTCCGAAAGCGGTTTCGTGAAGGCGGTGGGGCAGGGGCGCTCGCAATTTGGCGGCGGCGCGCCGGGTTTCGGCCTGGTCGCCAATATGGCGCCGCGCCCGCGCAAGCCGATCCATTCGATCACCGTGCCGATCCCGCCGGCGTCGCGCGGCGTCGCGCTGCCGGCGATCGAGGGGCCGCGCGACGGTTCGCGGCCGCTGGTGGTGATCGACGCGGGGCATGGCGGGCATGATCCGGGCGCGCTCAACGG
Source organism: Sphingobium sp. (assembly GCA_044237945.1). Lineage (GTDB taxonomy): Bacteria > Pseudomonadota > Alphaproteobacteria > Sphingomonadales > Sphingomonadaceae > Sphingobium. Next base: position 121,726 of record JBIIEH010000009.1, on the reverse strand, counting down.
CGAAACCCATGCGCGCGAGAAGGATGTGACGCTGGCGATCGCGCAGGCGATCCGTGATCAACTGGTGAAGTCGGGGCGGGTGCGCGTGGCGCTGACGCGGGACGATGATCGCTTCCTGGTGTTGCAGGAGCGCTATGGCATCGCGCGGAAGCTGGGGGCGGACCTGTTCATCTCCATCCACGCCGATTCGGCGGAGAACAACGAGGCGAAGGGCGCGACGGTCTATACGCTTTCGGAAACCGCTTCGGATCGCGAGGCGGCGCGGCTGGCGGCGCGGGAGAACAAGGCGGACGTCATCAACGGCGTCAATCTGGGCGGGCAGACGAGCGACGTGTCGTCGATCCTGATCGATCTGACGCAGCGCGAATCGATGAACATTTCGGCGGATTTCGCGCGGCTGCTCCAGCGTGAGGCATCGCCCTATGTGCCGTTTCGCGGGGCCTATCACCGTTTCGCGTCGCTGATGGTGTTGAAAGCGCCCGATACGCCTTCGGTGCTGTTCGAGACGGGGTATATCAGTAACGCTTCCGACGCTGAATTTCTGACGTCGCGCGAGGGGCAGGGGAAGATTGCGCGGGGCGTGGCGCGGGCGATCGAGGTGCATTTCGCGCGCAAGCTGGCGCTGCGGGGCGGCAGCGCGGGGGGATAGTCCTTTCGGGCCTGCCGATTACCCGCTGGCGCTCCGCTGCATTTCTTCCTAGAGCCTCTTTCCCATGGCAGAGGCCCCTTCGAGCAATCCCCCCAAGCAGTTCGCCTATCGCCTGCGCCGTGAGGCCGGGGGCTTCGCGGCGCAGTTGCGTATCCTCTGGCGGCGGCGTTGGTTCCGTTGGGGGTCGATCCTGCTGGGCGGGGTTCTGGCCTTCTGCCTCGCCTTCTGGCTGATCTTCGCGCGGGGGCTGCCCGACGCCACGACCTTGCTGGAATATGAGCCGCCGCTGCCGACCATGGTGCGCGACATCAACGGCCAGCCGGTCCACAGCTATGCGCGCGAGCGGCGGGTGCAGTTGCAGTATAGCGACTATCCGCCGCTGCTGATCCGCGCCTATCTGGCGGCGGAGGACAAGACCTTCTTCGAGCATCATGGCGTCGACATCCCCGGCTTCTTCGGCGCGGTGCTGGATTACGCGAGCAAGCTGGGGTCGGGGCAGCGTGCGCGCGGCGGATCGACCATCACGCAGCAGGTCGCCAAGAACCTGCTGATCGGCGACGAATATTCGCCCACCCGCAAGGTCAAGGAGATGATCCTGGCCTATCGCATGGAGGGCGTGCTGTCGAAGCAGCAGATCCTGGAACTCTACCTCAACCAGATATTCCTGGGCCGCAACGCCTATGGCGTGCAGGCGGCGGCGCGGGCCTATTTCGACAAGGACGTCGCCGACCTGCAACTGCACGAGATGGCCTATCTGGCGATCCTGCCCAAGGGGCCGGCGAACTATCGCCCGGAAAGCCCGACCGGCATGGAGCGCGCGATCGACCGGCGCAACTGGGCCTTGGGCGAGATGCAGGCGAATGGCTGGATCACGGCGGCGCAGCGGGCCGAGGCGCAGGCCAAGCCGCTGGGTACGGTGAACGCCAAGTCGTCCAGCCTGTCGGCGGCGGGCGGCGGCTATTATATGGAAGAAATCCGCCGCCGGCTGATCGAGCGCTTCGGCGAAAAGGCGGAGGATGGCGCGAACAGCGTCTATGCCGGCGGCCTGTGGGTGCGCAGCCCCTATGATCCGGTGGTGCAGGAGAGCACAGCCAATGCCTTGCGCGGCGGATTGCTGCGGTTCGATTCCGGGCGCGGCTGGTCCGGGCCGATCGCCACCATCAATGTCGCGAATGGCTGGCAGCGGGAACTGGCGGCGAGCTATATCGGCGTCGATTATGGCGAATGGCGCGTGGCCGTGGTGATCGACCGCGATGCGTCGGGCGCGCAGATCGGCTTTGCTGACGGTAGCACCGGCGCGCTGCCTTCGGGCGCGGCGTCGATGCCCTATCGCAAGACCGGCGGGCCGGCGATCAGCGCGATGAAGCCGGGCGACCTGATCGTCGTCACGAAGAACGGCGGGAGTTGGGCGTTGCGCAACGTGCCCGAGGTGTCGGGCGGCATGGTCGTCGAGGAAGTGCATTCGGGCCGCATCCGCGCGATGCAGGGCGGCTTCGATTCGCGCCTGTCCTCTTACAACCGCGCGACGCAGGCGCTGCGGCAGCCGGGTTCGACGATCAAGCCGTTTGTCTACGCCTCCGCGCTGGACAATGGCATGACGCCCGCCTCGATCATCGTCGATGGCCCCTTGTGCGTCTATCAGGGCGCGGGGCTGGGGCAGAAATGCTTCCGCAACTTCTCGGGCGGCTCGGCCGGGCCGCAGACGATGCGCTGGGGCATCGAGCAGTCGCGCAACCTGATGACGGTGCGCGCCGCGTCGCAGACCGGCATGGACCGCGTCGTGCGCACGATCAAGAATATGGGTATCGGCGACTATCAGCCTTACCTGTCCTTCGCGCTGGGCGCGGGCGAGACGACGGTGGAGCGCATGGTCAACGCCTATGCGACGCTCGCCAACCAGGGCAAGCAGCAGCCATCCAAGGTGATGGACTATGTGCAGGACCGGCGCGGCAAGGTGATCTGGCCCGAGCGCTGGCGGCCGTGCGACGGGTGCAACATGGCGAACTGGGACGGAAAGCCCATGCCGCGCTTCGGCTTCGAGGGGCGGCAGGTGATGAACCCGATGACCGCCTATCAGGTCGTGCATATCACCGAGGGCGTGGTGCTGCGCGGCACCGCGACGGTGCTGGCGGATTTGAAGCGGCCCTTGTTTGGCAAGACCGGCACCACCAACGGCCCGACCAACGTCTGGTTCGTGGGCGGATCGCCCGACCTCGTCGCCGGCGTCTATATCGGTTACGACCAGCCGCGCAGCCTGGGCGGCTGGGCGCAGGGCGGGCGGATCGCGGCGCCGATCTGGAAGACGGCGATGGCCCCGATTCTGGAAAATATGCCCAAGACGCCCTTCGTCGCCCCGGCGGGCGTGCGCATGGTGGCGATCGACCGGCGCTCAGGCAAGCGCGTCTATGGCGCCTGGCCGACGCATGAGCCGAAGGCGGCGATCATCTGGGAGGCGTTCAAGCCGGAGACCGAGCCGCGTCGTTCCATGCGCAAGGAGGAGGCCGAGGAGCAGGCCAAGGTTGCAGCGAAGGTCGCGGCAGGCGCGCGCCAGCGGACGGATTCGGATTTCCTCGAGGGGCAGGGCGGGATTTATTGAGGGTTATGATGTGCAGGCGGGGTCCCGACACCCCGTCCGCGTATCAGGCGGCCGAGCGAACGGCCATCGCCTCAGGCGCAGCCTGGCCCATTTCCATGTCCATCAATATCTGCACGGACCGCAGTGCGGAGCAGAAGGTGCAGGCCATGGCGTCGCTGCATATATGCGCCAGCGAGGATACCGGGCGGCCCTGCAACAGGTCGATCAGCAGATTTTCGTCCCTCGTGAGGGTCGTGCCGCTGCCGGTGCGCAGGCGGCGGTCGAGCAGGGCCTGGCTGATCGTCAGCAGGCTGTCGATCGCCGGCAGCAGTTGCGGAAAGTCGAGATGGCCAAGCCTTGCGTGCAGTTCGGGCAAGGCCGGCTTGCGGGCGCGTTGCGCTTCGGTCCAGCAGCGCATGGCCTTGAGGAACAGGAACAGCGCGAAGGGGCTGTTGCGGGCGACGGTCGAAGAGGGTTGGTTCATGGGATAGCCTTTTTAAGTGCCTGTCCCCCTTTGTGCACCGGCCGATCTCTGGCGGATCGGGACGACGCAGACGGTGCTAATGCGGCTTTGTATCAGGATGAGGGCGGCACGGAGGCAGTTTGTAATAAGATGTAACCATGCCCGGGAGGATCGCGCCCTTCCCAAATCCCGCCGCCTCGGATAGGGGCGGGCGCTTATTCGGTTTCATGGCTCATGAGACCAGACAAGATCGCCGGAGACGACCCATGCGCGCCGAAGCGCTGCAATATATCGACCGCATCGATGCCGCGCTCAGCCTGTTGCGGCAGTCGCTCGACTGGGACCGCGCGCTGCGCCGGCTGGACGAGCTGAACGCGCGCGTCGAGGATCCCACCCTCTGGGACAACGCCAAGAAGGCGCAGGAAGTCATGCGCGAGCGCACGCGGCTGGACAGCGCGATCGGCGCGACCCGCGCGATCGAGGCGGAGAAGACCGACACCGCCGAGCTGATCGAAATGGCCGAGGCCGAGGGCGACGACGCCATGGTCGACGAGGCGGTCGCGGCGCTCAAGGCGCTCGCTGAACGCGCGGACGAGGACAAGATCAAGGCGCTGCTGGCGGGTGAAGCCGACAGTTATGACACGTACCTCGAAATCCATGCCGGCGCGGGTGGCACGGAAAGCCAGGACTGGGCGGAAATCCTCTCGCGCATGTATCGCCGCTGGGCCGAGCGGCGCGGCTACAAGGTGGAGCTGGTCGATTATCAGGCTGGCGACCAGGCGGGCATCAAGTCGGCGACCTTCCTGTTCAAGGGCGAGAACGCCTATGGCTATGCCAAGACCGAAAGCGGCGTGCATCGCCTGGTCCGCATCAGCCCCTATGACAGCGCGGCGCGGCGGCACACCAGCTTCTCGTCGGTCTGGGTCTATCCGGTGATCGACGACGACATCGATATCGAGGTCAAGGAAAGCGACCTCAAGATCGACACCTATCGCGCGTCGGGCGCGGGCGGGCAGCACGTCAACACCACCGATTCGGCGGTACGCATCACCCACGTCCCCTCCGGCATCATCGTCGCGTCGCAGAACGACCGATCGCAGCACAAGAACCGCGCGACCGCGATGAACATGCTGAAGGCCCGCCTTTACGAAGCGGAACTGCGCAAGCGCGAGGAAGCGGCGTCGAGCGACTATCAGGCCAAGACCGAGATCGGCTGGGGCCACCAGATCCGATCCTATGTGCTGCAACCCTATCAACTGGTGAAGGATTTGCGCACCGGCGTCACCTCCACCTCGCCCGACGATGTGCTGGACGGCGCGCTTGATCCGTTCATGGCGGCGGCGCTGAGCCAGAAGGTGACGGGCGAGAAGGTCGATGTGGAGGATGTGGACTGATCGCGGCTCTTCTGCACGGTCATTGAATTGTAGGCTTTTGGGCGCTATAATCGATGACGCAGTGACTGTTTCGGTATCTATTATCGACTTCATACACGGGGGCACGCTATGCCAGTAGCGTGCCCTTACCGTTTGGGGGCTGGGTGCCAGCCCAACCCCCGCCCGTCTCATTTGCCGCGCGCGACCTCCACGATCTTGAGAACCAAGGTCGCAAAGGCGAACGCCGCCATGATGAAAAGAAGTGCAGTTTCTATTTCGATATAAATCACCTCCTTCATGCAACGAAGATTCGGGTTCAAACCCGCGCTGCTTGGTCTGCATAGCGCAAGTTCATCATGAGGTTTACCGTCGTGGCGAGATGCGCGAGCGACTTTGCATCCCGCGCCTGACCCGATTATATACCAGCCATGGCCATCTTCCCCCGTCCCGTTTCCCCGCGAAGCGCGGCTTCCGATTTCTGGAGCTATTTCCGGCAGCAGCGGCCGCACAAATGGCCGTTGCTGGGCGTGTCGGCGGCGCTGACCTGGGTCATCATCTGGGCGTTCCTGGCCGATTCCAAGACCAACACCATGCCCACCCGCAACAAGATCATCTATTTCGAGAGTTGGGACGCGAACCGTTCCGACGCGCAGATCATCCTGCAGCAGAAGATCGATCTGGCGAAGGGTGAGGCCGCGCTCGCCAAGCAGCAGGAGAAGATGCGCGCCTGGGCCGGCGCCTTCGGCATCGAATGGCGCGAGGAGGCGGCGCGCAATGGCGCGAAGCGCAAGGAAGTGCTGACGAGAGTCAATGCGGACCTCGACAAGCGACTGGCGCAGGCGGAGGCGGAAGAGAAGGCCAAGCCCGGCCCGGCGACGGCAGAGGTCGCCAAGCCCTGAGCATTTCGGCCGCCGAAGACGGGCGCACTATGGCGGCCGCGATCGCGCTGTCGCTGCGCGGGCGGGGGCTGTCCACGCCCAATCCCAATGTTGGCTGTTTGATCGTCAAGGACGGGCGCGTGGTCGGGCGTGGCTGGACGCAGGCGGGCGGGCGGCCGCATGCCGAGGCGCGTGCGCTGGAACAGGCGATGGAGCAGGCGCATGGGGCAACCGCTTATGTGACGTTGGAGCCGTGTTTTCACCTTTCGCCGCGCGGGCCGCGTTGCGCCGACCTGCTGGCGCGATCGGGCGTGGCGCGTGTCGTGGTTGCGCTGCGCGACCCCGATCCGCGCACCGACGGACAAGGCGCGGCATATCTGCGCGAGCGGGGCGTCATGGTCGAGATGGGGCTGATGGCGCGGGAGGCCGCCGATGCGATGGCGGGCTTCGTGCTGCGGCAGACGCTGGGGCGGCCGCATGTGACGTTGAAGCTGGGGCTGTCGCTCGACGGGCGGATTGCGCTGGCGGACGGGGCGAGCCGCTGGATCACCGGCGACGCGGCGCGGCGGCATGCACATCTGGAACGGGCGCGGTGCGATGCGATCCTGGTCGGGGGCGGCACGTTGCGGGCGGATGCGCCTCGGCTGGATGTGCGGCTGGCGGGATTGGAGGCGCGCAGCCCGCGCCGGCTGTTGCTGACGCAGGGCGATGCGCCCGAGGGTTGGGAGGCGATTGCGCGGCCGGAGGATGTCATGGCGCTGGCGCGGGTGGACCATCTGCTGGTCGAGGGCGGGGCCGGGGCGGCCGCTGCCTTCCTGCGCGCCGACCTGGTCGATCGGCTGCTGCTGTATCGCGCGCCGATCATCATCGGTGACGGGCTTCCGGGCATTGGCGATATTGGCCTTGCCGATCTGGCCGATGCGCATGGCCGCTGGCGTCTGACCGATGTGCGGCGGTTGGGCGATGACGGGCTGGAGGTTTACGCGCGCGTTCGCCCGGCCTAAGGCTTTGGAATGTTCACAGGCATCGTCACCGACATCGGCACCATCCGCTCCAGCGAGCAACGCGGCGACCTGCGGCTGGTCATTGGCTGTAGCTATGACATGGAAGGCGTCGCGATCGGCGCGTCGATCGCCTGTTCGGGCGTGTGCCTGACCGTCGTCGAAAAGGGTGACGACTGGTTCGCGGTCGATCTGTCGGCCGAAACCGTCTCGCGTTCCGCGCCGGGGCGCTGGGTCGAGGGCGGGCGACTGAACCTGGAGCGGTCGCTCAAGGTCGGGGACGAACTGGGCGGCCATATCGTTACCGGCCATGTCGATGGCGTCGGCACGATCGTGGGCATCTGTCCGGAGGGCGATTCGCATCGTGTCGGCATATCCGTGCCGGCGAACCTGGCCCCGCTGATAGCGCCGAAGGGTAGTATTGCAGTGGAGGGCGTGTCGCTGACCGTCAACGACGTGCGCGATGTCGAAGATGGCGCGCATTTCGCGATCAATCTGATTCCGCACAGCTGGGATGTGACGACGCTGGGCGCGCTGGCTCAGGGTGACAAGGTGAATATCGAGATCGACGTGCTGGCGCGCTATCTCGATCGGATGCAAATCGCCAGATCGATGTGATGAGGGCTTGAACATATCACATTGAGATGTGATATGGCGCTCAGTTACATCTGCACAGGAGGCGGCCATGTCCTCGGCCCTCATCGATTCGCTTCGCACGCTCGTCACTGATGGCGGCATTTCCCGATCCGGCCTGGCGCGCGCCGCCGGGCTGCACGCCAACAGCCTGCGCCGGCTGGGCGAGAACGACTGGAACCCGACTGCCGACACGCTGGGCAAGCTGGAGGCCTATCTGCTGAAGCGCGAGGGCGGCACGGCGCTGGCCAGCCCGGAGGAGATCATCAACGAGGCCCGCAACGGCCGCATGTTCATCCTGGTCGATGATGAGGACCGGGAGAATGAGGGCGATCTGGTGATCCCGGCGCAGATGGCGACGCCTGATGCGATCAATTTCATGGCGACGCACGGGCGCGGCCTCATTTGCCTGGCGATGACGAAAAGCCGGGTAGAAGCGCTTGGCCTGGACCTGATGAGCCGCAACAACGGCACGCGGCACGAAACCGCCTTCACCGTGTCGATCGAGGCGCGCGAGGGCGTGACCACCGGCATCAGCGCCGCCGACCGCGCGCGCACCATCTCGGTTGCGATCGACGGGTCGAAGGGACGCGCCGACATCGTGACGCCGGGGCATGTGTTTCCGCTGATCGCGCAGGACGGCGGCGTGCTGGTGCGCACCGGCCATACCGAAGCGGCGGTCGACGTCGCGCGGCTGGCCGGCCTCAACCCGTCCGGCGTCATCTGCGAGGTGATGCGGGACGACGGCACGATGGCGCGGCTGGACGACCTCATCCCCTTCGCGCGCAAGCATGGCCTCAAGATCGGCACCATCCGCGACCTGATCGCCTATCGCCGCCGGCACGACCATATCGTCGAGCGCCGCGCGGAGAAAAGCTTCACCAGCCAGTGGGGCGGCGAGTGGAAGGCGATCAGCTTCTACAATCGCGCGACCCAGAGCGAGCAGCTGGTGCTGCAAAAGGGGCATATCGACCCCGACAAGCCGACGCTGGTTCGCATGCACCAGTTCGCCCCGCTGTCCGACATGTTCGGCAAGGAAGGCAGCCGGCACGGGATGATCGCCAGGTCTATGGAAGCCATAGCTCAGGAAGGGGCGGGCATATTGGTGCTGCTGCATGGCGATGCGCCCGACCGGCTGACGCGCATGCTGCAATATGATCCGCGCATCATGCCCGGTGGCATGGACGAATTGCGCAACTATGGCGTGGGCGCACAGATACTGGCCGAGTTGGGCGTGCATGACATGATCGTGCTGAGCAGTACGCAGCACAGCCTGATCGCGCTTGACGGCTATGACCTGTCCGTGGTGGGGCAGCGGTCACTGGATCTGTAAGGGACTGCACGCATGGCGAAATTTCTTATCGTGGAAGCCCGTTTCTACGACCATCTCAACGATCTGCTGATCGAAGGCGCGGTCGCCGCGCTCACGGCGGCCGGACATAGCCATGAGGTCGTGACGGTGCCGGGCGCGCTGGAGATCCCGGCGGCGGTGGCGTTGGCGGCGGAGAGCGGGCGCTATGACGGCTTCGTGGCGATTGGCGTGGTGATTCGCGGCGAGACCTATCATTTCGAAGTGGTGTCGAACGAGAGCGCGCGGGGCCTGATGGCGCTGTCGCTGGACGGCATCGCCATCGGCAACGGCATATTGACCGTGGAAAACGAGGCGCAGGCGCTGACCCGTGCGAAGCGGACCGAGAAGGACAAGGGCGGCGAGGCGGCCAAGGCCGCCATCGCCATGCTGGAGCTGCGTAGCCGGTTCTGAGGATGAAGGAGGATAGCCCCTTTCGGGGCTATCCTCCTTGTCAGGCGGCTTTCAGGACCGGATAGTCGGTATAGCCTTCTGCGCCCTGGCTGTAGAGCGTGTCCTTGTCGAGCGGGTTGAGCGGCGCACCTGCGCGCAGCCGGTCGACCAGATCGGGATTGGCGAGGAAGGCGCGGCCGAAGGCGATGCCGTCCGCCAAGCCGCTGTCGAGATCGGCCTGCGCGCTGGCCGCGTCATAATCATTGTTGAGGATCAACGGCCCCTTGTAGAGGGGGCGGATGATCGGCGACTGGCGCGGCACGTCGCTGGAGCCGAAGGTGCCATGGGGCTTCTGCTCGCGCAGTTCGAGAAAGGCGAGGCCCATCGGATCGAGCGTCCGGGCGATCACTGGCGACAGGCTGGCCGGGTCGCTGTCATCCGTGCCCTGCGCTTCACCGTTCAGCGACAGGCGCAGCGCGGTGCGGTCCGCGCCGATCTCCGCGATGACCGCCGTCATCACCTCGCGCAGCAGGCGCACGCGGTTTTCGACGCTGCCGCCATAATCGTCATTGCGCTGATTGGCTCCGTTGCGCAGGAACTGGTCGATCAGATAGCCGTTCGCGCCATGCACCTGCACCCCGTCAAAGCCGGCGGCGCGGGCGTTGCGGGCGGCGATGGCGTAGCTTTCGATAATACCGGGAATCTCGTCCAGGCGGAGCGCGCGCGGCTGCTCATAAGGCTTGTTGCCTTCATAGCTGTGGGCGTGGCCGGGCGGGGTGAGGGCGCTCGACGACACTGGCTGTTCGCCGATGACGCTGGAATGGGAGACGCGGCCCATATGCCAAAGCTGCGCAACGATCTTCCCGCCTGCATCATGTACGGCGGCGGTCACCGGCTTCCACGCTTCGACCTGTTCGTTCGACCACAGGCCCGGCGCATAGGGCCAGCCAAGGCCCTGATGCGAGATGCCGGTCGCTTCGCTGATGATCAGGCCCGCGCCGGCGCGCTGGCGATAATAGTCCGCCATGATGGGGGTGGGCACATGGTGGCGGGTGGCGCGGGCGCGGGTGAGCGGGGCCATCAGGGTGCGGTTCGACGCGGAGATCGCGCCAAGCTGGATGGGATCGAAGAGTGTCGGCAATGGGGCCTCCCTAACGATAATAGATTGCAAAATGCAACGGGACTTGGGTGCGAAAGCCAGCTAGGGACCCGATATGCCAAGTTCAACCCCTGCATCGTCGATTCCTGTAGCGCATGTCGGGATGCCGCGCCTGGCCTTTCCTGCGCTGATCCTGGCCAATGTCATTCTGGCGGTGGGTCCCGTGCTGGTGCGTCTGGCCGATGTGGGGCCGGTGGCGGCGGGCTTCTGGCGGCTGACGATTGCGCTGCCTTTCCTGCTGCTGCTGGCGCGCAAGGGGCTGGCGGGCGCTTCGCTGCGGCCCGCGCAGTGGGTGGCGATGGCGCTGGCGGGGCTGTTCTTCGCCGCCGATCTGGCGAGCTGGCATGTCGGCATCGGTTTCACCAAGGTCGCCAATTCGACGATCTTCGGCAATATCAGCGCCTTGCTGTTGCCGCTGTGGTGCGTGCTGGTGCTGGGGCACCGGCTGCGGGGCGTGCAGGCGGTTGCGCTGCTGCTGGCGCTGGCCGGCGCGGTGGTGATGATGGGCGGCAGCTACGAACTGTCGCCGCGCTACCTGAAGGGCGATATGCTGTGCCTGCTCGCGGGCGTGCTCTATGCTGGCTATCTGCTGCTGGTGCAGGATGCGCGGCGGCGGCTGGACAGCTGGTCGGTGCTGGCGGTGTCGAGCCTGGCGGGGGCGGGGCCGTTGTTGCTGGCGGCGCTGGCGATGGGCGAGACTGTGCTGCCGCAGAACTGGACGCCGGTGGTGGCGCTGGCGCTTTCCAGCCAGTTGGCGGGGCAGGGGCTGATGACCTATGCGCTTGGCTGGTTTTCGCCGCTGGTGCTGGGGTTGAGCCTGTTGTTGCAGCCGGTGGTGGCGGCGCTGCTGGGCTGGATATTGTTCGGCGAGATGGTGACGGCGACCGATATAGTCGGGGCCATTGCGGTCGCGACTGCGCTGATCCTTGTGCGGCTGCCCGCGCGCGCCTAGGTTGCCCGGATGAGCGACGATCTGACTCTCGACGAGATCCGCATGGCGCTGGCCCCGCTGCTGCCGCGCCATGCCGCCTTCGATGGCTGGCGACCGGCGGCGGTGGCGATGGCCGCGCAGGAAAAGGGCATCGACGCCGATATCGCCGCGCTGGCGTTCAAGTGCGGGGCGATGGACATGATCGACGCCTGGTTCGCGGGCATCGATGCCGCGATGCTGGACAGGCTGCCCCCAGAAACGCTGGGCGCGTTGTCGATCCGCAAGCGCATCATCGCGCTGATCGAGGCGCGGCTGGCGCTGCTGGCCACCGATCGGGAGGCTTTGCGCCGGGCCTGGGCGATCATGGCGATGCCGGCCAATGCGCCGCGTGCCGCCAGGCTGGGCTGGCGCGCGGCCGACGCGATGTGGCGCGCGGCAGGCGATAGCTCGACCGATTTCAGCCATTACAGCCGGCGCACGACACTGGGCGGCGTCTATGCCGCGACCTTGATCGTCTTCCTGGATGACGAGAGCGAAGGATGGGAGGCGACGCGCGCTTTCCTGGCCCGGCGGATCGAGGGCGTGATGCGCTTCGAGAAGTTCAAGGCGAGCCTCAAGGGGTCGGGCGAACGGTTGAGCCTGTCGCGGTTCATCGGCCGCTTGCGCTACCCGGCTGTTTGACATCAAAGGTCACAAATCCCGGCTGGCCTTCGTGCGTTGCACTTGATAGTGACTCGCAAAATTGCCGAGAGATTTCCGTCCTTGCTCCTCACCGATCTGCCGTTGCGCCAGCCCGCTTATGTCGACCGCGTCGACTGGGACAGCATCCCCGCCGCGGAAGGCCAGCGGTTGCGCGAATTCGGCCTGTGTGAGGGCGCAAGCATCGAGGCGACCAATCATGGCCGCGTCTTCTTCCTGTTCGGGCGCGGGCCGATCGCCTGCCGCATCGGCCGCATGACCATCGCGATGCGGCGCAACCATGCCGCCGCCGTCACCGTGCGCAGCGGCGCGGAGGCGCAGGCATGAGCGCGATGCCGCTGGTCGCGCTGGTCGGCAATCCCAATGCCGGCAAGAGCGCGCTGTTCAACGCGCTGACCGGCGCGCGGCAGAAGCTGGGCAATTATCCGGGCGTCACCGTGGAGCGCAAGGCGGGGCGGATATCGCTGTCCGACGGGCGGCCGGTCGAGATCGTCGACCTGCCCGGCACCTACAGCCTGGACCCGAACAGCCCCGACGAGCAGGTGACGCGCGACTTCGTGCTGGGCAAGCAGCAGGGCGAAAAGCTGCCCGACGCGCTGGTGATCGTGGTCGATGCGTCGAACCTGGACAATCATCTGCGGTTCGCGCTGGAACTGATCGCGCTGGGCCTGCCGACGGTGGTGGCGCTCAACATGGTGGACCTGGCCACCCGCGACGGGCTGGAACTGGATGCGGCGGTGCTGTCGCGCGAGTTGGGCGTGCCGGTGATGCCGACCGTGGCGGTGCGCAAGCGTGGTCTCGATGCGCTGCGCACGGGGCTGGAGGATATATTGAGCGGTGGCGCGGTGGCGCTGCGCCCGGCGACGCCTGCGCGTGATTTCGACGCGGTGCGCAAGGAAGCGCAGCGGATCGCGCGCGCGGCGATCATCCGCGAGACGGCGTCGCGTCGGATGACGGCGGCGGTGGACCGGGTGCTGCTGCATCCCGTCGCCGGTTTCCTGGTGCTGCTGGCGTTGCTGTTCGTGATGTTCCAGGCGGTGTTCAGCTGGGCCGGGCCGCCCGCCGACCTGCTGGAAGGATGGGTGACGGCGCTGGGCGAAATGGTGACCGCGCTGTTGCCGCCCGGCATTCTGCACGATTTCCTGTTGCAGGGCGTGGTCGGCGGCGTCGGCGCAGTGATCGTGTTCCTGCCGCAGATTTTGCTGCTGTTCTTCTTCATCCTGATGCTGGAGGCGACCGGCTATATGGTCCGTGCCGCCTATCTGATGGACGGCATCATGGCGAAGGTCGGCCTGTCGGGCCGGGCGTTCATTCCGCTGCTGTCGTCCTTCGCCTGCGCGGTGCCGGGCATCATGGCGACGCGCACGATTTCCGATCCCAAGGACCGGCTGACGACGATCCTGATTGCGCCGTTGATGACCTGTTCGGCGCGACTGCCGGTCTATGGCCTGATCATCGCGGCGTTCATCCCGGCGCGCGATGTGGGGCCGGGCATCGGCTTGCAGGGGCTGGTGCTGTTCCTGCTCTACATCACCGGCATCTTCGGCGCGATGCTGGCCGCCTGGGCGTTGCGGCTGACCGTGGCCAAGGGGACCAGCGGGGGCTTCCTGATGGAAATGCCCAAATATCAGTGGCCCCGACCGCAGGACATATTGATCGGCCTGTGGCAGCGTGGCGTCATTTTCCTGAAGCGCGCCGGCACGATCATCCTGTTCACCAATGTGGTGCTGTGGGTGCTGGCGAGCTTCCCGCACGCACCCCAAGGCGTGCGGCAGAGCGAATATTCGATCGCGGGGCGGATCGCGGGCGTCATCAATGTCGTGGTCGAGCCGATCGGCTTCAACCGTGACATTTCCCTCGCGCTGCTGCCGTCCATGGCGGCGCGCGAGGTGGCGGTGTCGGCGATCGCGACGGTCTACGCCATCGATGCGGAGGATGATGTCGAGGCGCTGGACAAGGGGCTGGACGCGCGCTTGCAGGGGCGCTGGAGCCTGGCGACGGCGCTGGCTTTTCTCGCCTGGTTCGTGTTTGCGCCGCAGTGCATATCGACCATCGCCGTCACACGGCGGGAAACGAACGGCTGGAAATGGCCGATGTTCATGATGGGATATCTGTTCGTGCTGGCTTATGCGGCGGCGGGCGTCACATACTGGACCGCCGTGGCGTTCGGGTTGGGGTAAGCTCTGGACCGTTGCGGCAGCGCGTCTATAAGGGCCGGCTAACGCATCGGAGGAATCATGGCAGGCTCGGTCAACAAGGTCATTCTGATCGGCAATCTGGGCGCCGACCCGGAGGTCAAGAGCTTCCAGAATGGCGGCAAGGTCTGCAATCTGCGCATCGCGACCTCCGAAAACTGGAAGGATCGCAACACCGGCGAGCGCAAGGAGCGCACCGAGTGGCACACCGTCGCGATCTTTTCCGAAGGGCTGGTGGGCGTCGCCGAACGCTATCTGCGCAAGGGATCGAAGGTCTATATCGAGGGCCAGTTGCGCACCCGCAAATGGCAGGACCAGTCGGGCAACGACCGCTACTCGACCGAAGTCGTGCTTCAGGGCCTGGGGTCGGTGCTGACCATGCTGGACGGCGCGCCGGGCGGTGGCGGCGGTCAGGGCGGCGGGGGCGGTGGCTTCCGCTCGCAGGGCAGCGATTGGCAGGGCGGATCGAGCGGCTTTGGCGGCGGCGACTATGACGATTTCGGCGGCGGTGGCGGCGGTGGTCGCAGCGGCGGGTCGTCGGGCGGCGGCTATGGCGGTGGCGGCCGCTCGCAGGGCGGCGGTCGCGGCAGCGCGGGCGGCGCGAACTTCGACAATGATCTGGACGACGAAGTGCCGTTCTAATGGCTGCGGGGACCGGCGCGCCTAAAGCCAGCCGGTCCGCTTGAAGCGCCAGTAGAGCGCGGCGCAGAGCGTCGCGATGACGCCCAGCACGATGAAATAGCCGTTGTGCAGTTTGAGTTCGGGCATGTTCTCGAAATTCATGCCGTAGATGCCGGCGATGGCGGTGGGCACCGCCAGGATCGCGGCCCAGGCGGCGAGCTGGCGGGTGATCGCGCCCTGCCGCTGCGATTCCAGCAGATGGCTGAGTTCGAAGACGGACGTCAGCACTTCGCGCAGATGGTCCACCATGGTCTCTACGCGGCGGACATGGTCGAGCACATCGCGAAAATAGGGGCGCACCTCGACGTCCAGGCACGGCAGGTCGAGATGGACGAGGCGGCTGGCGACCTCCGACATCGGGCCGATCTTGCGGCGGAAGCGGATGAGTTCGCGGCGCAGGGCGAACAGGTGCATGACCTCCGCCTTGTCGAGGAAACAGTCAAGCGCGTGCCGCTCGATCCGCAGCACCTCCTCCTCGATCGCCTCGACGATCGGCAGATAGCCGTCGACGATGAAGTCCAGGATCGCGTGCAGCACATAGTCGACGCCGTGGATCAGCAGCGTGGGCGCGGCCTCCAGTTGCGCGCGCAACTGGGTGTGGGCGCGCGCCGAGCCGTGGCGGACGGAGATGATGAAATGCGGGCCGATGAAGATCGCGGTCTCGCCATAATGGATTTCCTCGCCGTCGAGATGCGCGGTGCGGGCGATTACGAACAGCTGCTCGCCGAAGACTTCCACCTTGGGCAGTTGCTGGGCTTTGAGCGCATCCTCGACCGCGAGAGGGTGCAGGCCATATTGGTCCTGCACGATCCGCATTTCTTCCGGCGTCGGCTCATGCAGGCCGATCCAGACGAAGCTGTTGCCGTCGAGCGGGGGCGGCGGCTGGTCGATGGTGATCGGCTCCACCGGCCGGCCATTGCGGTACAGACTTGCCGCGATCAGCGTCATGCATGCTTCCTGAAGATGGTCCCGCGCGAATAGCAGATCGACGGGGTGAAGGAAAAGAGAGGCGAACCGAACTTGCGTGAAGAAGTCATGTGCGCATGCGGCAGTTCGTCTGCCGCAACTGCGTGATAATCGGGGTAAATATTTCGCTAAGGTTCATTATTTTGGACCCGATCGGCCGGTCTGCGTTATCCCTTTCGAGCAGGGAGAAGCCTTTATGCGAAATCAGCATGATTTCCTTGCGCCGCAGCGACAACGCATTGCGGTGCGACATAAATTGTTTGAGCCGGTAACGCTGCGGTCCAAGACAGGGCCGATGCGCGCGCATATGCTCGACCTGTCGACATCGGGCGCGCTGGTGCATTCCGACCGGCCGCCGATGGTCGGCATGCGTCTAACGGTGGAAAGCGACAGCTTCGTCGCGCTCGCCCGCGTGGTGTGGGTGCGGGCCAAGAAATTCGGCATTCAGTTCGAAACCGCGCTGGCGGTCGCGTTGGTCGATCGCGCGCTTCAGGTCGGCGCTTCGCTCGCCTGACCCGTCAGTCACGCCGCCGAAGCCGCTGCACCAGCTTCACGCCGACAAAGCCGCCGCCCACCACCGCTGCGATTGCGCCGCCCGCCGACGCCAAGGCCCAGGCGCCGGCCGCGAGCAGGCCGGTCAGGAAGTCGACGATGATGAGCGTCAGGTGGATCATGATGGAAGGAAGACGGAGCTACTGCCCGAGTTCCTTCGCCTCCTGATATTTCAGCTCCAGGAAGCGGTTCTGCACCGCCAGCTTGTCGAGATCGCCGCTGGCGAGGGTTTCGCTCATCCGGGATATCTCGGCGTCGATCACGCCCAGCCCTTCGACCAGTTGCTGTTCGGGCACGCGGCCGTTGCGTTCCTCGCGCCGAAGGGGGGCGGGGATCGACTGATAGCCGGTGACCAGTTCGGGCAGATGGTCCGACAGCAGGCGGCGCAGTTCCAGCGCGGCGGGTTCCTGCGGATTGAGCTTTTCCAGTTGCGGCGCCAGCGTCTCCAGCTTGACGCCGATGCTGTCGACGAGCGTCACGGCGGGCGCGGGCAGGGCCTTGCGCTGGTTTTCCAGCCAGATTTCGGTCTGGAGCGGCAGCGCGGTCAGTTCCGTATCGGCCAGCGCCTCCGTGCGCACCGGACGATCGCCGGGCAGCAGCGCGAAGAGCAGGGTGGTCGCCAGCAGCAGCCCCAGCACGATCATCACGCCGTTGACGCCGAGCGGTATGAACCAGCCCGCGACGATGGCGCCGACGATGATCGCGAAGGCCGCGCCGACGATGCGCTTCAGGCGCCGCATGACCGCCGCGTTGCGCCGCTGCGTCGCGCGCGCGGACAGGCTCCTGCCGCGATCGCTGTGCCGGCGCAGCACCGCCTCGGCGTCGGCGAGGACCTGGTCGGAGCGGCTCATGGCGTCACGCCTCGATCGCGCTCAGCAGGGGATTGTCCTTGCGCACTTCCATCGCCGCCTGCGCCTGACCCTCGGCGCGGGCGATATAGCCCTTGGACTTCTCGACCTCGCTCGACAGCGTGTTGACGGTGGTCTTCATGTTCTCCAGCGCCTTCAGCTTGAAGGTGTCGATATTGTCCATCGTGTCGTAGATGTTCTGGAAGGCGCGTTGCAGCGTCTCGATCGGGATCGTGCTGGACGCAGCCTGTTCATGGATTTGCGCGGTCTGGTTCTTGAGCATCTCGCCGGTGCTGTCGATCATGTTCGCCGTCGTGGTGTTGAGCGCGGTGATCTGTTCCAGCACCAGCTTTTGCCCGACCAGCGCCTGCGCGACCGTGACCGCCGTGCGCAGCGCCGCGACGGTGGTGGTGCTGGCGCGATCGACGCCCTTGACCAGTTCAACATTGTTCTTCTTGACCAGATCGAGCGCCAGATAGCCCTGTACCGTCACCGCCATCTGCGTCAGCAGGTCCTGCGTGCGCTGGCGGATGTAGAAGAGCGCGCTTTCGCGCACGGCCTTCGCCTTGGTCGGATCGGTCGAATCCAGTTCCAGCGCCTTGGCCTCCAGCCGGGCGTCCAGCGTCTTGGAGATGTGGATCATCTGCTCCAGGCGGCCCATGGTCGCCCACATGTTCTGCCGCTCCACGTCGATGGCGGCATTGTCCTTGATCAGCGTGTCCTTGCCGCTGGCGAGCGACCCCAGGATCGAATTGATGTGGCTCTGCGCGCTTTTGTAGCCGTCGAAATAGTCGCGCATCTTGTTGCCATAGGGGATGATGCCGAACAGCTTCTTTGGCGTGAACAGGCTGCCCTTCTTGCCGGGGTCGAGGTCCTCCACGGTGCGGCGCAGTTCGGCGAGGTCCGCGCCCACGCTGCTGTCGCTGTCCATCGCGCGGACCGGGCGGTCGAGGAAGCGGTTGGAATGGCCGGCGGCCTCCGCGATTTCCTTGCGGCCCATATTGGTCAGCTGGTCGACGCGCTGGCCGAATTCCGGTGAATTGGCGTCCTGCGCGACCAGGTCGGCGACGAAGGCATCGACCTTCTCGTCCAGCTTGGACTTCTTCTCCTCGTCGATCGGCACCAGCCCCGCCGCCTTTTCGGGCGCGACCACCGGCACCGGATCGGGCGGGGTCAGGTTCAGCGTGTCGGCCGTTACGGTCGTCGTCGGGGCGCTCGAAGCCATATCATCTCCATGAGGTCGGACTGTCATATGGTGCTAAAACACCTGCCTCGCAAGTCGGGCGGATATTGGCCCGTGCCGCGCGCCATTGCAATCATCTGTCCTTCGCGTAGCATCCCCTTTCATGCAGCCCTATGACCTCGTCGTGATCGGCAGCGGCCCCGCCGGCCGCCGCGCCGCCGTGCAGGCGGCCAAGCTCGGCAAGTCCGTGCTGGTGGTGGAGGGACGCAAGCGTGTGGGCGGGGTGTCCGTCCATACCGGCACCATTCCGTCCAAGACATTGCGCGAGACGGTGCTGAACCTGTCCGGCTGGCGCGAGCGGGGCTTTTACGGCCGCTCCTATCGCGTCAAGAAGGATATCAGCGGCGGCGATCTGGGCGCGCGGCTCGACAAGACGCTGCATCATGAGGTGGACGTGCTGGAGCATCAGTTCCAGCGCAATGGCGTGCGGACGCTGGAGGGCTTTGCGCGGTTCGTCGATCCCAACCGGCTGATCGTCACTGCGCCCGACAGCAGCGAACTTTCCGTACAGGGCGAGAAGATACTGGTCGCGGTCGGCACCGTGCCGCACCGGCCGCCGGAAATCGACTTCAACGATCCCGACATTTTCGATAGCGACGAAGTGGCCGAGGTGCCGCGCGTGCCGCGCAGCCTGACCGTGGTGGGCGCGGGCGTGATCGGCATCGAATATGCGACGATCTTCTCCGCGCTGGATGTGCAGGTCACGGTGATCGAGCCGCGCGCCAGTTTTCTCGATTTCATCGATCGGGAGATCATCGACGAGTTCGTGCATCAGCTGCGCGACCGCGGCGTCATCTTCCGGCTGGGTGCGCCGGTGACCTCCGTCGCCAAGGAGGACGGCAAGGTCGTTACGACGATGCAGGACGGCCGGTCGGTGCGGGCGGACATGCTGCTCTATTGTGCCGGGCGGATGGGCGCGACGCAGGGGCTGTGCCTGGATGCGGCGGGACTTTCGACCGACAATCGCGGGCGGCTGAGCGTCAATCCCGATACCTTCCAGACCGAAGTGCCGCATATCTATGCGGCGGGCGACGTGATCGGCTTCCCCAGCCTTGCCTCCACGTCGATGGAGCAGGGGCGGATCGCCGCCTGCCACGCCTTTGGCCTGCCGATGCCGCCTGCGCCGCAATATTTCCCCTATGGCATCTATGCCGTGCCGGAAATTTCCACCGTGGGCATGAGCGAGCAGGAGGTGAAGGAGAAGGGCATCCGCTATGAATGCGGCATAGCCCGGTTCCGCGAGACATCGCGCGGGCACATCATGGGGCTGGACCATGGCCTCATGAAGATGATCTTCTCCTTGAAGACCCGCCGCCTGCTGGGGGTCCACATCATCGGCGAGGGCGCGACGGAACTGATCCACATCGGCCAGGCGGTGCTGAACCTGAAAGGCACGATCGACTATTTCATCGAGAACACGTTCAACTTCCCGACCCTGGCGGAGGCGTATAAGATCGCCGCGCTGGATGCATGGAACCGGATGCCGAGGACGGCCTAACGACGATCGTCACTGGCGGGGCCTGCCGCGCCCTGCCATGACCGCTACGGGTCGCGGGCGTTTTAAGGGGGAGGGCCGCCAGCCATGCCTTCCCATATTCGGGGGAATCCATGCTTATCCGATCAATCACGGTGGCCGCCTGCGCCGCTGCGCTGACCCTGTCCGGCACTGCCGCCGCCGCCGACAAGGCGACCGGCTGGAAAAACTGGGCCGACCATGCCCAGCGCATTTCCGATGCCGCCGACACCGGCGATCTGGGCGCGGTGAGCGCCGCCTGCCAGGGTTCGACCTCCACCATCATCTCGCAGGGTTTCCAGTTCCCCTATTGGGCGCAGATGCTCCCGCAATTCTGCAGCGTCTACAAGACCGAGAGCCGCAAGCGGCTGGTCACGATGAAAAGCTGGCGCGCCGAATGCAAGCTGCTGGGCAGCCGCATGGGCAGCCTGTCGAAGGCGGAGCCGGTCGCCGAAGAACCGCGCGCCGCGCCGCTGGCGCTGCACATGGCGGAGACGCTGAATGCGCTGAAGGTGCGCGAATGCACGCACAAGCCGGAGCGCGAGCGCGGGTGACGCGCGCAACCCTCCTGCGCCGGCCGCGTTGACTGGCGCAGGAGGATGCCATGACCGATATGCTGACGCCGGCCGCCGACCTGGCCAAATATCGCAAGCCGGTTTTCGCCCATGAAAGCGCTGACTATGCCGCCGCGCGTGAAGCGCTGCTGGTGGAGGAGATCGAATTTCGTCGCCACCAGACGCGCCTCGCGCAGCAGCGGCAGGCGCTGCCGCCGGGTCCGGTGATCGACAAGGGGTGGCGCTTCAAGGATGAGCAGGGTTTCGAGGTTGGCCTGAAGGACCTGTTCGGCGACAAGGATGCGCTGCTCGCCTATTTCTGGATGTACGGGCCGGAACGTGAGCGGCCTTGCCCGATGTGTACGAACTGGATCGGATCGGTCGATGGCAACGCCGCCGATATCAAGCAGCGGGTCGCTTACAAGATACTGGGACGCAGTCCGGTCGAACGGCAGTTCGCGTTTGCGGCCGAGCGCGGCTGGCGCAACACCGACTTCGTCCAGACCATCGGCGACGATTTTGCGCGCGACTTCGACCTATTGCACGAGGAGGGCGAATATCCCGCGCTGGTCGTGTTCAGGCGGAACGGCGATGAAATTCGCCTGTTCTGGATGAGCGAGATGACCCGCGAAATGGCCGATCCGGGGCAGGACCCGCGCGATGCGCCCGACATCGCCTCGTTGTGGAACCTGCTCGATCTGACGCCGGAGGGGCGGGGGACGGACTGGTATCCAAAACTTCGCTACTAGGGTCTGTCCGGTTCAGGTTGAACCGGACAGACCCCAGGATTCGTTTGTTTGCCGTGATTTCCGAGCCGCCAGATGATTCCATCTGGCTCGAAATCACTCTAAACCCCCTTGGCGGCGGCTCCGGGGCGACCTATGCGCTTGGCCACTCCTGCGACGGAAGGCTGATGCTTCATGGACAACACTACCCCGGTTGCCGTTCTTTCCCGTTCCTTCTCCCGCAATCCGGTCCTGCGTCAGGAACTGAGCGCACGGTTCGGCAATGTCCGTTTCAACGACGAGGGCAAGTCGCTGGGCGGTCAGGAACTGGTCGACTTCCTGAACGGGATCGAGCGGGTGATCGTGGCGCTGGAGAAGATCGACGACAGCGTTCTTTCGCAATTGCCTGACCTCAAGATCATCGGCAAATATGGCGTGGGCTGCGACAGCATCGATCTGCCGGCCTGTTCGAAGCGCGGCGTCAAGGTCGGCTGGATGCCGGGCGTCAACCGTTTCTCTGTCGCGGAACTGGCGTTGTCCTTCATTATCGGCACGATCCATCGGGTGGGCGAGGGCTATCGGCAGGTGCTGGACGGCGGCTGGACGCAGCTGGCGGGCCGCAACCTGGCCGGCAAGACGGTGGGCATCATCGGCCTTGGTCATGTCGGCGCAGAGTTGGCGCGACTGCTGGCGCCGTTCCGCTGCGAGATACTGGCCTATGACGTGCGCGACCGGGGCGAGATCGCGTCGCTGTTCAACGTGAAGCTGGTGTCGATGGAGGAGCTGCTGGAGCGGTCGGCCGTGGTCTCGCTGCATGTGCCGTCGACCAACGCCAATTATCATCTGCTGAGCCGCGAGCGCATCCAGGCTATGGCGCCCGGCGCGATCGTCATCAACACGGCGCGTGGCGGGCTGATCGACGAGGATGCGCTGTATGATGCGCTGTCGGCCGGGCGGCTGGGCGGCGCGGCGCTAGACGTGTACGAGAATGAGCCGCCGGTGAAGCAGCGCGCGCTGGTCGAGCTGCCGAACGTGATCTCGACGCCGCATATCGGTGGATCGACCAGCGAGTCAGTGCTGGCGATGGGTCGCGCGGCGATCGCGGGTCTGGACAATGCGGTCGAGGCGCTGACGGTGCTCCCCGACTATATGCGCGACTGATGCCAGAGAACGACAGACACATGATCAGAGCGGCCATCCTCACCTCCGCACGCAGCGGTTCGAACCTGCTGGTTTCGTTGTTGAACAGCCATCCGGAGTTTCTTTTCCACGGCGAAGTGTTCAACAAGCACAAGGTGCACACCTTCCGTCCGTCGCACATCATGTCGCAACTGCTCGACATCGACGCGACGGAGTTGCGCAACCGCGATCCGGTCCGCTTCCTGGAGACGATCTATGCATTGTCGCCCACGCATCTGACGACGATCGGGTTCAAGATGTTTCTGACTCATCATGCCGGCGTGCTCAACCGGATGATGCAGCAGGACGATATGCGCATCGTCTTTCACGAGCGGCGGAACCGGCTCGCGTCCTATTCATCGATGATGATCGCGGCGGCTACCGGCGTATACTGGATGAAGGGCGAGGATGCGGATGGCGCGGCGAAGGAGAAGATCAGGATCAGCTTCGATTCCGACGATTTCGACCGCTATGTCGGCATGCTCGATGACTGGTATGCCGCGGCCGAGGAAAGGCTGATCGCGCGCGGCAATTTCCTGCGCACCGAATATGCCGAGCTGCAATCGCCCGAGACCCTGCATGCGCTCGCCGAATTTCTGGGCGCGCAGACGCGGTTCGAGATGAAGCCGGCGATCGTCAAGCAGAACCATAGCAACCCGCTCGACCGCTTCGACAATCCGGAAGCGGCGGTGGCGCATATGGAGCGGATCGGCCGGACGGAATGGCTGGGGGAGGGCTGAGGCTCTCCCGCTCCACGCCGGGAAGCCTGGGGCTAGCCCGCCGCCTGTTCCCGCGCCGTGAAGGACGCGCTGCGGGCGCTGACGTTGAGCGGCTGTTCGATGGCGTCGCCAATCGCGCTGCCCCGGCCGCCTGCCCCGGCGACCAGCGCGAGGCCGCCGGCGACATCATACCAGCTGATGCCGTCTTCCTCATAGCCGTCGATCCGGCCGAGTGCGACCCAGGTCAGCGATAGCGCCGCCGTGCCCAGCATGCGGATCTTGCGCCAGTCGAGAAAGCCCTGCGCCCGCGCCGCGATGGTTTCCGCGGTATAGTCGCCGCGCACCGGGAAGCCGGTGGCCAGCACGTCATAGCAGGTCGTCGGCGGCACGATGATCTCGCCATTGCAGGCGAGGCCCAGACCCGGCCCGCCGGTGAACAGCTCGTCCCGGTTGAAGTCGAACACCGCGCCCGCCAGCGACGTGAAGCCGCTACAGAAGGCGACCGAGGTGCAGGCGAGGGGAATGCCGCGCTGGAAGTTGAAGCTGCCGTCCAGCGGATCGACCGCCCAGAAAGGCGCATCACCCTCTGCCTTCACGCCGTCGACCCAGCCCGATTCCTCGCTCAGGATCGGCAGGGCGGAGCGTTCCCGCAGCGCCGCGATGATCAGCGCTTCGGACGCCACATCCTCGTTCAGCTTGATGTCGCGCCCGTCCAGCACCCGCTCGACGCCGCCCGGCCCGGCGCGCAGCAGGTCGCGGCTGGCGACCGCGACTTCCGCCGCGATCTTCAGCGCTGATGCAGGATCAGCCAGCAACGCAGCGTCGCTGGCGCTTATGTCTACCCCCATGCCCGCGCCGCTCAGTTGACGGCGCGGATGGGCGGCAGCAGGTCGGTGTGGAGCTGGCTGCCCTCGTACCGATCGCTCTTGTAGATATTGTCGATGAGGTCGAGCACCGCGAGCGCCTGCGCCGAGGAACCTGCCTTCACCGGCGCGCCGGTCTTGACGCATTCGATGAAGATTTCCGCTTCGACCGCCCAGCTGTGGTCGACATCATAGCGCAACGTCACTTCGTCTTCGAAACTGGCGGCCGGCGCGGCGGCGCGGTTGACCGCCCAGGTCAGCGCTTCCTCGCCATAGCTGCCCGATCCGGTCTTGAGGCCGTTGAGCGTCATGTAGCCGCGCTCCAGGAACACCTCCAGGCTGAACAGGTGGCGCCACTGCGTCATGGTGGAGTGCAGCGACACCGACATGCCGCTTTCGCGGTTGCGCATGATGGCGAAGACATTGTCCTCCAGCCCCGGAGTCTTCCAGTAAAGGTTGGAGACCATGGCGTTGACCTCATCGAGCGGCTGGCCGCCGATGTGCAGGAACAGGTCCAGCATGTGGATGCCCTGGTCGAGCAGGATGCCGCCGCCGGCCAGTTCGGGGTTCGAACGCCAGGTGTTGAGATAGCTGTTGTCCACGCTCTTGCCGTAGCGGCCGCGCATCCAGAGGACCCGGCCGAAATTGCCGCTCGTCACCAGTTCCTTCATCTTCTGGATGGCGCGGTGGTGGCGGTGGTTGAAGCCGTACATCAGCGTCTTGCCCGACGCCTTTTCGACCTCGATGATCTCGCGCATTTCCGTGCCGTTGAAGCAGGGCGGCTTTTCGCAGAACACATGCTTGCCCGCCTGGAGCGCAGCGATCGTGGTCGGCTTGTTCATGAAATTGGGCATGCAGATGACGACGGCGTCGACATCAGGATGGTTCACCACATCCTCGACCGAGGCGGCGGTCGGATAGGCCGGCTTTTCGTCATAGGTCACGTCATAGACGGTGACGATCTTGCACCCGGCGTCCTCCAGGGCCTTCGCCCGGATCTGACCCATCTTGCCATAGCCGGCGATACCAACACGAAACGGCATAAAAACCCCCAAGATCGATGGGCCACAGGCCCGCGCCGTCTGCATAGCACCGGCGAAAGGCAGGGCAACAGTCTATCGCACGGCGTACAGGTGCGGAAGACATAAGGTTTTGTGGCTGCGGCGAAGCGATGAAGGGTTTTGTTGTGGGACGGAATGGGGAGGGGGGGGGGCGATGACAGCTATCCCCGACACCCCACCCTTGCCGCGCTGCGTCATTTCCTGTAGGGGCGCGCCCGAAACCCCTGTGCGGCGCCGGTGCCTGCGGGGCAACCGATCCCAAAGGCACAGCATGTCCCTGCGTAACATCGCCATCATCGCGCACGTCGATCACGGCAAGACCACCCTCGTCGACCAGCTCTTCCGCCAGTCCGGCACCTTCCGCGAGAACCAGCGGATCGAGGAACGGGCGATGGATTCGAACGACCTCGAAAAGGAGCGCGGCATCACCATTCTGGCGAAGCCTACTTCGGTCGAGTGGGCGCCTCCCGGTGGCGGCGAATCCGTGCGCATCAACATCGTCGATACGCCCGGCCACGCCGACTTCGGCGGCGAGGTGGAGCGCATCCTCTCGATGGTCGACGGCGTCGTCCTGCTGGTCGATTCGTCGGAAGGCGCGATGCCGCAGACCAAGTTCGTGACCGGCAAGGCGCTGGCGCTGGGTTTGAAGCCCATCGTCGTCGTCAACAAGGTCGACCGCCCCGACGAGCGTATCCAGGAAGTGCTGGACGAGGTGTTCGACCTGTTCGTGTCGCTCGACGCCACCGACGAGCAGCTCGACTTCCCCGTGCTCTACGCTTCGGGCCGCAACGGCTATGCGAACGAGGACCCCTCGGCCCGTTCGGGCACGCTGGTGCCGCTGTTCCAGAAGATCGTCGACCATGTGCCGCCGCCGGCGCTGGACGCGGACGCGCCCTTTACCTTCCTGGTGACGCTGCTCGACCGCGACAACTTCCTGGGCCGCGTGCTGACCGGCCGCGTGACCAGCGGCCGCGTCAAGGTGAACCAGGCGATCCATGCGCTCGACATGGACGGCAAAGTGCTGGAAACCGGCCGCGCGTCGAAGATCATGTCGTTCCGCGGCCTCGACCGCGTGCCGGTGGACGAAGCGCAGGCGGGCGACATCATTTCGCTGGCGGGCCTGACCGTCGCGACCGTGGCCAACACCATCGCCGACACCAGCGTCAGCGAGCCGATCCAGGCGCAGCCGATCGATCCGCCGACGCTCTCGATGCGCTTTGCCGTGAACGATTCGCCGATGGCGGGCCGCGAGGGCAGCAAGGTCACGAGCCGCATGATCCGCGACCGCCTGGAGCGCGAAGCCGAATCCAACGTCGCCATCAAGGTGACCGAGAGCGAGGACAAGGACAGCTTCGAGGTCGCCGGTCGCGGTGAGCTTCAGCTGGGCGTGCTGATCGAGACGATGCGCCGCGAGGGCTTCGAGCTCGGCATCAGCCGTCCCCGCGTGCTGTTCGGCACCGACGAGACCGGCGGCAAGACCGAGCCTTATGAAACCGTCATGATCGACGTGGACGACGAGTTCTCCTCGACGGTCGTCGACAAGATGAACCAGCGCAAGGCCGAGATGACCGACATGCGCCCTTCGGGCGGTGGCAAGACGCGCATCACCTTCTCCGCGCCCTCGCGCGGCCTGATCGGCTATCATGGCGAATTCCTGTCCGACACGCGCGGCACCGGCATCATGAACCGCCTGTTCGAGAAATATGGCCCCCACAAGGGCAATATCGAAGGCCGCAAGAACGGCGTGCTCATCTCCAACGGTTCGGGCGAGGCCAATGCCTATGCGCTGGGTCCGCTGGAAGAGCGCGGCATCCTGATGGTGGGCGTGGGCGAAGCGCTCTACGAAGGCATGATCATCGGCCAGAACGCCAAGACCGAAGACCTTGAAGTCAACCCGATGAAATCGAAGGCGCTGACCAACTTCCGCGCCAGCGGCAAGGACGACACCGTCCGCCTGACCCCGCCGTGGAAGATGACGCTGGAACAGGCGATCGCCTATATCGACGACGACGAACTGGTCGAAGTCACGCCCAAGACGATCCGTCTGCGCAAGCGCTATCTCGACCCGAACGAACGCAAGCGCATGTCGCGCGCCAAGGCGGCTTGATAGCGTAATTCCCGCTTGCGGGGCATGAAGGGGGGCGGGCCGCCAGACGCGGCCTCGCCCCTTTTTCTTTCAGGACAGGAGCAGCCCTTCATGGCCGACCTCTATCTCAAGGCGCTGGAATCCGAGCGGCGCAAGCTGTGGGCGGAGTGCCGCCTGAAGGGACTGGCCAAGGATACGCCGCAGCGGCAGCGGATCGTCGAACTGGACGGGCTGCTGGCGGCGCATCGCGCCCGCAAGGACGCGCCGCCGGCCTGAGGGTTAATTCGTGATATGCCGCTGCACCGCCGTGTAGGGCGGCTGCCAGTAGTCCAGCACCTCGCCTGCAGCCCGACCGATGCGGCTGCGGCTGTTCTTGAAGAACAGCTCCCGCAAATTGATGCCGAAGCCCACGAAGATGCGCCGCTTCGGCTCCACGCCCTCGGCCCGCTCGCGCAGGGTGAAGTCCTTGCCGTAATAGCCCGCGTGCAGTTCGAGGAAGCGGAGCGGGCCGTTTTCGAACGCCTTGAAGCCGGAGAATTTGAGCGCCAGGAAATGGCGCTGCTGCTCGAAATGGCGCTTGCCTGACGCCGTGAACACGTCCGAATTGGGCACGATCATCACGCGGAAATCCAGCTTTTTGTCCAGCCCCGGCACCGAATTGCGCAGCACGGAGAACAGCGCGCCGCCGGTGTTCATCGCGACATCTTCCCATGACCAGCCCGCAGATGGCTCGATGCTGTCCCACAATTCGGTGTAGAGCATCGTCGCTGATCCCAGCAACGCGGCAGTCAGCGCGATATTGGGCGCCTCGCCGGTCTTGCGCTTGAGGCGATAGTAATAGAGTTCCGACAGCACATAGGCGCTGTAGGCATGGGCCAGCTTGTCGACGCCGACCGATCCGGTCGACTTGCCGAACCAGCCCTCCTTGTGGGTGTGCGGCCAGACCGGGTCTTCGCCCAGCTTCTTGCCGTTGAGCGCGGTGTAGTAAGTGAAGGCGGCCAGCACCTCCCATTTCACCGACCAGACCTGGCTGCCCAGGCTGCGGAAGCGTGCGGGATCGGGCGTGGGGCGGCCGTTGTTGTTGATGCCGTCGCCCGCGAGCGGATCGGTCGGGCCATAGACCGGCAGCGCGGCGTAGCCCGGCGCCAGTCCGCCGGGCGCGATCGGGGCGTCTGCCTCAGGGGCGACACGAGCGCCGGACATGGAAAAGTCGGACCCGGAAAAAGCGTTGATGCCGGGGATGGGCGCGACGGCGACAGGCGCGCCGTTTTCGGACAGGGGTTCCTCGAAGGGAGAGCGAAGCGGATTGTCGATTTCGATGAACGGCGGCGCATCGGCTATATCGGTCGAAGCCAAAGCCGGAACCGCCCCCGCCGCCAGGCAGGCCGTCCCCAGAAGGCGCGTCACGCCAGCAGCAACCGTCCATTCCCCCATGGCCGTCCCCCAATTTGCTGTAATATGTCTGAAATGTATCAGCGATTCGAGCGGGCGACTAGGGAGAAACAAGTAAGTAAAATGACAATATATGAAAGGGAAATGCGCCTGTTGGGGCAACCTGACAGGGCGCATTCCCTATGGTCCAGCTTTGTTGTGAGGCGCGTCTTCCCGCTATGCCGCCAGGCCAACCGTGACGGTTCCGGTGAATCCGTTGGTAAGGTCTCCGGTCATCACCGGCGTCATCGCGGTGATCTGGGCGGAACTATTGTCGCCGAACACATTGTCGCTGCTGGTGGAAACCCGCGCGAAGTTGGTCGTGCTGCTGGAGTAGCCGCTCGACGCATAGACGGTGTTGCAGGCGGCGGCTGGCATGGCGAATTGCGATGTCAGCAGGCGATTGGCGTAGCTGGTCGCGCTCGCCAGTGTCGGATAGACCTCGAAGTGGATGTGCGGGTAGCGGCCGTCATAGCAGCCGGGGAAGATGCTGGTGAAGGTCACCTGCCCGTTGGCGTCGGTCACGCCCACCCCGCGGAGATAATTTTCGCCCGGCACGGTGTAGAGCGAATAGAGGCCGCCCTGCGTGCAGTGCCAGATGTAGACGGCATAGCCGGCCAGCGGGGCGCAGCCGCCGTTCACGTTCACGACCGTTATGGTCAACTGCATATAGACGCCCGCCGCTGTGCCGCTCATTGATCCGAAGCTGGAGCGGATGTCGGTGCGCACGATGCCGCTGTCGTCGAGTATGTTCACGATCGATCCGTTGGCGCTGTTCGAACCGTCCGCCGGATAGGGGCCGTTGGTTTCCTCCGGGTCGGCGATGCAGCTGTCGCTGGATGTCGGTGTGGGCGTGGGGGTCGGGGTAGGCGTGGGTGTTGGTGTAGGCGTGGGCGTGGCGGTCGCGTCGCTGTCGCCGCCGCCGCAGGCCGTCACCAGCGCTGCGCCGCCCGCTGACAGCAGCAGGCGCAAGGTCCGCCGCCGCCCGATCGCCTGGCGGCGCAGTCGTTCGAGCTGGCGCAGGTCGTCCAGCAGGCCTTCGCCGTGCGGATGGGCGTTGTTGTTATGATGGTCGGTCATGCGTACCCCGCTTCTTATATTGCTCTTTCCTTGCGAGGCTCAGACGGCGGGGCGCGCCACAATCCGTGGAACTGCGCGGTGATCTTCCTGCAGAAACGGTTCCTGCGCGCTTTGGTGGTCGCGCGAATGCATGCTCAAAAGGTTATGGATTGCGGCCCCGTTTCTGGTCGAGGGGCGGAGATTGATTCGTTTCGGGGCGATTGCGATGTCCGATTCGTACCATGGCGGTTGCATCGTCATGGTCCGTCATGGCAATTCGGGGCTTCACGGCGACCAAATCGTAACGCACTATGGTGTAGGGCCGCCGACATTCGTGGTTAAACCAGGCCAGCTTGGCGCGCGCGACGGGGCGCGGGAAGGACGCAGTGTGCAGGAGAGCTTGCCAGCTCTTAGCGATGGGGAGAAGCAGGCGCTGCGGCTAGTCGCGCAGGGCTTCAACTCCAAGGAAATCGCCCGGAAACTCCATATTTCGGAGCATACCGTCGATCAGCGGGTGCGCACATCCCTGCGCAAGTTGCACGTCTCCACGCGCAAGGAAGCGGCGCGCCTTTTCGTTTCGGCCGAGCAACGTGCGCCCCAATCTGACACATATCAGCCCTTGATATATCAGCCGAAACCCCTTGTTTCCGCGCCTCCCGCCGCGCCATCCCAGGGTCAGCCGACGGGGGAAGCGGAGCCTTCACCAGAGCAGCCAGCCTGGCTCGCTTTCGTGAACCGCATCCTCTCCTTCGGCCCGCCGCTGGGGGGATCGACCAATGAACTAAGTGTCGACGGCCGCATATTGGCGATGATCCGCGCTGCGGTCCTGACCGCTGTCGGTGTCGTCACGTTGCTGCTGCTCATCGCCGGCGCCTTCAAGGCGCTGGTCTAGATCCTTCCGACCGAACGCCAAGCCTTATGGACGCACCGCTGCCCAGCGTGTGCGAAGGAGAAAACTCGTGCTCAATCTCGATCCGATCAAGACCCAGGCCGTTGCCGATCAGACCACGCAGGCCTTCGCCAGCTTCGACAGCGCGCTTGGCGACGCCGCGCGCCTGACCGTGTCCTTCCTGACCGCGGCCGAAAATTCCGGCCTGACCGCCAGCGAGAGCCAGCGCATCCTGCAGCGCATTCACGAAGGCGCGTCCAAGCTGATCGAGGGCCGCAGCGAAATGATCCGCGCCACCGCCATGCTGACCCGCTGCGTCGAGAAGAGCCGTCTGGAAGTCACTTCGCTGGGCTGCCCGCTCGGCATGGACGGCGCCGAACCGGCCGATACGCAGCGCCACCTGACGCTGGTCGCCTGATTTAGGACAGAAGCCGCCGCACTCGTCTTGACGATTGGACCTCTGACTGTTCGGGGAGTGAGATGTTGGCGGCTTCTTTCTGGCTACTGGCCTTGTTCGCCTGCGCCTTCGCCGCAAATCTCGGCGGAAGGGACGGGCGGAGCTTCGCCATTATCTTCCTGACCGGCGTGCTGGCTACCATCGGCGCACAACTCGTCGGCAAGTGGGAAGGCACGCAATATTGGCTGATGGGCGTCGATACGCTCATCTTCATCGGCTTCTTCTGGCTGATGCTGCGCAGTTCCAGCTACTGGCCCATCTGGGTCGCGGCCTGCCAGTTCATGAGCGTGCTGACCCACATCGCCACACTGCTGTTGCAGAATTTTTCCGAGCGCATCTACGAGGGACTCAGCACCGTCTGGGTCATCCCGATGGTCCTGTTTGCGATCATCGGCATAGAGCAGGACCGCAAACCCCGACATGACCGCCCTTATCCCCCCGGACCGCGAACTGCCTAATCAGGAAGCGGTTGATCTGGTGGTCGCTCTGCAGCGCTGCCTGAACAACCTGCATGCCAGGGCGGACGAACCAGCGGTGCTGGCCGACGCCGACGAAGGGCGGCTGGCGGCGCTGACCCGCTATATTGAAGCGCGGCGCGCGCGACAGATGCTGTTCGGCCAGGGTCTGTTCGCCGATCCGGGCTGGGACATGCTGCTGCTGCTGATCCAGGCGGAGATGCGGGGCCATGCCATGACGCTGGACCAGTTGTGCGAAGGATCGCGGCTGTCGATGGCGTCGGTGCTGGGGCAGGTGGGCACGCTGGAGCGGCGCGGCATTCTGCTCGCCCACAGCGGGCCGCGTTCGGGCGGACGCCGGCCGGTGAAGCTGTCGCCACTGGCGATCGATGCGATGATGTCCTGGCTGTATCTGGCCTTTGGAGATGGGGCGAGTTAGGGTGGGTGGGCAAGTTCGGATGGTTGGTAGATGACCATTCGCGGCCATCCGAAGGTCAAATTTCGCTGTCTGGGAGCGGACTGTCAGCAAATCTGACGGTGTAACGGAAATTCACTCAGATCGAATCGACATGCCCACTCAGAATCGAAGCAGTGACGAATAGTCCATGTGCCTCCAGCGATCGCAGATAATCTTCTGCTGACATTTCTGGACGCTTCAGCCGAATGCGCAGCGTTCGGATCGCTGCAACCGCCTTGCCTTCGTCGAGCGCAATCGTATCGGCGATAAACTCATCGGCAGTTCGCGCTTCAAGGTTGAGCGGCGTAAGAATGCTCGCTGGGAAATCGCTGATGTTTTCCGTCACGACAGCCTGCGCTTGCGTTTGGACCGCCGCTGTCAGGACATGCTCGTCCTTGGGATCCGGCAAACCGAATGTCATGGCCGCAACTGATCCATGTGCCTCGACCAGGGCCTCGGGAAACGCTTGATGCATAGCATCGACAGATCTGCCCGCTCGTGCCAGCGCGTCCTCGATCTTGCGCTCGATAAAAATCCTGTTCAGCGCAGAGCGCGTTTCATCCAGGATGCGCTGCGACCATCGCACACGAAAGAATTCCGCTTCGGCCAAGGTGAGCAACAGGTCACGCCGGGGAGCGCTGACCAGTGTGCAAGCGTCAACCAGTGCAGTGTATCGATTGGCGAACATGGGCGCGTCAGATCAATAAAGATCTGCGCCGTCTGCGATCAGTCCGTCCATCGCCCTAGAGCGGCTTTTATCGCGAGCGGTTTTGTAGGCGAATACATCCTCAGCCTTGAGGCGCCGGTGCCGCCCCACCATGCTGTGCGGAATATCACCCTTCTCGATGAGCTTGATAAGGTACGGGCGAGACATGTTGAGCAGGTCTGCTGCCTGCTGCGTCGTCAGCATCTGCTGGATCGGCACCAAAGTGACAGCATCACCACTGCCGATGTGGCGCAGCAGTTCCAGGAACAGGTCTGACATCGCCGGAGTTAGCGTGATCTCTATTGGTTTCCTGGTCTCCGGATCATGCACGCGCAGCTTGGCCGCACCGGCCTTCTGCGAAGCGAGAATCCGACGAAGCTGGTTAGCGATCTGTCGATCATCGGCAGAGGGCAGCCTGTTGCCGAAGGGTAAGGCATTGGCTGGCAAGGTCATCTATTCTCTCCGCACATGGCGTTATTCAATACCACATATTCGCAATAAACGCAACCTGATTGGTCGGCTTGGACGCCGGGGGCGGCGGCTTTCACACGGTCTGGAACAATTGCTGCCGAACCATTTTTCGCCGCCGAGCGGCAGTTATCGCCGATTATCTCCCTGAAAGCTGCCAGTCTGAGACCCACCTATCCCCGACGGTCGGCCGATCTAGTTTTCGGCCGTTCTGCCCGGCACCACCAGGTTCAGCACCACGGCGATCAGCGCGGCGGGGAGTACGCCGGACGACAGCATGATGCGTGCGGTTTCGGGTAGCTTGCCGATCGCTTCGGGTTCGAGTTCCAGCCCGACGCTGACCGAGAGCGCAACACCAAAAATCAGCATGTTGCGCTGGGTCCATTCGACGCCCGAGAGGATGGAGGTCGCGGCCGAGGCGACCATGCCGAACATCACGATCACGCCGCCGCCCAGCACTTCGATGGGGATGGTGGTGATGACTGCGCCGATCTTCGGCAGGAGGCCGCAGATCACCAGGAACAGCGCGCCGATGGTGACGATATGGCGGCTCATGACGCCGGTGATGGCGATCAGGCCGACATTCTGGCTGAAGCTGGTGTTGGGCATCGCCCCGAACACAGCAGCGACTGCCGTGCCCACGCCATCGACGCAGGTTGCGCCGACCAGTTCGCGGTCGGTCGCTGGACGCCCGGCGGTGTTGCCGCAGATGGCGGTGACATTGCCGATGGATTCGATCGCCGAGATGAAGCCCATCATGCAGAAGCCCAGGATCGCCGAGGCGGACAATGCGAAGCCGAAGTGGAAGGGGGTGGGGACCATGACCCAGCCGGCCTGTCCCACGGTATCGAGCGACACGCGGCCCATGACCGCCGCCACGGCATAGCCGGCCAGCAGGCCCAGCAGCACGGACGCGGTCGACCAGATGCCCTTGCCATAGAAGCTGAGCAGCAGCGTGACGACGACGACCACGCCCGCCAGCAGCCAGCTGGACCCCGCGCCATAGGCCGGCGTGCCGATCGCGGGGACGCCGCCCGCCGCATATTGGACGCCGACCCGCATCAGCGACAGCCCGATCATCAACACGACCAGCCCCGTCACCATTGGCGGCAAAGCGAAGCGAATGCGGCCGACGAAGAAGCTCAAGGCGGTGTGGAACAGCCCGCCGATCAGCGCGGCGGTGGTCAGCGCCGCCATCGCGCCCGGTCCCTTGCCCGCGACGATCGGGATCATCACCGGCAGGAAGGCGAAGCTGGTCCCCTGCACGATCGGCAGGCGTGCGCCGACCGGCCCGATGCCGACCGTCTGCATCAGGGTGGCGATGCCGGCGAACAGCATCGACATCTGAATGAGGTAGATCATCTCGCTAGGGTCGGGCGATCCGAAGCCGAAGCCCGCTGCGCCCGCGACGATGATGGCGGGCGTCAGGTTGCTGACGAACATGGCGAGGACATGCTGGATGCCGAGCGGGATGGCGAGGCCGAGGCCGGGGAAATAGTTCGGGTCGCGGGCCTGTTCGGGCGTCATGAGCGTCGTGCGGGGCGGGGGAGGCGGCGCGGCGATAGGCTGGTGCATCAGGCTGTCTCCATCAGGCGGGCGAGGGCGCGTTGGGCGGCCTGCGCGATGTCGGCGCGGTGGGCCTGGACGAGGTCGCCGTGGCGCACCACTGCGCGGCCCTCGACGAAGACGTCGCGTGCGCCGGCGGGCGGGGCGAGCATCAGGCCCGCCACCTTGTCCCAGACGCCGAGCGAGGGGATGTCACTGACATTCCAGATTGCGATGTCGGCGCGTTTGCCGGGTTCGATCGATCCGCAGTCGCTGCGCCCGAGCATATGTGCGCCGCCGCGTGTCGCGATGAACAGCGCTTCGCGCGGATCGAGCGCGCCGGCGCCATGCAGGGCGCGCTGCATCAGCATCGCCTGTCGCGCTTCGTTGAGCAGGTGCCCGCTGTCGTTGGAGGCGGAGCCGTCCACGCCGATGCCCAAGGACACGCCGGCGTCGATCATCGCGCGTACCGGGGCGATGCCCGAGCCGAGGCGGCAGTTGGAGCAGGGGCAGTGCGCGACGCCGGTGCGGGTCCGGGCGAACAGCGCGATTTCGGCGGCGTCGAGCTGGACGCAGTGGGCGTGCCAGACATCGGGGCCGGTCCAGCCCAGTTCCTCGGCATATTGGCCCGGCCGGCAGCCGAAGCGCTCCAGGCTGAAGGCGACATCGTCGGCATCCTCCGCCAGATGGGTGTGCAGCATCACGCCCTTGTCGCGGGCCAGCAGCGCCGCGTCGCGCATCAGGTCGCGGCTTACCGAGAAGGGCGAGCAGGGGGCGACGGCGACGCGGACCATCGCGCCGTCGCCGGCGTCATGGAAGCGGTCTATGACGCGGATGCAGTCATTGAGGATATCGGGTTCGCGCTCGACAAGACTGTCGGGGGGCAGGCCGCCGGCGCTTTCCCCCACGCTCATCGCGCCACGGGTCGCGTGGAAGCGGATGCCGATGCCCTGTGCGGCGGCGATCGTGTCGTCCAGCGTCACGCCATTGGGGAACAGGTAGAGATGATCGGAGGTGAGCGTGCAGCCCGACAGCGCCAGTTCGGCCAGGCCCAACTGCGTCGCGGCGAAAATGTCATCGGGGGTGTAGCGCGCCCAGATCGGGTAGAGTTGCTTGAGCCAATCGAACAGCGAGGCGCTGGCCCCGCCGGGCAGGGCGCGGGTCAGGCTCTGGTAGAGATGGTGGTGAGTGTTGACGAGGCCGGGCGTCACCACGCAGCCGGTGGCGTCGATGATCTCGTCGGCCTGCGCGATCTGCGGGGCCAACTCGGCAGTGCTCCCGACCGCTTCGATCACACCGCCGCGAAAGGCGATCGCGCCGTCGGCGATCTCGCGCCGGGCGTCGTCCATGGTGACGACGACATCGGCATGGCGGATCACCGTCAGGCGCGCGCTGCTCACTCCGGCGGGGCCTTTTCGTAGCGGTCCCAATGGGTGAGCAACTCGTCCACCACCTTGCCGCCGACCAGATAGAGGCTCTCCAGCGACGCCTTCATGCCGGCATAGCCTTCATTTTCGCGCAGAAGGTAAGTGGCGGCGTCGACGCCCGGCGGGGGCATGGAGAAATTGCTGCCCGACCGCAGCACCATGACGCGGTCGCTGTCGGCGCGATCGATCCTGTCGAGATAAGTAAGCGCCTGGAGCGTGCCGGTTTCCTCCATGGCGGAGGTCACGAACTCGCCCTTGCCGCTGGTCGAGTAGCGGACGAAATCATTGGCCCAGTCGGTCAGCAGCTTGCCGTGCCAGAAGGTCATGGCGGACAGCTGATCGCCGATCAGCACGAAGGGCGGCTTCTGCGCATTGGGAAAGCCGGTGTAGCGCGCCCGTTCCTTGGCGATGCCGGGGTCGTCCGGGATCGTCATGTCCTTCGTCAGGGTGAAGGCCCAGTTGGTGAGCTTCGGGTTCAGCGCGAAGACGCGGCCTTCGGTGATGGGCGGGGACTTGTCGTGGGGACCCTGCTTGTCGAGCGGGAAGAAGCCCGAGGGCCAGTCCTTCGGGATTTCGCGCGCGTCGATTTCATGCGCCAGGTCGCCGTCCACGCTGTAGCGCGCCCAGGCGGCGGAGCCGATCGTGGCGTCGGCGGGATCGATGCCGGCGATGCCCGCGACCAGCCAATAGGCTTTGCTGAGGTCGAAGCGCTGGTCGAGGCCGAGCGCCATGACGCCGGTGCCCGACCGCGCCGTGCCGACGCCGGTGACCATCGCCAAGATCTGGCTGTCGGGATTGTAATAGAGGTCGTGATAGCCCTGCGGGAAGGGGATGCGCGTGTCGAGCTTGCGCCGTTCCTTCCACAGCTGGAATTCGCCCGGCGCGTCGCCCGTGTCGGCGCCGATTTCGAACATGGTGACGATGACGACGCGCACCGGCAGCGGGGTGGCGCAGGCGGCGCCGGGCTTGCAGTCCTCGACGCCCGCCAGCGCCGGCGTGGAGCAGAACAGGGTGAACGCGGCGAGCGCGGCGCGAATGGCTTTGGGCATGGGAAACTCGAAAAGGGAAGGGCGCGCCGCCGGGACTAGCGGCGCGCCCTTCATGTGTCGTCAGAACTTGTAGACGGCCGACGCCTGGAAGCTGCGCGGACGTTCCGGCAGGACGATCGTGCTGCCGAACAGTTCGGTGAAGTTGGCGCGGAAATATTTCTCGTTGGTGGCGTTCTTGACCACCAGGCGCAGCAGCACCGGACCGACTTCCATCGACGCGGCCAGATCGACCGTGGTGTAGCTGGGTAGCTTCACCGCCTGGCTCTGCCCCGAATAGACCGAGTCGACATGGACGACGCTGCCCGAGAGGGCGAGGCCGAAGTCAAACGAGTAGGTCGCCGTCGCCGAGTACATATTCTCGGGGATGCCGGCGCGCTTGGAGTCCTCGCGGCTGTTGATCGGCACCAGGCCGATCGGCTGGCCGCCCAGGAACAGCGTCGGGTCGGTCACGTTCACCAGATCCTCGATACCGAAGAAGCTGAACAGCGTGCCGTCCTGCAGCGCGGTGAGGTTGTAGACATTGGTGTGGGTGTAGGCGCCGGTGATGAGCAGGTGGCGGTCCACCGACCAGCGCAGTTCGGCCTCCAGACCCTTGGTCTCGACCGACTGGTTCACGGTGATCGACTGGATGTTATAGTCGGTGCGCTTCTGCTTGTAGACCGAGACCGCCGCATAGAGGCGGTTGTCGAGCCAGCTGCCCTTCACGCCCGCTTCGTACAGTTTCGACGCGGACACGAAGGTCTGCGCGGCGATGTCGGCCGGATAGATTTCCGCGCCTTGCCCCGCGATCACGGTCGACTGCCTGGCGATGGTGCCATAGGGCACCAGGCCGAAGGGCAGCTTGTAGTTGGCGCTGGCCGACCAGGACCAGGCCCCCTTCGACCCGCTGCCGGTATTGTCGACCGGATTGGGGCTGGGCGCTTCCATATTGGCGGTGAGGTTGGTCGCCTTGGCGTCGATATGGTCGTAGCGCGCGCCCAGCGTCACATCCAGGCCGAACGCGAAGTCGAGATCGGCCAGGCCCGCAAAGGCGAGGTCGGTGTAATGGCCAACGACATTGTTGGTGTAGAGGCAGTTGCACTCGTTCGAGAGCAGGCGGTCGGACAGCTCGTCATAGCCCACCGTCAGATCGACGCGGTGGAAATATTCATAGTTGAAGTCGTCGCCATGCTTGAACTTGGTGTAGCGGGCCGAGGGCGAGAGCTGGAACGAGAATTTGCCGGCATCGCTTTCGAACGTCTTGGACGCGACGATCTTGTCCTCGATCACCCAGCTGTCGTGATATTGCGAGAAGCCATAGGCGTTGTTGTTGAGGTTTTCGTAGCTGTCGTAGAACCACTGGTTCTTGAGTTCGAAGCCGCTGTCCGACGTGTAGATCGCGTCGAAATAGAGCGTCGTGCCCCGGTTGATGAGCTTGTCGTCCTTGCCGGTCAGCACGTTGCGGCGGCTGAGCTTGGTCGTGCCGGTGTTGACCAGGTTCATCGCCGTATAGGGCGCGCTGGTGAAGCAGGCGTCGGTGATCGACGAGGCGAACACGCCGCCGCCGCACTGGAAGCCGCCGAATACCGCGAAGCCGCCGGGGATGACGGAGCTGAACTCGCTCTGCGACAACTGCCCGTCGCCATTGGTGTCGAGCGGCTGGGCCTGGCCGGTGATATAGGTGCCGTTATCGACCAGGTCCTGCGTCAGGCGGTTCCAGCCGCCATTCTGCTGGCCCTTGTAGTTCTGATACTGGCCGCCCCATTCCAGGCGGACATGGTCGCTGACGTCGGTGTCGAACGAGCCTTGCAGGATGGTCTGCTTGGTCCACATGTTGCGGTAATAGCTGCCGTCGTCCTCATACTGGCCGAACAGGCTGTAGCCGAATTCCTGGCCGCCGATGTTAAGCGGACCGGAAATCGTGCCCTTGACGATGTTCATGTCCCAGCTGCCGCGGGTGTAGCTGACTTCGCCCGACGCCTTGTCGCGCAGCTTGCCGTCGGCGACGCGCGCGGACTTGGGCACGAAGTTCATGTAGCCGCCGGTCTTGGACGGGCCGTAGATCGGCGAGGCGGGGCCGCGCACGATGTCGATGCGGTCCGACGCGGCGATTGGCGTGGGATAGTTGCCGGGATTGTCGAGGCGGCGCATGCCACGGAAATAGACTTCGCCCGGCGTGCCGCGAATGTCGAGCGCGCCGCCGACGCCGAAGAAGCTGTTGGTGAAGGTGCCGGGTGCCTGCGCCACCAGATCATAGATGTCGGTGATGCCGAAACGCTCGATCTGTTCGCTGGAGATGGTGGAGGCGGAGCGCGGCGTTTCCACGATCGTCTTGTCGAAGCCGAAGATGGAGCCGACGCCCTTGACGGGCATGGCGTCGAGTGAGCCGGTGACGATGATTTCATCGCCCTGCTGCTCTTCGGGCGCGGGCGCGTCCTGCGCCAGCGCAGGCCCCGCCATGATGGTGCAGGAAAGCAGCCCGGCGACCAGCGCGGCAAGCGGCTTGCGGAGCGCGATCCGTTGCGATGCAATATCGGACGACCGTGCGAAGCGAATTACTTCTGCCATTTTTAAACCCCCATAGTTGGCCGCCCTGCGCCACGCTTTGCGCGTGTCCGCTGACCCCGGCCGTTTTGTCCCTGTCCTCTCCGTCAACCTTCTGTTTGCTGCATTGTGTCAGCGTAATTCGCGGACGCAGCACTGCAAGTGAAATGCGTCACGAGATCGTCAAATTCGACGAACTGTTCCTGTCAGTTCCTTGCCTCCTGATCGGTGCCGAGCAAGGCGGCCAGCCGGGTCACTTCGGGGCCTTCGAATTGCTCGAATTGCTGTTCCAACTGGGTCTTGAGCGCCGCCTTGTCTTCAGCCGAGACGAAGGCCTGGTCCAGGCTGGTGCGCGCGATCTGCTTGAGGTCGCCATAGCGCAGGCCCTGCTCGGTTGCGGCGCGTGCATATTCGTTGGTGAGGTCGGTGCGCAAAATGCCCTGATCGTCGGTGGAGAGCACCACCGGCACGCCGGCGCGGCGATAGAGCGCCAGTGGATGCGTCGCGCCGCTGACGCCCAGAATGACGGCGTTGCTGGTGAGGTTGATCTCCACCGCGACATGATCGCGGGCCATGCGCGCGAGCGTGGCGGGGGCGTCGGCTTCATAGGCGATGGCCGCGCCATGGCCGATACGGCGCGCGCCCGCATCCAGCGCCTGGCCGATATGGTCCTTGAGGTCCGCGGACGGCGCCGCGCCGAAGGCGAGTTCGCCGGCGTGAAGGCTGATCTTCACCTGCGGATATTTTTCCGCGAGGAAGCGCACCATCGCCATGTGCAGCGCGTAATCGCGCAGCGATACCGGCGCGTCTTCCGGCGCGACCAGATTGACGCCGACGAAGCGCGGATCGGCGTCGGCCATGGCGAAGGCCAGGATCAGCGAGCGGAACGCCTGCGAGGGCGGCAGCACGCGCCAGCCCCAGCCGAGATAGCGCACGGTGACGAAGCAGGCTTTTGCGGTCCTGTCCGTTTCGCAGGACAGCAGGCGCGACGCGCTGGCTTCGTCCCGGTCCATTTCGGCGCGGGCCTGGGTGATGACGGCGGCGACGGTGGCCTGTTCGCGGGCGAAGGCGGCCGGCAGGTCGCCGACCGTCAGCATCGCCGGCGCGGTACCCAGCGTGCTCCGTGTGAGCGCGGCGGGGTTATGGGTCAGTTCCAGATAGAGCAGCCGGTCGCCTGCCGCCATCCGGCGCGCCGCGGCGATCGACTGCGCGTTCGCGCCGTCAGCCGCTGCGCCGAACTTGCCGAAGCTGGAGAAGAATTGGGTGTGGCCTGATTGCTCGCCGCCGCGCCCCTGCCGGATGGCGCGGGTCGAGAGGCTGTCGACCAGCCGGGCATAGTCGAAGATGGCATCCTGCGTCATCCGCGCGATCTGCCGTTCGGGCGGGCAGGGGGCGGGTTCGATCCGGGTCAGGGCGGCGTCGGCGCACATGCCCCGATCGGCCGCCCAGCGCAGATAATCCTCCGCCCAGGGCGCGCCGGACAGATGATTGTGCAGGTCGCCGCCCTTGGGCATCGCCGCCAGAAAGACGCGCAGCATGGCCGGGTTTTTCACCGCCTGATCGAACAGCGCGGACGCAGCCGCCTCGCTCGCCGACGCGGGGGTGGCGGCCAGGCAGGCGGCGGCGGGAATGAGGAGGCGGAGCCAGCGCTTCACGGGGTCGGCGCTTCCGGCAGCTTGTCCTTCACCGTAGCCCAGTTGTTGAGCAGATAATGGACCACCGGCGCGCCGACGCGGTAGTTCGCTTCATAGGCGGCGGCCTGTCCCGCGCCTTCATTGGCGACGCTGTCCACGGCGTCCACGCCGGGCGGCGGCATGGAGGGGTTGCTGCCGGTGCGCAGCACCAGCACGCGGTTCAGATCGACCAGACCCTGTTTCGCCGCCATCGCCATCGCGCCAGCCATCGCCTGGCTTTCCATATTGGTCATAGCGAAGCGGCCCTTGCCGCCGGTCCACAGCTTCACCCAGTCGCGCGCCCATTGCGTGCGTTTCGGGCCATGCCAATAGCGCACCGACCCCAGGGTTTCGCCCATCAGCACGAAGGGCGGCTTTTGCGCATTGGGATAGCCGGTCCAGCGGGCGCGGTCCTTTTGCAGTTCGGGCGAATCGGGGATTGCGACGTCCTTAGTCATGTCGAAGGCCCATTGCGCCAGCGGCTGGTTGAGTTTCAGCGCCATCGACAGCTTGCCGGTGTCGGTGAAGCCGGCGAAATCCTGCGTCGCGACGGGCAACTCGTTGGGCTTGGTCGCGCCGATGGCGAACAGGCCATAGGGCCAGTCCTTGGGTACCTCGCGGTCGTCGAACTCGCGCAGGGTGTCGCCCTGCACCACCCAGCGGGACCAGGCGGCGCTGCCGACCGAGGCGAGCTGCGGGTCGACGCCGGAAATGCCGGTGAACAGCCAGTAGGTCTTGGTGAAGTCGAAGCGCGGGTCGATGAGCAGTGCGGTCAGCTGGTCGGACACGCTGCCCAGCATCGTGTCGGGGCTGCCCCAGACCATGCCGTAGAGGCCGTCGGCATTGCGGCGCAGCGGATGCAGCGCGCCCTTGATCGGGATCACTTCGGTCAGCTTTTCGCGCTCGGCCCAGAGCTGGAACTCGCCCGGCGCATCGCCCATGTCCTCGCCCGGCTCGAAATTGGCGATGACGATGACCTTGACCGGGATCGGCGTGATGGCGGGGATTGCCGGCACCGGCGGTTCGGCGGCGTATGTGGGAACAGACAGGGCTAGCATGGCGGCAAGCCAGCCTATCCCCCATGTACGCCCACTTGCCGACATCGTGCCCCCGAAAATTCTGTCGTCAGCGGGCTAGGGGCTTGACCTGCTGTGTTCAAACGCAATGAATTAGACGCAGTGTTGCAAAAATTAGGGAGCCTTTCTTGCCCGCCTTTTCCCGCTTCCTGCGCTACTTCGTGACGGTGGGCCGGCTGGGGTCGATCC
Source organism: Sphingobium sp. (assembly GCA_044237945.1). Lineage (GTDB taxonomy): Bacteria > Pseudomonadota > Alphaproteobacteria > Sphingomonadales > Sphingomonadaceae > Sphingobium. The sequence continues at coordinate 79,035 of JBIIEH010000009.1, read as the reverse complement.
GCCGGGCGGCGGAGGAGCTGAACGTCTCCGCCTCCGCGATCGACCGGCAGATATTGAACGCCGAGGCGGAGCTGGGCATGCCGCTGTTCGAGCGCTTGCCGACCGGGCTGCGGCTGACGGCGGCGGGCGAGATCATGATGGCGGCGGGCGGGCGCTGGCAGAAGGACCTGGCCGATGTCCGCACCCAGATAGAGGATCTGCGCGGCCTCAAGCGCGGGCATGTCGACATCGCGATCATCGACGCGCTGGCGCGGGGCTATGTGCCCATGGTGATCCGGTCGATCCAGAGCCGCTATCCTGGCATCAGTATCGGCGTGCGGGTGCTGGAGAATGACGCGGTGCGCCGGGCGATCGCGGAGGGCGAGGTGGATTTCGGCATCTTCTTCGAGCCGCAGAGCTGGCGGGACCTGACCGTGCGCGCCTTTGTCGAGGTGGTGCTGGGCATCATCACGCCGGCGGGCCATGCGCTGGGCGCGCAACGGGAAGCCCGCTTTTCCGCCTGCGCCGGATCGCCGCTGATCGTGCCGGGGCGGCCGCTGGCGGTGTCGCGGCAGATCGCGGTGCTGGAGGGGGCTACGGGCGTGATGCCGCATCGGGTGGCGACGTCGGACAATATCCAGATGCTGATTTCCATGGTGTTGCAGGGGATCGGCATCGGCATATTGACGTCGCTGGATGTGATGACCGAGGTGCAGCAGGGCGCGTTGCAGTTCACGCGGCTTTCCGATCCGCTGTTGCGGCCGATGACGCTGGCGCTCTGCACCACAGCGTCGCGCACGCCATCCTATGCGGCGGGCATCGTGCTGGCGGAGATGGAACATGGCTTTGCGCAGCTGGGCTATGGCGCTTCCACCGCAGAGGACGATTGAGCGCCGATTGCCCGTGCGATGCGGACGGGCTAGTCCGGGCGTCTGACCATATCACCCACGGGATTCGCCGATGAGCAACGCCGAGCCGGAACTTTACTATATCTCGCACGAGGAATTTCTGTCCGACTGCCGCGTTTCGGCGCGGATGCTGGTGGACGGTGGCTGGCGGCCCGATTTCGTGGTCGGGATCGGCCGGGGCGGGCTGGTGCCGGCGGTCTATATCTCGCACCAGTTGCAGACGCCGATGCTGTCGATCGATCACAGCTCCAAGGTGCCGGGCTTTGCCGAGGAGCTGCTGGGCAAGGTGGCGGAAAAGAGCGCGGCGGGGACGAAGCTGCTGTTCGTGGACGACATCAACGACAGCGGCGGCACGATCGACACGATCCGTCGGGTGCTGGGCGAGGCGGGTTGCGACCATGGCAACCTCCGCTTCCTGGTGCTGCTCAATAACAGCCGGTCGAAGGTGGTCGTGGATTTCTGGTCGCGGATGATCGACCGCGACAGCGACAAGCGCTGGTTCGTCTTCCCGTGGGAAGCGGTGGAGAGTAAGGGCGCGATCGTCGAAGAGGCGCTGTCCGTGCCCGAGCGGCTGGCCTGAACCATGCGGATCTGTGTGTATCTGGGGTCTTCGCCCGGTCGTTCGCCGCTCTATACCGAAGCGGCGCATGCATTCGGCACGCTGCTGGCGCAGCGGGGCATTGGCCTGGTCTATGGCGGCGGCATGGTCGGCCTGATGGGAGTGGTGGCGGACGCCGCCTGCGCGGCGGGGGGCGAGGTGATCGGCGTCATTCCCGAGGCGCTGCGGGCGCGCGAGCATGACCATCAGGGCATCACCGAACTGCATGTCGTGCAGACCATGCATGAGCGCAAGGCGCTGATGGCGAAGCTGTCGGACGGATTCGTGACTCTGCCGGGCGGCATCGGCACGTTCGAGGAGATGTTCGAGGCCTGGTGCTGGTCGCAGCTGGGCTATCATGAGAAGCCTGTTGGGCTGCTCGACGTGGGCGGCTTCTACAGCAAGCTGTCCGAGTTCATCGACAATGTCGTGGACGAGGGCTTTCTCCAGCCCCGGCACCGCGCGATGCTGATCGTCGAGAAGGACCCGCATGTGATGCTGGACCGGATCGTCAATTATACGCCGCCGCAGACCGAGCACTGGCTGGGCGATCGGGACGTTTAGCGCATATATGCGTCGATCGCCGCCAGATGGCGGTCGATCGCTTCGGGCGGCAGGAAGGACCCGGTGAAACTGTTGCGGGCGAGGGTCGCCAGTGCGGCGCGGTCGAGGTCGCGAGAGGCGGCGACGGCGCGATAATTGTCGGCGACATAGCCGCCGAAATAGGCGGGGTCGTCGGAGTTGATCGTGGGTTTCAGGCCGAGCGCCAGCATGCGGTCGATCGGATGGTCGGCGAGGTCATCGACGACACAGAGCTTGAAGTTGGAGAGCGGGCAGACGGTGAGCGTCATGCCCTCCGCCGCGAGCCGGGCGATGAGCGCGTCGTCCTCCAGCGACCGATTGCCATGGTCGATGCGGTCTACTTTCAGGACATCGAGAGCTTCGTAGACATAAGCGGGCGGGCCTTCCTCGCCGGCATGGGCGACGAGTTTGAGGCCCCTGGCGCGGGCGGCGGCGAAGACGCGGGCGAATTTTTCCGGTGGGTGGCCGACTTCGGAGGAATCGAGGCCGACGGCGGTGATGCGGTCGAGCCAGGGTTCGGCTTGCGCGAGGGTTTCGAAGGCTGCTTCTTCACTCAGGTGGCGCAGGAAGCTCAGGATCAGGCAGCTGGTGAGGCCGTGCTTTTGTTCGGCTTCCGCCATGGCGGAGAGAAGACCCTCGATCACCGTGGCGAAGGGGATGCCGCGGTCGGTGTGGGTCTGGGGGTCGAACATGATTTCGGCGTGGACGACGCCGTCCGCCGCCGCGCGATCGAAATAGGCGGCGGCGAGGTCGTGGAAATCTTCGCGCGTCTGGAGGACGTTGGCGCCGGCATAATAGATGTCGAGAAAATCCTGGAGATTGGAGAAGGCGTAGGCGGCGCGCACATCCTCGATGGTGGCGAAGGGGATGGCGACGCCGTTGCGCTTCGCCAGCGCGAACATCAGCTCGGGTTCCAGGCTGCCCTCGATATGCAGGTGGAGTTCGGCCTTGGGCAGGCCGGTGATGAAGTCGTCGAGATCGGTCATGGGCGCATCCTATCACGATCCCAGGCGCAATTCCCCATGATGTAGGTGCGGGCGATGGCGCGGTCGTCGCCGAGGATCTGGAGGGCGAAGAGGCGTTCGAACAGCGCCGCGCCCTGCGTGCGGCGGGCAAGCAGGGGGGTGGCCTTGTCGTCCAGAAGCACGAAGTCGGCCTCCTGTCCCGGCTCCAGCGCACCGACGTGGTCGCCGATGTGGAGGAGGGCGGCGCTGCCGGCGGTGGCGAGGTAGAGCGCGCGGAAGGGATCGAGCGCATTGCCCTTCGCCAGCGCCGCCTGATAGGCGAGACCGGCGGTGTGGAGCAGCGAGAAGCTGGTGCCTGCGCCGATGTCTGTGCCGAGGCCCAGGCGGACTTTATGCGCGTCGGCGCGGCCGAAATCGAAGAAGCCGGAGCCGAGGAACAGGTTGGAGCTGGGGCAGATGGCGATGCCCGCGCCGCTTTCGTGCAGCCGGGCGCAGCTGCGGTCGGAGAGGTGGATGCCGTGGGCGAAGACCGAGCGGTCAGTGACGAGGCCGAAGCGGTCATAGGCGTCGAGATAGTCGATAGAGTCCGGGAAGCGGGCGGCCACCGCTTCGCATTCCCGGACATTCTCGGCGAGGTGGGTGTGCATGAGGATGTCGGGATGATCGGCCAGCAGCGCGCCGGCGTCGGCCAGTTGCGCGTCGCTGGAGGCCAAAGCGAAGCGGGGCGTGACGGCGTAGCCCAGGCGGCCTTTTCCGCGCCAGCGGCGGATGAGGGCTTCGCTGTCCGCGCGGCCGGTTGCGACCGTGTCGTTCAGGCCCTCTGGGCCGAGGTCCATCAGCACCTTGCCCGAGACGATGCGCATGTCGCGGGCGAGTGCGGCGTCGAACAGGGCGTCGACCGATCCGGGGTGGACGGTGGGGTAGACGAGCGCGCTGGTCGTGCCGTTGCGCAGCAGCTCGTCGAGGAAGAAGGCGGCGACGCTGTCGGCATGGGCGCGATCGACGAACGCCTTTTCGGCGGGGAAGATGTGGCGATCGAGCCAGTCCAGCAGCTGCTCGCCATGGGCGGCGATGCGGTCGGTCTGGGGATAATGGACATGGGCGTCGATGAAGCCGGGGACGATGAGGCCGGGCAGGGCTTCGGTCTCGACAGCGGCGAAACGGTCGGCGAGGTCGGCATAGGCGCCGCGCGCGACGATGACGCCGTCGTCGACCACCAGCAGGCCGTCCGGCTCGTGGCGGACGGCCTGGTCGTCGTCGCGGGGATCATGGGCGACGGAGAGGATTTCTCCGCGAAAGGCGCGCAGGGTCATGCCGGCTGGATCGCACGCTCTGGCAGGCGTCTCAAGAGATGAAGAAGCGGCTTAGCCCCATGTCGCGCAGGCCGCGACGATAGGCCATGGAACTCATGTCGGCGGGGATATGCGCCTCCATCAGCGGGTCGAGCGGCAGGCATTCGGGCATCTGCGCCTCGACGATGGCCTTGTCCTCCTGGAAGACGCGCTCGTTGAAGTCGTAGACGTCCTGAATGGGCCGGTCGGTGTCGAAGTTGCGCGCCATGGGGGCGAACAATCGCGTCACCTTTGCGGACACCGGCGAGGCCGCGTTCATGATGACCAGTCGGTCGGAACCTGGGAAATGGATTTCGAGCGTGGCGGTAAAAGGCAGGGTGCAGCGGAAATGGCGCAGCCAGTCGAAGCCGGGAACGCCATATTGCTCCGCGCCGATGGGGTAGTTGCCCACCGTGGACCAATATTCCGCCTCGAACCCGTAGGGCGTGCGCTTGGGCACATAAGCGGGGACTTCGGCATTGTTGGCGTCGCCGAAAGTGTCGGTGTGGACGAAGGCGAAATGGGCGACGTCCAAGAAGCCTTCCATCTGGCGGCCGGCGAAGCCGAAGATGTCGATCCACGGGCAGACGATCTGCTGAAAGGCGGGTTCGTCCCAGTGCGGCATGTCGGGCAGGACCGGCTCGCCCGCTTCGGGCCGCAGGCAGGTCCAGATGAGGCCATAGCGCTCGACCACCGGGAAGGTGATGAGGCGCATACGGTCGGGAATGCCGCGCGAGGGATGGGCGGGGATGTGGTTGCAGCGGCCGCCCGCGCCGAAGCGCAGGCCGTGATAGGCGCAGACGACGCCCTTGTCGGTGCCGGTGCCAAGGCTCAAGGGCACGCCGCGATGCGGGCAGATGTCGGCGGCGACCACGGTTTCGCCGTCCACCGCATAGACGACGATCGGCTGGTCCAGCAGCTTCGTGCCGAGCGGCTGCTCGCTCACTTCCCGCGCGATGGCGACCGGATACCAGTGGCTGGCCAGGATCGCCCAGTCGGTGGGGTCGAAGGTGCAGTTGGGCGGGAGCAGGATATCGGTTGCGGGCGCTGTGGCCATGATCTCTTTCCGGTCTGTTCGGGGCCGATTTTAGGGCGGCGACCCGAGCGATCAAACGGATAGATTTTCACGCGCCGTTGCAAAAATGAGCGCGGGTCAGGAGCCTCTGTAGGTCGAGTAGGAGAAGGGCGAGACCAGCAGCGGCACATGATAATGGCCGCCATCGTCGGCGATGCCGAAGTCGATGGTGACGATGTCGATGAAGGGCGGATCGGGCAGATCGACGCCTGCGCTCCGGAAATAGTCGGCGACGGCGAAGGTCAGCGCATAGCGGCCGGGGGCAAGCGCCGGCAGGCCGGGGCAGCGGCCGTCCGCATTGGTGCTGCCGGAGAACAGGGGCGCGCCGTTCATGTTGAGCAGGCGCACCGCGATGCCGGCCGCCGGGCAGCCATGGGCGGTGTCGAGGACATGGGTGGACAGGCTGCTCATTGGGCTGCTTCCTGAAGGGGCCATTCGCCGAGGAACTCATGCTCGTCATAGGCGAGGAGATCGGCGACGAGGGTTTCGCGGTCGTCCAGGAAAAGCTGGTCGGCGACGCCCCGGATCAGGCGCGGCAGGGCGGTGCGCAGGCCGGAGATGGCGGAGGCGGAGAGGCCCAGGCTGATGAGGGCGGAATAGTTGAAGGCGAAGAGGCCGTGCAGGGCTTCGGCATCGTCGGGCGTGCGGGGCGTCAGTTCGAAGCCGGGGCCGAGATAGGGGTGGGCGTCGATCAGGGCGTTGGGCGTGCCGGTGGGCGTGAAGCGGTCGGACCAGCGGGCGATGCTGCCGGCTACGCGCGACAGTTCGGGGCGGAGGCCGGGATCGCTGACGAGGCCGGTCGAGAGAACGACGAAATCGAAGTCGTGCGTGCCCTGCGGTGTCGTGACGCGGACGATGTTGTCGACATGCTCGACGGCGAGCCATGGCGCGCCGAGGTGCAGCGCGAAGCCGGGCCAGGCGGCGGCGCGGTTGAAGGTGTCGTTGGTGGGCGGCTGGTTGTGGCCGAGGAAGCTGGCCATCACGGCATATTTTTCCGCGTCGGTGAGGGCGGGGTAGCGGCCGGTGAAGCCGACCTGCTCCATGAACCGGATGGGATTGATGCGCGGCAGGACCTTCCGCCGGATGAAGACGTGCATTTCGCCGACGCCAAGGGTCAGCGCCATATTGGCGTTGTCGAAGGCCGATGCGCCGCCGCCGAGTAGGCCGATGCGCTGGCCCGCGCGCGCGGCATAGTCGATCGGCTCGCTGGTATGGGCGTAGAGCGCGCGCGGCAGGGCGTCGCTGATCATCGCGGGGGTGTGCCATTCGCCGCCGCCCTGGATGCCGGTGGCGAGGATGACCTTTCGCGTCAGCAGGGGTTGCTGGCCGTCGAGATGGAGGCGGTGAAGGCCGCCGCCGATCGGCTCGATGTCGATCAGGCGAGTGTCGTTGCGGACGGGGAGGTTCAGGACGCGGCGATACCAGCGCAGATAGGCCATCCAGTCGCCGCGCGGGATCTTGTCGATCGCGGCCCAGCTTTCCGCGCCGTGCTGCGCTTCCCACCAGGCGCGGTAGGTCAGCGCAGGGACGCCGAAGTCGATCGGCGTCAGTTCCTTGGGCGTGCGCAGCGTGACCATACGCGCATAGGTTTCCCAGGGGCCTTCGAGACCCTCCGGGCTTTCGTCGATGACAAGGATGTTGGAGATGCGCTCGCGGAGCAGCCCGAAGGCGGTGGCGAGACCGCTCTGGCCGCCGCCGACGATGACGGCGTCGTAGACAGGACCATCGGGGTGGCTGCGCGGGCGGGTCCAGTCTGCGCCGCCATGGTTGATGAGGGCGAGCTGGCGGGCGAGGTCCGCTTCGAGGGCGGGGAGGGTGGTCATGCCATGTCTTTCAGGCGCAGGCGGACGATCTCGCCGATCTGGGTGATGGCGGTTTCGATTTCGGTATCGCGGTCGTTCGACAGGCGGCTTTCCATGGCGGCGAGGATACCGGCCTTGTCGGTCAGGCGAACGCAGATGATGAAGGGGAAGTCGAAGCGAGCGCGATAGGCGGCGTTGAGGTCGTGGAAGCGCTGAAACTCGTCCGGCGTCAGGCGATCGAGGCCGGCGGACGCCTGTTCGGCTGCGGAGGCGTCGGTCAATGTCCTGTCGATCGCCGCCTTGCCCGCCAGTTCGGGATGGGCGCGGATGAGGGCGAGGCGCTCTTCGGGCGTGGCGGCGTGGACGACCGCCATCAGGTCGGTCCAGCGGTCGCCTGACGAAGGGGCGGCGTCGGCGCGCGCCTCGATCCAGGGGCTATGTTCGAACAGGGCCGTCAATGGGTGCTCCCTTCGAGGGAGACATGGGCGGAGACGACCTTCCAGCCATCGGGGAATTTGACCCAGCTCTGGGTCTGGCGGCCGCGACGGTCGCTGTTTTCGCGGAAAAATTCGGCGTCGGCGGTGGCGAAGCTGTCGCCGTAGACGGTGATCGCGACCTTGCCCAGCTTGCGCTGGGGGGAGCCGCCACGGCCTTTGCGGAACTCGCGGATTTCCTCGATGCCGTAGAGCACTTCGCCTACACCATAGCGGTTGGTGGTGGGGGCGTCGTGGAAGAGGAGGTCCATGGCCGGGATGTCATCCTCCATCAGGGCGCGCTCATATTCCATGAAGGCGGCGGTGACTTCGGCGAGCAGGGCGGGATCGTCTATTTTCATAACGGGTGATGCTCCATCCAGTGGCGGGCGATGTCGATGCGGCGGGCGACCCAGGCGTCGCCACTGGCGATGACATGGTCGAGGAAACGGGCGAGGGCGCGGGCGCGGCCGGGCTTGCCGGCGATGCGGCCGTGCAGGCCGACCGACATCATGCGGCCGCCCTCTTCACGCAGCTGGTCGAACGTGTCGCGCATATGGCGGAAGAATTGTTCGCCCTCGGTAAAGCCGTTCAGCGCGACGATCTTCATGTCGTTGACGTCGAGCGTGTAGGGGACGATCAGCTGGCCCTGGTCATAATAGGGCAGGTCGTCGGCATAGCTGTCGGCGTCGTAGAGGAAGCCGCCTTCCTCGCGGATGAGGCGGGCGGTGTTGGGGGAGGTGCGGCCCTGATACCAGCCGAGCGGGCGGGTTCCGGTGAGCTTTTCGTGGAGGGCGATGGCCTGGGCGATATGGTCTCGCTCGACCTCTTCGGGGACGTACTGATAGTCGATCCAGCGGTAGCCGTGACTGGCGATTTCCCAGTCGGCGGCGCGCATGGCGTCTACCGCTTGCGGGTTCATTTCCATAGCTTTGGCGACGGCGAAGACGGTGACGGGGAGGTTCCGTTCCGTGAACAGGCGGTGGAGCCGCCAGAAGCCGGCGCGGCTGCCATATTCGTAGAGGCTTTCCATCGCCATGGCGCGGGCGGGATGGCTGGCCGCGCCGACCATTTCGGAGAGGAAGGCTTCGGAAGACGGGTCACCGTTGAGGACGGAGTTTTCTGCGCCTTCCTCGTAGTTGATGACGAATTGTACGGCGACGCGGGCGTTGTTGGGCCATTGCGGGTCAGGCGGGGTCTGGCCGTAGCCGATGAGGTCTCTCATCCCCAGGCCTCCAGGGCGGCGTCGGCGGCGGCGCCGGGGGGCAGCGCAAAGCCTTCGCGGCGGAGGCAGGTTTCCAGCGCGTTCAGGGTAATCAGTACCTTGTGGCGCATGGCGTTGTAGCCCATCGCGCCGATGCGCCAGATCTTGCCGGCGAGCGGGCCGAAGGCGGTGCCGATCTCGATCTCGAACGCTTCGCGCATCATCGTGCGGATGCGTTCGCCGTCCACGCTGTCGGGGATGAAGACGCCGGTGACGTTGGTCATGCGGGTGGCGTCCGTGCCGAAGACGGTGAGGCCCATAGCGCGCAGGCCGGCGGTCATGGCGCAGCCGGCGGCGGCGTGGCGAGCGTAGCGGGCGTCGAGACCCTCGCCCAGCATGATGCGCGCGCATTCGCGGGCGGCGTAGAGCATGCTGGTCGCTTCGGTATGGTGGTTGAGGCGCTTTTCCGACCAATAGTCCATGATCATGGCGAGGTCGAAATAGTTGGAGCCGATGCGCTTGCCGGGGCCGTCCACGGCGTCGGCGGCGCGGATGCCGGCTTCGTCATGGCGGCGGGCGAAGATGTGGGCGGCGGCGGCGTCGGAAATGGTGATCGGCGCGGAGCCGGAGGGGCCGCCGAGGCATTTTTGCAGGCCGCCGGTGACGATGTCCGCGCCCCAGCGGTCGGTGGCGAGTTGCATGCCGCCGATGGTGGCGGTGGCGTCCACATAGAGCAGCGCGCCGGCGGCGTGGCAAAGGGCGCCGAGGCCGTCCAAGGGCTGGGCCATGGTGGTGGAGGTGTCGCCATGGATGGTGGCGACGATTTTTGGCGCTGTGCGGTCTATGGCTTGCGCGATGGCGTCGAGCGGGACGGTCTCGCCCCACGGTGCGTCCACGGTCTCGATGGTTGCGCCGATGCGCTCCAGTATCTCTTTCAGCAGCAGGCCGAAGCGGCCGAAATTGACCACCAGCACGCGGTCGCCGGGCGCGACCAGGCTGACGAGGGCGGCTTCGATGCCGGCGCGGGCGGTGCCGTCCACCAGCATGGTCCAGCGGTTGTCGGTGCCGAAGATCGGGCGGTAGAGCGCCATGACCTGGTTCATGTAGCCGGTCATTTCCGGGTCGAACTGGCCCAGCAGATCGGCGGACATGGCGCGCAGCACACGGGGATGCGCGTTGACCGGGCCGGGACCCATCAGCAGACGCTGGGGCGGGTCGATCTCTCCGAACAAGGCGGGGGGCAGAGGGTGTTCAGGCGGCAACGGACGCTCCCAGACGGTCGATGAAGCCGAGCATGGCGGCGAGCGCGATGTCCGCGTCCTGCGGGTCTACATGTTCGGACGGGTTATGGCTGATGCCGGCGCGGCAGCGGATGAAGAGCATGGCAGTAGGGCAGAGCGCAGCCATCACCATCGCGTCATGGCCCGCGCCGGAGACGAGGCGGAAGGGAGCGGTGCCGGTGTCGGCGATGGCGGCGTCCATCAGGTCCATGAGGGCCGGGTCGCAGGGGCTTGCCGGCAGGTCGTGGATCAACTCCGCGAACAGGTCGAGGCCGCGTCCCTCGGCGATGGCGTGCAGGCATTGCAGGATCGTGCCGGCGGCGCGATCGCGGCGGGCCTGATCGCCTGAGCGGATGTCGATGGTGAAGCGGACTTCGCCGGGGATGACGTTGGGCGCGCCCGGCAGCGCCTCGATCCGGCCGACCGTGGCGACGAGGTCGGAGGCGTCATCGGCGGCGATGCCCTCGATGGCGAGCATCATTTCGGCGGCGCCGGCGAGGGCGTCGCGGCGGAGTTTCATGGTGGTGGTGCCGGCGTGATTGGCCTGGCCGGTGAGGATCGCCTGATAGCGCAGTTGCGCGGCGATGCCGGTGACGGTGCCGATGGGGAGGCTCTCGGCTTCGAGGACGGGGCCTTGCTCGATATGGGCTTCGAGATAGGCGAGGGCGGGGGGGAGTTTGGCGGAGAGGTAATCTGCTTTCCACCCTCCGTTCGTGTCGAGCGTAGTCGAGACATCTGCGCGACCGGCTTCTCGACTACGCTCGAAGCGAACGGGTTTTAGAGCAGTGTCCAACGTGACCCCCTCGCCATCGGTCAGGTCCAGCGCCTTTTCCTCCAGCGTGCCGGCGACGGCGCGGCTGGTGAGCATGGCGGCGGGGAAGCGGGAGCCTTCCTCGTCCCCGAAGGCGATGACCTCGATCGGGAAGGGGAGGCGGCGGTTGGCGCGGTGGAGGGCGTCGACCGCTTCGACGCCCAGCATGATGCCGAGCGGGCCGTCATAGCGGCCGGCGTCGCGGACGCTGTCGAGATGGCTGCCGATGAGGAGGGCGGGGCCGTCGCTTGCGCCTTCGTAGCGGCCGATGAGATTGGCGGCGGGGTCGAGGCGGACGGTCATGCCGGCTTCTTGCATCCAGCCGGCAAGGGCTTCCTGCGCGGCGGCATAGGCGGGGGTGAGATAGGCGCGGTAGAGGCCGCCCTCCATGTCGCTATAGGGCGCGACGCCGAGCTGGTCGCAGCGGGCGACGGCGCGCGCTCCGCCTAGCATGCGGCCACTCCGCCGTCGCTGCGGGGGTCGGTTGCGCCTTCCAGCGCGCCATCGGGGTGGCGGACGATCGCGCCGGCATGGCCCATGGTCGCGGTGAGGGGGCCGACGCGCTCGACATCATGGCCGGCGAGGGCGAGCTGGACGTAGAGGCGTTCGTCGAAGCCGTCCTCCAGTTTCAGGGTGGTGGACTGGTCTCCCCATGTGCGGCCGAGCAGCCAGCGCGGGCGGCTGATCGCGTCCTGCAAGTCCACGCCATAGCGGGCGTAGCGGGTGAAGAGCGCGGCCTGGGTCTGCGGCTGGCCTTCGCCGCCCATCGTGCCATAGGCCATGACGCGGCCGTCATCGAACAAAGCGAGCGCGGGGTTCAGGGTATGGAAGGGCTTGCGGCCGGGCTTGAGGGCGTTCCAGCCATCGGGCGCGAGGCGGAAGCTGGCGCCGCGGTTCTGCCAGGTGATGCCGGTTTTGGGCAGGACGACGCCGGAGCCGAACTCGTGATAGGTGGACTGGATGCAGCTGACGACGCGGCCATGGGCGTCGGCGGCGGCGAACCAGGTTGTGTCGCCCTGCTGCGGTGGCTGGGGCCAGGGGAGGGCTTTTGTCGTGTCGATTTTCGCGGCGAGGCGGTCGAGCGCTTTGCCGTCCGAGAGCAGGCCCTGATAGTCGAAGTCGTGCCAGGCGGGGTCGCTGCAATGGCGGTCGCGCAGGAGGAAGGCTTGTTTCGTCGCTTCGACGAGGCCGTGGATATGGTCGAAGCCGTCCGGGCTTGACGCCTTGAGGCGGTCATAGAGGGCGAGGATCAGGAGCGAGGCGAAGCCCTGGGTGGGAGGCGTGCTGTTGTAGAGGGTCGCGCCGGTGATGCGGGTTTGGAGGGGGGCGTAGTGCCATGCCTCATGCGCGGCGAGATCGGCGGCGGAGACGGGGCTGCCTAAGGCCTCCAGGTCGGCAGCGATGTCGGCGGCGAGGGGGCCGGTGTAGAAGCTAGCAAGGCCTTCTTCTACCAATCTTTTCAATGTATTAGCTAGGATTGGCTGGCGCAGATTGTCGCCTTGCGACAGCGGGCGGCCTTCGGGTTCGAAGGCGGCGGCGTAGGCACCGGGCTGGATGCGCAGTTCGGGGCCTTTGGTCGCTGCGATTTCCGCGCCGCCGGCGGTGACGGGGACGCCGGCTTCGGCATGGGCGATCGCGTCGCGCAGCAGGCGGGCGAGGGGGAGCGTGCCGCCGCTGCTTTCCAGTGCGGCGGCCCAGCCGGAGATGGTGCCGGCGACGGTGTTGGCCGCGAGCGGGCCGCGCGTCGGCACCGCGTCCATGCCGGCGTAGAGCGACAGGTCGGCCTTGGCCGCTGCGCCGCCGCAGCCGTGGATCGAATAGACCTCGCTGCCCGCGCCGGGATGGACGACCCAGAAGCCGTCGCCGCCGATGCCGGTCATGTGCGGATAGACGACCGCCAGTGTTGCTGCGACGGCGACGCAGGCTTCCACGGCGTTGCCGCCATCCTGCAATACCGACAGGCCGGCCTCGCTCGCCAGAACATGCGGGGCGGTGACCATGCCGTTGCGGCCGTGGACGGTGGCGAGCGCCATCAGTCTGGCAGGGCCGCGACATAGGCGCGCACGACATGGGCGCTGTTGACGGAGGCGAGATGTTCGAACGTGTCCTCCATATTCTTGGTCGCGTCGCCGCCGGCCAGGTCCGACAGGCTGCGGAAGAAGATGGCGGGCACGTTGTTGGCATAGGCGACCTGCGCCACGGCCGCGCTTTCCATGTCGAGCACGCGCGCGCCCCAGGCCCTGTGCAGATATTCGCGGAAGGCGGCATTGTCGGCGAAGATGCCCGCCGACACGCCGGTGCCGCCGATGACGATCTTGGGCGTTCTGGGCAGGCACAGTTCCGACCCCGGCAGCGCTTCGGCATGATGGGGGACGCAGCGTTCCATCGCCACGTCCGGCACGACCTTTTTCGCCAGCGCCAGCAGATCGGGATCGACCGCGAAGCGGAAGAAGCGCTTCATCGGCGTCGCGTCGTTGCTGACGGTGGTGCCGCGCGGGAAGATGAAGTTCCAGTTCGCCGGGGCTTCCGGGCCGGAATTTTCCGGCGGGACATAGCCCTTCTTCGTGCGGCGGGCGAAGCTGGCCTCCAGATACTGGCCCCAGCTGTCAGCGACGATCACGTCGCCGATCGACAGCGCCGGATCGACGCCGCCGGCGATGCCGGAAAAGACGATGCGCTTGACGGTGAAACGGTCGAGCACGAGCTGGCTGTTCATGGCCGCGTTCACGATCGACACGCCGCTCATCATCAGGATGACCGGCTTGCCCGACATCGTGCCGGTCAGGAAGGTCATGCCGTTGATCTTGTGTTCCTGCGGCGTCTGGATGTCGGCGACCAGCGCGTTCCATTCGGGCTTGTAGGCGGTCATCACGACCGTGCGCGGGGTCGTGTCCAGCTTTTGCGCGAGCGCCGGGGTGGCGATCAGCGAGAGCAGGGCGAAGGCGAGAAAACGCATCATGCAGCGGACATCCAGATGAAGCGGACCACGAAGAGGCCGGCGAGAAGGAACAGGAACCAGTCGGATTTGCTCGCCGTGCCGCGCAGCAGTTTGAGCGCCGCATGGGCGGTGATGCCGAACGCCAGGCCATTGGCGATCGAGAAGGTCAGCGGGATCATCGCCACGGTGAGGAAGGCGGGGATCGCGCACATCGGGTCTTCCCACTCGACCTCCGTCAGCGGGAGCAACATCAGGCCGCCGACCACGATCAAAGCCGGGGCGGTGGCCGAGAGGGGGACGAGCTGCGCATAGGGCGCGGCGAACATGGCGAGCAGGAAGAGCAGGCCGGTGACGACCGCCGTCAGGCCCGTGCGCCCGCCGACCTGCACGCCCGCCGCGCTTTCGACATAGGAGGTGACGGTGCTGGTGCCGGCCATGGAGCCGACGATGGTGGCGGTCGCGTCGGTGATGAGGATGCGGTTGAGGCCGGGGATCTTGCCCGCCGCGTCCATCAGCCCGGCGCGCTTGGTCACTGCGACCAGCGTGCCGATATTGTCGAACAGGTCGACGAAGAGGAACACGAAGAGGATTTCGAGCAGGCCCAGGCCATGGCTGCCCGACAGGCCGAAGACGGCGCCAAGGTCGAGCTTGAAGGCGGTGCCGGTCAGCGCTTCCAGGCTGTAGGGCTGGGGCGTGAAGGTGACGAGGCCGGCGAACCAGCCGGCGACGGTGGTGGCGACGATGCCGATCAGCATCGCGCCCTTGACGTTCCAGACGCTCAAGGTGGCGATGAGGACGAGGCCGAACAGCGCCAGCGCCGCGCCGGGGGCCTTCACGTCGCCCAGCGCCACTAGGGTGGCGGGATTGGCGACGACGATGCCGGCGTTTTTCAGGCCGATGAAGCCGATGAAGAGGCCGATGCCGCCCGCGACCGCCGCGAACAGATAGGTCGGGATGACGGAAACGATCAGCTGTCGCACGCCCGTCAGCGTCAGGATGAGGAAGGCGACGCCGGAGATGAAGACGCAGCCCAGGGCGATGGGCCAGGGGATGCCCATCTGGCCGACGACGGTGAAGGCGAAATAGGCGTTGAGGCCCATGCCCGGCGCGAGAGCGAGGGGGACGTTGGCGGTGAGGCCCATCAGGATGGAGGCGAAGGCGGCGGCGAAGCAGGTGGCGGCCGCGACCGAGGCGATCGGCATGCCGGCCGCCGACAGGATCGACGGGTTGACCAGCACGATATAGGCCATGGTGAGGAAGGTGGTGAAGCCGGCCAGCACTTCCGTTCTGGCGGTGGTGCCGCGTTCGGTCAGGCCGAAATGGCGTTCCAGCCAGCCCTGTGGTGGTGGCGCGGCCACCTGTGTCGCTTCGCTCATGCTGTTTCCCCCTGCAACATGGTGATTCTTGTGTCGGGCGGCGTCACCCCCGTGATGCCGCGCGCTTCCAGCATGGAAGCGTAACGAAAAAGCAGCGCCTCGCCACCAGATTTGCCGATGAGCTGAAGGCCGACCGGCAGGCGGCCGGGGCGCAGCAGCGGCACGCAGAGCGAGGGCAGGCCGGTGAAGCTGATCGGCTGGCTGTGGATGCCGAGGTCCGCGCGGGCGGGGCGCATCTCGCCATCGATGAGGATGCGGGGATCGTCCACCGGCGGGGCGACGCAGGGCGTGGCGGGGGCGAGCAGGATGTCGTGGTCCGCGATCAGATCGGCGAGGCGCGCCTTGAAGGCGGCGCGGAAGGCTTGCGCTTCGTCGTAGAGGCTCTGCGGCAGCAGTGCGCCGGCGATCAGGCGGTCGCGCACCTGCGGGTCGAAGGCCATGGCGTTGGTGGCGAGTGCGTCGCGATGCAGCGCGCCGCCTTCGAATGCGGTGATGAGGAAGGCGGCAGAGCGGGCTTTGGCGATGTCGGGCAGTTCGATCGTCGGCGCGTCGGGGGCGATGGCATGCATCGCGGCGATCTGGTCATCGTCGACATTCCCGGCGAAGCGGCCGCCGAGTTTGGCGACGCGGATGTCGCCCTGCGATGCGGCGACCTTGCCGGAGAGGATTTCCCAGATCGCGGCCATGTCGGCGAGGCTGGTCGTGAACGGGCCGATATCGTCGAAGCTGGCGGCAAAGGGGAAGGTCCCTTCCAGCGGCAGGTCTTCATGCGTCGGCTTGAGGCCGTAGAGGCCGGTCAGGCTGGCGGGTACGCGGATGGAGCCGTTGGTGTCGGAGCCGAGCGAGAAGGGGAGCAGGCCCGCTGCGACGGCTGCGGCCGATCCGCCCGAGGAGCCGCCGGCGAGGCGCGCGGGGTCGTGCGGGTTGCGGGTCGTGCCATGGGTCGCGTTGATGGTGGCGAAGCCATAGGCGAACTCGTCCATGTTGAGGGTTGCGACGAGGACCGCGCCGGATGCGTGCAGGCGGCGGATCGCTTGCGCGTCCTGCGTGGCGGGCGGGGCGTCGGCGTAGAGGGCGGAGCCGGCGGTGGTGGGCAGGCCGGCGACGTCGAACAGATCCTTGACGCCATAGGGGACGCCCGCGAGCGGGCCGGGATCGCGGCCGGCGGCGATCGCTGCATCCACGGCAACGGCTTCGGCCCGGGCGCGGTCGGCGAGGATGCGGGTGACGGCGTTGATCGGGGCGTCGCCGGTGGAGAGCGCGACGAGGCACGCCTCCGTCACGGCGGTGGCGCTGGTGCGGCCGGCGCGGACGTCGGCGGCGATTTCCAGCGCGGTCCTCATGGCTCGCCGCGCAGCGTCTTGGCGTGGCGGTCGAGCAGGGCGAGATTGGTTTCCACGCCAGGCAGGCATTCGGGCGGGATCGCCATGCCGCGCGCCTGCGCCGCCTGCGCGACGGCTTCCGGGGTGGCGGGAATCGTCGAGGCGGCCAGCTTCTCGCCCTGGTCGCGGAAGCGGCCGGCGAGGACGGCGCACAGGAACAGCTGGAGCTGGTGGAAGATCATCAGCGGCAGCAGCACGACGCCGACCTGCGCCGCCGGAAACAGCGCGCCGGCCATTGGCACGCCCGACACCAGGCTCTTCTTCGAGCCGCAAAAGAACAGCACGATCGCGTCCTTGCGCGGCAGGCCGAAGAGGCGCGCAACGCTCCAGTTGGCGATCATGACGAGGCCGAGCAGGACGCTGCTGAGGGCGAGCAGCAGGACGAGATCGAGGATGTCCACCCGGCTCCAGATGCCGCCGACCACCGCGGCGCTGAACGCGGTATAGACGACCAGCAGGATCGAGCCGCGATCGACCGGCATCAGCAGCTTCTTGTTGCGATCGACGAAGCCGCCGATCAGCGGGCGCAGCAGATGGCCGGCGAGGAAAGGCACCAGCAGTTGCAGGACGATGCTCTGCACCGAATGCCAGGTCGACGGGCCGCTGCCGTCGCCGGCCTGCATCAGCGCCGTCACCAGCAGCGGCGTCACCGCGATGCCGAGCAGGTTGGAGAGCGAGGCGCTGCATACCGCCGCCGCCACGTCGCCGCCGGCCATGGCGGTGAAGGCGATCGAACTCTGCACGGTCGAGGGCAGCAGGGTGAGGAACAGCAGGCCCGAGAGCAGCAGCGGATCGGCATGGCCGGCCATTGCCGTGACGATGCCGAGGCCGATGAGCGGAAAGAGGATATAGGTCGAGGCCAGCACCAGCCCGTGCAGCCGCAGATTGCCCATGCCCTGCACGATCGCCTGCCGCGACAGCTTCGCGCCGTGCAGGAAGAAGAGCAGGGCGACCGCCAGATCGGCGATCAGGTCGGCCCAATGCGCCGCCTGGCCGCGCGCCGGCAGCAGCGACGCGGCGGCCACCGTGGCGATCAGCCAGACGAGAAAGGGATCGATGCTGGGGAACGAACGGGAGGAAGACGCCATGACGGGGCAACCATGCCCTGCTTTGTCCGTTCGATCCAACAGAATGACCGGCACGCAGCGTTGCAAAAATGCGCGCGCCCCGAAGCGATCTTGCCGTTGCCTTGCAGATTGAACATTCATGATACGAACAAATGCATGCGGGTTCACCGGCCTGCTTCGTCTAGCTGGCAGGGGTCCCACCCGGCTTATTGCCCACTGTCCGCCAATAAGAGGCATGGAATAGACATCATGGTCGATGGAATGAAATGTATCGCCTGTGTATTGAAAGGCGATCGAACGAAGGCTGCCCAGCGCAGCGCAGCGCAATCGGGAGCATGTCATGCACGGTGATGTGATGAGCTGGCTGGTGCCGCTGGTCGCGATGCTGGGCGCAGGCCTGCTTGCCGGCTTCGCCGCCGGCATTTTCGGCATCGGCGGCGGCTTTGTCGTCGTGCCCGCGCTGCTGGTCGTGCTGCCGCTGCTGGGCGGCACCAAGGACGGGATCGCGCATGTCGCGATCGGCACGTCCGCCGCGACGATTATCGTCACTTCCATCCGATCGCTGCTGGCGCATTCCAAGCGCGGGGCGGTGGAGTTCGACGTGCTCAAGACCTGGGCGCCGTGGATCGTGCTGGGTTGCGGCGCGGGTGTCGTGCTGGCGGGCCATGTCGATGGGCGCACGCTCAAGATGATCTTCGGCGCGGGCGTCATCCTGATGTCGCTCAATTTCCTGATCCCGATGATGAGCGGCAAGGTGATCAGCGACCACATGCCCACGGGTCTGGCGCGGATCGGCATTGCCGGGGGCCTGGGCACCTTCTCCTCGCTGCTGGGCATCGGCGGCGGCACCATCGCCATCATGACGATGACGCTGTGCGGCCGCACCATCCACCGCGCCATCGCGACGGCGTCGGGCATCGGCACGCTGATCGCCATTCCGACCACCATCGGCTTTGCGATCATCGGCTTCAAGGAAGTCGGCCTGCCCTGGGGTTCGCTGGGTTACATCAACATTCCCGGCACGCTGGCGATCGCGTCGATGTCGATGCTGACGGCGCCGCTGGGCGTCGCGGCGGCGCACAGTCTGCCGGCTGGTCCGCTCAAGAAGATTTTTGGTGTCTATCTTCTCATCATCGGCGGTTTGATGTTGTATAACGGGCTGAAGGTGTAGTCGAACACGCAGCTCTTTCGGCAAAACTCGTCATGGGGGTCATGACGAGTTTTGTCACTGGCGCCCCGCCTGCACGTCTGGAAAGCGTCGGGTGGGGGGCAAGACCATGCAGGGCAAGCCGATTTCGGTACTGCTGATTGAAGATGACCCGGAAGCGCGCGCCAGCATTTCCGATATATTGGCGACAGCGGGCATCACGACAGACATGGTCGATGACGGCGCGGAAGGACTGCGCCGGGCGGGGGCGAGCGCGCATGACGTGGTCGTGCTGGACCGCATGCTGCCCAGCCTGACCGGGATGGAGATCGTGACCCGCATGCGCGCGGCGGGCGTGGCGACGCCGGTGCTGATGCTATCCGCGCTGGGCCGCAGCGAGCATCGGGTCGAGGGGCTGGAAAGCGGCGTCGACGATTATCTCGCCAAACCCTTCGAACCCGACGAACTGGTCGCCCGGGTGCGCGCGCTGTGGCGGCGGTCGAGCACCCGCGAGCATGAGGCGGTGCTGCTGTTCGGCGAGCTGGAATGCCATCTGAAGGCCCGGACCGCCTATCGCGCCGGCCGGCATCTGCCGTTGTCGCCCAAGGAGTTCGAGCTGTTCCGCTTCATGATGCAGCATGCCGGCGAAGTCGTGACCCGCGAGATGCTGTTGCGTCATGTGTGGAAGATCACCTTCGACCCGCAGACCAATGTCGTGGACGTCAATGTCGGGCGGCTGCGGCGCAAGCTGGAGGAAGGCTTCGCCGCGCCGGCGCTGGAGACCGTCCGGGGAACAGGATATCGCCTGATCGCGGCTGATCCCGACCTTGCCTGAGTTTCGCCTTTTCCCCTCTTTGTTTCGCCGCGTCACGCTGTCGGCGGTGTTGGTCAGCCTGCTGTCCACGCTGGCGCTGTTCCTGGTGGTGCAGCGGATCGTGCGGGATGACGGGCGGGCGATGCTTGGTCGGGAGGTCGACACCGACCTGGCCGGGCTGGTCGACATCCACGCCAGCGGCGGCGTTGCCGATCTGCGCGCCCGCATCGCCGACCGGCTGGTGGTGGAGGGGGAAGAGAGCGAGCATGCCTATTATCTGCTGGCCGATGGCAAGGGGCAGCGGCTGGCGGGCAATCTCAAGCAATGGCCGCGCATCGACGCTGCCCGGTCCGAAGCGGCGCGGATCGAGCAGGCGGACGGGACGCATCTGTTCGCGCGGGCGACGATGCTGGGGCCGGACCTGAAGCTGCTGGTCGGGCGCAGCGACCAGCGGGGCGAGGCGCTGCTGGGGCGGCTGGCGGGGGCGTTCGCGCTGGCTGGCGCGATCATCGCGCTGCTGAGCCTGGCAGCGGGGCACGACGCGGCGCAGCGGCTGCGCGCGCGGGTGGACGGCATGAACCTGACCTTTGCGGAGGTGCGCGGCGGCGACCTGTCGGCGCGGGTGGCGGCGGCGGGCGATCAGGACGAACTGGCGCTGCTGGCGTCGAACATCAACGGCATGCTGGACAAGGTGCTGCAACTGGTGGACGCGCACCGGCAGGTGTCGGACCAGACCGCGCATGAGATCCGCACGCCGCTGATGCACCTGGATACGCGGCTATGGAAGGCGGAGGAGCGCACCGACGATGCGACCCAGCGGCGGATGCTGGGCCAGTCGCGCGATGACCTGCGCGATATCGTGCGGTTGCTCGATTCGCTGCTCGACATCGCCGGGACCGAGGTGCTGCGCGGCGACCCGCGCGGGCTGGAGGATGTGGACCTGAGCCGGATTTGCGAAAATCTGGCGGAGTTGTACGGGGCGAGCGCGGAGGATCTGGGCATTCGTTTCCGCGCGACGATCGCGCCGGACGTGCATATGCGCGCCGCGCCGATGCAGATGACGCGACTGCTGTCCAACCTGCTCGACAATGCGTTCAAATATCTGTCGAGTGGACGGTCGGTGGCGCTGACGCTGGCGTCCGGGCCGGTGCTGATCGTCGAGGATGACGGGCCAGGCATTCCCGACGCCGATCGCGAGCGGGTGTTCGAGCGCTATGTGCGGCTGGGCGGCAGCGAGCGGGGCGGGCACGGGCTGGGGCTGTCGCTGGCGCGGGCGATCGCGGAGCGGCACGGGCTTTCCATCCGGGTGGAGGACGCGCGGCCGGGGGCGCGCTTCGTGATCCGTCCGTTGGAAGATGTTGCGTGATATCAGATATTTAACCTGTATTGGGCGCGAGGTTCGCCGGCTCCGTTCGTCGCTGTCGGGGCTCCATCCATCCATTCTGACGATCCGTTCAGGCGCAAAAGCGTGTTCGCCGGGCGTTGTTGGCGCTGTGTTGATGAGATGCAAAAGGAGCCACATCATGAACCGTGTCACGCTGTTCGCGGCGACTGCCGCGCTCGCTCTGGGATCGACTGCCGCCATGGCCGGGTCCGCCAGCGCCCCCATTTCGTCGCCGGGCGTTCCGCTCGCCAGCCCGCGCATGGACGGGCCGGTCAGCTATGAAGAGCATCTGGCCGCCGTCGAGGTGGAACTGGCCTATCAGGCCCCGATCGCGCAGGTGGAGAACAATTACTGGTTCGACTACCAGACCGATCTGGCCGAGGCGCGCAAGGAGCTGACCAAGGATCTGCGCGGCGCCAGCGACGCGGAGGACAATCGCGACGCGTGGGAGGAATATCGCGCAGAACTGGCCGATGCGCGTGGCGATTACGCCAAGCAGATGGCCGAGAAGGGCTATCCGATCGGCGAGGTGCGCGTGCTGGAAGATGCCGGTCGCTGATCGCTGCAATCCCTATGGACGAAAAAACGGGGCGAAAGTCCCGTTTTTTTTGTGCCTGTCGCCCATGACTGCGATACAAATTGCGACAGTTTCCCGCGTGACATGACAAAGTTGGGAGACGAGTCTTGCCGATAAGCAGGGTCAAGGACGGCGAGAAGCCGTTCGGGACAGAAACCTGGAAGGAAGACATGATGCTTCGCAAATTTTTCACCACCGTCGCGGTTGGTTCGCTGTTCGTCGGCGGCCTGGCCGCTTCGCACCTCGCCTTTGCCGAAGACGGCGCTGGTCCGCGCGGCGGTCGCGGCGGCGGCATGATGATGATGGCCGACGCCAACAAGGACGGCAAGATCACCAAGGCGGAACTCACGACCGCGCTGGAAGCCCGCTTCGCCAGGATGGACCTGAACAAGGACGGCAAGCTGGACCAGGCGGACCGCGAGGCGATGCGCGCCCAGCGTCAGGACGCGCGCTTCGCGAAGCTGGACACGGACAAGAATGGCCAGATCAGCAAGGCGGAGTTCACCGTCGAGCGCGGGCGGCCGGATGGTGCCGAGGCCGGCAAGCCCGGCGGCAAGCGCTGGGGCGGCGGTCGCCATCATCGCGGACCCGGCTTCATGCGCGGTGAGGGCATGAAGGATGGCGCGATGACTCGCGAAGAGTTCATGGCCCGCCCGCTCGCCATGTTCGACAAGGCCGACGCCAACAAGGACGGCGCCGTCACGCAGGACGAGATGAAGGCCGCGCGCACCGCGATGCGCGGCGAATGGGGCGGCCGCAAGGGCGAGCGCCACATGCCGCCGCCGCCTCCGGCCGACTGAACCAAGAAAGGGTCGCGCGTCATCGGGCATTTCCCCCCTGTGATCCCTGAACCAACGCGCGGCCCCCAAGGAAGGGCGAAGACGACAGCCCCCTGACGTCTTCGCCCTTCCACCCACCTATTTCCCGTGACAGACAGGCAAGATGAACGAAAAGCCCCATCTTCTGCTCGTCGACGACGAGCGTTCCATCCGTGATCCGCTGGCGCATTATCTGAGCCGCAACGGCTTTCGGGTGACGGCGGTCGAGAATGCGGCGGAGGCGCGGCTGCGGCTCAATGCCAGCGCGATCGATCTGGTCGTGCTGGATATCATGATGCCGGGCGAGGACGGGCTGTCGCTGTGTCGGCATATCCGCGAAACCGGGGAGATCCCGGTGATCCTGCTGACCGCCAAGTCGGAGGAGACCGACCGCATCGTCGGGCTGGAGATGGGCGCGGACGATTATGTGCTGAAGCCGTTCAGCCCGCGCGAGCTGGTGGCGCGGATCAAGGTGATCTTTCGCCGGGTCGCGACCGGCGGGCAGCGGGTGACCGCGCCGGACGGGTCGAGCTATGCTTTTGCCGGCTGGCTGCTCAAGAGCCAGGAGCGGGTGCTGGTGGATGCGGAGGGCGTGCAACTGCCGCTGTCCACCGCCGAATATAATCTGATGCTGGCCTTTGCGACGCGGCCCAATCAGGTGCTGAGCCGCGACCAGTTGCTGGACATCACCCAGGGGCGGGAGGCGAACGCCTTCGACCGGGCGATCGACAACCAGATCAGCCGGCTGCGCAAGAAGATAGAGCCTGATCCCAAGAACCCGACGCTCATCAAGACGGTGTGGGGCGGCGGCTACACGCTGTCCGCCGATGTCAGAAAATTATGAGCCGTTTGCGCCTGTGGCCCCGCAGTCTGGTGGGGCAGATCATCATCCTGGTCGCGCTGGCGCTGTTCGTGGCGCAGGCGATCAATTTTGCGTTGTTGCTGCGCGAGCGCAATCGGCTGCAACTGACCGGGCAGACTGCGCCGGCGGTGTATCGCGTGGTGGATGCGCTGGATAATCGATCCGAGCGGCAGGAGGATCGTCGCCGCGAAGATCGACCGCGGGCGCGCTTCGTGACCGGCGATCCGAAGCTGACGGGTACGCCACGCGACGATATCGAGCGGCGGGCAGAGACGATGTTCGGTGACATCGGCCTGAAAATCCTGTCCGTGCATGCGGTGGAGGACCAGGTGCAGATGCCGCTGCGGCGGTGGGACCGGATCCGCATCCGCGCTTATGGCGAGCCGCCGCCCGACCGGCAGATGGGCCGGCTGACGCTGGCGGCGGAATATGAGGCGGGGCGCTGGATCGTGGTGCAGACGCGCACCGGCGACAAGCCGCCACGCTTTGGCGGCTGGCTGATCGGGCAGACGCTGATCCTGTATGTCATCGTGCTGTTGCCGTTGCTGTGGGTCGGGCGGCGGCTGGCGCGGCCCTTGAAGCAGCTCACCAATTCGGCCGAGCAGTTCGCCAGGACCGGCGCGGCCGATCCGGTAGACGAGCGCGGGCCGGGCGACGTGCGGCAACTGACCACCGCGTTCAACGCGATGCGTGCGCGGATCGTGGCGATGCTGGACGAGAAGGACCGGATGCTCGGCGCGATCGGCCATGACCTGCGCACGCCGCTGGCTTCGCTGCGGGTGCGGGCCGAGTCGGTCGAGGATGATGGCGAGCGCGCCCGCATGTCCGAGACGATCGACGAGATGAACCGGATGCTGGAGGATATATTGTCGCTCGCCCGCGCCGGGCGCAGCGCGGAGGCGCCGCAGAAGGTCGATCTCTCCTCGCTGGCGGATGCGGTGGTCGACGATTTCGTCGAGCTGGGGTCGCCGGTGGAGATGATCGACAGCGCGCGCACCGTCACCAGCGTGCGGCCGCAGCAGATCAGGCGGGCGCTGCGCAACCTGATCGAAAACGCCATCGTCTATGGCGAGCGGGCCAGGGTTTCCGTGGTGCGGGAGGCGGGCCTCATCCGGCTGATCGTGGCGGATGACGGCCCCGGCATCGCCGAGGATCGCATGGCCGAGATGATGGAGCCGTTCACACGCCTGGAGGGGTCGCGCAATCGCGAGACCGGCGGCGCGGGGCTGGGGCTGGCGCTGGTGCGGGCGATCGCGACCGAGCATCAGGGCGTGTTGCGGCTGGCCAATGGGGCTGGCGGCGGGCTGGAGGCGAGCCTGGATCTGCCGGGTTGAGCGTATAGCGCCCCCGCGATCCGGGGCGTCATCGGATCGACTTTCTGTCGCGATAAGCTGAACATGGGCCAGACAGGGAGAGAGAGCATGCGCAAGACCGGAACGATCGTGGCGCTGCTGCTGGCGGCTGGTCCTGTTGCGGCGGCGGCGGCGCCGACCGGGGCGTCGGTCGAGCGGATCGCGCCGGACCGGGTGCGGGTTAGGTGGGTGGATGCGAGCGGGGTGGATGTCTATCGGTCCGATGCGGCCGATGCGAGCCGGCAGGCTTCGACCTTGGTGTCGGCAGATGACCGTGACGGCGTGTATGAGCAGGCCGTGGCGACGGGCGAGCGGCCCTATTTTCTGCTGCGCGATCGCAAGGACGGCGGCGGCGTGCGTGTCGCCGAGCGGGTTCTGCCGCTGGAGCAGGGGTCCAATTTCCGGGATATCGGCGGCTATCCGGCGGCGGGGGGAAAACATGTCCGCTGGGGCATGATTTTCCGATCGGGCGCGACGCCGGTGCTGACGCAAGCGGATGTCAGCGCGATCGGGGCGCTGCACCTGGCGAACATGGTCGATCTGCGCTCCAACGAGGAGCGGCAACTGGCGCCGACGAAGATCGAGGGCGTGCCCTATAATGCGGTCGGCTATTCGATGAAGGCGATTTTCGACGCGATGAAGCCGGCGGGGGCTTCGTCGGCCAATGCTGCGCCGGTCAATGGCGGGACGCTCTATCGGCGCATGCCCGACCTGCTGGCGCCGCAGATGCGGGTGCTGTTCGCGCGGTTGCTCAGCCGGGACGGGCCACTGGTCTATAATTGTTCGGCGGGGCAGGACCGCACCGGCTTTGCGACCGGGCTGATTCTGTCGGCGCTGGGCGTGCCGCGCGACGTGATCATTGCGGACTATCATCTGTCCACGGCGGCGCGGCGGCCGGCTTATGAGATGGCGGCGTTCGACCCGGCGGCTTTCCCCGACAATGTCGCCGCGAAGATGTTTGCGGGGCACAAGGCGTCCACGCCGACGCCGCTGAAGGAGGCGGACGGGACGGCGTTCCTGTCGGCCGCGTTCGACGAGATCGATGCGCGTTACGGATCGGTCGCGGGCTATCTGGACAAGGTGGTGGGGGTTAGCGCCGTGGATATTGCGCGGTTGCGGGCGGACTATCTGGAGTGAGGGGGAAGGCGCGTTTCGCGCCGGTCGCACATGGCGGGCTTCGACCATAAGGTGACAAAGAGACCGCGTTCGGGGCCTGAATTTGTCACCTTATGTCACCTTATCGGATGCGTTTACGGATAGGGTGACGCCTGCCGCATCAGCGATGCGCGCGCTTGTGCCGATAAACAATTGCAAGGAGCCGGCAGCAGGATAGGCTGTGCTGCGGGCTGTAGGACAGGGATTATTCGCTGTCGGTTGTCAGCGTCGTCGCAGCCCTCAACCACGGCGCCGTTCCCTTCTCGCGACGCCCAGAAGCGGGCGCCGGATCAAGCTCGGCATGACGAAGGTGGAATGACTGCTGACGACCATTATTGGCCGTTTAAACAATCCAGTTCTAATCCCGATTGCGGGCATGGGCGGGACAGCATAACCCAACCTAATGATTGGACCGCATCCCTTGGGACATTGGACAGGCGGAGGCCGTGAGCAGGCACTCCAGCACTTGGTCGCTAATTGTCGATATATGGTTGTTTCAGAGTTTATCGATTTTGACGGATACGTTCACAGAGAAGGCGAGGCATGGACCTTTCTTGGTGCCAGCTTCCTACCCTATGACGATGGGCAGTCACTTTTCGTTTCACTGGACGGCAAATCTGAGTGGCATATCCGCCTACAATGGCGACCTGATGCGCAGGGGCACATACTGGATCATTTTGAGCGATACGTTCAACTAGAGGAAGTCCGCTAACACGCTCTACTGAGCATTTAGCCGACCGTCCGCTCACCACCCATGTCGGCGCAATGCCGACCCCGCCGTGACCAACTCCGCCGGGCTTTTTACGTCGCGCTTCCCGACATTCGCCTGCGGGAGGGGAGAAAGTCTCCAATCCGTCCGCGCGACCACATAAGAAAAGGGGCGCCGTGCCTGCGCACGACGCCCCCTTCTGCGATTCGGGCTAAGCGAAAGTCTTCAGTCGGCCTTCGACTGGAGGTTCACGGCGGCGTATTTGCCGCGGCGATCGA
Source organism: Sphingobium sp. (assembly GCA_044237945.1). Taxonomy (GTDB): domain Bacteria; phylum Pseudomonadota; class Alphaproteobacteria; order Sphingomonadales; family Sphingomonadaceae; genus Sphingobium. Next base: position 52,168 of record JBIIEH010000009.1, on the reverse strand, counting down.
CCTCCAGCTCGAAATCGAGCCGGTCGCCTTCGTTGAGCGCGGCCATGCCAGCGCGTTCGACGGCGCTGATGTGGACGAACGCATCGGGCTGGCCGTCATCGCGCTGGATGAAGCCGAAGCCCTTCATGGCGTTGAAGAACTTGACCGTGCCGCTGGCGCGTTCGCCGGTCAGCTGACGCTGCGGGCCACGATCGCCACCGCGATCGCCGCCGGGGCCGCCGAAGCCACCCGCGCGCGGTTCACGCGGCGGGGCGCGATCGGTCACGGGCAGGGGTTCGCCGTCGATCTTGAGATCGGTCGCCGAAATCTTGCCGCCGCGATCGACGAGCGTGAAGCCGAGCGGCTGACCTTCGGCCAGGCCGGTGAGGCCCGCCTGCTCGACCGCGCTGATGTGCACGAACACGTCTTCGCCGCCATCGTCACGGACGACGAAGCCGAAGCCCTTCTGGCCGTTGAAGAATTTTACGACGCCGGTGCCTTCGCCGACGACCTGGGCCGGCATGCCGCGACCACCGCCGCCGCCGCCACCGAAGCCGCCACCGCCGCCGCGGAAGCCGCCGCCACCGCCGCCGCCGAAGCCGCCACGGTCACCGCCGAAGCGATCACCGCCGCCGCCGAAGCGGTCGCCGCCGCCGAAGCCGCCACGGTCACCACCGAAGCCGCCACCGCCGAAACGATCGCCGCCGCCACCACCGCCGTAGAAACTGTCGTCGCCGAAGCCGTCGCGCTTGTCCTTGCCGCGCCCGCCGCGGCGCCCTCTGTCAAAACTCATGCCCTGTTAGTCACTTTCGCTTCGCCCCCGAGTCAATTCCGGACAACATGTCGGGCGAATGACATGCAATATCCCCCGCAGGAATAGCGGTTTGGGAATCACTATAACAAGTTTTCAGGCGAGCGCGAATGTTTTCGGGCCATAGCTTCGCCAGATTTTTGCCGCATAGCTGAACGGGGCGTTCGGGACGCGATTTCATGACGCCATTTCGTGACGCAGGTTTGAACGCGCGGCGATTGAGTTGCAACCGCTTTGGACATAGAGGGGAGGCATGACCGTATATTTCCATGAAGAAGATCTGCCGGCCGATGTGCTGGCCCCCGGACCCGTCGCCGTCGATACCGAGACCATGGGCCTGATCACCCCACGCGACCGGCTGTGCGTCGTGCAGATCAGCGACGGGCAGGGCGACGAGCATCTGGTGCGCTTCAATCCGGGCAGCGACTATGCCGCGCCGAACCTGAAGGCGGTGCTGGCGGACCCGGAGCGCATCAAGATCTATCATTTCGGGCGGTTCGATATCGCCGCGATCCAGCATTATATGGGCGTGGTGGCCGCGCCGGTCTATTGCACGAAGATCGCGTCGAAGCTGATCCGCACCTATACCGACCGCCATGGGTTGAAGGAACTGGTGCGCGAACTGCTGGGGCAGGACATCAGCAAGCAGCAGCAGAGTTCCGACTGGGGCGGGCCGGTGTTGTCCGACGCGCAGAAGGATTATGCGGCGTCCGACGTGCGCTATCTGCACGCGATGAAGGCGGAGCTGGACAAGCGTCTGGTGCGCGAGGGGCGGATGGAACTGGCGCAGGCCTGTTTCGATTTCCTGCCGCATCGCGCCGCGCTGGACCTGGCGGGCTGGCCGGAACTCGACATCTTCTCGCACATGTAAGGGAGCGGAGCGCTTGTCCGTCCAGGCCGAGTTACAGCGCAACAGCCGCCGCCACTGGGCTAGGCCCGGTGGCAGCCATGACCGACTGGTGGGCCTGCTGAAAAGCTGGCTGCCGGTGGCGGTGGGCGTGCTGGCGGCGCTGCTGGCGACGGCCCCCTTTGCGCGCGGGGACAAGGTGAGTTTCGTGCTCGACAAGAACAAGGTCGAGGTCGCCAAGGAACGCATGCGCGTGACCGAGGCGCTGTATCGCGGCGAGGACAGCAAGGGCCAGCCCTTCTCGCTCCAGGCCGGGTCGGCGGTGCAGCGCACGTCGCGCCAGCCGATCGTCGACCTGAATGACCTGTCGGCGCGGATTTTGCTATCGGACGGGCCGGCCGTACTGCGCGCGAACACCGGGCGCTACGACATGAGTCGCGAGCATGTGGGGATTATCGGCCCGGTGCAGTTCGAGGCGGAAGGCGGCTATCGGCTGACCACGCATGATGTCGGCATCGACCTCAAGACCCGGCGCATGCAGAGCGCAGGCCGGGTGGACGGGCGCATCCCGATCGGCACGTTCAGCGGCGACCATCTGGAGGCGGACATGGCGGCGCGCACGGTGACGCTGAACGGCCGCGCCCGCTTGCGCATCGAGCAAAATGGCCTCAAAGGGCAGACACGATGAAACGCGCCTCGCTCCTCGCCCTGCTGGCCCTGCCGTTTGCGGTTTCCGTTGATGCCCAGGTGATGAAGAATCACGACAGCAACGCGCCGGTGAACTTCTCCGCCGACCGGATCGAGGTGCAGGACCGCGCTGATCGCGTCGTGGTGTCCGGCAATGTCGAGGTGACGCAGGCCGGCATGACGCTGAACGCGGCGCGCATGACGGTGGCCTATCGCAATGGCGGCGGCCAGACGAGCGGGCCGGGCGGGGTGGAGATCGACCGGATCGACGCTTCGGGCAATGTCGTGGTGACCAAGGGCAATGAGACCGCGCGCGGCAATGTGGCGATCTATGATCTCAACAGCCGGCTGATCACGATGCTGGGCAATGTGACGCTGACCCAGGGCAGCAATCGCCTGACGGGCGGGCGGCTGGTGATGGACCTGCGCAGCGGGCGTTCGACGGTGGACGGGCGCAGCAGTGGCGGTGCCGGGGTGTCGGGCGGCAATGGTGGTGGGCGCGTGTCGGGGACGTTTAGCGTTCCGCAGCGGTAGGTTTTTGTTCAGCCGCTTGGTTGTCCCCTCGCGCCGACAAAACCAGCCATATCATCAGGTAAACGAACGACGACGCTATTGCCGTTAGGGCGCCCATTGCCGGGAGCAGCCAGACATCCGGTTTGAGGATGATGGCGAAAAGGCCCCAGGTGAATGCGACCCATGCGATATAGGATATCGCCATGCAGCCCAGCTTCCCGAAGTTGCTCTCAACGTCAAACAGGTCGGAAACGAGCAGGGCTGTCAGGAAAATGACACCGCCTTGTGCGGCAAGGAAAATGATTCCTCCGATCAGCGTCAGCACCGAATGCGCTCCCTAAAGTCGCGTCGTGATATGACTTCATAGCGCTTTGTGTCTTGGATGCCAGAAGCCTATGCTCCATTTCCGTCATGCCGGGCTTGACCCGGCATCCCGCTTTCTGGCGTCGCGAGAAGGCAACGGGATCCCGGCTCAAGGCCGGGATGACGGGGTGGGTGGGGCGGCCCTTAAAACCGCATGTGCTGGCTCGATCCGCTCAGGGGCGTTCGTCCCAGCACAACAGTTCGACCGTTCCGTCATCCGTCACCGCCAGTTCCCCGAACGCGCCGGTGCGCAGTTTGAGCGATGGCGCGCTGATGCCGGCCGCGAGCAGGGCGAAGCGGGCGGCGCCGTTGCTGGTGACGTGGAGGTGGACGCCGGGTTCGACTGTGCGGAAATAGTCCTGCCAGGCGGCGATGCGGGCGGGAGCGTCGACGATCCAGTCGGGCGGAGGGATGGCTTCGCGGTCCCATGCGCCCAGCGCGTCCGCGCCGATGCGGGCGATGACGTCTTCTTCCGGGTGGCCTTCGTCGGGGCCGTGGTCTATTTCGGTGAGCAGAGGGCAGGCTATTGCGGTGGCGCCGGTCGCTGTGGCGATGGCCTGCGCGGTTTCGCGGGCGCGCAGGAGGGGGCTGCAATGCAGGCGGTCGACGCGGAAATCCTGGGCGGCGAACCATGCGCCCAGCTTTTGCGCCTGCGCCTGGCCGCTTGCCACCAGCGGCAGGTCGGTGCCCGCACCGACGCGGCGGATGATGTCGCCGGGGCCGAAGGTGTTGCCGTGGCGGATGATGAACAGGCGCGAGGCCATGTCAGGCCGGGGTCGGGTCGCCATGCGCGGCGATCAGGGCTTCGGCGCGGGCGACGTCGGCCATGGTGTCGATGCCGCTGCTGTCGAACAGGGCCGGCTGCACCGGGACGGTCGCGATGGGGATGCCGAGTTCCAGGATGCGCAACTGCTCCAGCCCCTCGGTGCGTTCGAGCGCGCTGACCGGCGCGCCTTCGAAGCGGCGCAGCGCGTCCAGCGTGTAGCCGTAGAGGCCGATATGCCGCCACACCGGGGAGGTAGCGGACTGCTCGCGCAGCTTCGCCTCGTCGCGGATGGCGGGGATGATGTTTTTCGAGAACCAGAGCGCCTGTCCATCCGCCGCGCGGGCGCAGGTGGTGCCGCTGAAGGGGGAGCGCAGCTTGTGGTCGCGCAGGGCGTCGAGCGCGGGCCAGTCGAGCGAGACGACGGGCGTTGCCACCTGTGCGCCGGCCTGTAGCGCGGCGATGACGGCGGCAAGCGCGCCGGTCGGCTGGAAGGGCGAGTCGCCCTGGAGGTTCACGACATGGTCGGGCAGCGGATCGCAGGTGAGCGCGGCGGCGAGGGCGCGGCCCGAGCCGGTGGAGATGGCGGGGTCGGTCATGACCGCGTCGCAGCCGGCGGCGCGGGCGTGGTCTGCGATTTCGTCGTCGTCGGTGGCGACGAGCAGTTTCGCGTCTTCAAGCCCCGCGACGGCGGCGCGGGCCATGGCGATGGTGCGGTGGAGCAGGGTGCGGCCGGCGATCGGCTGCAACGGCTTGCGGGGCAGGCGCGACGATCCGGCGCGCGCCGGGATCGCGATGACTATGCTCAGGCGACCCCCGCGTTCAGCAGGTCGTGCATGTGGACCGCGCCCACCAGAACGCCCTTGTCGCAGACGAACAGCAGGGTGATGTTCTTGCGGTTCATCAGCGCCATGGCTTCGGACGCGAGTTCGTCGGGGCTGACCGACTGCGGCGTGGTGGTCATGAAGCGGCCGACCGGGTCGGTCAGGTTCTGCTTGCCGGTGACGGTGCGGCGCAGATCGCCATCGGTGAAGGCGCCGATCAGGCGATCGTCCTGCGTCACGATGGCGGTGCCGCCCAGGCGCGCGCGGGTCATTTCGATGGTCGCGTCAAGCAGCGATGCGCCTTCGCCGACCTTGGGGATCGCGTCGCCGGTCGCCATCAGTTCGACGATCTTGAGCAGCTGCGCGCCGAGCTTGCCGTTCGGGTGAAACTTGTGGAAGTCGTCGGCGGAAAAGCCGCGCATCTCCATCAGCGACATGGCCAGCGCGTCGCCCATGGCCATCTGCACCGTGGTGGAGGTGGTGGGGGTGAGCGCATTGGGGCAGGCTTCGCGTACCGGCGGCATGTGGACGCACACGTCGGCGGCCATCGCGACCGTGCTGTCTTCCGACGCGGTCATGGCGAGCAGCGGAATGGCGAATCGCTTGCAGTAGTGAATGATCGGACCGAGTTCGGTCGACTCGCCCGAATGCGACAGCATCAGCACCACATCGTCGGACGTGATCATGCCCAGATCGCCATGGCCGGCGTCGGCGGGGTGGAGATAGATGGCTGGGGTGCCGGTGGAAGTGAGCGTCGCCGTCATCTTGCGCGCGACGATGCCGCTCTTGCCGATGCCGGTGACGATGACGCGACCGCGCACGCTCATGATGAGGCTGACGACACGCAGGAATGCGGCGGAAAATTCGCGCTCCGCGAATTTGGCTTCCAGCGCGTTGAGGCCCTGGGCAGCAATCGACAGGCTGTTGCAGGCCGTCTCGAGGATTCGCCCGCCCGAGCCGAATGGCACGATCTTGGGTACTGTCGACACGCTTTATGCCCCTTATTCCGCCCGAGGGCGCCGCGTTGACTTTGCGGCACCGGCAAGCGGCAGCATGCACCCGAAGATGCCTGCCAAATTCCTACATGCGCGACCCACTGCCGGCCTCCCTGACCAGCTTGTGGGAACTGTCTATGCCCTTTCAGTCACTTATGGCAATCTGTTTTGCAGTTGCGAAGGAAACAGAAGCACGGATTCCCGTCATTTTCGTTAAGATACGCGACGGGACGGCGAATTTTGGCGATGAACAGAGCGTGACGCGGCCTGTCATGCGCCCGGAAGGCTGCGATGGCGCGAACGACTCGCAGCGGGGCTTGCCAATGTGCCCTCGCAGGCGCGAAAGTCGCAGCGCAGGATTTTCGAACGATTGCGCCGATTTAGGCATTCCCTAATGTTTCGCGCCTATGGCGGCGCGATGGACATGGCCACGCTTTCCGCCTCGCACTGGACGCGCCTTTCCGCGCCTGCAGGGGCAGCCGAACGGGCGGCGCAATCGCCATGGGATGCGCTGGCGGCGGAGGCGGCGGAAGCCAACGCCTTTTATGCGCCGCCGATGCTGCATGCGGCGCTGACGCATCTGACCGAGCCGGCCGAGGTGCGCCCGGTGGAGGCGTGGGACGGCGAACGGCTGATCGGATTGCTGCCGGTGGCGCTCTCGCCCAACCATGGGCGATTGCCGATCGCCTGCGTCACCAACTGGATGCACCGGCATTGCTTCTTCGGGGCGCCGCTGGTGCGGGCGGGCCAGGCGGAGGCAGCGTGGCGCGACATGCTGGCGCAGATCGACGCTGCGCCCTGGGCGAAGGGGTTCCTGCATCTGTCGGGGATCGGCGCCGACGGGGCGGCGCTGGCCGGATTGCGGGCGGCCTGTGCGGCGCAGGGGCGTCGAATTGAGATCGTCCACAGCTATGAGCGCGCGATGCTGCGGTCGGATCTGTCGGCGGACGATTATTGGGAAAGCCAGGTCCGGTCGAAGAAGCGCAAGGAAATCCGTCGCTTGCAGAAGCGGCTGGCGGAACTGGGCGTCGTGGCGGAGCGGCGGCTGTCGCCGGGCGATGACCTGAGCGAATGGACGGCGGCGTTTCTGGCGCTGGAGGCGTCTGGCTGGAAGGGCAAGGAGGGCACGGCTCTGGGTTGTCGCCCGGCTGACACCGCCTTTTTTGAAGCCGCCTGCGCCGATGCGTTCGCGCAGGGGCAGTTGCACATGCTGCGGATCGACCTCGACGAGCGGCCGATCGCGATGCTGGTGAATTTCCTGCATGGCGAAGGCGCGTTTTCGTTCAAGATCGCGTTCGATGAGGAACTGGGACGCTTTTCGCCCGGCGTGCTGATCGAGATCGCGAACCTGCATGCGGTGCAAAGCGATCCGGCAATCGGCTGGATGGACAGCTGCGCCGCGCCCGACCACCCGATGATCGACAGCCTGTGGGCGGAGCGGCGCACCATCGTGCAGCTGCGCGTCGCGCTGCACGGCAGCCCGCTGCGCCGCCTTCGCCGCAGCGCTGCGCTGCGTGCCGTCATGGCCGCCGAAAGAGTTTTCAGCATCGTCAAAGCCCTGACCCGGAAAGGCACAAGATGAACGCCCACGCCTCCATTCTGCCTGCCACCACCGACGCGGTTTTCCCCGATAGTGCGCGCGTGACCTTCGCCGCCGCTTATCCCGACAGCCCGGTCAAGCTGACGCATGGGCTGGTCGGGCATGATCTGCTGACGCTGGACGCGCTGGCGGGGCTGGCGGAGCGGATGCCGGAGGGGCAGGTCGAGTATAATCTGGGCAAATTGCCCCTAGGGGTGCGGCCGGAGGATACCCCCTCCAACGGTCTGACCTTGGGCGAGACGATCCGCACGATCGAGACCAATGGCAGCTGGGCGGTGCTCAAGAATGTCGAGAAGGACGCCGCCTATGGCGCGCTGCTGGACGAGGCGCTGGCCGAGCTGGCACCGATCGTGGCGCGGCGGACGGGGGCGATGCTGAACCGGGAGGCGTTTATCTTCCTCAGCTCGCCGGGCAGCGTGACGCCGTTCCACATGGACCCGGAGCATAATATCCTGCTCCAGATCATGGGGACCAAGACGATGACCGTCTTCCCCGCGCGCGACGAGGCGACCGTGCCGGCGATGAAGAGCGAGGAATTTCACGCCGGCGGCCATCGCAACCTGATCTGGGAGGATGGTTTTCGCGAGAAGGGGCTGGCGGTGCCGCTGGCGCCGGGCGAGGCGATCCATGTGCCGGTCAAGGCGCCGCATTTCGTCGAGAACGGCCCGGCCGTGTCGATCAGCCTGTCGATCACCTGGCGGTCCGACCGCAGCATCGCGGAGGGCGAACTGCACAGCCTGAACGCCTGGCTGCGCCGGCACAAGCTGCCGACCGGGGCGGTGGGCGCGGAGCCGGAAGGGCGGATGGTAAGGCGGCTGTTCTACCGCGTCATGCAGCGGCTGGGCGCCTGAGGATCTTGCGGGCCAGCGCTTCGGCCTCCAGTCGGGGGGAGAAGCGCTCCAGCGTCCACCATTCGAGTGTTTCCTCGCAGGTGGCGAGGCTCTGCTTGTAGCGGTCCTTGCCGGCGAGCAGCGAATAGAGCGTGAGGCCGCGCGCGGTGTAGCGTGCGACGGCGGCGGCGTGGCAGAGCAGGCCGGGCTTGTCCTTGGGGCCGTTCGGCGCGGCGAAGGCGGACTGATAGTTCATCGCCCGGCCGCGATAGACGAAATTGACGAGCAGGCCGACGACGCCGTTGGCGTCGGTGAAGCGCAGCAGTTCGACTTCGTTGTTGGCTGCGCCCTTTTCGACGAGCGTGGCGACGAAGCGGCCGAAGGCGGGATCGTCCCAGGCGTTGTCGGCGTGGCGGCCGCTATTGAGGGCGCGCATTTCCTCCAGCCAGGCGGGCGCGTCGACGGGCGTGGCGACCGCGACGGTGGGCAGCGTGTTGGCATGCTCCTTCATCGCGCGCTTGATCTGGCTGCGGGTGTTGGAACTCAGCAGAGAGAGATAGTCGCCGTTCACGGCGCGCACGGCATCGAGATCGGCCTGATAGACCGGCGACACGTCGGTGCGCAGCTTCCGCCGCGCGGGCAAATCGAGCAGCGGCGAGTCCGGCGCGATGCCGGCGAGCTTCAGCGCGCGCCAGTCGCGGCGGGCGGAAAGGGCGTCGAGCGCGGCGTGGGCGGCGGCGGTCTCGTCGCCGCTGCGGGTGAGCAGGCCGTTATATTCGACATAGGCGCGGTCCGCCTGCTGCGTCATCGCCTGGTTGAGGCCGAGCGTGGCGGCGGGGCCGAGCAGGCGTTTTTCCATGCCATGGCCGATAAGCGCGAGGGCGACATCCTGCCCCTGTGTGTCGGTGACGGCGAGCAGGTCGGGGCGTGCGGCGTAGGATTCCAGCCATGCGCCAGTCCATGTCCAGCCGAGGAAGAAGGAGCCGTCGCTGGCGTCTTCGAGCGCGCGCCAGCGGGGCGCGAGGTCGGCGAGGGCGGGCAGGCGAGAGAAACGGGCTTCGAGCATGCTGCGCTTGTGGCAGAGCGGCGTTAAGGTTCGGTGGATGGGGTGGGGAAAGCCACCCGATCACCCCCTATGACTACTCGGGAATCCAGAACGCGACGCTGTAGCGCGCTTTGGTGGCTGTTGGCGCACCGTCATTCCCCAATGCAGGGTCAAATCTGGCTTTACGTTCTATCAACGGGCACGGAACGCGGTCGAGCGAAGGATGGCCGCTCGAACTTTCCACGACGCAATTAATCGCCTTGCCATCTGCTGTGATATCGAAGGTGACGATGACATTGCCCTGCTCGCCGTGACGTATGCTGACGGCAGGATAGTCGTTGAAATCGACCCAAGTGTCCTGGTTCTTGGGATTGGCGCCCCCAAACTCTCGAATGGCTGGCCAAGGCGCGCTGGACAGCTGGCATAATGGCGCCATTGCAAACAAGAGGGCGAATAGTGTGCTGATGTATTTCCGACCTGGCATGCTGACCGCCTTAACCTTCGATCCTCCAGACTTATTATAGAGAGCCCAGGATTTAAAGCGGTCATAGTCGGTTGCTGACGGACAAAAGCCGAATCCGGGACAAATCCGGCGATGACGCAATTGCGCTGGGGAAGTCTACACTTCCCCGATCATCTCCGCCAAGGTGGCGAGGCAGTCCTTCGCCAGTTGCATGGATCGCGCCGGGGACCAGCCGGTGTCGGCATCGGGCAGGTCGTCATTGTCCTTGAACGGCATTTCCAGCGTCATCGCGACCGCGCCGAAGCGTTCGGCGACCTGGTTGGTGGACATCGACAGGTTGGCCTTGCCGTCGCCGGCGACGGGGTAGCCACGCCGCGTCTGGAAATCGGGCGTGCGGATGGCGAGGGTGTCGCGATAGCGGTGGTAGAGCGCCAGTTGCTTCGCGGTGATCGAGGGAATGCCCTCAAAGCCGGCGACGAACACCGCCGGGATCGCTTCGTCGCCATGCACGTCCATCGCGAAATCGACGCCGGTGGCGTCCATCGCGGCGCGGACCAGAAAGACTTCCGGGCTGCGCTCCATCGAGGGTTCATGCCATTCGCGGTTGAGGTTCACGCCAACCGCGTTTGTCCGAAGATGCCCGCGCCGGCTGCCGTCCGGGTTCATGTTCGGCACGATGTGGAAGGTGGCCTCGCGTCGCAGCAGGCGGGCGACAGCATCCTCGGGATCGCAGAGCCGCTCCAGCGCGCCCTCCATCCACCACTCGGCCATCGATTCGCCGGGATGCTGGCGGGCGTAGAGCCACACCTGCTTGGGGCCTTCACCCAGCGTCAGCAGATCGAGCGGCTGGCCGTCGAGCGTCTGGCCCAGTTCGGTCAGCGTCACACCCGGCTGGCACGCGGACCAGGCGATCAGGTCATGGTGGCGCTCCATCGAATAAGGCGCGAAATAAGCGATCCAGGCGGCGTTGGTGTCCGGCGTCAGGCTGATCGTCAGCACACCCTTGTCATAGCTGGTGTCCGCCTGAAGCCAGGTTTCGCGGTCCTCGCTGTAGCGGGCGCGATAGCCGGGCCAGCCGTCGGGATAGGCCGACGCGGCGCAGTTGACGATGCGCAGCGTGACCGGCCGGTCGGCCGCGCCCGACAGGCGGAAATGGAACCACTGGTAGAAATCGCTGTCGTGGTCGTGGACGATTTCGAGGTCCGCTGTGTCTTCGCCGATGGAGAGGACGCGAATGTTGCCGCTGTCGAACGCGCTACTGATGCTGATGGTCATTTGACGCTTATAGTGCGGCCGGATTCGCCCGGATAGCCCTGTAGCAGCGCGGCGGCGAGGCGCGCCGCGGCGGCGGCCGGCTGGGCGGCGGGCGTGCCTTCGCGTGCGTCGCTGGAGGCGCGGCCTTCCCAGATGGCGGCCGAATCGGACCGGCGGCGAATCTGCATGTGCAGTTCGGTGGTCACGATGTCCTTGGGCTTGCCCGACAGGTTGATGCCGATGCCCACGCCCAGCCCCGAATAGCCGCCGCTGCCGACCGATCCGCCCACGCCCACGCTGACCGGCTTGCCGCTGCGATCGACGCCGGTGGGGCGGAAGCTGCGGCGGAAGCCGATGCGGGCGACATAATCGCTACCCGAAGCGGCGGGGGAAAAGCCGACGCGCTGGAGTTCGCCGGCGACGGCGGTGGCGTAAGTGCTGAATTCCAGGCCGACGTCGGGGTTGGCCTCCATCTCCTCGACGGCGATCGACCCGCTGCTGGCGGGCGCGCCGGTATGGAAGCGCGTGACCTCCACCGGCCGGGGCGCGGTGGCGCAGGCGGCGAGGGGGAGCAGTGCGACGACTGCGAGCAGATATCTGGACATTTTTGTCTCTCCGAAGGGGCCTTCATGCGAATACACGGCGCGGGCCGGGCGATTCCATATCAACGCTTCAGCGGCCTGTGCGCTGCATGGTTGCTGAACCGGGATATGGGGCGGCAAAATCGGTCTGGTAGCCTTGACTTCCGACAGTCTTGCCCATAGGGGCTGCGCTTCCGATTTTCCGACAGATTTTAGCCATAGGGCGCAACCCATGAAGATCCGCAATTCGCTGAAGTCGCTGAAGGGCCGTCACCGGGATAACCGCGTGATCCGCCGTCGCGGCCGCACCTACGTCATCAACAAGACCAACCGCCGCTTCAAGGCCCGTCAGGGCTGATTCGCCGCGCCGGACTTCCGGCGCAGCGACGAGCTCGGTGAAAAGACAAGCGCCCGATCCGTCGATCGGGCGCTTTCTTTCGTTCACTCGCGCCCCTTGAGTTCGTCGCCGCGAATCGTCGCGACATGCAGGACGTTGGTGGAGCCGGGCGTGCCGAACGGGACGCCGGCCAGCACGACGATCTTGCGGCCCTTTTCCGCGACATGATTGCGCAGCGCCATGCGGCGCGCCTTGCCGATCATCTCCTCGAAATTGCCGATATCCTTGGTGCGCACGGCGTGCACGCCCCAGACCAGGCCCAGGCGACGAGCCGTCTCCAGCTTGGGGGTCAGCGCCAGCACCGGCGAATCGGGCCGCTCGCGAGCCAGACGGCGCACGGTCATGCCCGACGAGGTGTAGCAGGCGATCGCGCTCGCGCCGACGACCGAGACGATGCCGGCCGCGCCCTCGGCCAGGGCGTCCGCCGTGGTCGCGTCAGGCTTGGTCTCGGTATAATGGAGGCGGCCGAAATAGCCGGGATCGCGCTCCACGCTGTGGGCGATGCTGTCCATCATCTTGACGGCTTCCACCGGCCAGTCGCCGGCGGCCGTTTCGGCCGACAGCATGATCGCGTCCGCCCCGTCATACACCGCCGTCGCCACGTCCGACACTTCGGCGCGGGTGGGGGAGGGGGACTTGATCATCGATTCGAGCATCTGCGTGGCGACCACCACCGGGCGGCCCATGCGACGGGCGGTGGCGACGATCTGCTTCTGGAGCGGCGGCACCATATGCGGCGGCAGTTCGACGCCCAGATCGCCACGCGCGACCATGACGCCGTCCGCCATCTCCAGTATCTCCTCCAACCGCTGCACGGCGGCGGGCTTCTCGATCTTGGCCATCAGCGCGCCATAGCCGCCCATCAGCTTGCGCGCTTCGGCGAGGTCTTCGGGGCGCTGCACGAAGCTGAGCGCGATCCAGTCGAGGCCCTGTTGCATCGCGAAGCTGAGGTCCCGACGATCCTTGTCGGTCAGCGCCGGCACCGGCACGACGACATCGGGCACGTTGACGCCCTTGCGGTTGGAGAGCGCGCCGCCGACTTCCACCAGCGTTTCGATCCGGTCGCTGTCGACCGATTTTACGCGTAGCACCAGCTTGCCGTCGTCCAGCAGCAGGCGGGTTTCGGGGACCAGGGCGGCATAGATCTCCCCATGCGGCAGGTTGACGCGGGTCGCGTCGCCAGGCGTCGGATCGCGATCCAGCACGAAGGGATCGCCAGTCTTCAGGATCACCGAATCATTGGCGAAGGTGCCGACGCGCAGCTTGGGTCCCTGAAGGTCGCCCAGGATCGTCGTGGGCCGGCCATATTCCTTCTCCATGGCGCGGATGGTCGCGATGCGCGCGGCATGCTCTTCCTGCGCGCCATGGCTCATGTTGATGCGGAAAGCGTCGACGCCGGCGACGAAGAGCGCGCGGATCATCTCCTCGCTGTTGCTGGAGGGACCCAGAGTCGCGAGGATACGCACCTTGCGCGAGCGGGGCGGCAGTCTGGTCATCACATGCTCCGTGGGTCGGATGGCCGGGGCCAAGGTTGGACAGGCCCCTGGTTTCATCTATCCGGGTCGGGATGATGACCCGGTTAAGGAGAGGACAGGAAGAATGGCCGACAACATACTCACCGACGAGGCCGCCGCAACCGCCTTCCGCCGTCTGGTCGCCCATTTGCAGCATCGCACCGACGTGCAGAATATCGATCTGATGGGGTCTGCGGGCTTTTGCCGCAACTGCCTGGCCGACTGGGTGATGGAGGCGGATGGCACGCTCACGAAGGAAGAGGCGCGCACGCTGATCCACGGCATGCCGAGCGCCGAGTGGAAAAGCAGGCATCAGGGCGAAGCGACGCCGGAACAGCTTCAGCGGATGCAGGAGAGTGTGGCGAAGAACGCCAAGAGCCACTAGGAGGCCCGGTTCAACCGATTCACCATGTCTGGAGTTATGTGAAATGAGCGAGGGCAACGTCGCCGCCGATCAGCTGTTGCAGTATATCGAAAAGATCGAGCGTCTCGAGGAAGAGAAAAAGGGCGTCGGCGACGACATCAAGGATGTGTATCTGGAAGCCAAGGCGACCGGCTACGACGTCAAGATCATGAGGCAGATCGTCCGGTTGCGGAAAATGGCGCCGCATGACCGGCAGGAGATGGAAGCGATCCTCCAGACCTATCTCGCGGCGCTGGGAATGGAGTGATTTTTCAGTCGTCGATTTCCCGATGCGCCCGCTCGTACAGCGCAATCGCATCGGGATCGCCGGCTGCCAGCCTGGCCAATAAATCCTTGGCCATTTTGGTGTGTTCGCCGAAAGCTTTCACCACCTGCTCCATGACGGTGACTGCGGAATTGGAGTACCAGAAAAAGCCTTCTTGCGCCTTGTGAAGTTCGGCGTCGGATATGCGAAGGTCGTCGACGCCCTTCGGGTGCGTGATCCGATTGCGAACGGCGATCGTGCTCTTAAGATCGGCCCAGCCCGATGAACCAAAATCTACCTCGACAGTGTCGCAGAATGTTTGAGCGATCTTCGTGGTCAGCCGGATCATCGCAGTCATGGATATATAGCGCGCTTGTTCGACAAGCTCTCCTTTTTCGGAAACGAAGTAGGTCGCCTCCATCAGAGCCATCTCCATAAGCGGTGTAGCTGCATCGAGATGTTTGGCGACAGACAATATGTGAACCCGATATGCCCATGACAGCCCTTCGGTCGCTGAGACCAGCGTTCTGATGAGATTCCTGCGGGCAGGCGGCGTATCTGAAATGGCCAACTGATCCAGCGCCCATTGAACGTCCAGCATCAACGACTGAATAAAATCGCTATGATCGTCGTTCATCATGGCCCCTTCTCGTTCAACATATAGAAGGTCATCGGCCTTCACTCTGCAAGGAGGACGCGCCGATGTTCGCAACATCGCCGGCAGGCGTTCGGGCGGCGACGGCCCTTGCTGATGGCGCCGGCTCTGCTGATCGCGCTGGTCCGGTTGCCTTGAACGTCGCCTCTCGCTAGAGCGCGCATCTTAGTTTCAGGCAGATCAGGAGCAGGCCCGTGGCCGGCCATAGCAAATTCAAGAACATCATGCATCGCAAGGGCGCGCAGGACAAGAAGCGCTCTTCGATGTTCTCCAAGCTGAGCCGCGAAATCACCGTGGCGGCAAAGATGGGCATGCCCGATCCGGACATGAACCCGCGCCTGCGCCTGGCGGTGAACGCGGCCAAGGCGCAGTCCATGCCCAAGGACAATATCCAGCGCGCGATCGACAAGGCGTCGAAGGGCGACACGGAGAATTACGAGGAAGTGCGCTATGAGGGCTATGGCCCCGGGGGCACCGCCATCATCGTCGAGGCGCTGACCGACAATCGCAACCGCACCGCCACCAATGTGCGCACCGCCTTTTCCAAGAATGGCGGCAATCTGGGGTCGAGCGGCGCGGTGAGTCACGGCTTCGAGCGGCTGGGCCTGATCAGCTATCCGGCGAGCGCGGGCGACGCCGACGCGATTTTCGAGGCGGCGCTGGAAGCGGGCGCGGACGATGTGTCGTCGAACGAGGACGAGCATGAGATTTGGACCGCGATGGACGCGCTGCACGAAGTCGCCAAGTCGCTGGAAGCCTCGCTCGGCCCGGCTGAGGGCGCGAAGCTGGCCTGGCGTCCGACCACCACGGTCGAAGTGGACGAAGCCAATGCGGCAAGCCTGATGAAGCTGGTCGATACGCTGGAAGACGATGACGACGTCCAGACCGTGTGGGGGAACTATGAGGTTTCCGACGCGGTGATGGAGACGCTGGGATAATGGGGTTCACGCGGAGGCGCGGAGGCGCGGAGAAGGGCCTGCCGCCGAAGGCAGGGCCGTCTTCCGGTTCCGGCCTTCGTCTGGCCTTGGGTGCTCGCGCCTTCGCGTCTCCGCGTCTCCGCGCGCACCTTTTTTCATGATCCTGCTCGGTCTCGATCCCGGCCTTGGAACCACCGGCTGGGGGATCATTTCCGCCGATGGCAATCGACTGTCGCATGTCGCCAATGGGCGCATTCGCACCGACACCAAGCTGCCACTGGCGACGCGGCTGCTGGCGCTCGATCTGGCGCTGGCGGACCTGATCCTGGAGCATCGGCCCGAGGGGGCGGCGGTGGAGGAGGTGTTCGTCAACTCCAACCCGCGTTCCACGCTGAAGCTGGGGCAGGCGCGCGGCGTCGTGCTGCTGGCGGCGGCGCGGGCGGGGGTGGATGTGGGCGAATATATTCCCAGCACTATCAAGAAGGCGGTCGTGGGCGTCGGCAATGCGTCCAAGGACCAGGTGCATGCCATGGTCACGCGGCTGCTGCCCGGCGCGAAGATCGCCGGGCCGGACGCGGCCGACGCGCTGGCCGTGGCGATCACGCATGCGCATCACCTGGCCAGCGCGCGAAGAGTGCCGGTGCGCTAGATCATTTCCAATCGAACGCCAGCGGCGCTTCGCGGAAGGCGAAGCGGTCGAGATGGTCGGCGACGACCTGCTTGAAGCGATCGACGTCAGCGTCGGGCGCGGGTTCGATCGTGACCGCGAGCGTGTCGGCGCTGGCGGCCATGGTGATTGGCCCCATGGGGAAGGCGATGCTGCCCCGTTCCGCGTTGAAGTCCGTTTCGAACTTGTGGCTCCAGTGCTTGCACAGCTGCTGGAGGTAGCGGCTGCCGCTGGTGGTGGGGACATTGGCGGTCAGGGTCATGCGATCAGAGCCTTTCGATCTTGCTGGCGGCCTCGTCGATGAGGGACGCGACGTCGAACATGGTTTGGGTATCGGCTCCCTCCTTTTCCAGACGCGCGCGCACGGCCATGCCCAGATTGTGCATGGCGCGGCGTATCGGCGCGCCATCGGTGCGCTCCGCCCGCCGGGCGAGCGAGGCCAGGCGGTCGAGCGCGGCCTGGAGCGCCTGCGCGTTCTCGGCGAGATGCGCGGTTCCCGCGTCCGTGATCGCGAACAGTTTGCGGCTGCCGCCCGAGGGGCTTTCGGCGATCAGGTCCATGTCGGCGAGCAAAGTGAGGGTCGGGTAGACCACGCCGGGGCTGGGGGCATAGGCGTCGCCCGAAAGCGCGCCGATTTCCCGGATCAGGTCATAGCCGTGGCGCGGATCGGCCGAGATCAGGTGGAGAAGGACGAGCTTGAGCGCGTCATTCTCGAACTGGCGACGGCGACCGCCGCTCCGGCCTCCGCCGAAGCGGCCTTCGCCGTCAGGGCCGCCATGATGACCGTGACGGCCGCCGCCGCGACCGCCGAAGCCGTGGACCATGCAGTGGCGGTCCATGCGGCCGCGGTTGTGGGAGTGGGGGGAATGGAAATGGGGGAAGTGCATCTTTAACTCCAAATGCGTTTTGATGCTTTGCGATATATCTTAAAAATGCAGAGCGTCAAGAGTTGCGATATATCTTTGTTGTATCTGACTGTATCGATGCCGAATTTCCCGAACTTCGCCCATATGCGCAATGAGAAATCTTTAAAAATTTGTGTTTTCAATGCCTTGGGTAGCATCATCCGAGGCTGTAGGACAGGCCGACAGAAATTCGGCGCTGTTCAGCCGAACAATTCGTGCAGAAACGCCGTCAGGGCGGTGAAGCTGCGGCGATCGGCGGCAGGGCTGTAGGCCAGGCCCTTTTCCGGCATGTTGACGGACTGGTCGGTGAAGGCGTGGCCGGTGTGGCCGAAGGCGAGCAACTGCCAGTCGGCCTTCGCCTGCGTCAGTTCGGCGGCGAGGGCGGTCATGGCGTCGAGCGGGGCGAAGGGGTCGTCCCAGCCGTGGCAGATGAGCAGCTTCGCGGTGATCGCGGCGTTGGGAAAGGGCGGCGCGTCATAGACGCCGTGCAGGCTGACGCCGCCGGCGATGTCCGCGCCGCCACGGGCGAGATCCAGCACGCATTTGCCGCCGAAGCAGAAGCCGATCGCGGCGGTGCGGGCGGGATCGACCTGCGGCAGGGCCTTGAGCGCGGCGTGCGCGGCGTTGACGCGCGCGAGCAACTCGGCGCGGTCGGCGTTGAGTGCGTTCATGTAGGCGCCGGCGTCGGGATCGGCGCGGCTGGTGCGCTTGCCCGCGCCATAGACGTCGGCGACGAGGACGGCGTAGCCGAGCGTGGCCAGCTTTTCGGCATAGGCGAAGTCGGCCTCCTTGGCGCCCAGGACATTGGGGAAGAGGAGAATGCCGGGGGCGGGGGAGGCGCTGTCGGGGAGGACGGCGAGATGGTCATAGGGCGCGTTGGCGTGGGTGGTGGTGATGGGGGTGCGGGTGGGCATGGAGAGGGTCCTGACGATGCTGAGAGTGAGGCAGTTTCGCGATTGGTCGCACCCTATCGAAGCCTATTGAAATAGCTGCCTTCGAAATTTCTATCCACGTTCTCATAGGAATCCAGTTCGATGGAAACCTCACATCGCTGGCATTGCCCTGCCCGAAATTCCTTGATGGCATCCTGGATGCAAGCCGAGGCAAGCGCTTCGATCCCGTTGCTTTTTGCCTCTGTAAGAGCTTGATCGGTATGCAAGAACAAGACAGCAGCGAAACGGCAAATGTCCTGAGGAAATAAAGCGACATAGTGAAAATCAGCAACGTCGCGCAGTTTGTTCTGTGCTGAGGTGGATATTTCATCCCAATTGCGATCGATAGTCGCCATTCTATGTCTGGCGCGGGCAAAGTCGTCGTCAGTAGGAGTCGGCATCGTTTGCTTGATAACGCACCTGAAAGCGCCTGCAAGCGGTGAGTCGTGACTGTTACGGCAAGCCGCGCTGGCCCACCCCGCTGCGACTAACTCGCTGCGCTCGTAAGTCTCGCTGCCCAGTGTTGGATGAACGGGAGGGCATGAGGCAGGAGGCGGCTCCTCTTCTACACACCAACTCTCCACGCTATCAATCCGTATGGCCAGAGCCGATCAGACCCCCGTCGCGATGCGGATCACCATCGAGCAGCCGGTGGTTGGCGTGTTGCACAGCCTGCAACAGGACGACGCGCCGCTCGATCCGAAGCGGTCGATCGACGGGGAAGCGCTGCGCTTCGACTTCATCATCCGGGTGGGGCCGGGACCGAAATTCTTCGGCGATCAGGTGCGGCGCGAAGGGCCAGTGCGGCGGTTCGTCTATATTCGCGTCGGCCAATATGCGGGGGACTCGGACACGCACTGGGCGCGGCGGATGAAGATCGATATTCATGACATCGAGCAGGACCTGCTGGACCGGGCGATCGCGGCGGGCGGGGTGATCGAGACCGCAGTGAACGGCACGGACCCGAAGGACGGATTGCCCGCCTGCGCCACGGTGCGCCCGTTGCGGCGTCAAATAGCGACCGCCTGATTTTTCCCTGATCCATTTTCGCTGATTCCCCCGCTCTAGCCTTTGGAGGGGCCGGGGATCGTCGTGCTGGTCCGCCTTCCGCCGGAGGGACGTGCGATGTTGAGCTTTGATTTCGAGAGCGGTGTCGACGGCTGGTCGACCGTGAACAACGGGGCCTACACCTACGAGACGAGCGGCGGCAGCGGCGGCGGCGGCTATATGCGCGGGACTGACACGGGCAGCGGGGCATGGGCCTTCGCCGGGCCTTCCGGGCTGCTGGGCGACCTGACCAGCTATTATGGCGGGACGATCAGCTTCGACCTCATTCAGCTGCTGGGGACGACCAGCGTGGTCGCCGGCAATGATCTGGTGATTACCGGCGGCGGGCTGACGCTGGTGGCGGACATCGCCGATCCGGGAACGAGCTGGACCAGCTATGCGCTCGATATCGACCTGGGCACCTTTCACATCGGCAGCGGGACGGGGCGGATCGCCACCAGGGCGGAAATCCTGACGGCGCTGGCCGATGTCACGTCCTTCACCATTCGCGGCGAGTATCGCGGCGGAGACGACGCGGCGGGCCTCGACAATTTCCGTATCGAGGAAGGCGAACCGGCGCCGCCCTTGCCGGGGCCGGCGCTGGTGGTCGAATCGACGTTCGACACCGACCGCGACGGCTGGACCTTTCTGGCGGATGTCGCGCAGTTCCGGCAGGTGGCGATCGGCGGCGCGGGCGACAATGGCGGCTATCTGGAATCGGTCGACGCGGTGACCGGGCAGTGGTGGTATTTCGCCGCAGGGGACAAATATCTGGGCGACATGGCGCATATGATGGGCGGGGTCCTGTCCTATGACAAGAAGCAGTCGGTCGCCGCCGATTCGTCCCCCACGCTGCCGGACATCGTGCTGCGCGGGGCCGGGCTGGTGCTGGTGCTCAATCAGGACGCGCCGGGGATCGACTGGACGCATTATGAGGCGTCGCTCAGCAGCGCGAGCGCCTGGCGCGTCAACACGACCAGCGGGGCTTTGGCGACGGACGAGCAGATCCGCTCGGTGCTGAACGGTCTGACCGCGATCGAGATACGCGGCGAATATCGCAGCGGGGCGGACACCGGCGGCCTCGACAATTTCCGGCTGACGGCGGCGGCGAACACGCGGATCGGCACGGATGGCGTCGATACGGTCAGGGGCACGGGGCTGGCCGACCAGCTGTTCGGCTTTGCCGGCAACGACATAATCATCGCAGGCAGCGGCGACGACCGGCTGGACGGCGGCGCGGGCAATGACCGGATGACCGGCGGGCTGGGCAACGACATCTATGTCGTCGAGCAGACCGGCGATGTCGTGACCGAGGCGGCGAACGGCGGTTTCGACACGGTCGAGGCATGGATAACCCACACGCTGGCGGCCGAGGTGGAGCAGTTGGTGCTGAAAGGCGCCGCAGCGATCAACGGCGTCGGCAATGCGCTGGACAATGTGCTGATCGGCAACGGGGCCGCCAATGTGCTGAACGGCGGGGTCGGCGCGGACAGCATGACGGGCGGGCTGGGCGACGACATCTATGTCGTGGACAATGCGGGCGATGTCGTGACCGAGGCGTCGAACGCCGGGATCGACACGGTGCGCACGACCATCAGCTATACGCTGGGCGCAAATGTGGAAAATCTGGCGCTGCTGGGCAATGGCGCGGTCAACGGGACCGGCAATACGCTGTCCAACAGCCTGACCGGCAATATCGCCGCGAACATTCTGGACGGCGCGGGCGGGGCGGACAGCATGGCGGGCGGCCGGGGCGACGACATCTATATGGTCAACCTTGCCGGCGACGTGGTGATCGAGGCGTTCAATGAAGGCGTCGATACGGTGCGGGCCAGCGTCAGCTACACGCTATCGGCCAATGTCGAGAATATCGAAGCCTTCGGCAATGGTTCGATCCAGCTGACGGGCAATGGACTGGCCAACCGCGTGATCGGCGGCGCCGGCAACAACCGGCTGGACGGCGGCGCGGGCGCCGACGTCATGATCGGCGGCAAGGGCAGCGACACCTATGTGGTGGACCAGACCGGCGACGTCGTGACCGAACTGCCGGGCGAAGGCGACGATACGGTCGAATCCTTCATCACTTATACGCTGGGGGACAATGTCGAGAATCTGCGGTTGCAGGGGACGGCGGCCCTTACCGGCGTCGGCAATGCGCTGAACAATCTGTTGTATGGCAATAGCGGCGCCAACATCCTGCATGGCGGGGACGGCAAGGACTATCTCTATGGCGGGCTGGGTAACGACATATTGGTCGGCGGCAATGGCGTCGATCGCTTCTATTTCGACACTGCGCCGGGGGCGGGGAATGTCGACCGGATCAACGGCTTTTCCGTGGCCGACGACACGATCTATCTGGAGAATGCGATCTTCACCGGACTCGCGACCGGGCGGCTGGTGGCGGCCGGCTTCGTAATCGGGACGGAGGCAGTCGATGCGGATGACCGCGTCATCTATGACAGCGCGACCGGGGCGATCTATTTCGACGTGGACGGCGTCGGCGGGGTCGGGCAGGTGCAGTTCGCGACGCTGACCGCCGGGCTGGCGATGACCAACGACGATGTCTGGATATATTGAAGGCGGGCGTCAGAGGCTGCCATAGCCGGGCGCTTCGCCGCGTCGGCTGCGGTCGATGCGGGTGGGGCGGCGCCAGGCCATGCGCGGGCGCTTGCGCAGACGGAGCGTCGGCCAGTCGCCATTGTCGGTGCGCTGGGCGAGGCGCATGCCCTGCGCGCGATAGGCGGCGAGGACGGCGTCGGCCTGTTCGTTGAGAAGGCCGGCGAGGATGATCGTGCCGCCTTCCTCGACCGTTGCGCAGAGCGCGGGCGCGAGATCGATCAGCGGGCCGGCCAGGATGTTGGCGATCAGGAGGTCATAGGGCGCGCGGGCGAGGATCGCGGGGTGATCTACGCCCGCCGCCGTGTAGAGCGCGACGCGGCCGGGGCCGGTCCCTTCGCGCGCGCCGTTGACAGCGGCTGCGGCGCGGCTGGTCTCGACCGCGACGGGATCGATATCCGACGCGGTGGCATAAGCGTGCGGCCACAGGCGCAGCGCGGCGATGGCGAGCAGGCCGGTGCCGGTGCCGATGTCCGCCACATTGCCGAACCGCATGCCGACGCGGCGCATGCGGTCAAGCATGGCGAGGCAGCCGGCGGTGGTTTCGTGCTGGCCGGTGCCGAACGCCTGGCCCGCTTCGATCAGGATATTCTCGCGGCCGGGCGCTTCCGGGTCCTCCGGGCGGTTGCGGACGTGGAAACGGCCGGCGTCCACGGGTTCCAGGCCCGCCTGGCTCATGGTGATCCAGTCTTCGTCGGGGAGCGCCTCGATCAGCGGTTTCGTGCCGCCGGCGCTGGGCACCAGGGCGCGCAGCAGCTTGACGGCGGCGGCGCTCGGCTTGCCCTCGAAATAGGCGTCCAGCCGCCAATGTTCGCCATCGTCGCTTGCCTCGCTGGTCATCAGGACCGGCGGTTGCTCCATCAGGGCGAAGGCGGCGATGTCGCCCTCCAGCGCTTCCGCTTCGGCGCGGGTGCAGGGGAGGGTTACTTTCCAGCTGGTGGCGGTGGTCATGCGCCGCCTTTAGCCAAGGCGGCGCAGGAGGAAAAGAGCGGCGGTCAGGCGACCTGGCGGCCGAAGTCGGAGGAGGCGTTGCGCAGGGCCGAGAGCTTGCCCTCCACGCTCATGAAGCCGCGTTCGAGCTGGTCGATTTCCGATGCGACGACTTCGGTGTCCTGGCGGATGGCCGAGATGGTCGTGGACATCGAGTCGGCCGCGAGCGCGGTTTCGTCCACGGCGGCGGTGATCATCGTCACGGTCTGCGCCTGGGCATCCATCGCGTGGCGGATGCGTTCGGCGCTGGAGAGGACTTCGCCCACGGTGTGGCGGATGCGTTCATTATTGTCGACCGACAGGCGGGTCGAGGTCTGGATGTCGGCGATCTTGCCGGCGATCTCGTCGGTGGCGCGGGCGGTCTGGTTGGCGAGGCTCTTCACTTCCTGCGCGACGACCGCGAAGCCGCGACCGGCGTCGCCTGCGCGCGCGGCCTCGATCGTTGCGTTGAGGGCGAGCAGGTTGGTCTGTCCGGCGATGTCGCGGATCAGGCCCAGGATCGATTCGATCGACTTGGCATGTTCGGACAGGGTGGCGGACATGGCGACGGCGTCGCCCGACTGGTCGGCGGCGCGCTGGGCGATGTCGGCGGAGCTTTCGACTTCGGTGCGCGCGTCCTCGATCGCGCGGATCAGGCCGGCGGATGTGCGGGCGGCTTCGCGCATGGCGAGCGCCGACTGTTCGGCGGCCGCGGCGACTTCCGACGCCTTGCCCAGCATGCCGCGCGTGGCGGCGGAGGCGTCCTTGGCCTGTTCGCGCAGGGATTCGCCAAGCTGGGTGGCGCCGTCGATCTCGCCGACGATGCGCTGTTCGAACAGGGCGCCGTAGCGGGCGCGTTCGGATTTCTGGGATTCGGCGAAGTCCGACGCGAGCACGTTCGACATCATGCCGCTGTCCATCATCGACAGGCGGTTCATCGCGCGCAGCAGGCGCTGGCAGGTGGGCTTGTCGTCCCAGCAGCGGTCGCAGATCAGCTCGACGATCTTCTCGTTGGAATGCACCATGGCGGTCATCACCGTGGTCGGAGCGATGCCTTTGCCCTGCGCCTTGCGGATGCAGTCGGTCGCCATACCGACCCAGACGCCCTGATCGAAGCGCCCCAGTTTTTCGTGGACATATTTGCTCGATTCGGCGCGCAGTTTCCGCAGCGCTTCCTGCGACATGCGGTTTGCGAGCTTCGCCTGCTCGACATAGCTGTCGTAGAAGACCTGCGCGGCCTGTTCGATCGAATCGCCGATCAGATCGTGGATTTCCAGCGCTTCGGGCGCGACGGTCCCGCTCGGGTCCATCTCGGCCAGCCTGTCGGCCTTCATCAGCCAGCTATCGGCGTGTGTCATGCTTCGGGCAGCCCCTGAATAGTATCCGCGTCCTATGGGCCGGGGGTGTAGGCCAAACTGGTTAATGCATCCTTATGGGTGCGCTGCAACAAACGCGTGGGAGCGCGGCTTGCCCTTGGCGACTTTCCTTCCTAAGGGGTTCGATCAGGGTAGAAGTTTCAGGGACAAAAATAGCATGGCGCGATCAACGAGCCGGCCGCTGTCGCCGCATCTGACGATATGGAAGTGGGGACCGGCCATGGCCATCTCCATTCTGCACCGCGTGACGGGCAATGGTCTGGCCACGGTAGGGGCCATGGGCCTGGTGTGGTGGCTGATGGCGGCCGCGAGCGGGCCGGAGGCTTATGCGACCTTCTTGAAGTGCGCGACCTCGCCGATCGGCTATCTCGTGATGGCGGGCCTCAGCTGGTTCTTCTTCCAGCATATGCTTTCGGGCCTGCGCCATTTCGTGCTCGACATGGGCGCGGGTTACGAGTTGCAGCGCAACAAGACCTGGTCGATCATGATCCCGATCCTGTCCCTGCTGCTGACTGTCGTCCTGTGGACGATCATCCTGATGGGGAAATTCTGATGGGTACGGGAACGGGTATCGGGCGCGTTCGCGGCCTGGGTTCGGCGCGGCATGGCGCGCATCACTGGCTGGCGCAGCGCTACACCGCGATCGGCGCGCTGCTGCTGGTGCTGTGGCTGATCTTCAGCCTGGTGAGCCTGCCGGGCCTCGATTATGAGAGCGTGGTCAACTGGATCGCCAATCCGCTGGTCGCGGTGCCGCTGATGCTGATGGTGGTCGCCATCTTCTGGCATCTGCGTCTGGGCATGCAGGTCATGCTGGAGGACTATGTCCACGACAAGGGGCTGGCGTTCCTGTCGATGCTCCTGCTCAATTTCTACGCATTTGCCGGCGCATCCGCCGGCGTCTTCGCCATCGCGAAGATCGCCTTCACGGGGGGCGCCGCATAATGAATACGCAAGCCTACAAGATCATCGATCACACCTATGACACCGTCGTCGTGGGCGCAGGCGGTTCCGGCCTGCGCGCGACCATGGGGTCGGCCGAAGCGGGCCTGAAGACCGCGTGCATCACCAAGCTGTTCCCGACCCGGTCGCATACTGTGGCGGCGCAGGGCGGCATCGCGGCGAGCCTGGGCAACAACTCGCCCGACCACTGGACCTGGCACATGTACGACACCGTCAAGGGGTCGGACTGGCTGGGCGATCAGGACGCAATCGAATATATGGTGCGTGAAGCGCCGGCGGCGGTCATCGAGCTGGAACATGCCGGCGTGCCGTTCAGCCGCAACGAGAACGGCACGATCTATCAGCGTCCGTTCGGCGGCCACATGCAGAATATGGGCGCCGGCCCGCCGGTGCAGCGCACCTGCGCCGCGGCCGACCGTACCGGGCACGCCATGCTGCACGCGCTGTACCAGCAGTCGCTGAAGTATGACGCGGACTTCTACATCGAATATTTCGCCATCGACCTGATCATGGAAAATGGCGAGTGCCGTGGCGTCATCGCCATCTGCATGGAAGACGGCTCCATCCATCGCTTCAAGGCGCATGCGGTGGTGCTGGCGACGGGCGGCTATGGCCGCGCATACTTCTCCGCTACCTCGGCGCACAGCTGCACCGGCGACGGCGGCGGCATGGTGCTGCGCGCGGGCCTGCCGCTGCAGGACCTGGAGTTCGTGCAGTTCCACCCGACCGGCATCTATGGCGCGGGCGTGCTCATCACCGAGGGCGCGCGCGGCGAGGGTGGTTACCTCACCAACTCCGAAGGCGAGCGCTTCATGGAGCGTTATGCGCCGTCCGCCAAGGACCTGGCGTCGCGTGACGTCGTGTCGCGCTCCATGGCGATGGAGATGCGCGAGGGTCGTGGTGTCGGCGAGCACAAGGATCATATCTTCCTGCACCTCGATCACATCGATCCCAAGGTGCTGGCGGAGCGGTTGCCGGGCATTACCGAGAGCGGCAAGATTTTCGCGGGCGTGGACCTGACGCGCCAGCCGCTGCCGGTGACGCCGACCGTCCACTACAACATGGGCGGCGTGCCCTGTAACTATCATGGTCAGGTCGTGACCAAGGTCGGCGACGATCCCGAAGTGATCGTGCCGGGCCTGTTCGCGGTGGGCGAGGCGGCCTGCGTGTCGGTGCATGGCGCCAACCGTCTGGGTTCCAACTCGCTGATCGACCTTGTCGTGTTCGGCCGGGCGACGGGCTTGTTCCTGAAGGACAATCTCAAGCCCAACGCCAAGCACAAGCCGCTTCCGGCGGACTCGGCCGATCTGGCGCTGTCGCGCCTCGACCATTATCGCAACGCCAAGGGCGGCACGTCCACGGCGGAAATCCGCATGGACATGCAGCGCACGATGCAGAAGCACGCCGCCGTGTTCCGCGACAGCGCGCTGCTGTCCGAAGGCGTCACCAAGATGCAGGCGGTCAACAAGCGCATGGAAGACGTCAAGATCGTCGACCGCTCGCTGATCTGGAACACCGACCTCATCGAGACGCTGGAACTCGACAACCTGATGAGCCAGGCGATCTGCACGATCACCGGCGCGGACGCCCGCAAGGAATCGCGCGGCGCGCATGCGCATGAGGATTTCCCGAATCGCGACGACGAAAACTGGATGAAGCACACCGTCAGCTGGTTCGAGGGCTGGGGCGGTTCGGGCGGCAAGGTGACGCTCGATTACCGGCCGGTGCATGATTACACGATGACCGACGAAGCGGAATATGTGAAGCCCAAGGCGCGGGTTTACTAATCGCTGTCGGATCGACGGAAACGAAGAGGGCGGGCCGGGAGGCTCGCCTTTTTTGGTTTCAGAGATCGTCGATCGGTGATGTCAGATGCGCTTCCGCTTCCATACGTTCGTGCAGGATTCTGACGATCCAGACTTCGTCATTGGAAGACAGGTAGAAAATCAGGTGCCTGCCAGCGCGCCTTCTGCGCAACCCGGTCATGATATGCGAACAATCTGAACCAGCGCCTGGCAGGCTGCGCAGCTTATCTGCGGTGTCGTGAAGCGTGCGAAGGTAATTGCGGGTCTGGACCCTGCCCCATGATCGATCGCTGGCCAGACCGATTTCGTCCAGATCGGCGAGCGCACGCGGCAGAAAGATGAGCTTTCGACGCTTCACGCAGCGTCAGGAAATTTGCTATCCAGCCATGTGTCGAAGTCGAACTCTGCACCTGGGCCGCTGTCCAGCCCCTCCTGGATCGCAGCGCGAAGCCGCTCGAACTTTGCGTCCTCATCCTCCAGCAGGCGCAGCCCCGCGCGGATGACTTCGCTGGTCGAACCATAGCGGCCTTCAGCCACCTTGCGTTCGGCAAATTCGCGGAAATGGTCGCCCAAAGCGACCGATGTCGTCTTGCTGCTCATGACGCCATGTTAGCAAATATTGGTAACGCCTTCAAGCGACCGCCAGTTGCCTCCGGATCACGTCGAGATTGTGCTGCGCCAAGTGGCCGCCGCGTCCTGCGACGCTGCCCTCCAGGTCGGGCCGCTCGCCGATTTCAAGGCAGCGTTCCCAGGCGGTGAGGGCGAGGGGGAGCCAGTCGGTCAGGGCATGGGCGGGGTCCTGGCCGGCGCGGTCGAGCGCGAGATTGCCGACGACGAAGAAGAAATCGGGCGAGTCCGACCAGCGCGCCATCGCATCTGCTGCGATGTCGAGCGCCTGCGCCGCCGCGCCGGTCTGGCCCAGGCAGTGCAGATGGCGCACGATCAGGGCGTGCATCCAGTTGGCGTCCTGTGGCGTCAGCGGCAGAGCGCGTGCGTACCAGCGGCTGGCGTCGCCATAGTCATGGCGCGCCTCCGCGTCCTTGCCGAGTTGGAACAGCGTGTAGGCGTCGTTGGGACGGTCCCGAAGATCGCGCAGCAGCAGCGGCGTGTTGCGGTCCGCCTTGCGCGCGGCCTGCGCGTCGCGATAGCCGTCATGGCCAAGCTCCAGCGCTATGCGGACGGCGGGCCAAGGCGAGACGGGCTGTTCGTGGATGCGGCCCTGATAGCGGGTCCCGCGCGGCAGCAGGCGGGGTATCCAGTTGCGCGACAGCCCTTCCGTTGCGCCATTGTCGAAGCTGTTGAGCTGGCATATCGCGCCGATGCGCGGTGGCCCCAGGGTCCAGGGGCGAAGAGCCTCGCCACCCGATTCGATCCATTCGTCGGCGTCGATCACCAGCGTCCAGTCGGCGTCGGCAAGGCCGAGGCTGTGGTTGCGGGCGGCGGCGAAATCGTCGGGCCATTCCAGCGCATGGACCTGCGCGCCACAACTGCGGGCGATGGCGGCGGTCTCGTCGCGCGATCCCGTGTCGACCACGATCATGCGGTCCACCCACGGGCGCACGCTGTCCAAGCAGCGCGCGATGCAGCGGGCTTCGTCGCGCACGATCAGCGCGGCGGCGAGGGAGGGGAGCGCCTTGGCCATGACGGAATTGTCGCCCGTCATGGTTGACGCAAGGTTAAGAGGCGAGCCTGAGGGGCGCGCTGTGGGGCATATCGGCCGGGTCATAGTCGCGGCGCAGCGGCAGGCCGGACAGGCCGATCTGTCGTTTCTGCGCGAGCGTCTGGAAATCGCACAATACGCCGCGCCAGAAGCCGGCGGCCGACATGGCGAGATAGAGCAGCCAGAGCCGGGTGCGTTCCTTGCCCGCCTCCGCAATGGCGGCTTCGCGATTGGCGTAGAGCGCTTCGGTCCAGTGCTTGAGCGTCAGATAATAATGCTCGCGCATCGTCTCGACATCGCGGACCTCGAAGCCGTGACGCTCCAGATTGGTCGAGGTCATGCCGATATAGTCCAGCTCCACGCCGGGGAAGATATAGCGGTGGATGACCTTCATATAGGCGGAGGTCTTGCGGAATTTGGCAAGGTCGCGGGTGGCGCGGCGGGTGGTCGCCTGATGCAGATACAGGCCATGCGGCGCGAGCAGCCGGTGAATTTCGCCATAATGCAGGTCGTGATTGTCGATACCGACATGTTCGAACATGCCGATCTGGGCGATCTTGTCATAAGCGCCGGGCGTGTCGATGCTGCGATAGTCGCGCAGTTCGATGGTGACGAGGTGGCCGAGGCCGCGCGCCTTCACGCGGGCGAGCGCGCCCTCCATCTGCGCCTGAGACAGGGTGACGCCGTGGACCTTCGCGCCGAAATGCTCCGCCGCGTGGCAGGCGAGGCCACCCCAGCCGCAGCCAAGGTCGAGCATATGGTCGCCCGGTTTCAGCGCCAGCTTGCGGCATATGAGGTCCATCTTGACCATCTGCGCGTCGGCCAGTGGCGTGTCGAAGCTGGGGAAGACGGCGCTGGAATATTGCATCTCCGCGTCGAGGAAGAGCGCGTAGAAGGCGTTCGACACGTCGTAGTGGAACTGGATCATCGCCTGGTCGTCGCGGCCGCGCCCGAAGGCGGCGCGGACCCGCTGGCCAAAGCTCATCGCCTTGTCGCGTTCGGCGCGGGCGAAGAGGAAGGGGAGGGCGAGGCGCATCATCCGCTTGCGATCGAGCGCCTTCACCATGCCGAGCGCGCGCAGATGATCCCAGCGGTTGAGCGCCTGCAACGGATCGCCGCCGACGATGTCGATGCCGCTGGACATATAGACTTCGAACAGGGTCATGAGCTTGGGCGAACGGACAAGCCGCCCGATCGCCACCGGCGAGGCGATAACGATGCGGATATCGTCGCGCGCGCCGGGGCCGAGGGGCAGGACCTCACCGTTCCACAGTTCGATGCTCAGGTCCGCGCGCAGATGATCCGCCATATGCGCAATCATCGCCCGCGCATTCGCCAGCAAGTCGGCCACTTGTCATCTCCCCGCCCTGTTTGACGCAGCATGCCGTAATGCCGGCCAAGTGCAAGCGGGGTGTTTGCGAGTCAGCGCGAGGTGAAAGGCAGAATGTGTTCGTAGGTCGCCAGATCAGGCTTGCCCGCTACTTGCACGCCCTGCTTCAAGAGAAAGGCGTGGCGGACGATTTCGGCCTGTTGTTCAATGCCATAGCGGTCGAACGGCTTGCCGGGGACGACATCATAACTGTAGCGGCAGAAGGGATGGCGCATTAGCGGCAGCCAGTATTTGCCGGATCGCTGCGCCTGCCAGACATGGGTCATTTCGTGGATGAACAGCCCCTGCACATTCAGCGGGCTGGCGCAGAAGTCGTCGCAGAACAGGCCGCCCGCCGGGTGAAACCACAGGTCGCCGTCGGGGGCCATGGTCACGCGACGGGGTTGGAACGGCCAGTATTTGCGGTTGTGAACGCGCACGCGGCCATAGTCGATCGCGTCGCCGAACAGGGAACGGGCGAGGCTGGCTTCCTCAAGGGTGAGCGCGCGGCTGGTCAATGCGCGGCGTGATCCCCGGCCGGAGCGGCTGTGGCGGAACTCTGGCCATCGGGCTTCTGGATGATCGCGTCCACCAGCAGGCGGTCGCCATTCGCCATCAGGAAGGTCATCTGCATCTTGCCCCGGCTGATGGCGGTGTCGTTGACGCCCCAGAGCATCAGATGCTTGGCCCCCGGGGCGAAGGCGACGGTGCCCTTGGCCGGAATAGCGACGCGGCTGATCGGCTTCATCGACATGACGCCGTTGCGGCTGACCGTCTCGTGCATTTCGACCTTCAGCGCATAATCGGTCAGCACGCCGCGCAGTTCGCCGCCCATGTCGCCGCCATGGGCGACGAAATAGCCGGACGAGGGCATATCCTTGTTGGGGCTGAGGCGAATCCAGGCCTGGTCGACATAGGTCGGCGCAGGGTCGCCGCAGGCGGCCAGGGCGAAGGGAGCGGCCAGGGCGATGAGGGAAAGAATGCGCATGGCTGGCTTAACTCCGTTTCTGTCTCGATTCCGGTCGCCAGCCTAGCTAATGCCCGCAGCTTCTTGTGCCAAGCGAAAGCACGCCTATATGCGGGCCAGTAAACCGGCCTTGCCTTGGCGCTTTCGTGAGGCCGGGCCGTCAACCGCTGAATGAGATTTGGGGTTAAAGAGGACACAAATGGCAAAAGTTATCGGTATCGACCTGGGCACCACCAACAGCTGCGTCGCCGTGATGGACGGCGGCAAGCCCAAGGTCATCGAGAATGCGGAGGGCGCGCGCACGACCCCCTCTATCGTCGCCTTCGCCAAGGACGGCGAGCGTCTGATCGGCCAGCCGGCCAAGCGCCAGGCCGTCACCAACGGCGACAACACGATTTTCGCGGTGAAGCGCCTGATCGGCCGCCGCTTCGACGATCCGCTGACCAAGAAGGACATGGAACTCGTCCCCTATGACATTTCCAAGGGTCCCAATGGCGACGCCTGGGTCAAGGCCGGCGGCGAGGATTACAGCCCGGCGCAGATTTCCGCCTTCACCCTGCAAAAGATGAAGGAAACCGCCGAGAGCTATCTGGGCGAGACGGTCACGCAGGCGGTCATCACCGTTCCCGCTTACTTCAACGACGCCCAGCGTCAGGCGACCAAGGACGCCGGTCAGATCGCGGGCCTGGAAGTGCTGCGCATCATCAACGAGCCGACCGCGGCGGCCCTTGCATACGGGCTGGACAAGCAGGACGGCAAGACGATCGCGGTCTATGACCTTGGCGGCGGCACCTTCGACATCTCCATCCTGGAGATCGGCGACGGCGTGTTCGAGGTGAAGTCGACGAACGGCGACACCTTCCTGGGCGGCGAGGATTTCGACGCCAAGCTGGTCCAGTATCTCGCCGACGACTTCAAGAAGGCCGAGAGCATTGACCTGACCAAGGACAAGCTGGCCCTGCAGCGTCTGAAGGAAGCGGCCGAGAAGGCGAAGATCGAGCTGTCTTCGGCGCAGTCGACCGAGGTCAACCTGCCCTTCATCACCGCCGACCAGAACGGCCCCAAGCACCTCGTCAAGACGATCACCCGCGCCGATCTGGAGCGTCTGGTCGCCGATCTCATCAAGCGCACGATGGAACCCTGCAAGAAGGCGATGGCCGATGCGGGCGTTTCGGCGAGCGAGATCAGCGAAGTGGTGCTGGTGGGGGGCATGACCCGCATGCCCAAGGTGCGCGAGGCCGTGAAGGAATTCTTCGGCAAGGAACCGCACACCGGCGTCAACCCGGATGAAGTCGTCGCCATGGGCGCGGCGATCCAGGCGGGTGTGTTGCAGGGTGACGTCAAGGACGTGCTGCTGCTCGACGTGACGCCGCTGTCGCTGGGCATCGAGACGCTGGGCGGCGTGTTCACCCGCATGATCGATCGCAACACGACGATCCCGGCGAAGAAGTCGCAGACCTATTCGACCGCCGACGACAATCAGGGCGCAGTGACGATCCGCGTGTTCCAGGGCGAGCGCGAAATGGCGGCGGACAACAAGCTGCTGGGTCAGTTCGACCTGGTCGGCATCCCGCCGGCGCCGCGCGGCGTGCCGCAGATCGAGGTCACGTTCGACATCGACGCCAACGGGCTTGTGAATGTCAGCGCCAAGGACAAGGGCACCGGCAAGGAGCAGCAGATTCGCATCCAGGCGTCGGGCGGTCTTTCGGACTCCGACATCGAGCAGATGGTCAAGGACGCCGAGCGCTTCGCCGAAGAGGACAAGAAGCGTCGCGAATCGGCCGAAGCGAAGAACAACGCCGAAAGCCTGGTCCACACGACCGAGCAGCAGCTGGCCGAACATGGCGACAAGGTCGATGCGTCGCTGAAGGGCGAAATCGAGACCGCGATCGCCGCGACCAAGTCGGCGATCGAGAGCGGCGATGCCGAAGCCATGAAGACCAAGGCGCAGGAACTGGCGCAGGTCGCCATGAAGCTGGGCCAGGCGATCTACGAGAAGGAGCAGGCTGCTGCGGCTTCTCCGGCCGCCGAGCAGGGCAAGGCCGATGACGATGTCGTCGATGCCGAGTTCTCGGAAGTGGACGAAAACAACAAGGCGTAACGGCCGATGAACCGGAACTCGACTTCGCGCGGACCCGATGGTTATGGTAGCCCATACCGCCACTGGTCTCGCGTGACGTCGGGAGCCGTGCGCGCGCCGGGGGCGATATGACGACCGAAATCGACTATTACGAGCTGCTGGAAGTCGAGCGCACCGCCGACGGGGCGCAGATCAAGAGCGCCTATCGCAAGCTGGCGATGAAATATCACCCGGACAAGACCGGGGGCTGCACCGACAGTGAAGCCAAGTTCAAGGCCGTGGGCGAAGCCTATGAGTGCCTGAAGGACCCGCAGAAGCGCGCGGCCTATGACCGCTACGGCCATGCGGCCTATACCAACGCCCAGAATGGCGGCGGCGGTGGCGGTGGCCCGCGCGGCGGCGCGGGTGGTTTTTCCGATCTGGGCGACATATTCGAGACGATCTTCGGTCAGGGCTTTGGCGGCCAGGGCGGCGGGCGGCAGGCGAACCGGCGTGGCGCGGACCTGCGCTACGACATGGAGATCACGCTGGACGAAGCCTATCACGGCAAGCAGGCGCAGATCGAGGTCGAGGTGTCGGCGTCCTGCGCGAGCTGCGACGGATCGGGCGCGTCGCCGGGCACGGGGGTCAAGACCTGCGGCACCTGCCATGGCCATGGCCAGGTGCGCGCGCAGCAGGGCTTCTTCGTGGTCGAGCGGACCTGCCCCAGCTGCCATGGCGCGGGCCAGGTGATCGAATCGCCCTGTCGCGCCTGTCGCGGCGAGGGGCGCGTGGACAAGCCCAAGAGCCTGTCGGTCAATATTCCGGCCGGCGTGGACGAGGGCACGCGCATCCGCCTGACGGGCGAGGGCGAGGCGGGCGCGCGCGGCGCGCCGGCGGGCGACCTCTACATCTTCCTGCATGTGAAGCGCCATGCCGTGTTCGAGCGTGACGGCACGACCCTGTTCTGCCGCGCGCCGATCAGCTTCACGACGGCGTCGCTGGGCGGATCGATCGAGGTGCCGGGGCTGGATGGCAGCCGGCACGAGATCAAGATTCCGGTCGGCATCCAGTCGGGCAAGCAACTGCGTCAGCGCGGCGCAGGCATGCCGGTGCTGAACGGGCGCGGGCAGGGCGATCTGGTGATCCAGGTCGATGTCGAGACGCCGACAAAGCTGACCGCCAAGCAGAAGGAACTGCTGGAGGCTTTCCGCGAGACGGAAACTGGCGAAGAATGCCCGCAATCCACGGGCTTCTTCGCGAAACTCAAGGAGCTGTGGGGGGATTGAGGGCGGCGCCCCTTTCCCTTCGCGCCCACCAGTAGACCGGCAGGCCGGCCGCCATCAGCAGGAAGCTGGAGCCACTGGCGACGATCCCCGCGCCCCAGAGCGTCCAGAGCGCATAGGCGAGGCCCAGTATCGCGGCCGGCACGGCGATGCGAAAGCGCAGGCTGGACGCCGCGCAGCCCAGATACAGCCATAGCGACCCGGAGGTGGAGAGCAGCGCCATCGCGGTGAACAGCTCGACGAGACCATGCAGGCTGTTGGCGATCAGCAGTAATGTCGCGAAGGTCGTGGACAGGATCAACCCTCGTACCGGCGTGCCGCGCGCGTCCGTCTTGCCGAACCAGCGTGGCAGTTCGCCGGCGCGGGCCATGGCGAGGGGAATTTCGCCCTGCAACAGCGTCCAGCCGTTGAGCGCGCCGATGCAGCTGACGACCACGAACAGCGCGATCAGCTGCGCCGGGCCGGGGGCCCAGTAATGGCTGACATAAGCGGCGAAGGGCGAACCGGACTGCGCCTCCGCCGCCGGCAGCGTCAGCGCTATGCCGGAGCAGACGATGAGGTAGATGAGGCCGGTCGCCGCCGTGCCGATGATCGTGGCGCGTGGGATCGTGCGCGCCGGGTCCTTCACCTTGTCGGCGGCGGCGCTGGCCGATTCGAAACCGAGCAGCGCCCACAGGGTCAGCGCCGCCGTAGCGGTGACGCCCGCGCCGGTAAAACCCTGCGCGGGGAAGGGGGCGATCTGCGCCGTGCCCGACCCCAGCGTGCCGGCCAGCAGCGCCAGCACCACGACGATCGGGACCAGCTTGAGCACGGTCGTGACGATCTGTGTCGCGCCGACCGTGCGCGCGCCGAGTAAATTCACCGCCGTCATCAGCCACAAAAAGCCGATCGACAGCGCCGCGCCGACGCCGGGCCGCGCAGCGAAGGGCAGCAGGCTGCTGAGATTGGCGGTAACCGCGACGGCAATCGTGACATTGGAGGTGACGACCGACAGCCAGTAGGTCCAGCCGATCGCAAACCCCGGCAGCGGTCCAAAGGCGCGCGTCGTCATCTGCGCCACATTGGCGTCCGGCAGATGCGTGGTGAGCCGCGCGATGACATAAGCCAGCGTCAGCGATCCGCCTATCGTGAACACCCAGCCGGCGACCGCGTCCCAGCC
Source organism: Sphingobium sp. (assembly GCA_044237945.1). Lineage (GTDB taxonomy): Bacteria > Pseudomonadota > Alphaproteobacteria > Sphingomonadales > Sphingomonadaceae > Sphingobium. The sequence continues at coordinate 16,685 of JBIIEH010000009.1, read as the reverse complement.
ATAGGGCGCGAGGCTGGCGGGCAGCAGGAACACGCCGGTGCCAATCATGTTGCCCATCACCAGCGCGATGCAGGCGGGCAGGCCGAGCGTGCGCCTGGCGGTCATGCGGTTGCGGGCGCAATCATGTCAGGGGCCTTTCGCATCGGTTGACGCGCGCCATAGGTGAAACAGCGCCAGACCCATTCCATCGGCCCGAAGCGATAGCGGGTCAACCACCAGCGGCTGAAGACGATCTGCACCGAAAACAGCGCGATGGCGACGGTGAGGCAGAAGGTCGGGCCGACATAGGGGAGCAGGCCGAAACCAAAGCCGTAGAGGACGACGAAGTAGAACAGGCTCTGCGTCAGATAGTTGGTGAGCGCCATCTGCCCCGCCGCGCCCAGCCCCGAAAGCAAACGAAGGGGCCGGTCAAACTGGCACAGCACGATGAGGCCGGCGGCATAGCCGAGCGCCAGCACCAGTTGCGCCGAGCGGCCGGAGAGCGACAGCAGATATTTCCACGGCGCTGGGGCCTTTATATCCAGCAGCGCCAGGGTCGGGCCGATCAGCGCGAGCGACAGGCCGATGACCAGCAGGATCGCGGCCCAGATGCGGAATGGACGGACATAATCGCCGCTGTTCTGCACCCAGCCGGTGCGGAACAGCCATTGGCCGATCAGGAAGCGGCCCAATATCCAGCCGAGATAGAGGGGGCCGAACGGGGTTCCGTAGATTTCGACCCAGCTTTTCGCGAGTTCGACGACATAGCGCGGATAGTCATGGCCCATGAACACCGGGAAGCGGCGGAGGACGCCGGCATCGCCCAGCACGACCCAGCTGGGCGGCTGGCCGGGGTACAGAGTGTCAAACGTCAGGAAGAGTGCGGGAACCGCAACGATGGTCAACAGGCCGCCGACCGTCAGCAGCAGCCAGCCGGGCCAGCGGCGCGTCAGGATCAGCAGGAACGCCATCAGCGCATAGCTGTTGAGGATGTCGCCCGGCCACAGCAGCACGCCATGCGCGATACCGAGCAGCAGCAGGAACGACACCCGGCGCAGATAGAGCCGCGCGCCGTCGCGTCCCGCCGCTTCCGCCCGTTCCAGGAACAAGGCGAAGCCGAAGCCGAACAGCAGGGAGAACAGCGCCTGCGCCTTGCCGATCATCAGCCACAGCGAGAGGAAGCGGATCACGTTCTCGACGGCCTCAGGCGCGAGCGGGATCACCTTTTCTTCCGGGATAGCGAGGCCGACATGTTCGAACAGGTTCATCCACAGCACGCCGAACAGCGCGAAGCCCCGGATGATGTCGAGCTGCGAAATGCGGCTGTCCGCCGCGACTGGTCCGCCCGTCTGTTGCGTCATCTGTGCCCCCGCATGCCGCCTGCACGAAACCTAGCAGCAACATCGGGGGTTTGCGCGGAAAATATCCACGTCAGGCGATGGCGCCGGCCGCCTCCGCCTGCGGGGCCTTTCGCATCGGCTGGAGCGCGCCATAGGTGAAGCAGCGCCACACCCACTCCATCGGCCCGAAGCGATAGCGCGTCAGCCACCAGCGGCTGAACGCGATCTGCGTCGAGAACAGGGCGATGGCGATCGAGAGACAGAAGACCGGGCCGACATAGGGCAGCAGGCGCAGGCCAAAGCCGGTCAGCAGGAAGACGAAGACAAAGCTCTGCGTCAGATAGTTGGTCAGCGCCATCTGCCCTACCGCGCCCAGACCCGAGAGGCGCTGCCGCCAGCCCTTGAACTGGCACAGCACCATGATGCCCGCCGCATAGCCCAAAGCGAGCACGACCTGCGACGCACGACCGTCGATCAGGAGGAGATAGGCGGACAGGCCATGGGGATCGAGCCGCAGGATCGTCGCCAGCGGTCCCATCAGCGCCATGAACAGGCCCAGCGGCAGCAGGATCGCGGCGGCGACACGGAACTCGCGGGTGTAGCGGGCGGCGTTCTGCACCCAGCCGGTGCGATAGAGCCACTGGCCGATCAGGAAGCGGCCGAAGATCCAGCCGAGATAGGTCGGGCCGAGCGCGGTGCTGTGCAGCTCATACCAGTCGCGCACATTCTCGACGATGTAGAGCGGGTAATTATGGCCCATGAAGACCGGAAAACGGCGGATGACGCCGGCTTCGCCGATCGGGACCCAGCTGGGCGGCTGGCCGGGATGGAGGGTGCTGACGATCAGCAGCAGCAAGGGGCCGGCCAATATGGCGAGCGGCGCGCCCACGCCCAGCAGCAGCCAGCCGGGCCAGCGGCGCGTCAGCACCAGCAGGAAGGCCATCAGCGCATAGCTGTTGAGGATATCGCCGAACCACAGCAACCAGGCATGGGCGAGGCCCAGCGCCAGCAGGAAGCAGGCGCGCCGCAGATACAGGCCGACGCTGTCCTTGCCCGCCTGCTCCGCCCGATCGAGGAACAGCGCGAAGCCGAAGCCGAACAGCATGGAAAACAGCGCCTGCCCCTTGCCGATCATCAGCCAGACCGACAGGAAACGGACGAAATCCTCCAGATGCTTGGGCGCGAGGAGGATGACGTGATCCTCCGGAATCGCGATGCCGGTATGTTCGTAGAGGTTGATCCACAGCACGCCGAACAGGGCGAAGCCGCGGATGACATCCAGTTGTGAAATGCGGCTGCCCGCGCTGACGGGGCCGCCCGATTGCTGAGTCATTCCGGCCCCCGTCGATGGGCTATTACGCAACCGCGTCATAAGCGCCGTGGCCGGGACGACCAACGGCGTTAACGCTGATTGTTGCTGGATGACGTCTGCAAAAGGGGAATTCCGTCAGCGGTGGACGCGACTAGGCCGCCAGAAACGCCTCCGGCTAGGCCGCCAGAAACGCCTCCGGCTCCAGGGCCATCAGCGAGTCCGCGCCGCCCTCCATCTTGCGGCGGAGCGCGCCGGCGTCGGGCAGGAGGCGTTCGGCGAAGAAGCGGGCGGTGACGAGCTTGGCGTTGAGGAAGGTCGCGTCGCCTTCGCCCGCATCCAGCAGGGCGGTGGCGGCGCTCGCCATGCGCAGCCACATCAGGCCGACCGCGACCAGCCCCATGATGTGCATATAGTGATGCGCGCCCGCCCCGGCATTGTCGGGGTTCTTGAGGCCCTTGTCCATCAGCCACAGGGTCGCGGCGCCCAGCTGGTCGTTGGCCTTGCCCAGCGCGTCGGCGACCGGGGCCAGCGTCTCGCTAGCCTTGGCGGCGGCCACTTCCTCGCCGACGATCTTCAGGAACGCCTGAAGTGCGCGGCCGCCGTTGAGACCGAGCTTGCGGCCGACCAGGTCCATCGCCTGCACGCCGTTCGCGCCTTCGTAGATCTGCGTGATGCGGGCGTCGCGGACATATTGTTCGACGCCGTTTTCGCGGATGTAGCCGTGGCCGCCGAATATCTGCTGGCAGGCGACGGTGACGTCGAAGCCCTTGTCGGTGCTATAGCCCTTGATGACCGGGGTGAGCAGGCCGAGCAGATCGTCGGCTTGTCTGCGCTCTTCCTCGCTCGCGGCGGCGTGCGACAGGTCGCTCTGGAAGGCACCCCACAGGATCAACGCGCGCAGCCCTTCCGTCAGGGCCTTGCCCTCCATCAGGATGCGGCGCACGTCCGGGTGGACGAACAGGGTGTCGGCGGGGGCCTGCGGCTCCTTGGGGCCGGTCAGTGCGCGGCCTTGCCGGCGCTCCATGGCGTAATGCACGGCGTTCTGGAACGCGATCTCCGCCTGCGCCAGACCCTGAAGGCCGACGCCGAGCCGCGCGGCGTTCATCATGATGAACATCGCGGCCAGGCCCTTATTCTCCTCGCCCACCAGCCAGCCGGTCGCGCCGTCATAGTTCATGACGCAGGTGGCGTTGGCGTGGATGCCCATCTTGTGCTCGATAGACCCGCACTGGAGGGCGTTGCGGTCCCCCAGCGATCCGTCGGCGTTGACCATGAACTTGGGCACGACGAACAGCGATATGCCCTTGCTGCCTTCCGGCGCGTCGGGGGTCTTGGCGAGGACGAGGTGGACGATGTTCTCGGTGAGGTCATGCTCGCCGGCGGAGATGAAGATCTTCGTGCCGGTGATCGCGAAGCTGCCGTCCGCGGCCGGGACCGCCCGTGTCTTGATGAGGCCCAGGTCCGTGCCGCAATGCGGCTCCGTCAGGTTCATCGTGCCGGTCCATTTGCCCGACACCATGTTGGGGACATAGGTCGCCTTCTGTTCGTCGCTGCCCTTGGCCAGCAGCGCCTCGATCGCGCCGGCGGTCAGGCCCGAATACATCATGAACGCCTGATTGGCCGAGATGCCATATTCCTGGAACGCGGTGGACAGGACGGCGGGGAGCGCCTGTCCGCCAAATTCCTCCGGCGCATGCAGCGTGGTCCAGCCGCCCTCGACGAAGGCGTCATAGGCCGCCTTGAAGCCGTCCGGCGTCGTCACGCTGCCGTCGGGGTGGCGGGTGCAGCCCTGCTGGTCGCCGCTCATGTTGATCGGGAACAGCACTTCCGCCGCGATCTTGCCGCCTTCGGTCAGGATCGCCTCCACCAGATCAGGCGACGCGCTTTCGAAGCCGGGCAGATTGGCGTGGCGGTCGAGGCCGACGACATGGTCAAGCACGAAGCGGGTGTCGCGGACGGGCGGGGCGTAGCTGGGCATGATCTTCTCCGGGAAATCTTATCTTTTGGTCGCGGGCTGCGCGTTACGGCTTGTCGATGGTGGTGATGAAATCAGTGAGTTCGGCGATGGCGGCGTCGATGTCGTTCTTCTGGGCGGTGAGCAGATCGACGCGGGCGCGGCATTTGGCGACGGTGACGCGGCGCTGTTCCTCATGGCCCTCGTCAGCATCGTAGAGGTCGATCATCTCTCGGATGTCGGACAGCGAGAAGCCCACCCGCTTGCCGCGCAATATCCACGCCAGACGGGCGCGGTCGCGGCGGGAATAGATGCGGGCCAGGCCCTGCCGCTCCGGCGCGATCAGCCCTTCATCCTCGTAGAAGCGAAGCGCGCGTGCGGTGACGCCGAATTCCTCGCTGAGGTCGGTGATGCTGTAGCTTTGCCGGTCATTATGGTCGGGCAGTTCGATGCCCGCGATGCTGCTGCGTTGATCCATGCACAGGGATGTATCGATGCTTTACGTTAACGTCAAGGAGAGGAGGTTGGCGAAGCGCGCATATGCCGTTAGGGCGAAGCGATGCTACGACTGACGGGTCTGAAACTGCCGCTGGATCATCCGGCCGAGGCGATGGCGCCGGCGATCTGTGCGCGACTGGGCGTCGAGCCGAGCGATCTGCTGGACCATGTCGTCGTGCGGCGCGGCAATGACGCGCGCAAGAAGAGCGCGATCCTGCTGATCTATACCGTGGATGTGACGCTGCGCGACGAGGCGGCGGTGCTGGAGGCGCTGGCCGGCGACCATGAAGTGCGGCCGACGCCCGACACGACCTATCGCCCGCCGGTGATCGCGCCGACGGGGCGGAGCGGAACGCGGCCGGTGGTGATCGGCGCGGGACCATGCGGCCTGTTCGCCGGACTCATTCTCGCGCAGATGGGCTTCCGCCCGATCATCGTCGATCGCGGCAAGCCGGTGCGCGAGCGGACGCGCGACACCTGGGGCCTGTGGCGGCGGGCGGAACTCAACCCCGACAGCAATGTGCAGTTCGGCGAGGGCGGGGCGGGGACCTTTTCCGACGGCAAGCTCTATTGCCGGGTCAAGGACCCGCGCCATCTGGGCCGCAAGGTGCTGGAGGAGTTCGTCGCAGCGGGCGCGCCCGAGGACATATTGACCGAAGCACATCCGCATATCGGCACCTTCCGGCTGGTGACGATGGTGGAGGCGATGCGCCGGCAGATCGAGGCGCTGGGCGGCGAATATCGCTGGCAGACGCGGGTCGACGATCTGGTGCTGGAGCCGGCGGGCGACTGCGCGCGGCGACTGCGCGGGCTGGTGCTGGCGGATGGCGGCGTGATCGAGACCGATCAGGTTGTGCTCGCGGTGGGCCATAGCGCGCGGCCGACATTCGAGATGCTGTTCGACAAGGGCGTGCTGATCGAACCCAAGCCCTTTTCCATCGGCGTGCGGATCGAGCATCCGCAAAGCTGGATCGATCGCGCGCGTTTCGGCGCCTGCGCCGGGCATCCGGTGCTGGGCGCGGCGGCCTATAGCCTGGTGCATCATGGCGGCGACGGGCGCACCGTCTACAGCTTCTGCATGTGTCCGGGCGGGCGGGTGGTGGCGGCGACATCGGAGGAAGGCCGCGTCGTCACCAACGGCATGAGCCAGTATAGCCGCGCCGAGTTCAACGCCAATTCGGGACTCGTCGTCGGCATCGATCCGGCGCGCGACTATCCCGATGGCCCGCTCGCGGGGATCGCGTTGCAACGCTATTGGGAGGAGCGGGCGTTCGTGGCGGGCGGCTCCAGTTACTGGGCGCCGGGGCAGACGGTGGGCGATTTTCTGGCGGGGCGGCCATCGACCGGCTTTGGCGACGTCGCGCCATCCTACAAGCCGGGCGTGACGCCGACCGATCTGTCCGCCTGCCTGCCCGATTTCGTGCTGGCGGCCTTTCGCGAGGCGTTGCCGGCGTTCGGGCGGCAGATCAAGAATTACGATCATCCCGATGCCGTGATGACCGGGGTGGAGACGCGCACCTCCTCGCCGATCCGCATCACGCGCGGCCGGGACTTCCAGAGCCTGGGCATAGCCGGCCTGTTCCCGGCGGGCGAAGGGGCGGGCTATGCCGGGGGCATCCTCTCCGCCGCGATCGACGGCATCAAGGTGGCCGAAGCGGTGGCGCAGGCGATTATGCGCCCCGCCTAGCCTTATTGCGCGGGCTTTGCGATAGGAGGGCGTCGTTCGCGTCGAGGGTCCCATCCGCATGAAATTGTTCCGCTCGCTGTTTCCTTCCTATCGCGATGCGCTGGTGCGGGCCTGTTATCGCGCGATGCTGGGGCGGGATCCGGATGCGGAGGTGCTGGCGGGGCAGACAAGCGCGCCGCTGTCGCCCGGGCGGGAACGAGCGATCCAGACCGTGCTGGAGGGCTTCCTCACCAGCCCGGAATTTCAGCAACGCTCGGGGCGCGGCGGTTTCGACGGGACGCGGCTGCCGGTGCATGGCCTGATCGAGGGCGACCGGGCGCGGGTGGAAGCGCAGATAAGGCTGCGCTGCATGACCAGCTATCTGGGCGATCGCACGGCTTTGTGCTGGGTGCTGGGGCGCTACATGATGTTCGTCCATACCACCGACATCGGGTTTGCGACGCATGTGATGCAGCGCGGGGTGTGGGAACTGCATCAGGCCGAGTTGATGGTGCGGACGATCAAGCCGGGCATGCGGACCGTCGATATTGGCGCGAATTACGGCTATTTCTCGCTGCTGATGGCCGATCTGGTCGGGCATGAGGGGCATATGACGGCGTTCGAGCCGAACCCCGCGGTCGCCAAGCTGCTGGGCCAGTCGCTGGCGGTGAACGGCTTCACGCCGCATGCGACGGTCCATGAAGTGGCGCTGAGCGATGGCCGGCGGGACTCGATGCAGTTCTTCATCCCCTATCGCGAACCCAAGAACGCGCTGCTGATCGACCGGATGCCCGATCATTTCGCCGGGCTGGGCGAGGCGATCCAGGTGCCGGCGCGGTCGGTGGATGCGATGGCGGCGGAGCTTGGCCGGGTCGATTTCATGAAGATCGACGCCGAGGGCGCGGAGATAGACATATTGCGCGGCATGGGCGGGCTGATCCGCGACCAGAAGCCGCGCATGATCGTCGAGTTCAACGCGGCGCGGGCGGCGTGCGGACAGGCGCTCAAGGACCTGGCGGATGTCTATGGCGGCTTGCAGATCGTCGGCCATGACGGTTTCGCCCATCCCGCGACGGTCGAGGACGTGCTGACCGCCGGCGCGCGGGACGATGTGCTGGTCTATGTCGAATGAACTGATCGTCGAGACCGCCGCCGGGCGGGTGCGCGGGTTGGCGCTGGCTTCGGGCCTGCGCCAGTTCCGGGGCATCCCCTATGGCGCGTCGACAGCGGGCGCGAACCGCTTCCTGCCGCCGCAGCCGGTGGAACCCTGGGCGGGCATAGCGGATGCCACCGATTTCGCGCCGGAATGCCCCAATCCCGGCAAGGTGCCGATCGGCCAGCCGCTCAAGCCCGCGGTCGAGGCGCGCTGGGCGGCGCGGCAGGCGCGCGAGAGCGAGGATTGCCTGGCGCTCAATGTCTGGACCCCGGCGATCGACGGCGCGAAGCGGCCGGTGATGCTGTGGTGCCATGGCGGCGCGTGGCGCGGCGGCAATGGCGACATCATGCCGGCGCGGCTGGCGATGCGGCAGGATGTGGTGGTGGTCAGCGTCAACCACCGGCTCAATATCTTCGGCTATTTGCGGCTGGGGGAGGCGTTCGGCGAGGATTTCGCCGCATCGGGCCATGTGGGCATGCTGGATATCGCGGCGGCGCTGGCGTGGGTACGCGAGAATATCGGCGCGTTCGGCGGCGATCCGGCGCGGGTGATGCTGTACGGCACATCGGGCGGCGGGGCGAAGACGCTGACGGCGCTGGCGATGCCGGCATTCCGGGGACTGTTCCACAGCGCGACGGTGATGAGCGGGCATGACCTGTGGAAGCGCGACAGCATGGAGGTTGCCGAGCGGACGACGGCGCAACTGCTCAAGCTGCTGGATGTCGCGCCGGGCGATATCGGCCGGTTGCAGGCGCTGTCGCAGGCGGACCTGATCCGGGCGCACCGGATGGTCGAGAGTGGTTTCACCACTCCGGCGGGATGGGGCGCGCCGGGCTGGACCCTTTACGATATCTTCGCGCCAGTCGCGGACGGCGTCTTTCTGCCGCAACGGCCGATCGAGGCGATCGCGGGGGGCGTTGCGCGCGACGTGCCGCTGATGCTGGGCGTGGGGCGGCATGACCACTGGAAGCGCGGCGCGGCGGCGCGGACGTTCGAGACGCTGACACCGGCGCAGATGGCGGTGCATCTGCGGCCACATCTGGGGGAGCGGACGGAGGCGATCATGGCGGCCTATGGCGAGGCGATGCCCGGCGCGTCGCCATCGAGCCTGCTGATGGAGATCGTCACCGACATGGACTGGCGCATGCCCGCGATTCGGCTGGCGGAGGCGAGCGCGCGGGGCGGCAATCCGGCCTGGAGCTATTTCGCCAACTGGACCAGCGGCGCGGGGGCGGTGCATTCCGTGCTGTACGATCCGCCGGGCAAGTCGCTGGAGCCGGACGATGCGGGCCATGGGCTGTTCGGGCAGATCGCGGGGGCCTTTGCCGGCATGGCGCGGGACGGGACGCCGGTGCATGGCGGGCTGCCGGACTGGCCACGCTACACCCAGCAGCAGCGGGCGACGATGATCTTCGATTTCGACATGCGGGTCGAGGAAGATGCGTGGGATGCGCGGCGGCAGGCGTGGGACGGGCTGCGCTGAGAAGAAAAGAAAGTGAAGGCCGCGTTAGGTGCGAAAAGATCGGAACCTGTCCGCGCTCGCGCCGTTCTAACCCATAACCTGGACCCAACCCCGCCCCCCGCTCGGGCCAGGCCAACACGGCTCCGTCAGCATCCCCCCGCTGGCGGAGCCATTCTTTTTGGGGCTTTCGACATTCCGCCCATGCGGGCCTGCAAATCGCGATTTCCTGCGCTTCGGTGCTCATGGGCCTGTAGCCCGCTGCGCTCCGATGCTCGGACAATCACGATTTTCGGCTCGGCCTGGACGAAATGTCGAAAGCCCCAAGCGTCGCGCGCTTATTTTCCGAAATCGTCGAAGCTGTAGTTGAAGGCGGCGATTTCGGGGCCGTACCACTGCATGATCCGGGCGTTGGTTTCCTCGTCGAAGAAGGGGCGGTAGTCGCGTTCCTCCTTCTGGCGGAACTTGCCCTTGGCGCGGGGGATTTCGAGCGGCTTGGTCCAGCCGACCTTTTCGAGGGCGGTGCGGAAGTCTTCCTCGATCCGTTCGTAGCGGCCGACGAAATCCACCGCGACCTCGCCGTCGATCGACAGGATGCGCCAGCTCTGGCCGCGCGGCTTTTCCAGCGACAGGAAATAATCGTGGAAATTCATGTCGCCGGTGACATTGTGGTGCCGCTTGTCGAACAGATAGCGCGACACTTCGCGGTCCCACGGGTTGCGGGTGAAGGCGAATTTGAAATAGCCGTTCCAGATGTCCTCATCGATCGCGGCCTTCGCCTTGTCGGCGGGCATATGGTTGAAGAAGTCGACATGGTTGTTGGGCATCACCACGCCGTCCTCGCGCGTCTTGCGCGGCAGGTCGGGGCGGCCGCGGATATAATTCTGCGCGCCGCAGCCCAGGCGCAGATATTCCTCCTCGATCGGGCCGGTGGGCGTCAGGATGTCGTCAGGGCCACAGAGCGCGGAAAGCGCGAATTCCAGGCTGGTGCCGGCGGTCTTGGGGGTCTTGAGGAAGATGAAACGCCATTCGTGACACAGGATCATCCGCACTTTCCCCACTGCTTTGCCGGCACAGGCTATAGCGGGGGAGGGCGTCCTGTCTACAGTGGGGGGCTACAGCGTGAACTTGGTCGAGAAGGCGGCGCGCCAGTGCGGTTGTTCCAGACCATAGACGCGGGTGAGGCGGGCGGTGGCTCCGACATCCACCGACCAGCGCGGCCTAACCAGCACACGCACGCCGCCGCCCGCCGAGGACAGCGACTGCGTATAGCCCGGAAAAGCGTAGCGGCCCTTGCTGCGCACCTTGCCGCCGTCGACGAAGGCGTAGAGTTCCAGTTCGCCCGGTTTCGCCTTCCTGGCAGGCTGCCAGGCGATTTCGGCCGATCCGGCATAGCCGCTGTCGCCGCCCAGCAGCGATCCGGGATAGCCGCGCCCATATTCGTCGCCGCCCAGCACCATCTGTTCCGCGCCGGACAGGCGATCGGGACTGGCCTGCACCAGTGCGCTGGTGCGCAGGCGCAGCCGGTCGGTCAGGCGGCTCTCCATCCGGGCGCGGAAAACGACTTTCGCGAAGCCGGGGTCGGAGGCGAGCGGCTGGGACGTGCGCGCGCCCAGCGGCGGCAGGCCCAAGCTGAACGCGGCCGACGCCAGTATCTCGTGCCGGCCGGTAGCGGTGGCATAGAGGACGGTGAAGCGGGCGGCGCGAACCTTTTCGCTCAGCAGGTTGAAGCCGAACAGCGCATTGTCGCTGTCCAGGCCATCGACGCCGATGTTGGCGACCAGCAGCTGGGTGTAGCTGCGCACCAGTGGCACGTTGATCTGCACGCCAAAGCCGGTCGCCTTGCCCATCAGATCGTAAAAGTCGGGATAGGTGCGCAGCCGGGTGACCTGCCCTTGCAGGCGAGCGCCGCCCGTGCCGACGGGCAGGCTGTAGGTCAGGCCGAGCAGGCTGTAGCGGTCATTGTCGAGCGGCCGGGCGTAGGTCAGCCCGATCTCGTCCCCGGCGGTGGCGACGCCGCGCGCCATGAAGTCGGCCTGGAAATTGGTGTCGCCCAGCAGCGCCAGACCGCGATTGCCCGCACTGACGGTGAGCGCGGTGCGGTCGCGCTTGCCGCTGATGTCCATGGCGACGCCGGTTTCCGTTTCGACCAGGCGGATGTCGGCGTTGAAACCAGGCATCTCGCGGATCAGGCTGACATAGCGTTGCAGGGTCGACAAGCGCAGCGGGCGTTCCGAGGAGAGCGCCCGGCCATAGGCGCGCAACAGCGAGTCGTCGGCATTCTTGTCGATGCGGACCTGCACGGCGCCGGGGGTCACGACGATTCGCAGCAATCCGCCAGCAAAATTCTGATCCGGAACGGTGACATTCGGAAGGGCTATGCCCTTCTTCTGTGCGGCCTCCGCTATGCCCTGGGCGAGGGTGCGGATGTCCTCCAGCGAGACCAGACGGTCGAGCAGCGGCTGGACCAGATGGATCACTTCCTCGCGTTTGAAGTCGCCGCCGTCGAGCCGCAGTTCGCGCAGGACGAAGGGTTTGAAATTGTTTTCAGGCGACTTTTTGTCGTTGCTGGAAGACGCTTCGACATCGGTCGCAGCGTGCAGCGGCATGGGCAGCCCCAACAGGAGCAGCATGGCGGCGAGCGCCGGTTTCAATCCTCTCATGCTCTTCATGAGCAAGTCTCGTTGCCTTGTCAGGCAGGGATGATCCCCCGTCTGGCATTGCTTCGATCATAAGCGAGAAGGTTAACCAACGTCTTACCGCGTCGATCAGGAAATCGTTCAGAACGGAGTCGCACTCTCCAAGTCAGGCGAGGGGTGATTGTCTGTCCAAGTAAGGAGAGAAGATCATGACCGTAAAAATCGCCACCAAAGGAGAGAATGTCATGACGAAGAAAGCAGGCCGTCTTGGCCTCTATACGGGCGTCATTGTGGCCGCACTGGCCGTGGCCCCCGCCGCGCAGGCGCAACTGACCATCAACTCCACCCAGACGCTCGCCCGCGTCATGGTGGGCAATGGTTCAGAAGCGCACCAGCCCAATGTCGTCAACGTGCCGACCAGCACCCAGCCGCTGATCGGCATCGGCGCGTTGTCGCCGGGCCATCATAGTGGTTCGCTGGCGACGGTCAGCCTGCTGAACACCGGCCGCCTGCTGGGCGTCGATGTCGGCGGCGGCAACAACGCCAAGACCAGCATCGACGTGCCTAACCCGATCGGCAAGCCTATCCTGGCGCCGTAAGCCAACCCATCAACGGTTGGGGGATGCGCGACAACGCTCCCCCTCCGTTTGATTATGCAGACGTCAGGCCGCGCGCGCGCAATTCTTCCCAGTAACGCGCATGCAGGCGCGCATTCCGGCCGCTCGACACGCTGCGGATGTCGGTCTCGACAACCGGGCTGTCACCCATGGGCCGATCGACCAGCCCACCGATGGCGTGCAATGCCGCCGCCGGATCGGCGGTGAGGGCCTCATAAGTCAGGCGCAGGGGCGTGACGCCCTCTTTCTCGAAAAACCATTCCCAGTCCGACTGGATGTCGCGGAACTGCGCGATCAGGCGTGATATCTCGTCGAAGTCGAAGGGGACGTCCTCCTCCAGCCGCGCCGGATCATCGACCTGATAGCTGTGGCGATAGCCGACCTGACGCGCGATGTAGGAGGATATGGCCTGCGCGACCATGTCCTGCCGCGTCATGTAGACGAACTTCGCCTGCCCGAAATAATGGGCATAGGCCCCGCTGGCGTAGAGCGGCGCAAAATGCACCCAGCCGACCTTCGCGCCGAACAGGCCGTTGACGGTGGAATGGGCGATCTTGGCGCGAACATAGTCCTCATAGGTCGCGCAGCCATGTTCCGCCACGAACTGGTCGAAGGCGCGCGGCGACAGCCGGAACGTTTCCTTGTGCATGTGATAGCCGTTCGCGCCGATCAGCGAGCCGAGATAGCTGCTGCCCGAGCGCGGCACCATGGCGACGAACAAGAAAGCGCGGTCGGTGAAGGGCGCGCCGGACATCGGCCCCATCGCCAATGTGCGTTGGATCGCGGTGACGCTGTTGCGGATGGCTGGGCGATCTGTGGGGAGCATGCTCGCAGTCTTTGCCGACCGCGTCGTGACCTTCAAGTCGTCATGCTGGAATTAGTGGATGCCCGACAAGGATTCGAACCTTGATTGACGGAGTCAGAGTCCGCTCTCTTACCATTAGAGGATCGGGCATCGGAACAGGCATATGCCCGCTCGGGAGGCCGCAGATAGGCCCGGATTTTCGTGTCGTCAAGGGTTTTGCGGCTAGCTCTGACTGACTTTTCGCCCTGCTGGCCGGTCGCTTTCCCCGCCCACAAAAGAACCCGCCGAACCAGGAGGCGCGGCGGGTTCATCCATCGCCCCGAGGGGCGAAGGGCTGGGAGCCGCACCCAAGATAGGAAGCGGCTCCCGTATTTTCAAACGTCTCAGTCGAGATCGGTCGTGGTGAAGTCCTCACCCTGGACCTTGCCCAGCACGTCGTCGCCGATCGCGGCCTCCGGACCCTGTGCGAGTTCGGCGGCATGCTCCTGAGCGGCCGTCGCCGGCGCGATCAGATCGACCTGAGTCGAGGCTCGCAGCGCCGCCCGCAGCGCCGCGTCACGCGACGAGGCCGCGACGCGCAGGCGGTTCATGCCCGCGCCCGTGCCCGCCGGGATCAGGCGGCCGACGATGACGTTTTCCTTCAGGCCGATCAGCGTGTCCTTCTTGCCTTCGACCGCCGCCTGCGTGAGCACGCGGGTGGTTTCCTGGAAGGAGGCCGCCGAGATGAAGCTGCGGGTCTGCAGCGACGCCTTGGTGATGCCCAACAGGATCGGCTTGCCCGCCGCCGGCAGGAAGCCGGGCTGCAGCTTGGCGTTGATCTCGTCCATTTCCTCGCGGTCGATCTGCTCGCCCACCAGCAAAGTGGTGTCGCCGGACTCGATGATCTCGACCTTCTGCAGCATCTGACGAACGATCGTCTCGATGTGCTTGTCGTTGATCGGCACGCCCTGGAGGCGATAAACCTCCTGGATCTCGTCCACCAGGAACTCGGCCAGGGCCTCGATCCCCTGGATGCGCAGGATATCGTGCGGATCGGGGTTCCCGTCGATCAGGTACTCGCCCTTGCGGATGACGTCGCCGTCATGGACCGCAATGTGCTTGCCCTTCGGGATCAGGAACTCGACGGCCTCGCCGCCATCCTCGGGGGTGATCTTGATCCGGCGCTTGTTCTTGTAGTCACGGCCGAACTCGACGCGGCCGTCCATCTCCGCGATGACCGCGCAGTCCTTCGGCCGGCGGGCCTCGAACAGCTCGGCCACCCGCGGCAGACCGCCGGTGATGTCGCGGGTCTTGGCGCTTTCGGTGGACATCCGGGCCAGGACCTCGCCGGGGCGGATCTCGTCGCCATCGCCCATGGAGAGGATGGCCCCCACCGGCAGCAGGTAGCGGGCCTCGGACCCGTTGGCGAGGCGGCGATAGGCGCCTGTCTCGTCAAGCACAGCCATGGCCGGACGCAGGTCGCCGCCCTTGGCGGAGGCCCGCCAGTCGACCACGACCCGGTTGGAGATGCCGGTGGCCTCGTCAGCTTCCTCGCGGAAGGAGACATTCTCGACCAGGTCCTCGAAGCGGACGCGACCGCCCACCTCGGTGATGATCGGGGTCGAGTAGGGGTCCCACTCCGCCAGGCGCTCGCCCCGCTTGACCTTCTCGCCGTCCTTGAACTTCAGGCGGGCGCCGTAGGGCGGCTTGTAGGTCTCGCGGTCCTTGCCATCGACCTGGACGCTGAGCACGAGGTTGCGGCTCATGCAGATCAGCGCGCCGTCGGGAGCCACCACGGTGGAGCCGCCGACGATCCGCACGACGCCGGCGTTGCCGGCCTCGAAGAAGGACTGCTCGGCCACCTGGGCCGTGCCGCCGATGTGGAAGGTCCGCATGGTCAGCTGGGTGCCGGGCTCGCCGATGGACTGGGCGGCGATGACGCCGACCGCCTCGCCGATGTTCACCGGGGTCCCGCGGGCCAGGTCACGGCCATAGCAGGTGCCGCAGACGCCAAGCTTGGCCTCGCAGGTCAGGACCGAGCGCACGCGCACGGACTGGACCCCGGCGGCCTCGACCTTCTCGATCTCGTCCTCGTCGAAGTAGGCGTCGGCGGGGACGATGACCTCGCCCGTGTCGGGGTGCCGGACATCCTCGGCCGCATGACGGCCCAGGATGCGGGCGCCGAGCGAGACGAGAACGTCGCCGCCCTCGACCACGGCGCTGAGGGTGATGCCCCGGCTGGTGCCGCAGTCTTCCTCGTTGATGATGCAGTCCTGGGCCACGTCCACGAGACGGCGGGTCAGGTAACCCGAGTTCGCCGTCTTGAGGGCGGTGTCCGCCAGGCCCTTACGGGCGCCATGGGTGGAGTTGAAGTACTCCTGGACGGTCAGGCCTTCCTTGAAGTTCGAGATGATCGGCGTCTCGATGATCTCGCCGGAGGGCTTGGCCATCAGGCCGCGCATGCCGCCGAGCTGCTTCATCTGGGCCTGGGAGCCCCGGGCGCCGGAGTTGGCCATCATGAAGATGGAGTTGATCTCCCCTTCCCGGCCCGTGGCGTCCTTCGCGGCGGTGGAAATCTCCGCCATCATCTCGTCGGCGACGCGGTCTGTGGCCTTGGCCCAGGCGTCGACGACCTTGTTGTACTTCTCACCCTTGGTGATGAGGCCGTCCGCGTACTGCTGCTCGTACTCTTCGACGAGCTTGCGGGTTTCCTCGACGATCGGCTTCTTCCGCTGCGGGATGATGATGTCATCCTTGCCGAAGGAGATGCCGGCCTTGGCCGCTTCACGGAAGCCCAGGCCCATCATCTGGTCGGCGAAGATCACCGTCGCCTTCTGGCCGCAGTGCCGATAGACGGTCTCGATGAGGTTCCCGATTTCCTTCTTGGTGAGGTTCTTCTCCAGCAGTCGGTGACCGACGGCGGGATGCTTCGGGAACAGGGCGACGATCTTCATCCGGCCCGGCGTGGTGTCGATCACCCTGCGGACCAGTTCGCCCTCGGCGTTCATCTCCTCATGGCGGGCCTTGATCTTGGTGTGCAGGGTCACCACGCCCGCGTCCAGGGCCGCATCGATCTCGCCCAGGTCCGCGAACAGCTTGCCCTCGCCGGGCTCGCCGTCCTTGGCGAGCGACAGGTAGTAGAGACCCAGGACGATGTCCTGCGACGGCACGATGATCGGGCGACCGTTGGCGGGCGACAGGATGTTGTTCGTCGACATCATCAGGACGCGCGCTTCCAGCTGGGCCTCGAGGCTCAGCGGGACGTGGACGGCCATCTGGTC